>NZ_CP041742.1:1440000-2040000 GCF_007556775.1 Lysobacter lycopersici
AGCGCGACGTGCCGCCTTGCGACCTCGGCGATGCCTGTCCGCCGTATCCGAGCGATGCGCCGGCGATCTACGTGCTGGAGCTCAACGCGGGCGAAGCCGAGCGTTTGCGGCTAGAGAACGGTGCGACGATCGAATTCGCACCGGATATCCAGCCTGCTCCGTAATCCGGCGCGTCGCAAGGGGCTTGCACCGGCATGCGGCAAGTCGCAGTCTCGCCACATGGCGATGCCGTATCCATTGCCGGACTGGAACCAGCTCGCGACGCTCGATGATGCGCGCCTGCCACTGCTCGCGACCGCGCTGCTGATCGCGCGCGACGAATACCCGGACCTCGATCCAGACCTCTACGACACGCTGCTGCACAGCCATGCGGAAGCGCTGCGCGGCGAGATCGAGGCGATCGATTCGTGGCCGCTGAAGATGCAGGCGATCAACCACCATCTCTTCGACGAACTCGGCTACAGCGGCAACCACGATGAGTACTACGACCCGCGCAACAGCTACCTCAACGAGGTCTGCGAGCGCCGGCTCGGCAACCCGATCTCGCTGGCGATGGTGCAGATCGACGTCGCGCGCAGGCTCGGCGTGCCACTGGACGGCGTGTCGTTCCCCGGGCATTTCCTAGTGCGCCTGCCGGTCGGCGACAGCCTGCTGGTGATGGATCCGTTCAACCGCGGCCGCCCGCTGGACGAGGAGGAATTGCGCGAACGCGCGAGCAAGCATTTCGGCGGGGACGAGCCCGACGACGACGCGCTGCTGCGGATCCTGCATCCGGCCGGCAACCGCGCGATCCTGATGCGGATCCTGCGCAACCTGCACGCCGCCTACGCGGAAGGCGAGGATTGGGAACGCGCGACGCGCAGCGCCGATCGCATCCTGCGCCTCGCGCCAGGCAACCGCGAGGCCTTGCGCGACCGCGGTCTGGGCTACCTGGAACTCGGGCACGTACAAGGCGCGCGGGCCGACATCGCCAATTACCTGCAACGCAATCCGGAAGCGCCGGATGCGCCCGCCCTGCGCGAGCGGCTGGTGGAACTCGGCGGCCCGGGCCGGCCGCACTGAACGATTACGGCACCAAGGAATCTCCGAATCACCGTCGCGAGCGAAGGCAGATTGCGGGCCGCCGGAGCACAGGAACCGGAGTTTACTTGGCTGTAAATGAGGATTCCGAGCACCGCCGGCGCGCGAAATGCCAAGCGCAGCAGGTGATTCGGAGATTCCTAAAGCGCCATCATCTCGAAATCGTCCTTGGTCACGCCGCAGTCCGGGCAGGTCCAAGTGTCCGGCACGTCTTCCCAGCGCGTGCCCGGCGGAATGCCCTCTTCGGGCAGGCCGGCGGCCTCGTCGTAGATGAAGCCGCAGACCACGCACATCCAGGTGCGGTAGGCGACGGCGGGAGCGGATTCGGACATCGGGGCGCGATAATGCGAAGGACTGGCGCGATTGTCCCATCCCGCGCCGCCCTGCGGAAGCACGATGTCGAAACCACGGCTCAAGCGCGGCCCCACGCTTCGAAAAGGCTTGTACCTCGTCACGCCCGACGCGACCGATCCTTCGTGCCTGCGCGAACGCGTGTTGCCGCTACTGCCGTTCACGGCCTGCCTGCAGTTGCGCTGCAAGTCGATGGGCCGCGAACGATTGCGCGAAGCCGCTTCGTTGCTGCGCGCGGACTGCCGCGGCGCCGGCGTGCCGTTCATCGTCAACGACGACGCCCGGCTCGCGCACGAAATCGGTGCCGATGGCGTGCACCTGGGCGAACACGACGGCGCCATCGCCGAGGCGCGCGCCCTGCTCGGCGGGAACGCGATCATCGGCGCGTCCTGCTACGACGACATGGGCCGCGCCCTCGACGCAGCGGAAGCCGGCGCGGATTACCTCGCGTTCGGCGCCTTCTTCCCCTCGCCGACCAAGCCGAATGCGCGTCGCGCGAGCATCGATCTGCTGCGCGACAGCAGCGAGCTCGGCCTCCCGCGCGTGGCGATCGGCGGCATCACCCCGGACAATGCACGGCTGCTGGTCGACGCCGGCGCCGACCTGGTCGCGGTGATCAGCGGCGTGTTCGACGCGCCGGATCCAGCCAAAGCCGCACGCGCCTATCTTTCCTGTTTCGATATCGAGAACGCATGAACACCGAACGCTCGCACGAACTCTTTTCCCGCGCGCAAACCCTGATGCCCGGCGGCGTGAACTCGCCGGTGCGCGCGTTCAAGTCGGTGGGCGGCGAACCGTTCTTCGTGCAACGCGCGGACGGACCCTGCCTGTTCGACGTCGACGGCAACCGCTACATCGACTACGTCGGTTCCTGGGGACCGATGATCGTCGGCCACAACCATCCGAAGGTGCTGGAAGCGGTGATCGACACCGCGCGCAACGGCCTGTCGTTCGGCACCCCGAACCCGCTGGAAGTCACGATGGCCGAAACCATCGCGCGGCTGATCCCGAGTTGCGAAATGACGCGCATGGTCAACTCCGGTACGGAGGCCACGCTGTCGGCCATCCGCCTCGCCCGCGGCGCGACCGGCCGCAGCCGCATCGTCAAGTTCGAAGGCTGCTACCACGGCCATGGCGATTCCTTCCTGGTCAAGGCCGGCAGCGGCGCGCTGACCTTCGGCGTGCCGACCTCGCCCGGCGTGCCGAAAGCGCTGGCGGATCTGACGCTGACGCTGGCCTACAACGATTTCGATGGCGCGACGAAGCTGTTCGACGAATGCGGAAGCGATATCGCCGGCCTGATCGTTGAACCGGTCGTGGGCAACGCCAATTGCCTGCCGCCGCGCGACGGCTACCTGCGACATTTGCGCGATCTCTGCACGCAGCACGGCGCATTGCTGATCTTCGACGAAGTGATGACCGGTTTCCGCGTGGCGCTCGGCGGCGCGCAGGCACGTTACGGCGTGACCGCGGACCTGGTCACGTTCGGCAAGGTGATCGGTGGTGGCATGCCCGTCGGCGCCTACGGCGGCAGGCGCGAGCTGATGCAGCAGATCGCGCCGAGCGGCCCGATCTACCAGGCCGGAACGCTCAGCGGCAATCCGGTGGCGATGGCCGCGGGCCTGGCGATGCTGGAACTGATCCAGGTGCCTGGTTTCCACGAATCGCTGGAAGCGAAGACGAATGCGCTTTGCGATGGCCTCGAAACCGCTGCGCGCGAAGCCGGCGTGCCGTTCACCACGCAACGCGTCGGCGGCATGTTCGGCATGTTCTTCAGCGCGGAAAAGGTTGATACGTACGCGCAGGCGCTGGCCTGCAACACCGCCGCGTTCAACCGTTTCTTCCACGCCATGCTCGATCGCGGCGTGTACCTGGCGCCGTCCGCGTTCGAAGCCGGCTTCATGTCCAGCGCGCACGACGATGCGGTGATCGCCGCGACCATCGAGGCGGCGCGCGGCGCGTTCGTCGAGGCGAAATCGGCATGAAGCGCCCGGCCTGCGTGCTGTTCGATCTCGACCACACGCTGGTGCACTACGACCATGCCGTGCGCGTTCGCACGCTGGCCGAACGCTGCGGCGTAGAACCGCAGCGGGTGCTGGACGCGCTGACGCTTTCCGGGCTGGAACGCAATAGCGACCTCGGCCTGTTCGACGCGGAAGGCCATGCGCGCGAGCTTTCGCGCCGACTCGGCGTTGCGCTTTCGCTGGACGACTGCATCGCCGCGCGCACCGCCTCGATGGCGCCGATTGAGGATTGCGTGGCGATGGCCCATGCCGTGGCGCGGAACGCGCAAGTCGCGATCCTGACCAACAACGGGCTGATGGTGCGCGACCACCTGCACGCGCTGTGCCCGACGCTGTCGCCGCTGTTCGATGGTCGCGTGTTCTGTTCCGCCGAATTCGGCGCCGGCAAGCCGGACCCGGCGATTTTCCTGCGCAGCGCGGAACGCCTCGGCGTATCACCCGGCGACATCCTGTTCATCGACGACAAGGCCGCGAATGCGGAAGCCGCGCGCCACGTCGGCATGGACGCGCTGCACTACGCCGGCCCGCAAGCCTTGCGCGTTTCCCTGCGCGAACGCGGCTTGCTCGAAAACGCCACGGAGGAAATCGCGCATGCGTCCTGAAACCATCGCGGTGCATGTCGGCAACGAGGCCGATCCCGCCACCGGTGCGGTCGCGCCGCCGATCCACCTCACCACGACCTTCCGCCACGGCCCCAGCGGCGAACGCGTCGCCGGCTACGAATACCAGCGCGAGGGCAACCCGACCAACGACCGACTGCGCGAGGCACTGGCCGCGCTCGAAGGCGGCGAGGAAGCGCTGACCTTCGCTTCAGGCATGGCGTCGATGACCACGCTGCTGGAATCGCTGCCG
This sequence comes from Lysobacter lycopersici, assembly GCF_007556775.1. Lineage (GTDB taxonomy): Bacteria > Pseudomonadota > Gammaproteobacteria > Xanthomonadales > Xanthomonadaceae > Pseudoluteimonas > Pseudoluteimonas lycopersici. The sequence continues at coordinate 1,444,308 of NZ_CP041742.1, forward strand.
AACGGCGCGCGCGTGCTGTTCCCGGACGACTGCTATTCCGGCCTGCGCATGCTGTTCCGCGAATTCCTGCCGGAACGCGGCATCGTGGCCGACATCGTGGACATGTCCGACCTGGCCGCAGTGCGCGCGGCATGCGCGCAGCCCATCGCGATGCTGTGGATCGAAACGCCTTCGAATCCACGGATGAAGATCAGCGACATCGCCGCGCTGGCGGACATCGGCCATGCGGCCGGCGCGCTGGTCGTCGCGGACAACACTTTCGCCACGCCCTTGCTGCAGCGTCCGCTGGCGCTGGGCGCGGACATCACCATGCACTCGACCACCAAGTATTTCGGCGGCCACAGCGACGTGCTCGGCGGCGCGCTGGCGTTCGCCCGCAACGACGAGTTCGCTGCCAGGGTCGCGCACCGGCTGCACGTCACCGGCGCGGTGCTGGCGCCGTTCAACGCCTGGCTTACGCTGCGCGGCTGTCGTTCGCTCGGTGCGCGCATGGCGATGCACTGTGCCAACGCGCGCAAGGTCGCCGAATTCCTCGCTTCGCACCCCAAGGTCGAACGCGTGAACTGGCCGGGCCTGCCCTCGCATCCGGGACACGATGTCGCCGCGAAACAGATGCGCGATTTCGGCGGAATGATGAGCGTCGAAGTCCGCGGCGGGCGCGAAGCGGCGCTGGCGGTGGCCGGCAAGCTGCGCGTGTTCACCAATGCGACCTCGCTCGGCGGTTGCGAATCGCTGGTCGAGCACCGCGCCTCGGTCGAAGGCCCGCAACCGTTCTCGCCGCAGAACCTACTGCGGGTGTCGGTGGGGCTGGAAGATGCCGAGGACTTGATCGCCGATCTCGCCCAAGCCCTCATCTGATCACCAGCTTCCCGTATTCGGCATCGACGCCCACGGCTCGCGCGGCGGCAGTTGGCCGTCCTGCAACAGCTCGACCGAGACCAGGTCCGGCGAACGCACGAACGCCATGTGCCCGTCGCGCGGCGGGCGGTTGATCGCGTAACCCATCGCCTGCAGGCGTTCGCACGTGGCATAGATATCGGCGACGCGGAACGCGAGGTGGCCGAAATTGCGCGCGCTGCCGTAGTCCTCGGTTTTCCCGGCTTCATCCGGCCAGTTGTAGGTCAACTCGATTTCCGCATCCGGCGTTTCGTCCGCGGCGACGAAGACCAGCGTGTAGCGGCCCACCTGGTTTTCGATCCGCCGGGTTTCGCGCAGGCCGAGGCCTTGGCAGTAGAACCGCAGCGAGGCATCGAGGTCGCGCACGCGGACCATGGTGTGCAGGTATTTCATCGATCGCTCCTACAGGAACAGATCGGGCAGCAGCGGCCGCCCGGGTTCGACCGCGTATTGCCCGAAATCGGTTTCGCCCGCTACGCGCAGCACGTCCTCGTCGATCAGGAAGTTGCCGCTGAAGCCGCGCGCATCGCGAACCAGCACCGCATGCGCGGCATCGGCGACGATCTGCGGCGTGCGGCAATTACGCGCATCGACGCCGGGGATCATGTTGATCGCATCGGTGGCGATCACGGTGCGCGGCCACAACGCATTGACCGCCACGCCCTGCGCGCCGAATTCGCCGGCAAGCCCGAGGGTGACGAAGCTCATGCCCATCTTCGCCAGCGTATAGCCGGTGTGCGGTGCCCACCATTTCGGATCCAGCGAAGGCGGCGGCGCCAGGGTGAGGATGTGCGGATTCGCGGACTCGAGCAGGTGCGGCAGGCAGGCTTGCGCGCACAGGAAGCTGCCGCGCGCGTTGACCTGCTGCATCAGGTCGAAGCGCTTCATCGGCGTGTCCAGCGCGCCGCGCAGCCAGATCGCGCTGGCGTTGTTGACGAGGATGTCGATGCCGCCGAATGCCGCGACCGTCGCGTCGACTGCGGTGCGGACTTCGTCTTCCTCGCGAATGTCGCATTTCAATGCGAGGCCGCGCCCGCCAGCTTCGTTCACCGCCTCGACCGCGCTGTGGATGGTGCCGGGCAACTTGGGATTCGGTACTGAGGACTTCGCCGCGATCGCGACATTGGCCCCGTCGCGCGCCGCGCGCGTGGCGATGGCGAGGCCGATGCCGCGCGAGGCGCCGGTGATGAACAGGGTTTTACCGGCGAGTGTGGTCATGGCTTCGGTCCCTGTCCTTCGTTGTCTTCCCAACGCAGCAATTTGCGGGTGATGAAGCGATACACCGGTTTGCCGGTGGCGAACCATGCGTCGCGCAACCACGAATGCCGTTTCAACAGGTGTTTCTCGGTCGGCGTCAATGCTTCCGGGCAATAGGTGCGCTTGTGCTTGAGCAGGTGGCGCAGGTCCTCGCGGAACAACAGGCGCATCCGGCGCGCGCGCGGCGGGCCGGCGACCGCGAGCTGGAAGTCGGTGAGCCCGGGCGAACCGTCGGCGAGCACCAGCCAGTTCGCTTCCTTGGCGAGGTCGTTGTGGGCGATGCCGGCGCGATGCAGGCGCTGCAACAGGCGGTGCGCGTCGCGGAACCAGCGCGCATCGCCGCGCGGCGGTCGCTGGTGCATCGCCGCGCCATCGAGGTAACTGCGGTCGAGCACGCGGCCGTCCCAGCACAACAGGTGCGGCATGGACGGAAGATGGCGCACCCGACGCAGCGCGCGCGCCTCGCGCCGCGCCAGTGCCCATGCCGGCAAGCGCAGCCACCACGGCACGTGGCGCAGGTCGCGGCGCACGAAGCGCGTGCCGTCCGCGCCTTGCATCAGCGCGATGCGGCCGAAGCTGTCCGCCTTTAATGCCTCGATTTCGATGTCGCCGGCCGGTTGCATGCGCGCAGTGTAGGCGAGCCACGGCCGCAATCTTCTGCTGCGATAATCGGCCGATGCAGGCCCTGCACGTCGATGCCCTCGTCGCCTGGATCGGAGCGCACCCGCTCGCCGCGGGCGGGCTGGTGTTCCTGATCGCGTTCTGCGACGCGCTCGCCGTGGTGGGCATCGTGGTGCCGGCGCTGCCGCTGCTGTTCGCGGTCGGGGTGATGATCGGGCTCGGCCACGTGTCCGGGCCGTACGCGCTCGCGGCCGCGGCCTGCGGCGCCTTCGCCGGCGACGCGCTGAGTTTCTGGATCGGCCGGCGTTTCGGCCCGCGCCTGCGCGGCATGTGGCCGTTTTCGCGCTATCCGCAATTGCTCGACCGCGGCGAACGCCTGTTCCGGCGCCACGGCAGCAAGGGCATCGTCATCGCGCGCTTCGTAGGCGCGGTGCGGCCGTTCGTGCCCGCGGTCGCCGGCATGCTGCGGATGCCGCTGCGCCGCTACCTGCCGATGAGCGCGTTCGCCGCCGTCGCCTGGGCCGCGTGCTTCCTCGCGCCGGGCTGGCTGTTCGGCGCGTCCTACGATGCGGTGGCCGCGGTCGCGGATCGCCTCGCGCTGGCCTTGCTCGCGTTGCTGGCCGCGCTCGCGCTGGCGTGGGCGGCAGTGCTGTACACGTGGCGCTGGTTCGCCGGCCACGCCGACCGCCTGCTCGCGCAACTCCTGCGCTGGTCGCGCGCGCATCCGCGGCTGGGGCGTTACGCGCAAGCGATGGTCGATCCCAACCGGCCGGAATCGGCTTCGTTGCTGGTGCTCGCGACGATGCTGCTCGCCATCGGCTGGGCGGGTTTTGCGTGGCTGGCCGCGGTGCTCGCGCGCGGCGGTCCGTTGCTGCTGGATCGCTGGGTCGACGCGAGCATGCGCACGCTGCGCAATCCGCTCGCAGACCGCTTGATGGCGGCGCTGGCATCGCTGGGCGACCGCGAGGTGCTGGTGCCGGCCTGCGCGCTCGCGCTGCTGTGGCTGCTGTGGCGAAAGCGCTGGATGGCGGCCGTGCACTGGCTGGCCGCGCTCGGCTTCGGGCTTGGGCTCACCGCGTTGCTCGGCGCGTCGATCCACATGCCGGCGCCGCCCGGTGCGAACGCCGCATTCGGCTTCCCGTCCATCGCGGTGACGATGGCGACGATCGCGTTCGGTTTCTTCGCGATCCTGATCGCGCGCGAACTGCCGGGCCGCCGGCGCGTATGGCCCTACCTGCTCGCCGCGGTGGTGGTGGCGACGCTCGGCTTCGCCCGGCTCTACCTCGGCATGCACTGGCTCAGCGACATCGCCGGCGGCGCGCTGCTCGGCATCGCGTGGTTGCTGTTGCTCGGCCTTGCCTATCGCCGCCACGTCGCGCGTTCGTTCTGGATGCGGCCGCTGGCGTGGACGTTCTACGGCGCATTCGCCGTCGCCGCGTTGTGGCATGCGCCGCGCGCGGCCACGCCCTTGCTCGCGCGCCTGGAATCGTCGCCGCCGGCCGTGCGATCCATCGATGCGGACGCGTGGTGGGCCGGAACCGCGGCCGTTCCCGCGCCCGAAGCGCGCCGCAGGCTCGACGTGCAGGTCGCCGGCCCGCTGCAACCGCTCGCGCAACGGCTGCGCGAACGCGGCTGGCGCGCGCAACGGCAGGCGAACTGGGTCGACGTGCTCGGCCTGCTCGACGAGGAACGCGCGGCGTCCGAGCAACCCGTGCTGCCCGGCACCCTGGACGCGCAGGCGGAAACCCTGCTGCTGCGTCGCCGCGGTCCGCGTCCCGGCACCCTGCAGGTCCTGCGCCTGTGGCGCGTGCCGACACGGCTTGGCGATGGCACGCCGCTATGGCTCGGCGGCACGCAAGCGCTGGCCTGGACGCAGCCGTTGCATGCGTTCGGGCTGTGGCGGCCGGTCGACGACGGCGGCGCGGCGCACGATGCGCTGCGCGCGGCGCTCGGCGACGCGTTCCCCGTGCGCGAATCGGACATCGACGGCACGCGCGTGCTGCGCGTGCGCACCGATGCGGCGGCAACTCAGGCGGAACGCGTTCCGAAATAGCGTCGCGCGAACGCGATCGGCGTTCCGAACAGGAACAGGTGCGAGAGCAGGTCGAGCGCCGCGCCCAGCGTGAACATCTTCACCGGGAACGGGAACGCCGACAGCGGCAACACCACCAGCCGCATCACCAGGAAGGTCGCCACGCCCAGCGCCATGCCGGCGACCAGCGGGCGCTCCAGCAGGCCCGGCACGCGCGTGACCAATGCCGAAAACAGCGCGGCCACGACCAGGGCGATGCCGAAGTGCGAGGCGAAGCCGATCGCCGCGGTATTCCAGCCGCCCTCGAACGCGGCCTGGCCGAACCAGCCGCTGGCGATGACCTGCAGCAGCTTCTGCGGCGCCATGCCGTTGATGCCGGCCCATGCGATGGCGAACAGCAGGTCGCCGGCGCCGCCGAGCAAGCCGCCGACCACGATGGCTTTGGTCGCATTCGCCTTCATCGCATGCCTCCGTTGTCAGTCGCGGGAACGCAGCGCCGCGAAGAACCTGCGCGGCGCGCCATCGAAACCGCCATTCGACATGAATACTACGTGGTCGCCAGCACGCGCGATGGTGCGCAATTTGGCGATCAGCGCATCGGCGTCGGCGACGACATGGCCTTCGCCCTTGAGCGCGGACACGACCTTGTTCGCGTCCCACGGCAATTCCGGGCGGGCGAGGAACACCACTGCGTCGGCGCCGTCGAGCGAGGGCGCCAGCGCCTCGGCGTGCGCGCCCAGGCGCATGGAATTGCTGCGCGGTTCCATCGCCACGACGATCCGTGCGTTTCCGACCTTGGCGCGCAGGCCGGCGAGCGTGGTCGCGATCGCGGTCGGATGGTGGGCGAAGTCGTCGTAGACGACGATGCCGTCGGCTTCGCCGATCACTTCCAGCCGCCGCTTGACGCTGCGGAAGTCGGCGAGCGCGGGGAGGATGGCCGCGATGTCGACGCCGACCGCATTGCAGGCCGCGAGCGCGGCGAGGCCGTTCGACACGTTGTGGTCGCCGAGCAGCGGCCATTCGACCGTGCCGACTTCGTTTCCGTCGTGGACGACAGCAAAGGCACTGCCGTCCTCGCGCAGCTTGCGCGCGCTCCACTCGAACGCCGCATCGAAACCGAAACGTTCCACCGGCGTCCAGCAGCCCATCGCCAGCACTTCGCGCAGTCGTTCGTCGTGGCCGTTGACGATCAGGCGGCCGCGGCCCGGCACGGTGCGCACGAGGTGGTGGAACTGGCGCTGGATCGCGGCCACGTCCGGGAAGATGTCGGCGTGGTCGTATTCGAGGTTGTTGAGGATCGCGACCAGCGGGCGGTAGTGCACGAACTTGCTGCGCTTGTCGAAGAACGCGGTGTCGTACTCATCCGCCTCGACCACGAATTCGCGGCCCGTGCCGATGCGCGCGGACGCGCCGAAATCCTCGGCCACGCCGCCGATCAGGAAGCCCGGTTCGCGACCGGCGGCCTGCAGCAGGAACGAGAGGATGGTGGTGGTCGTGGTCTTGCCGTGGGTGCCGGCGACGGCGAGCGTGTCGCGGCCGGGCAGCACGTGTTCGGCCAGCCACTGCGCGCCGGAGGTGTAGCGCAGGCCGGCATCGAGCACCGCTTCGACCGCGGGATTCCCGCGAGAAAGCGCGTTTCCGACGACGATTTCTTCGCAACCGGCGGAGATGTTGCCGGGCGAATAACCCTGCTTCAGCGCGATGCCGAGGGTTTCCAGCTGGGTGGACATCGGCGGATAGATGTCCTTGTCGCTGCCTTCGACCTCGAAGCCCAGTTCGCGCGCGAGCGCGGCGACGCCGCCCATGAAGGTGCCGGCGATGCCGAGGATGTGGATGCGCTTGGCAGGGTGGTCGCTCATGCGCGGATTGTCGCCGATTCACGCGGCTTTTACGTTTGCGCCACGCGCCTGGAATAACGTCGCCCGACCAGCCGAGGGGCGCTGGGGGAACGCTCGGCCGGATTGCCCGGCCGATGCGCGTGCCTGCCGTACTTCGAATCCGCTACCAGGGAGTTTTCGAAACATGCACAGACTCGTTTTCGCACCGTTGGCGCTCGCCGTCGCGATGATCGCCGCCTCCACGCCCGCGCTGGCCGCGGACAACGTCTCGCCCGCATTGAGGGCCGCGATGCAGCGCGACCTCGGGCTGACATCCACCCAGCTTTCGCAGTACCTGAAGATCGAACGCCTTTCCGAGCAGTCGAAGGGGCTGGAAAAGCAGCAGGGCAGCCATTTCGCCGGTAGCTGGATCGAGCGGCAGGGCAACGGCGATTTCCGCTTCGTGGTCGCCACCACGTCGGCCGGCGCGCAGAAGGCGCCTGCCGGCGTCGAAATCCGCAACGCGCGCCACACCCTCGCCGACCTGGATTCGTCCAAGGGCCAGCTCGACCTGCAACTCACGCAAGGCACCAGGGTGCCCAGGGGCGTATACGGCTGGTACGTCGACGTGCAGAGCAACAGCGTCGTCGTCAGCGTCGGCAAGGGCGGCCAGCAGGCCGGGGTCGATTTCGTCGCGCGCAGCGGCGCCGATGCCCGCACCGTGCGCTTCGTCGTCGAAGCGGAGCAGCCGAGCCTCCGCGCCACGGCGAAAGGCGGCCTGGGTTACCTGCGCGATCCCGGCGACGGTTACTTGTACGCCTGCTCGATCGGCTTCAACGTCGCCAAGGGCAGCACCCCGGGCTACGTGAGTGCCGGCCACTGCGGCGATGCCGGCGAACCGACGTACCTGGAAGGCCCGGCCGGAACCGGTCCGCAATGGACGCTCGGTCCGAAGATCGGGACCTTCCAGGCGTCCAACTTCCCGAACCCCGGCCAGACCGGCAACGATTGGTCGTGGATCGCGATCTCGTCCGGCAACACCCAGTCGGCGACGGTCTACGGTTGGGGCAAGGGCGACGTGACCGTGAAGGGCAGCACCGCTGCCGCCGTCGGCGCGGCCATCTGCCGTTCCGGCCGCACCACGGGCTGGCAATGCGGCACCATCCAGGCCAAGGGCCAGACGGTGAACTACAGCAGCGGCGAAACCATCCTCAACCTGACGCGCACCACCGCGTGTTCGGAAGGCGGCGACTCCGGCGGCTCGTTCATCACCAGCGTCGGCCAGGCACAGGGCGTGCTGTCGGGCGGCAGCGGCAGTTGCAAGGGCAGGCACCGGAATTCCCGCAGCTATTTCCAGCCGCTGCTGCCGATCCTGTCGGCCTACGGCCTGACGCTCAAGACCGGCTGATCCGTTCCGCCATGCGATGCGAAAACGCCCCGGGTTGCCGGGGCGTTTTCATTCCGCGGAAGGAATGTCGATCAACCGACGTCGTGGCCGGCGGAAATCGCTTCGATGATGCGGGTGAACACCTCGTCCAGTTCGCCGACGCCATCGACCACGGTCAGCTGGCCGTGCTGGCGGTAGAAATCGATCACCGGCGCGGTCTGGCTGTCGTACACCTGCAGGCGCTTGCGCACCGAATCGGGATTGTCGTCGGCGCGACCCTCGGCCTTGGCGCGGCCGGCGATGCGTTCGACCAGCAACTCGGCCGGCACTTCCAGCTGCACCGCGAAATCCATCGGCCGGCCGATGCGCGCGAGCAGCTTGTCCAGCGCGTCGGCCTGGGCGAGGTTGCGCGGATAGCCGTCGAGGATGAAACCGTTGGCGGTGTCGGCACGCGAGAAACGATCCTCAAGCATGCCGAGCAGGATGGCGTCGCTGACCAGTTCGCCGCGGGCCATGACTTCCTTGGCCTCGAGGCCGAGCTTGCTGGCGGCGGCGACTTCCGCGCGCAGCAGGTCGCCGGTGGAAATGTGCGGAACCCCGAGGGAATCCTTGAGCCGAGCGGCCTGGGTGCCCTTGCCCGAGCCGGGCGCACCCAACAGCAGCAATCGCATCGTTTCGCTCCGGAAAAAATGGTTGGAAACCTGACTGCGGGCCGGCGCTACACTGCCATCCCGCGGGATGGCGGCCAGCTTACCCTATCCCGCCCCCTGCAAAAAAAGCCCAATCCATGGCCACCGGCACCCTGCTTTACGCCCAGTCGGGCGGCGTCACCGCGGTGATCAATGCCACCGCTTCGACCGTCGTCCAGGCCGCCAGGGCGAGGAAGGTCCGCGTCCTCGCCGCGCGCAACGGCATCCTCGGCGCCCTGCGCGAGGAACTGGTCGACACCACCCGGCTCTCCGCCGCGGAAGTGCGCGGGCTGGCGCACACGCCCGGCGGCGCCTTCGGCAGTTGCCGGGTCAAGCTGAAGTCGCTACAGGAGGACCGGGCGAAGTACGAACGCCTGCTCGCGGTGTTGCGCGCGCACGACGTGCGCTGGTTCCTCTACAACGGCGGCAACGATTCGGCCGATACCGCGCTCAAGGTGTCGCAGCTGGCGAAGGAATACGGCTATCCGCTCACATGCGTGGGCGTGCCGAAGACGGTCGACAACGACCTCGCCGTGACCGACTGCTGCCCGGGCTTCGGTTCGGCGGCGAAATACACCGCGGTCTCGCTGCGCGAATGCGCGCTGGACGTGGCGGCGATGGCGGAAACATCGACCAAGGTGTTCGTGTACGAGGCCATGGGCCGGCACGCGGGCTGGCTCGCCGCGGCCGCGGGGCTTGCCGGCGAAGGCGCGAATGCTGCGCCGCACCTCATCCTGTTCCCCGAGCGCACCTTCGACGAAGCCGATTTCCTCGCCCGCGTCGATGCGGTGGTGAAGCGCGTCGGCCATTGCGTGGTCGTCGCCAGCGAAGGCATCCGCACGGCCGATGGCAGCTTCGTCGCCGACGCCGGCGGCGGCACCGATTCCTTCGGCCACACGCAATTGGGCGGCGTCGCCTCGCACCTGGCCGGCCGGGTCAAGGACGCGCTCGGCCACAAGGTGCACTGGACCCTGCCCGACTACCTGCAGCGTTCGGCGCGGCATATCGCCTCGAAGACCGACCTCGAACAGGCGCTGGCCGTCGGCCGCGCGGCGGTGGAATGCGCGCTGGCCGGGCAGAACGCGGTGATGCCGGTGATCGTGCGCAGTTCCGACGCGCCCTACCGCTGGCACGTCGACATCGCGCCGCTCGACCGCATCGCCAACCACGAGAAGAAGATGCCGGCGAACTTCATCCGCAAGGATGGCTACGGCATCACCGCGGCCGCGCGCCGCTACCTGTCGCCGCTGGTCGCCGGCGAAGCGTATCCGCCGTACGGCAAGAATGGCTTGCCGCTCTACATCGAACCGAAGCTCACGCTGGTGCGCAAGAAACTTCCCGCCTGGGCCGGATGAGCGGCGCGCGGGGACAAACCCTATTGGTGAAGGTGAAGCCGAACGCGCGGCAGTCGTCGCTGCAACGCTTGGCCGACGGCAGCTGGCTGGCGCAACTGAAATCGCCACCGGTCGACGGCAAGGCCAACGCCGAATTGATCGCGTTGGTCGCGCGCGAATTCGGCTGCGCGAAGGCCTCCGTCGAAATCGCAACCGGCGCCGGTGCGCGGACCAAGCGGGTACGCATCGCCGGCTGATCGGCACGATCCACTACGGACAGGGCGTTCCCTCGACCGCGGTGGACACCGCGTAGATCGGAATCGGGTTGAGCGTGCCGGCCTTGGCCGCCGCCTGCATGTCCTTGAGGTACAGGCGCGAACTGCCCTGTGCATCCGCCTTGGGCGGTACCGCGGTGTCGGACGGCTTGCGCCACACCCGCACCACCGCGAACTGGGTCGCGCACTGGGTCGAGGGCACGCGCACGAGGTCGTTGAACTTCCAGCCCCCGGCCTCGCTCGGCTTCACCGTGGCCGCGTCCACCAGCTTGGCCCGTGGCGCGCAGTTGGGGCTGGTCTTCACCAGCTCGAACTTGTACGGATTCGCGGCGTCGCCGGTGAACTGGCCCTGGATCCGCGCGCAGGCCTCGGGGATCTGGCGGAGGGTGTGCAGCACGCCGACCGGTTGCGGGGTCGCGGCGGGGCGGCTGATCTCCGGGGTCGGGTCGCCGGCCAGCGCCGGGAACGCCATCGCCACGGCCAGCAGGATCGCCACCTTCGGGATCGTCCAGCGTCCACGCATCGCATCGCTCCAAGGGAGAGTGGGCCGCAGGCTGGCATGCAATGCCTGAACCCCTGCCGACGCCGTTCCTACGGCCGTGGCGCTGTGCGATAGTCGCAGGGTTGTGTGAATCCACGGGGAGAGGTTGTTCATGCTCGAGCATTACGGTTTGGTCCTGGCGCTGGTTTGCGCCGTCATCGCGATCCTGTATGGCCTGGTCACGGCCGGCTGGATCAACCGCCAGCCCGCTGGCAACGAGCGCATGCAGCAGATCGCCGGCGCGATCCAGGAAGGCGCGCGCGCCTACCTCAACCGCCAGTACACGACCATCGCCATCGCGGGTGTCGTACTCGCGGTCTTGATTGCATGGCAATTGGGCCGCTACACCGCGATCGGTTTCCTGGTCGGCGCGGTGCTGTCCGGCGCGGCCGGTTACATCGGCATGAACGTGTCGGTGCGCGCCAACGTGCGCACCGCCGAAGCCGCGCGCCAGGGCATGGGTCCGGCGATGAACGTCGCGTTCAAGGGCGGCGCGATCACCGGCATGCTGGTGGTCGGACTCGGCCTGCTCGGCGTCGCGGGTTACTACGCGCTGCTCACCAGGTACCTCGGCGTCGAAGGCGAAGCCGCGCTGCACGCGTTGGTCGGCCTCGCCTTCGGTTCCTCGCTGATCTCGATCTTCGCCCGCCTCGGCGGCGGCATCTTCACCAAGGGCGCCGACGTCGGCGCCGACCTCGTCGGCAAGGTCGAGGCCGGCATCCCGGAAGACGACCCTCGCAACCCGGCGGTGATCGCGGACAACGTGGGCGACAACGTCGGCGACTGCGCCGGCATGGCCGCGGACTTGTTCGAAACCTACGCGGTCACCGTGATCGCGACCATGCTGCTCGGCGGGCTGAGCTTCGCAACCGACCCGAACGCGGTGCTGTACCCGCTGGTGCTGGGCGGCGTCTCGATCATCGCCTCGATCATCGGCGCGTGGTTCGTGAAGGTGGGCGGCAGCAAGCCGAACATCATGGGCGCGCTGTACAAGGGCGTGATCGTGTCGGCGGTGCTGTCGGCCGTGATGTTCTGGTTCGTCACCGCGAACATGTTCCCGAACGGATTGGCGAACGCAGACGGCAGCGTGGCGCTGACCTCGACCAACATCTTCCTGTGCGGGCTGATCGGCCTGGTGCTCACCGGCGCCATCGTCTGGATCACCGAGTTCTACACCGGCACGCAGTTCGGCCCGGTGCGGCACATCGCGCAGGCATCGACCACCGGCCACGGCACCAACATCATCGCCGGCCTCGGCGTGTCGATGAAGTCGACCGCGATGCCGGTCGTCGCGATCTGCGCCGCGATCTGGGGCGCGTACGCGCTCGGCGGCCTGTACGGCATCGCCATTGCCGCGACCGCGATGCTGTCGATGGCCGGCATGATCGTCGCGCTCGACGCCTACGGCCCGATCACCGACAACGCCGGCGGCATCGCCGAGATGGCGGAACTGCCGTCGGAGATCCGCGACATCACCGACCCGCTGGACGCGGTGGGCAACACCACCAAGGCGGTGACCAAGGGCTACGCCATCGGTTCGGCCGCGCTGGCCGCGCTGGTGCTGTTCGCCGACTACACGCACAACCTCAATGCGAGCGCGGCCGCGAAGGCCACGGCCGCGGGCACGTCGTACACGCCGTTCGCGTTCGACCTCAGCGACCACATGGTGGTCATCGGCCTGCTGATCGGCGGCTTGATCCCGTACCTGTTCGGCGCGATGGCGATGGAAGCCGTGGGTCGCGCCGCCGGCGCGGTGGTGGAGGAAGTGCGCCGCCAGTTCCGCGACATCAAGGGCATCATGGAAGGCACCGGCAAGCCGCAGTACGACAAGGCGGTGGACATGCTGACCAAGTCGGCGATCAAGGAAATGATCGTGCCGTCGCTGCTGCCAGTCGCGGTTCCGGTCGTGGTCGGCCTGCTGCTCGGGCCGAAGGCGCTCGGAGGCGTGCTGATCGGCACGATCGTCACCGGCCTGTTCGTCGCGATCTCGATGACCACCGGCGGCGGTGCGTGGGACAACGCCAAGAAGTACATCGAGGACGGCAACTTCGGCGGCAAGGGCTCCGAGGCGCACAAGGCGGCGGTGACCGGCGACACCGTCGGCGATCCTTACAAGGACACCGCCGGCCCGGCGGTGAATCCGCTGATCAAGATCATCAACATCGTCGCGCTGCTGCTGGTGCCGTTGCTCACGCACTGAGGCATCGACGAATCATCGCGATACCGACGGCGGCCCCAGGGCCGCCGTTTTTTCGTCCGATGAAGGCGCGCTGTTCCTGTGGGAGCGGCTTCAGCCGCGAACGCCTTTCGTTGACATGCCAAGGAGCATTCGCGCCTTCGCTTTTAACAGCCGAATGGCTGGTAAAGGCGCTCCCACAAAAGCGGGAACGTTTATTGCGATGAATCGCGTTCGCGCGATACACCGACGCCGTGCTTGTAGACCAGCTGCCCGCCGAGCCAGCCGGTGACGCCGAGCAAACCGAAGCCGACGATGCTCGCCGCCAGCGCCGGCATTGCCGGCGCATGCAATGCGTGCTGGTCGTAGCGCAGCAGCAAGCTGGCCGCGTACGCACAGAACGCCGCCAACGCGAACAGCATGTGCCGGTTCGCCGTCGGCAATGCGGGATTGCCGTCGCGCAATTTCGCGAATTCCCACAACCCCGCCGCCATCGTCGCGAGCGCGACGACGCAGCCGGCGGACATCGATATCGCGGCGAAGCGCCAGGCCGGTTCGCCCAGCCACAACGACGCGATATCCGCCGCGGTCGCGAGCGACCAGCCCGCGATCGGGAAGTGCACCAGCGCCGGGTGCAGCGGATGGCTCACGGCGCCAGCGCCACCGACAGCAGCACCAGGAAACCGACGACCGCGAGACCTGCGTGCAGGAACACCACGCCCTTCGGCGCGATGGTCTTGCGCGCGTGCAGCGACGCCAGATAGAAGCCGCCCAGCGCCGCGACCACGAGCAGCCCGAGCGCAGCGACCGCGCGCCCCGCGCCGGAACCGCCCATCACGCCGAGCAGCAACAGCACCAGGCCGGTCGCGCCGAGCAAGGCGTGCAGGATGGAGATGGCCCACGGCGCGAATTTCCCGCGCAGCACACTCGATGCGAGGACGAGACCGCCGACGGCGGCGATGGCGAAGACGATGAGTGCATAGGTCAGCATGGCGATTCCCCTTTTTTCACGGTGGTGGCATGGATGGTGGCTGCATGGATGGAACGACGTGGGAGAGGACTCCATCGGCTTCGAGCCGGGCAATGACGGTCGCGGCGATGCGGTCGCAGCGCGCGCCGAGGAACGGGAAGGCATCGGTGAGCGCGGGCGCGAGCGCGTCCTGCAATGCCGCGCGCAACTGGCGGCGCGCGCGATGCAATCGCGTCTTGACGGTTTCCGGGCGCAGGCCGAGGCATTCGGCGGTTTCCTCGACCGTGCATTCCTCGACTTCGCGCATGAGGAACACCAGGCGGAAATGCTCGGGCAGGTCGTCGATCGCGCGTTCGAGCAGGCGGCGGATTTCACGCCGCGCCGCGCTCGCCGCGGGATCCTCGCCGCCGAAGCGGCCGGGGAAGGCGAGCACGCGGCCGGCCTCGCCCTGCGCGGCCTCGATCTGTTCCACGTCGACCGTCGGCTTGCGCGCGCGCAGGCGTCCGCGCGCCTCGTTCAGCACGATCCGCGTGAGCCAGGTCAGCACCGAGGCGTCGCCGCGGAACCCGTCCAGGTGTTCGAAGGCATCGACGTAGGCGGCCTGCACCACGTCTTCGGCCTCGGCCTCGTCGTGGACCACGCCGCGCGCGATCCGGAACAGGCGCTGGTTGCAGCGCCGCACCACCTGCAGGAAGGCTTCGCGCCGGCCGCCGCGGGCCAGTTCCACCAGCGCGGCGTCCTCCAGTCCGTCGAAATCGATTTCCGCCGCCTTGCCGACGCCTGCCATCGCGGTTCCTCCCGTCACACACCATCCGATGCGCCAGTGGCCGCGAGGTTCCCGCTGGTGTTGGGCGGAAGGCTCGAATCGGCTCCGGGTAGAATGCGCGCCCCCACCCCGCCGGGCCAGCACGGCCCGCGCCAGCACGTCGGAGCATCGCCCCATGGGCCTGGACCTCGTCCCCACCGGCAACAACCCGCCGGACGAAATCAACGTCGTCATCGAAATCCCGAAGGACGCCGAACCGGTCAAGTACGAGGTCGACAAGGCCTCGGGCGCGATCTTCGTCGACCGCGTGCTATCGACGCCGATGCGCTATCCCTGCAACTACGGCTACGTGCCGCGCACCCTGTGCGGCGACGGCGACCCGGCCGACGTGCTGGTGCTGATGCCGCTGGAACTGATCCCCGGTTCGGTGATCCGCGTGCGTCCGGTCGGCGTGCTGCGCATGGTCGACGAGGCCGGCAGCGACGAGAAGATCCTCGCGGTGCCGATCGACAAGGTCTTCCCCGGCTACGCCCACATCCAGCACATCGACGACGTGCCGAAACACTGGCTCGACCGCATCGGTTACTTCTTCGAGCACTACAAGGACCTGGAAGCCGGCAAGTGGGTCAAGCTCGACGGCTGGGGCGGCCGCGATGAAGCGCGCCGGATCCTGCTGGAATCGATCGCGCGCCACGAAGCGACTTCGGACAAGCCGAAGTTCTGATCGCGTCGTTCGCGACAAAAAAAGCGCCCGGGGGAATCGGGCGCAGTTGGAGAGAGTCTTTCTAATGTTCCGCGGGGGCGGAGGGCCGCGCGCGCGCGGCCCGGTGGTGCGTCAGAACTTGACCGTGTAGCGACCGAAGAAGTACCGCCCGATGGTGTCGAACGTGTTCACGTCCGTATTCGCGTTCAGCACGTTGTTGTTGTAGACGATGGGCGGTTGCTTGTCGAAGGCGTTGTCTACGCCCAGCTCTATCGTCGAATTGATCTTCGGCATGGCGTAGGTGACGCTGAAGCTGTGGTAGGTGGTCGAACCGTAGGGCACCTCCACGCCGCAGAACTGCGGACGCGCGGTGTAGCTGCACGCGCCATCGGCGGAGCTGCCCTGGCGGATGTCGGCGTTGCCCAGGTCGAATGCGCCGATGTAGCGGATGCGCCAGCTGGCCGACCAGTCGCCCATGTTCCAGTTCGCGAACGCGCGGGCGCGGATGCGACCGAACATGCCGTAGGAACTGTCGTAGTGGCCGGCGAGGTGGACGACCGCGTCGGCGTCGGTGGTCGTGTCGGTGTCGTTGTCCCACTGCGCAACGTAGGTGCCGTCGAAGCCGAAGCTCCAACTGCCCCACGCCGTGTCGGGCAGCTTGTAGCGCAGCGCCAAGTCCCAACCCTTCACGTCCAGGCGGCCCAGGTTCACCGCCGGCTGGCGAATGTAGTTGACCTCGCCGTTGTCGAAGCGGTTGATGAAGCGGCACAGGTCGCTGGCGGGGTTCGCGTAGCACGAGTTCAGCACGATCTGCGCGCTGATGTTGGTGATCGTGTCGTTGAGGTACAGGCGCCAGTAGTCGAGGCTGACCGAGAAGCCCGGCAACCAGCTCGGGTCGTAGACCAGGCCCCAGTCGAATGACTTGCCCTGTTCCGGCTTGAGGTCGTAACCGACATAGGCCGCGCCCGAAGTCACGCCGGTGGACTGGCCCAGGCCGGTATCGGCGATACCGCCGTTCAGGGGAATGCCGGTGCCGGGGTCGTACACCGTGCCCGGAGTCAGCGGTGGTGCGCCTGCCGGGCCGTGCGATGCGCCCGTGGGAGTACCGCAGGCTTGCTCGTGGTTGTACGTCGGTGTCAGCGGGCCATCGGAGATCACCGTACCGTCATTGGCGAGCACGAGATCCGGGTCGGCGCCATAGCCGATGCACAGCTCCTGCAACAGCGGCGCATTGCCCGCCGGACCGGCGAAGAGGTCGGTCACGCTCGGGGCGCGGAACACCTCGGCCACCGTGCCGCGCAGCAGCAGGTCGTCGATCGGACGCCATTCCACCTGCAGCTTCGAGCTGGTGTTGTTGCCGAACAGGTCGTAATCCGAATAACGCGTGCCCAGGGTCACGTTCAGGGTCTTGGCGAACGACACGTCCTTCAGCAGCGGCAGGAACAGTTCCGCATACAACTCGCTCGCGGTGAAATCGCCCTTGACCGGCGAGGCGCAGGCTTCCTGCGATATCTGGCAAGTCGCGTCCGGGTTGGCCACGGTGACGAACTCGACTTCGCTGCGCTGGTATTCCTTGCGCCATTGCGCGCCGAACGCCAGCTGCGCGGCGCCGGCCGGCATGTCGAACAACTCGCCCGACGCATTCGCCTCGAAACCCTTGGACACGTACAGGGTCGAACCGTAGGGATTGACGTTGTACTTGGACAGGGTCGCGATGGTCGCCGGGTCTTCGACGTTGAAGATGTTGACCGGCGTGCAGCCGGCGATGACATTGCGTTCATCGATCGTGGGGGTAGACGGATCATCCGGCGTGCCGCAGACGATCGAGCCGTCGGTATCCTGGAACGACGGACCCAGCGCATCGGCCAGCCCGGCGTACAGCACGTAGCCGTTGGTCTTGGTCAGTAGCGACTGGTGGCCATAGTTCATGGCGAAGTCCCACTTCCAGGTATCGCCGAGGAAGCCTTCGAGGCCAGCCACGACCTGGTCGGTGGTGGTGTTGTTGAACGCGGCGCGCTGGCCCAGCGAGGTGAAGCGGGTGCGGAAGGCGGTACCGTCGGGACCGAACTCTGCGCCAAACGGGTTGTAGTAGTTGTCGGCCGAAACCGTCACTGCGTCGGTGCGTGCATCGAACGGCAGCGGCGCGAGCGCGAAGTTCGCCGAGGTCTTGTTGTGGTAGACCTCGAGGAAGGCGTTGACGTCGTCGGTGATCTGGTAATTGGCCAGGAAGAACGCGTTGGTGCGCTCCTGCGGCGTCTGGATCAGGTTCACCGCCTGGAAGTTGTAGCCATCGGTCGGGGCGTAGCAGCGGTAATCCGAGGCCGTGGCGCCGGAGGCGCCCGGAATGCGGGTCACGTCGGTGCATCCCAGCGCGATCGCGGTCGGGTTGGTGGCAGGCAGCGAGATGAACCCGCGCGGGTTGCGGCTGGAACCGCCGGCGCTGAAGGCCGAACCGGCGTACAGATAGGTCGCGACCTTGGAATAGTCGCGGTCGCCCGACAGGATGCCGTCGAACTGGTTGTAGTTCACGCCGGCGATGACGTTGCCCTTCTCGCCGGCCTGGCCGAAGGTGAACGAACCGCCCGTGCGCTGGCCGTCGCTGCGGCTGGAAATGCCGTAGTCGATCGAGGCCTGCATGCCCTCGAAGTCCTTGCGCATGATGAAGTTCACCACGCCCGCGATCGCGTCCGAGCCGTACACCGACGAGGCGCCCACGGTCAGCACTTCGATGCGCTCCACCGCCGAAGCCGGGATCGCGTTGACGTCCGCGCCGCCATCCGCGCCGCCGGTATGCACCACGCGGCGACCATTGATCAGGATCAGGGTGCGCTGCGAGCCGAGGCCGCGCAGGTCGATGGTCGAGGCACCGGTGCCGCCGCCGTTGTTGACGGTCGGGTTGGTCGCCGCGCCGGCGATGTTGGGCAGTTCCTGCACCAGATCGCCGATGGTCAGCTTGCCGGTCTTCTCGATCGCCTGGCGGTCGATGGTCACGACCGGGCTGGCGTTCTCCGCATCGACGCGGCGGATGCGCGAACCAGTGACTTCGATGCGATCCAGGGTCTTGGCCTGGTCCGCGTCGGTGGACGGCGTCGTTGCATCTTGCGCGGATGCGGCTCCGGTTCCAGCCAGGGTGGCAAGGATCGCAAACGGCAGCGCTGCGAACCGCAGCACGGGTCGCGTGGTACGAGGCTTCATTACGGGCTTCTCCGTGTTTGTTAGCAATGCGTAAATCGCAATGCCACGTTACGGCGCAGGTTCCGCATCCGCTTTCGCTTACGCGCTGCTTCGCTTTGCATGGTCTGGCGCCTTGCCGAGGCGCCTGACCGAACGGTAGTCGGATGCCGTCGTGCCGTAATGCGCGCGGAACGCGCGGGCGAAGCTGCACGGGCTTTCGAAACCGCAGGCCGCGCCCACTTCGCCCACCGACAGGCTGGTGCGTTCAAGCAAATCGGAAGCCTGCTGCAGGCGGACGTGCGCCATCGCCTGGCGCGGGCCTTCCTCGTACAACGCATGGAAGGTCTTGGTGAAATACCAGACGGAGAAATTGCACAGCCCGGCCAGTTCCGAGAGCCGGATCTGGTGTCCGGCATTGCCATCGAGGTAGAGCCGCGCGCGCTGCATCCGCGCGAAGACCTGGCGCTTGCGCCGCAGCGAACGCCCCGGGCAGCGATCGACCATGCGATGCAGGTCGTCCTGCAGCGAGGACAGGAAGTGCAGGATCCTGCGCACCGCCGCATCCGTGTCCGGCGTCGACAACCGTTTGCCGGATTCGAAGCAACCCACGTTGCGCCACAGCCGTAGTGCCAGTCTCATACCGTGCTTGTCGACACGGCCGCGTCCCGTATGGATGGGCGGCAGGTCGGATTGTTCGAATGTCTGATCTGTGGGCATTGCCAGCGCGATGGCCAGCGTCCGCTTTTCGGACAACAGCGTCGGGCGGGAATCACGATCTAAGGCGACCCAATCACCCGCCTGCAACTGGAACGTACCTTCGCGGCAGGACAACTGCGCCTCGCCGCGCAGGACCAGCCAGAATGACGTCTGGCTATCGGCTAGGCTCAAGCTGGCGGAACGACTGATTGCAGCCAGATAGTAACTGTCAGTCGAACCATCCTGACTCAAATTGTCCTGGATTTCGGCGCGATCCAACCAGAGCGTTTGTAGTTCCATGGCCTGAACCTGTGCTTGGGGGAGGTGCGACCGTGATCGCGCGCCCAAGCTTGCAGGTCAGGAAAATTCGCCGCGGGAATCACGAAATTTCCCTGAAATTCTCATTTCCGATTGGATTCAACCGCTTGCGACCATGACTTTCGGATGCGCCGCGCGATGAAAGCCAAGCACATCGGCATCGCGGCGGCGTATCCACCTCCCCTGGATGCGCGGAGTCGCGCACCAGCGCGATTGTCGGCAGTCGCGGCGGGGACGCGGCCGGAAGCGATTCTGTACGCCAGTCCTGCTGTCGAAAGGCGGGCGGGCCAGCGGCCATCCGGCCATCCGGCCATCGAGTCGGCGCGTCAATTGGGAAGGGTGCGCATGAAGCCGATGTCCTCGTTCATACCTTGGACGAGGGAGAAATACAGCCTGCGATGGACCCGATCCAGGGAAACACCGGTGACGCCCACGGGTTTGGCCAGGGCCAAGAGGCACGCGCCCGGACGATCCCTGGACTCGGGCAACTGCATCCATTGCAGATCGCATTTGCCTTCGCCCTCGTCGAGCGACGCCAACCAAACACCGCCATCGTCGACCAGCACCCTGCGCCCGCCCCCGACTCCGGGGCGATCGCTGATGCGGCGCGTATTCGACAGGTCGTAGGCCATTTCCCACAAACCGGCTTCCTGCGGCCGCGTAAACAGGATGCGGCCGCGCTTGGCGTCCACCCGGGTCAGGGCGACGTTATCGCGGGCGGCGATCGCGCGCCATGGCGTGGTGGAGGTGTCGTACAGGGTCAAGCCCAGTTGGCCGGCATCGCGATCGCCCACGACCAACAGGCGCGACGATTCGGGCAGGTATTCGGCATAGACCGGCGCCTTGTCCGGAACCGGCAGCCTGCGAACCGTGCCCGCATCCGGAACGATCTCGTAAATGCCGTACTCGTCGCCGCTGCGCCCGATCATCAGCATGCGCTTGCTGTCCGCCGACCAGACCGGCCCGTAACGGGCAACGGGCAGGATGCCTTCGATCAGGCGCAGGGATTCCGGTCGCCCGATCCTCGCCCACCACACGGCGATGGTTCCTGATCGATCCGAGACGAACGCGACCTGCTGGCCATCGGGCGATACCGAAGGCAGCAAGTCCGCTCCCGAGGACGGGAACAACTGCTTCATCGGGCTTTTGTCGGTCAGTCGCTCGTCCAGCCCCACGTCGTAGTTGCTGGTTTTCGACTGGCCGATCACGAACGCCATCGCGCCCGTGCGCGACGCGATGCTCGGGAAGGCGGTATCGGGCAATCCGAGATCGATGACCTTGCGCGTGTCCAGGTCCAGCTTCGCGATCGAAACGCCGCCGTCCAGGTAGCGGCCGAACACGATGGACTTGCCATCCGGCGCCCAGGCGATGGCGTTGATGTTGGTCTTCAGGCTGGTCAGTCGCTCCGGCTCGCCGCCGGCGGCGGGGACGCGCCAGATGTCGGCAAGGGACACGTTGCGGCGGAAGGCGATCCAGCGACCATCCGGCGAATACGCGGCGAGCCCGTCGACATCGTGCTCTCCCTTGCGGTAAGCGAGCTTCGTCCATGCGCCATTGCCGAGGTCGACGACGTGGATGGTGCCGTTTTCGTCGAGATCGAGCGGGCTGAGCGTCGTGACCAGGCGCCTGCCATCGGGATGCCATCCGACCCGACCGTCCATGTCCTCGCGGCATGCGGAAATCTGCCGCGGTTCGCCGCCGCTGGCGGGGATCAGCATGATCGCGCAACGATCCTTGGGCCCCATCCGCACGAAGGCGATGTCGCGCCCGGTCGGCGACCATGCCGGGTTCATGTCCCAGACGCCCGCCGTGTTCGTGGTGATCGCGCGCGGCGGCACCGGCGTCGTGGTCTGCATGAACAGCCCGGCGGAGGAATCGTCTTCCGGATAGGCGCTGTAGACCACTTGCGAACCGTCCGGCGACAGGCTCGGCCCGCTCTCGCTTCCGGGCATTGACGTGATGTGCTGGTAGTCGGGCTTCGCCGCTGCAATGGCGGCGGGAGGCGCCTTGGCGATGCTGCCATCGGTATTCCGCGACAGAATCGCTACGGTCGCCAGCAGGGCGCCGAGCACGGCAACCGTCGCGGTGATTGCGAATCGCGCGCGCCGCCCGCCCGCCGTGCGGATCGGCGCCGGATCGGGCACCGTCGCCGCATGCCGATCTTCAACCGCCGCATCGGCTTGCGCAGGCGCGCCGCTGCATTCGGGTTTGGTTCCGTGTTCAAGCGACTCGATCCATGCAGTCGGCGCCAGCAGCCGATATCCGCCCTTGGCGATGGTCTCGAGGTAACGCGGCGTATCGCGGTCGTCGCCGAAGGCCTTGCGCAACTGCGCGATCGCCTGCGTCAGCACGTCGTCGCTCGGCAACGTGCCCGCCCATACCCATTCGAGGATCGCGACCCGGCTCACCACCTTGCCCTGGTGGGCGACCAGCATCATCAGCACCTGCAGCGATTTCACCGTGATGCGGCGCGGGCTCGCGGCACCGGGTTCGTACACGTCGCGACGCGCGACGTCGACGATGCAATCGCCGACCTTCAGGAAGTCGGTTTCCGGCTCGATGAGGTTTTTATGCTGGTTCAGCATGCCAATTCGGTGCCATCCCCTTTTCGCAATTGTGCTGGTGAACGCCCTGTCCGGGGAACGCCCGTCCGCTTCGGGCAATTTCGGTAAAGTTTTTTGAACCCTTCGAGCTAGTGGCTGGGCGAAGCATTTCACGATCAGCGCGCGCGTTCATATGGCAGAGGTACTGGCACATGAATCGGACGGGAGCCCGCAAACGCAGCTTCAGCCTTGTGCTCAGGCCATCCAAGGGTAGATGCGCGAATCGCCCGCAGCGTTGCATCCATGATTCGGCCAGAATTGCTCCCGCTGGAACTGCCGTGCGCATGGGTGGACCGGCGATCAACTACGCGCATCCCGGATTGGATCCTAGGCAGCCGGAATGACATGTCCGAAGGTAGCGACTGCGCTTGCGAATACGAAACTAAGTGTGAAAATCCATCTGCCCGACACGATAAGCGCTGCGCACAACTCAAAGAAAAGCCCCGCCTTGCGGCGGGGCCTTTGAAGTCACCGAACTGTCGATCTTTACTGCTTCCTGCCGAAGTTCCAGCGCGCCTCGAGGTAATAGCCGCGACCATAAACGTCGAACATGTCTTCGTTGTAGGGCGCGCCGCTGGCGCTGCTATAGCTGGCCAAGTCCATATCCGGCATCTTGTTGAACAAATTGGTGACGACGAACGAAAGGTCGAGGTCATCGGTCGCCTGCCAATTTACACTGGCGTTGTAGGTCGTGTAGGAACTCACTTCGCCACAACGGCTGAATGTGCAATTGGTCGCGTCGGTCCAAGCAATGTAATTCGCAGTCGGTCCGATGTAGTCGGCATACAAAGTGGTGACCCAATCGCTCTTCTTCCAAGACACGGAGGCATTGGCGCGGTAGATCGGATCGCGACTGTAGTAGCCGCTGTCGAGGACGTCGATCACCGGATCGGTCGGGTAGAGCTGCTGCTCGTGCTTCAGGTTCCTGGTCCAGGAACCCTTGAAGGACAGATCGCCCAAGCTGCCGATACTCTGGTTGTAGTTGACGTTAAGGGTAATGGCAGACAAGACCTCGCTCGCGACGTTGACTTTGCCGACGAAGATCGACCGCAGCGTGCCATCCGGGTTGCGGACGACCTGATTGAAGACAGCCTGGCAAGTTCCAGAACTCGGATCGAGAGCTCCCAATCCTCCGTCAGCCACCGAAGTGCAGGCCAGATCGTCCTTCATCATCTGGTCGATGCTCTGTTGCGCGACCTCATTCTTGATGTTCCAGTAATTGTAGTCCGCGGCAATGGAGAATTTCGACGTCGGCGCCCAGACCACGCCGTAGCTCCATACCTTGGCAGTAATCGGCTCTAGGTCGGGGTTGCCCGAGATGGATCCCGCAAAACTGGGCTGAGTTTGAGTTTGATCGACATCGGGGTCCACCAGGCAATCGTCGAAATGGTTGACGTCATATGCCGGGTTTTGCGCGTGACAGTACAGGTAGTCGTTGGTCGAAGAGAAGAAGCCGCTCAATCCCTGGAACTCGTCACTCAAGGTCGGGGCCTTGAAGGCGGTTCCGTATTGCCCGCGGAAAAGCAAGCTTTCGATCGGTCGATATTCGAAGCCGATGTTGTAGGTCGGCTTGGAGACGTTTTCGCCGGAGACCTTGTAGCTGTCGTAGCGACCCGACAGACTGATGGTCAACGGCGCGAACACCGGCAGCCGAAGTTCGCCGGTGACGGCATAACGGCTACGCGAACCCTTGCCACTGGTCGCACTGGACCCCCAGGATTGCGACTCCAGCGTCACCGGATCTGCTAGGAGGAGCGCATCCGGCGTATAGGTCCAGCCTTGGGTACCGGTTTCCACCGCCAGCGCGAGACCCGCATCGCCACCTGGCAGGCTGAACAGCGAACTGTTCGTGACCTGCGCACGCAACATGTTGTCGTAGGTGTTGCTGTGGTTTTTGGCGTGAGTGGTGAAGCTGTCGAAATCGGCGACCGGGATCAAGTTATAGAACTTCGTATAGTCCGGAGTGAAAACCGGATAGCCGTAATAGGTGCCCTGCTGCGGACCGAGGATGTGGCTATTGAACCAGTTGTTGACCCCGTCCTTGAGCTTGACAAAGGTACTTTCGGTCAGCTTGTATTCGGTGCGCGTGAGGCCGATATCGTAATCCCAGTTCGAATCGCCGAAGGTGCCTGCGGCCCCCAAGGTCAGTGCGTAGGAGTTGCTGTCGTTACGCTCCATGGATCGTTCCCAGCCACCCATGTCCTCCGGCATAAAATTTCGCTGGAGCTGGATGGCATCGCCCAAATTCGGATCCCAGAAATAACCGTTGCTGTCCTGGTGTTCGAGCGCATTGGTCCACCAAGTGTAGTTGGAGCCTACGTGGTACCGCGTCGATTCCCTGCTGTATAGCAGGTCGCCGTAGAGTTGCAGGTTATCGCTTATATCGAACGTGGCGTGGGTATAGACTTGCGCGCTTTCGCCGCCATTCTTGACGGTTCGATAACCGGGATTGTAGAACGAGCCGCAGTAAGGCTCGAGTCGGCCGGGACGGGTTTGCAACCCCTCGGTGCCACCGAAACCACTGGATACGTTGGCGCAATCGTTCGGATCGAAGAAGTAATACTGGTGCGCCAAGTCGCCGAAACGGCTGAAGATGCCGAAATCGCGAGTGGCGATGGGCGCAGTGGATGCGTGCGTGTTGTACGTTTTGGTCAGGTCGCGCTGGTAGCCCCAGATCGGGTCGGTGTGCTCGAACTGGCCGCCCAGCAGCATGTGGAAGCGGCCGTCGTCGCTGCCGAAATCAGTCGCGGCGCTGATGCGACGGCTTTCGCCACCGCCTTCGTCATAGCCGCCGAGGCGAGCGCTCACCACCGAGCCGTCCATGTTTTTCTTGAGCCTGATGTTCACGACGCCTGCGATGGCGTCGGATCCATACAGAGAGGATTGGCCACCCGGCAGGATTTCGATGCGCTCGACCAGGTCGATCGGGATGCCGCTGATGTTGTTGAACACGTCGGTGCCGTTGTACAGCGCCGGGTAGTTCGCCATCGGGCGGCCGTCGACCAGGTACTTCGTGTAGCCCGGGTTCAGGCCGAACAGGCTGTTGGTCTCGGCGCCCTGTGTAAAGCCAGACGACTGCTGGTTACCTTGGACGCCGCCCGTCGCGAACGAGCTTTGGTGCAGCGCATCCTGGACATTGGTGAAGCCGCGGGTCTTCAGGTCCTCGGCGGAAATGACGAGCACCGGCTTGGCGGTCTCAAGCGTTGTCTGCGGGATCAACGAGCCGGTGACGACGATCTTGTCGAGGGTCTCGGCCTGGGTGTCAGGCTGCGGCGTTTGATCGGTTGCGGAAGTGTCTTGTGCATATGCCGATGGCGCAACAGCGACCATCGCTATGCTGATGGCGGTCGTCAGGAGTTTACGTTGCATTGGATATCCCCATTCATGTGAAGGCAGCACCGAGTCGGTGGCTACCCTGCACAATGAAGGGGCGGAATGTTTCACGTTTGACTTGTCGGGCCGTTCTGATTTACTGGATTTGTCCTTATTTCCACATCCTTAACGGACCGCGCGAATCGACCACGGCGTCCGCGGCGCCCCGACTTCCCGTTTCAACCGCGGTCGTCGGAACCGTATTCGCTGCTGTTGCGCGGGGTTCCATCGCCGATCGCCGACTGGAGGATCAGCAACCTCATCGCCAACTGGAACCCGCCGTTGTTGTTGAGCAGGAGCGGTTCCGACAACGGCAGCGCTTGTTCCTGGAAGCGATCGAGCAGCGCCCGATAGTGCTGGTGGCCAGCGCGGCTTTCGCCGTACTGCGCCCACAAGCCCTGCCAGCCGCGGAGTAGCTGCGCCGCAAGCCATTGCACTTGCTGCAATTGTGGATGCGGCAGCGCATCGCCGAACAGCAACCCGAAATGCGACCGCATTTCCCACGGGCTCATCACGACGGGAACGTTGACCGATTCCAGCGGGAATTCGGCATCGACTCCCTGCGCAGGCTGCACGCGCTTGGGTTCCCACGGTCCCCGCGGCGGCGCCCCGATTGCACGTCCGCGCCCCACCAGGTCCCAGAACCCGCTTCCGCCCACGGTATCGACCACGAGGTGGATGCGCGCGGCATCGGCGTCGTTGATCACCCGGTGCATGCGCCAAGTGTCGAAGATCCAGCATTCGCCCGCGGCCATGTTGACGGCCATGTCGCCGCATTCGAAGCGCACTGTCGGCTGGGTCACGATCGGCACGTGCACGCGCACGCGGTCGGCCCAGTAATAGCCCTGGTCGAAATGGCGCGACACCTCGGCCTGCCCGGACAGGCGCATCAGCCGGCTGCGTCCGATCGTCGCGCCGAGGCCGGCGAAGACCTGCTGCAGGTAAGGGCAAGCACGCAGGTGCGGGGTGGGGAGCATCGGGCCGTCGAACGTCTCGTTCGCCGGATCGCCGTCGACCGCGACCAGCGGCAGCATCGAATTCCCCGCGAATCCCTGCGGATGCGGTTTCCAGCAGGATTCGTCGATCGCCAGCACTTCGCGCGCCAGCGCCTCGGCATCGAACAGCAACGGCAACTGGATGAACGGCACCTGCAGCTTCACGGAACGCTCCATGCCGCGGCCATCGCGGCTCGCGCATGTTAGCGCAGGCTTCGGCGCGGTCAGCGCTTGCGCAACAATCCCGCCATCCGCGCGACGACCACGGTCAGGTACATCACGCCGGTCCACTGCTCGACGATGACCAGCACGCGCGCGTGCGGCGTCGCCGGGTAGATGTCGGTGAGGCCGGTGGCGGACATGTTGGTCGCGCTCAGGAACAGGGCCTGCACCCAGGTGAGCGGCTGTTGCACCGCCGCGCCCGGAACCACGAATGCGCCCGGTTGCAGCAATTGCGCGCCGGAGAACACCCAGGCATAGCCTTCGACGAACAGCATGAAGGTCGCGCCCGCCGCCCACAGTTCGTCGGTGGTGGTGCGTTCGTCCTGCATCATGTAGGCGATCAGCGCCGCGGCGGAATAGAAGAACGCGGCCGCGTAACCGGCCGCGCCGGCCACGCCCAGCGCGGTGATGCCGGTGAACCGGAATGCCGCGTGCGCACCGATGCCGATGATCGCCAACGCCGCCGCGATCCATGCCTCGCGCGGCGAGCGACGCACCATCCACACCGCGGCGGACAGCACGCCGACGCTGAGCGCCGCGAGCACGCCCTGCCCGTGCCCGGTGTCGAACCACGGATACAGCAGCAACGCGGCCAACTGCACCAACAGCAGCGTGCGCGAAGGTTCGTGGGCGATGCGGAACAGCAGCTTCATGCGCTCACTCCGCCCGGTAGACCTCGGCGCCCTGCTCGCGGAATTCCTTCGATTTCTCGGCCATGCCGCTTTCCAACGCGGCCTTTTCGTCGACGCCGTGTTCGGCGGCATAGTCGCGGACGTCCTGGGTGATCTTCATCGAACAGAAATGCGGACCGCACATCGAGCAGAAATGCGCCAGCTTGTGCGCGTCCTTGGGCAGGGTTTCGTCGTGGAATTCCTTCGCTTTCTCGGGATCGAGGCCGAGGTGGAACTGGTCTTCCCAGCGGAACTCGAAGCGCGCCTTCGACAACGCGTTGTCGCGCACCTGCGCACCGGGATGTCCCTTCGCAAGATCCGCGGCGTGCGCAGCGATCTTGTAGGCCATGATCCCGTCGCGCACGTCCTCGCGGTTCGGCAGGCCGAGGTGCTCCTTGGGCGTGACATAGCAGAGCATCGCGGTGCCGTACCAGCCGATCATCGCCGCGCCGATCGCGCTGGTGATGTGGTCGTAGCCCGGTGCGATGTCGGTGGTCAGCGGGCCCAGCGTGTAGAACGGCGCCTCGCCGCATTCGGCGAGCTGCTTGTCCATGTTTTCCTTGATCAGTTGCATCGGCACGTGGCCGGGGCCTTCGATCATGGTCTGCACGTCGTGCTTCCACGCGATCTTGGTGAGTTCGCCCAGGGTTTCGAGTTCGCCGAACTGCGCGGCGTCGTTGGCGTCGGCGATGCAACCGGGACGCAGGCCATCGCCGAGCGAGAAGGCCACGTCGTAGGCCTTCATGATCTCGCAGATGTCCTCGAAGTGGGTATAGAGGAAATTCTCCTTGTGGTGCGCCAGGCACCACTTGGCGAGGATCGAACCGCCGCGCGACACGATGCCGGTCACGCGCTTCGCGGTCAGCGGCACGTAGCGCAGCAGCACGCCGGCGTGGATGGTGAAGTAGTCGACGCCCTGCTCGGCCTGCTCGATGAGCGTGTCGCGGAAGATCTCCCACGTCAGCTCTTCCGCGCGGCCATCCACTTTTTCCAGCGCCTGGTAGATCGGCACCGTGCCGATCGGCACCGGCGAGTTGCGGATGATCCACTCGCGGGTTTCGTGGATGTGCTTGCCGGTGCTGAGGTCCATCACCGTGTCGCCGCCCCAGCGGATCGCCCACACCAGCTTCTCGACTTCCTCGGCGATGCCGGACGACACCGCGCTGTTGCCGATATTGGCATTGATCTTGGTCAGGAAATTGCGGCCGATGATCATCGGCTCGCTTTCCGGGTGGTTGATGTTGTTCGGCAGGATCGCGCGGCCACGCGCGATCTCGTCGCGCACGAATTCGGGCGTGATGAGCTTCTGGATGTTCGCGCCGAAGCTTTCGCCAGGGTGCTGCGCGAGCAGCAGCGCGTCGCGCACGGCTTCGAGGCGCTGGTTCTCGCGGATCGCGACGAATTCCATTTCCGGCGTGACGATGCCGCGCTTGGCGTAATGCATTTGCGACACGTTGGCGCCGGCCTTCGCCTTGCGCGGCAGGTGCCGGTTCGGGAAACGCACCGCCGCGAGCTTGGGGTCGGCTTCGCGTGCGCGACCGAATTCGGAACTGATGCCAGACAGGATTTCGGTATCGCCGCGCTCTTCGATCCACCGCGAACGCAGTGCCGGCAAACCGGCGGACAGATCGATGTTCGCGTCCGGATCGGTGTACGGGCCCGAGCAGTCGTAAACCGTGACCGGCGGATTGTCCTCGCCGCCGAACAGCGTCGGCGTCTTCGTCAGCGCGATCTCGCGCATCGGCACGCGCAGGTCGGCGCGCGATCCTTCGACATGGATCTTGCGCGAACCGGGAATCGGTTTCGTCACCGCCTCCGACAGTTGTTCGGTCTGGCGGATGAGTTCGCTGGGCACGGCATTCATGGCATTCGTCCTTTCGGCGTTCACGGACGAAGCGGCGGCGCGCACATGCAGGATGTGTCGCGAAGCTTCCCTACGGCGGCATCACCCGCGTCAGGTTCGAAGGGTCTGTCTCAACCGCGCTGCCGCGGTACCCCCGCTCCGGGCGGTATTGCACCACAAAACGCCCCGGGATTCCTGCCGCCGGTTTCCAAGGCGGGTTCACCCAGCCTTGCGCAGTTTCGATCGGCTAATTTCCAACCAGCCTTTGCACGCATGTTCTTCAACGGTAAACGGCAAGACGTCACGATCCTGAATCGGACTGACATCTTTCGATGCGCTAACGATCGTTCTTTCCAGAACCTTGCAAGAAATAATGTGGCCTCGATCCTCCGTAATCGAAATCAAATGTGCTTCTACGAAATATTTGACATCGACCTTTCCGCAATCATCGGTCTTGACCTTCTTTTTTGCACCGTAGGCCCAAATAACTTTCGATTTGCTACCGATGTTTCGTTGATATGCAGGCGATCCTAGATTTTCCAGAAGACTGTCCAAACGAACCGCATGGGACGCCATGGCCACATCGTCTTGAAGACGCCTTTCATTAATTGGGGTCCAGCCCGTCTCCTCGATATTTATCGGACACTCATCCGCGTGAGCGCTAGCAAAAAAGATGGCCGCCGCTGAAGCAAGCACTGAGACCAGCAATCTGCTTTTCATGGCGCTGGAACTTTCCCATTGATTCATTCGATGAATATCAACGCAAGGCCGCGTTGATCTTCGCCAGCGTGTCCGCACCCGGCGACAACTCCGCCACGCCGAGTTTGTTCAGCGCCGCATCGACGGTGTTGAGGTGGCCGTGCAGGTCGCCGGCCTCCGGATCGACGTACAGCAGCCCGGTCGCGATCTCGCCCTGCGCATGTCGCTGCGCGATCAGGTTCATCGCAGCCAGGCGATCGCGCGGGTCGTAGCCGGCGTCGAGCTTGCGCAGGCGCAGCACGCTGCCATCGTGCTGCTCGACCTCGATCATCCGACCTTCCGCGTAATCGGCCTCGATGCGCGCGCGCGGCAGGATCACGTCCAGCCGGTTCACCGCCTCGTTGTGCTCGCGCACGTAGTCGTAGCTGCGCGTGCTGCCGGCGTGGTTGTTGAACGCCACGCACGGGCTGATCACGTCGAGGAAGGCCGCGCCGCGATGGCGGATCGCGCCCTTGATCAGCGGCACCAGCTGCGCCTTGTCGCCGGAAAAGCCGCGCCCGACGTAGCTGGCGCCGAGTTGCAGCGCCATCGCCACCATGTCCAGCGCCGAGTCGGTGTTGGCCACGCCCTTCTTCGACATCGAACCCTGGTCCGCCGTCGCCGAGAACTGGCCTTTCGTCAAACCGTACACGCCGTTGTTTTCGACGATGTAGACCATGTCCACGCCGCGGCGGATCGCGTGCACGAACTGGCCAATACCAATCGAGGCGGAATCGCCATCGCCGGACACGCCGAGGTAGAGCAGCCCGCGGTTGGCGAGGCTGGCGCCGGTGAGCACGCTGGGCATGCGCCCGTGCACGGTGTTGAAACCGTGCGACTGGCCGAGGAAGTAGTCCGGCGTCTTGGAGCTGCAGCCGATGCCGCTGAGCTTGGCGACGCGATGCGGCTCGATGTCGAGTTCCCAGCAGGCCTGGATGATCGCCGCGGAAATCGAATCGTGGCCGCAGCCGGCGCACAGCGTGGAGATCTTGCCCTCGTAGTCGCGGCGGGTGAACCCCATCGCGTTGCAGCCGAGGGTCGGGTGGTGGAGCTTGGGTTTGGCGAGGTAGGTCATTGCAGTGACTCCAATCGAATGCTGCGTTATCCGCCGAACTTCTCTACCCGCCAGCCATAGGATCTCTGTAGGCTTGCTTCACGTGCTCGCGTCTCGGCTTCGAGACAGGCCAGTCGTGCAGGCGGCCCACCGGTTCCGCCTCCGTAAAGCTGGTATTCGGCATCGCAAGTGGCGTCGCGATACTTGATCCAGAATCGTTGACTCTGGACCAAACGCCTTTTCTCCTCCGGATCCAATACGCGTTGCACGCGAGCGTATGTGTCGTTGAGTTTTGCATCGGACTTTTTCCAAGCCAAGTCAAGACACTCGGTCAAATCCGACGTAATAACGACCCCGCGACATGGCCCGTCGGGAGCATTCATGCTTTGCGCATGTCCGTCGTGCGTGAAAACGAGCAGCAGAATCAAGCCGCATGAAAGCGCATTCCGCATGAAGACCATTTCCGGCTGGTGCTTCGTCACGCGACCTTTTCCTCGTGCGACGCCGGCCGCAGCCGCGCACCGATCGCGCCGGCGATGAAGCGCGCGGTGATCGGCGTGCCGTCGTAGTGCAGCACCGCGACCAGTCGCGCCGGGTCGATGCCGAACTCGTTCACCAGTAGGCTGCGCATCTGCCCGTCGCGGTTCTGCTCGACCACGAACACCGATTCATGCGCATCGATGAACTCGCGCACCGACTCCGGGAACGGGAACGCGCGCAGGCGCAAGGTATCGAGCGCGATGCCGTCGGCGTGCAGCGCCTCAACCGCCTCGGCCATCGCCGGGCTGGTCGAACCGAAATAGATCGCGCCGTGCTTCGCCGGGATTTCCGAGCGCTCGACGACCGGCTGCGGCACCAGCGACTTCGCGGTCTCCCATTTCCGCAGCAGGCGTTCCATGTTGTAGACGTAATCCGGCCCGCGTTCGGAATACTGCGCCTGCGGATTGCGCGAGGTGCCGCGGGTGAAGTACGCGCCCTTGTCCGGATGCGTGCCCGGCCAGGTGCGATAGGGAATGCCGTCGCCGTCGAGGTCCTTGTAGCGCGCGAATTCCCTGCCCGCGTCGAGATCTTCCGCGCTCAACACCTTGCCGCGGTCGTAGGCCCGGGTGTCGTCCCATGCGAACGGCGCGCACAGACGCTGGTTCATGCCGATGTCGAGGTCGGTCAGCACGAACACCGGCGTCTGCAGGCGATCGGCGAGGTCCAATGCCTGTGCCGCGTGGACGAAACACTCGTACGGATCCTCGGGGAACAGCAGTACGTGCTTGGTATCGCCGTGCGAGGCGTAGGCGCACAAGGTGATGTCGGATTGCTGCGTGCGCGTGGGCATGCCGGTCGAGGGCCCGCCGCGCTGCACGTCGATGAGGGTGACCGGGATCTCGGCGAAATAGGCGAGGCCGATGAACTCGTTCATCAGCGAAATGCCCGGCCCCGAGGTCGAAGTGAAGGCGCGCGCGCCGTTCCAGCCGGCACCGACCACCATGCCGATCGAAGCGATTTCGTCCTCGGCCTGGATGATCGCGAACTTCGCGCGGCCATCGGCATCGACGCGATATTTCTGGCAGTACTTGGCGAAGGCTTCGGCCAGCGACGACGAGGGCGTGATCGGATACCACGCGCACACGGTCGCGCCGCCGTAGACGCAGCCGAGCGCGGCGGCGGCATTGCCTTCGACGAAGATGCGGTCGCCGACCGCGTCGGCCTTGCGCACGCGCAGGCCGATCGGATGCGGCAGGTTTTTCATCGCCCAGTCGCGACCGAGGTGCAGCGCCTCGATGTTGGGCTTGAGCAGTTTTTCCTTGCCCTTGTACTGCTCGCCGATCAGCGCCTCGATGACGGGAACGTCCATGTCCAGCAGCGCGGACAACGCGCCGACGTACATGATGTTCTTGAACAGCTGGCGCTGGCGCGGGTCGGAATAGGTGGCGTTGCAGATTTCGGTCAACGGCACGCCGATGACGGTGACGTCGTCGCGGAACTTCGATTTCGGCAGCGGCTTGCTGTTGTCGTAGAAGAGATATCCGCCCGGCGAAATCTCGGCGACGTCCGCGTCCCAGGTCTGCGGGTTCATCGCCACCATCAGGTCGACGCCGCCGCGGCGCCCGAGCCAGCCGGCTTCGGTCACGCGCACTTCGTACCAGGTCGGCAGGCCCTGGATGTTGGACGGGAAGATGTTGCGCGGGCTGACCGGCACGCCCATGCGCAGGATGGCCTTGGCGAACAATTCGTTCGCCGACGCGGAACCCGAACCGTTGACGTTGGCGAACTTGACGACGAAGTCGTTGACCGCTTCGAGCGGTGCGATGGCGGCGGTCATGCGGGAACCTCAAATGCCGTCATCCCGGCGAAGGCCGGGATCCAGCTTTTGCCCTTGAATGTCGCCGGAGCAAGAACAAGAGCTGGATCCCGGCTTGCGCCGGGACGACGAAACAATCTACTTGTGCTCACGCCGCCTCCCTCTCGTTCTTCCCGCGACACCCAGACCCCGCATACGTTTCCAGCAACAGGAACTTCTGCATGTCCCAGGCGCCGGTCGGGCAGCGTTCCGCGCACAGGCCGCAGTGCAGGCAGACGTCCTCGTCCTTGACCATCACCCGGTGCGTCTTCAGCGGTTCGGACACGTACAGCGGCTGTTCGACGTTGAGCGCCGGCGCAGTCAAATGCTTGCGCAAATCCGCTTCATCGGCGTTCGCGGTGAAGGTGATGCAGTCGGTCGGGCAGATGTCGACGCAGGCATCGCATTCGATGCACTTGTCGCGGGTGAACACGGTTTCGACGTCGCAGTTGAGGCAGCGCTGGGTTTCCTTCCACGCCGTCTCCATGTCGAAGCCGAGCTCGACCTCGACCTTGATGCTGTCGAGTTTCTTCGCCGCCTCCGACCACGGCACCACGAAGCGCTCGTCGGGCGAGACCGCGTTGTCGTAGGTCCACTCGTGGATGCCCATCTTCTGCGACACCAGCGTCACGTCCGGCGCGGGACGCTCCTTGGTGTCCTCGCCGTTGAGCAGCTTGTCGATGCTCACCGCCGCGGCGTGGCCGTGGGCGACGGCCCAGATGATGTTCTTGGGCCCGAACGCCGCGTCGCCGCCGAACAGCACGTTCGGCAGGGTCGATTGGTGCGTGACCTTGTCGACGATGGGCATGCCCCATTCGTCGAAGGCGATGCCGAGGTCGCGCTCGATCCACGGGAACGCGTTTTCCTGGCCGACCGCGATCAGCACCTCGTCGCAATCGAAACTCTCGTCCGGCTCGCCGGTGGCGACCAGCTGGCGGCGGCCACGTGCATCGCGGACCGCGCGCACCTTTTCGAACATCATGCCGACGAGATTGCCGTTTTCGTGCAGGAAAGCCTTGGGCACGCGGTAGTCGAGGATCGGGATGCCTTCGTGCATCGCGTCCTCCTTTTCCCACGGGCTCGCCTTCATCTCGTCGAAGCCCGAACGCACGACCACCTTCACGTCCTCGCCGCCGAGGCGCCGCGCGCTGCGGCAGCAATCCATCGCGGTGTTGCCGCCGCCGAGCACCAGCACGCGCTTGCCGACTTTTTCGACGTGGCCGAAATACACGTTCGCCAGCCAGTCGAGGCCGACGTGGATGTGCGCGTCGGCTTCCTTGCGGCCGGGGATGTCGAGGTCGCGGCCGCGCGGTGCGCCGCTGCCGACGAACACCGCGTCGTACTGCTTCGACAGCAGTTCGCGCATGGATTCGATGCGGTGGCCGCCGACGAATTCCACGCCAAGGTCGAGGATGTAGCCGGTTTCCTCGTCGATCACCTGTTCGGGCAGGCGGAAGCGCGGCACCTGTGTGCGCATGAAGCCGCCCGCTTTTGGATCCGCTTCGAACACGGTGACGGAATAGCCGAGCGGGGCGAGATCGCGCGCGACGGTGAGCGAGGACGGCCCGGCGCCGACGCAGGCGATGCGCCTGCCGTTCGATTGCGCGGCGCGTTTCGGCATGCGCGCGGAGACATCGCCCTTGAAGTCGGCGGCAACGCGCTTCAGCCGGCAGATCGCGACCGGCTCGGGTTTGTCGCCATTGTTCTCTTCGACACGCCCGCGCCGGCAGGCCGGTTCGCAGGGACGGTCGCAGGTGCGACCGAGGATTCCCGGGAACACGTTGCTGCGCCAGTTCACCATGTAGGCGTCGGCGTAGCGTCCGGCGGCGATCAGGCGGATGTACTCGGGCACCGGCGTATGCGCCGGGCATGCCCACTGGCAATCGACGACCTTGTGGAAGGTGTCGGGATTTCCGATATCGGTCGGCTTCATTCGACCCCGCTGGCTCAAGACCGGACGCGCCGGCCGTCGCTTGCGATTCCGAGTCTAGTCCGGAACCCACCGCGAACGGCAGCGGCTGCGGCCCCGGCCAGCCTTCACCTGCAATAACGTACCGATTGGTCTAGTATTGGCGCATGTCTCCCGCCACCGCCCGCGCCCAGCCCGCCAAGCCCAATGCCCCGGGCCGGCCCAAGGATCTCGGCAAGCGCGCCGCGATCCTCGAGGCGGCCAAGCGCCTGTTCGTGGAACAGGGCTACGACGGCGTGAGCATGGACCAGATCGCGGCCGCGGCCGGCGTCTCCAAGCTCACCGTGTACAGCCATTTCGGCGACAAGGATGCGCTGTTCGCCGCCGCCGCGCGCGCCTATTGCGAACAGCAATTGCCGGCGGAACTGTTCGACCCGAACCCGGACACGCCCTTGCGCGCACGCCTGTTCGAGATCGCGCAGGCCTTCTACGCGATGGTCAGCTCGCCCGAAGCCGTGGCCGGGCACCGCATCCTGTGCACGCCGCAGATGGCCGATTCGCCGGTGCCGGCGATGTTCTGGGAAGCCGGGCCGAAGCGGGTGCAGGCCGAATTCGCTGAACTGCTGCAGCGGCGCATCGATGCCGGCGAACTCGAGGTCGACGACGTGCCGCGCGCGGCTTCGCAGTTCTTCACCCTGCTCAAGGGCGACGCGCACGCGCAACTGGTGATGGGCTGCGGCAGCGACGCCTGTCGCGACGGGGTGCGGATGCACCTCGCGGCCTCGGTGGACATGTTCCTGCGCGCCTATGCGAAACGCCCATCGGCGGCGTGACTTCGGTGACGCTGACTTCCGGCACTCTGTCATGGTGTGCTGGCACAGCCACACTCCCCGCAACCGCGACATCGGCTCCGCCTTAGAATTCCCTCCCCTCCAGAGCCACGCGGCCCCCGATCCATGACCCCCAGCCTCGATTACGCCAAAGCCCGCGAAACCATGGTCGAACAGCAGGTCCGGCCGTGGGACGTGCTCGACACCCGCGTGCTCGACGTGCTCGCCTCGGTGCCGCGCGAAGCCTTCTTCGCCGAAGCGCACCGCGCGCTTGCCTACACCGACATCGAACTGCCGATCGGCGAGGGCGAGCGCAGCTGGAAGCCGGTGCTCGACGGGCGCGCGCTGCAGGCGCTGCTGCCGCAGGCCGGCGATGCGGTGCTGGAAATCGGCACCGGCAGCGGCTACCTCACCGCCTGCTTCGGCCGCCTCGCGCGCGAAGTGACCAGCCTCGAGCGCCACGCTGGCCTCGCCGACGCCGCGCGCGCACGCATCGATGCGCTCGGTTTCGGCCAGAACATCGCGATCGAAACCGCGGATGCGTTCGCCTGGAACAACGAGCGCCGCTACGACGCGATCTGCATCGGCGGTGCAGTCGATGCGATCCCGACCCGCTTCCTGCAGTGGCTGAACCCCAACGGCCGCATGTTCGTGGTGCGCGGCCGTTCACCGGCGATGGAGGCCGTGTGCGTCGATGCGCGCAACGGCGTCAACGACCCGCGCATCCAATCGTTGTTCGAAACCGAATTGCCCTATCTCGCCGGCGCCGCGCCGGCCCCCGCCTTCCAGTTCTGAACCAGGATCCCCGCATGCGCCGCCTCCCCCTCGCCTTCGCCCTCGCCGCCGCGCTGTCGCCGCTCGGCGCGGTCCATGCCGAAGACCTGATGCAGACCTACCAGCAGGCGCGCCAGAACGATCCGCAGTACGCCGCCGCCGAGTCCAACCGCGCGGTCGCCGCCGAGAACCCGGTGCAGGCGCGCGCGGCATTGCTGCCGCAGGTCGGCGGCTCGGTCGGCGTGACCCGCAGGGACGCTGGCCCGGGCAGCAGCATGCAGACCGGTGCCTGGGGCGTGAACCTCGACCAGTCGTTGTTCGACTACGGCAACTACACCGCGTTGCGCGGGGCCAAGGCGCTGGATCGCGCTGGCGGCTTCGACCTGGTCGCCGCCGGACACGACCTGATCACCCGCACCTCGGCCGCGTACTTCAACGTGCTGGTGCAGCTGGAAACGCTCGCCGCCGCCGAAGCCAGCGAAGCCGCGCTGAAGAAACAGTTCGACCTCGCCAGCAAGCGCCTCGAAGTGGGCCTTGCGCCGATCACCGACGTGCACGAGGCGCGCGCGCAGTACGACGCCGCGCGCGCCAACACCATCCTCACCCGCAACACGGTGCAGGACGCCTACCAGGCGCTGGTCGAGATCACTGGCACCCAGGTCGGCGACCTCAAGGGCCTGCCGGACGATTTCCAGCCTTCGCTGCCCGCGCAGCAGGACGCCGATGCCTGGGTCGCGACCGCGACCGGACAGAACCCCACGCTGCAGGCGCAGCGCGCCGACCTCGAGGCCGCCGAAGCGAGCGTTGGCACCGCGCGTTCGGGCCATCTGCCCACGCTCGGCCTGAGCGCGAGCTACGGCAAGGCCTTGCCTAGCTTGTACAACAACCCGGATTTCGGTTCGGGCCCGAACGAGGCTACGAGCAGCGTTGGCATTTCGCTGAACATCCCGATCTTCTCCGGCTTCGCCACCCAGTCCAAGGTGCGCAGCGCGCTCGCCCAGCGCGATGCCGCCGCCGATGCGGTGGAACAGACCAAGCGCTCGGTCGAACGCAACACCCGCAACGCCTACCAGACCCTGGTCGCGGGCGTGAGCGAGGTCGAGGCGCGCCGCCTCGCGGTGGTATCGGCGAAGAGCGCCTACGACGCCTCGCAGGTCGGCCTTGAAGTCGGCACCCGCA
The DNA here is from genome assembly GCF_007556775.1 of Lysobacter lycopersici. Taxonomy (GTDB): domain Bacteria; phylum Pseudomonadota; class Gammaproteobacteria; order Xanthomonadales; family Xanthomonadaceae; genus Pseudoluteimonas; species Pseudoluteimonas lycopersici. Next base: position 1,482,486 of record NZ_CP041742.1, read on the forward strand.
CCGTGGTCGACGTGCTGATCAACCAGCAGAACCTGTTCAACGCGCAACAGGCCTACGCCCTGGCGAAGTACAACTTCCTGCAGAGCCGCCTGCTGCTCGACCAGGCCGCCGGCACGCTCGACGCGGACGACGTGCAGGACGTGAACCGCATGCTCACCGTCGACACGCCGGTGGGCGAAGCGAAGCCGTAACCCGGCGAAGCGGTCAGCCCGCCGTCGCGGCGGGCGCCATCCCATCGACGAATCCCAGGGTGCGCTGCAACGCGCCGCGCCCGCCCTCGAGCAGTTGCTGCGCCGCGTTCGCCATCGTTGCACGCGCCTCGGCATCGGCCAGCAAGGCCTCCAGCGCATCGCCCACCGCGGCCTCGTCGGCGCCGATGCGCAGCGCGCCCGCCGCTTCGAGCTGCGCGGCGATGTCGGCGAAGTTGCGCAGGTATGGGCCGGTGACCATCGCGGTGCCCGCGGCCGCGGGTTCGAGCAGGTTGTGGCCGCCGATGTCGTCGAGGCTGCCGCCGACGAACGCAACGTCCGCGCAGGCGTAGAAGCGCGCGAGTTCGCCGAGCGTATCGACCACGAACACGTCGTCGGCCGCGTCGGGCTGGTGCGTCATCTGCCGCGTCGCGGTGCGGAACCCCGCCTGTGCGGCCGCATGGGCAACCGGCCGGAAACGCTCCGGATGCCGCGGCGCCCACAGCAGCAGCAAGTCCGTCCAGCGCGCGCGCAGGCGCCGGTGCAGCGCCAGCACCGCGGCTTCCTCGCCCGGATGGGTGCTGGCCGCGATCCACGCCGGGCGCGAACCTTCCGCGGCGCGGAATTCGCGCGCGAAGATTTGCACCTGCGGATCGGCGGCGATGTCGAACTTGAGGTTGCCGCCGACCACGGTGGTGCGCGGCGATGCGCCCAACCGCAAAAAGCGTTCGGCATCGGTTTGCGATTGCGCGACGATGCCGCGCAGGCTGCGCAGCGCGCGCCCCAGCAAGGGTTTCAGCAAGCCGTAGCCCTGCAACGAGCGTTCGGACAAGCGCCCGTTGACGATCAGCGCCGGCACGCCGTGGTCGCGGCAGCCGAACAGCAGGTTCGGCCACAGTTCGGTTTCCAGCACCAGGCCGATCCGCGGTCGGAAATGGCGCAGGAAACGCGACACGGCGCCGGGCAGGTCGTAAGGCAAATAGACGTGTTCAACGCGCTTGCCCCACAACGCCTGCACCCGCGCCGAACCGGTCGGCGTGATCGTCGTGACCAGCAGGCGTTCGTGCGGATGCCGCGCGAGCAGGGCATCGACCAACGGCGCGGCGGCGTTCACTTCGCCGACCGACACCGCATGCACCCACAGCAGCGGATTGGTCGGCGGCGTGCGATAGACGCCGTAGCGTTCGCCCCAGCGCTGCAGGTAGGCCGGCTGGCGGAATCCCCGCCAGATCAGGTGGTAGACCGTGGCCGGCACCAGCACGTACAGCGCCGCCGAATACAGGCCGCGCAACGCACGTTCGGTGAAATCGGCCCGCATGCGTACAGGATAACCAAGCCCGCGGCGCATGCCAGAATCCGCCGATGCCGGATCGCAACGCCGACGCCCCTTCCCCGCCGCTGTCGCCGCGCACTTGGCCGGCGTGGTGCGGCATCGGCCTGCTCGCGCTGGCCGCGCGCCTGCCGTGGTCGCTGCAGCGCTGGCTCGGGCGTGCGGTCCTCGGCCCGTCGCTGCGCGCGACCCTGCGCGAACGCCGGCGCATCGCCGCGCGCAACCTCGAACTGTGTTTCCCGGAACTCGACGGATCTGCACGCGACGCGCTGCTGCGCGAACATTTCGCCGCGCTGGGGACGAGTCTGTTCGAATTCGGCCGCGCGTGGTGGGGTTCGGTCGATCCGCTGAAACGCGGCATCCGCATCGCCGGACTCGAACACCTGGCCGCCGCGCGCGCAGGCGGACGCGGCGTGATCGTGGTGTCCGGGCACTTCACCACGCTCGAAGCCTGCGGCCGCCTGCTGTGCGAAGCCGGCGTGCCGCTGGCCGGCATGTACCGTCCTTATTCCGACGCGGCGATGGAATGGGCGGTGCTGCGCGGGCGCGCGCGCTACGCCGCCGCGATGTTCGCGAAGACGGACGTACGCGGCGCAGCGCGCCACCTCAAGCGCGGCGGCTTGCTCTGGTACGCGCCCGACCAGGACCCGAGCCGCGGCGACAGCGTGTACGTGCCGTTCTTCGGCCAGCCGGCGCACAGCCTGACCTCGACCTATCAATTCGCGCGCATGTCCGGCGCGGCGGTGGTGCTGTTCTCGCACCGCAGGCGCGACGACGGCGGCTTCGACCTGTCGATCAGCCCCGCGCTCGAAGGTTTCCCGTCCAACGACCCGGCCGAAGACACCGCGCGCGTGATCGCCGGCATCGAGGCGATGGTGCGCGCTGCGCCGGCGCAATACCTGTGGATCCATCGCCGCTTCAAGCGCCGCCCCGACGGCGACGATGTCTACGCCGATTGAGCTTCCCGCGGCTCGTTGGCGAGCAGGCTGCCGGCATACAGCGCCGCGAGCAGCAACGCGAGCCCGCCCCAGAACGTTGAATAGAACGCGAGGTGGGTGTTGAACGGGAACAGCGTCGCGAACAGCGCGATCATCGGCGGCCGCGCGCGGTCGCGCGCCGCGGGCGGTGCGTAGCGCCACGCGCGCCACGCCATCGCGATGCCGGCGATCCACAACAGCAGGCCGAGCACGCCGGTTTCGCTCAGCACTTCCAGTACCCATTGGTGCGCGTGGAAGGCCGGGCCCTCGCCCCAGGCCGCGACCTGCCCGGGCGCCGGGTCGCAGGCCGGGAACACGTCGCGGAAATCGCGCGCGCCGACGCCGTTGACCGGGTGCGTGCGGATCATGCACAGCGCCGCGCCCCAGATGCGCGTGCGGCCGGACAGCGCGACATCGACGCCGTTGCGGTCGGCGGTGAGCGCCGCGGACGTGCGTTCGAAACGCTCGCGCACCTGCGGCGAAAACGCGAACAGTCCGCCCGCGAGCACCGCCCCGAGCGCGAACACCACCACCAGCTTGCGCACGCCGAGCGCGCGCCAGCCGGACAAGGCGAGCACCAGCGCGTAGGTGATCCACGAGGCGCGCGCGCCGGCGAGCAGGATCACGAGGCCGACCGCGAACGCCGCGACCAGCCATCCGGCGACCTTCCAGCGCCGGTGCGCGGCATCGAGCACGAACGGCGACAGGCTCGCCAGCACGATGCCGAGCTTGAGGTTGCACGGTCCGAGGATGCCGCTGAGGCGATCGAGCCGCCGCACTTCGTCCGCGGTGCACATGCCGTGGTCGCTGATCGCGTGCTTGGCCATGTCGATCAGCGAGAACAGCGGGCTCGCGCCCAGCGCTTCCTGCGCCAGCGCGTCGATCGTCCAGATACCCATGATCACCGCGAGCCCGGTGAAGGTCGTTCGCCTGCCGGCGTCGCTGGCGACCGCGGACGCGGCCAGCCACAGGAACGGCAGGTAGCGCAGGTCGGAAACGGTCTGCGACAGGCTGTGCGCGCGATTCGCCGCATCGATGGTCGAGAACAATTCCGGCAACCAGTACGCCGCGAACAGCACGCCGGTCAGCGCCCAGGCCTGGTGGCTGAGCAGGCGCGTGCCGCCGCGGAAGCGTTGCAGCAGCAGCTTCGCGATCGCGACCAGTGCGCCGAGCACCAGCACGCCTTCCGCGTAGCCGGGCGCAGGCCACAGCGCGACATAGGCCAGCACCCACGCCGGCGCCCAGCGCCAGCCGGCGACGGGCGCGGCTTCGATCGCGGATGGCTCAGCAGCGGAGTTCGGCGTAGCGCCCAAGCGTGGCCTCCTGCATCGCTTGCAAGGTGTAGGGAATGGTAGCCGGTGGCGATGGCGGCTGCGCCAGCAGCGTGCGCGCCTTCGCAACGAGCGCATCGGTGTCGAACGGCGCGACTGCGCCCGAAGGCTGCAATTCGTGCAGCAGTTCGCCGACGCCGCCGTGGTCCCAGCCCAGCACCGCACGCCCGACCGACAGCGCTTCGACCACGGTGCGCCCGAACGCCTCGGGCTTGCGCGAGAGCTGCAGGACGAGATCGCTGGCCGCATAGGCTTCGGCGATGGCATCGGTCGGCGGCGTCATCGCCACCGCGCCGGCGATGCCCAGCGTTTGCAGCAGCGCTTCGAGCTCGGCGATGTAGGCTTCGCGCCCGGCTTCGCGCGCACCGGGCATCCACAAGCGTGCGTCGAGGCCATCGCCGCGCAGGCGCGCGAGCAATTGCAGCGCATCGGCATGGCCTTTCAACCGCGTGCCGCGCCCGGGAAGCAACAGCAGCGGCCCGTTGCCGCCGAGTTGCGGGAATTGCGCGGCAACCCGCGCGCGCGCTTCGCGATCCGGCCACGGACTGCGCGGGAAACGCACCGTATCGATGCCACGCGGGATGACCACGAGTTTCACCGGATCGACCTGCGGGTAATGCGCGAGCAAGTAATCGCGAACGCTGTTCGACACGCAGACCACGCGTTCGCCGCGCGTCATGATCGCGCTGTAGCGCGACGGTGAATTCAGGCCGTGCGCGGTGGTGGCGAAACGTGGCCGGATCGCTTCCGGCATTCCACGCAAGGCGAACCACGCCAGCCACGCCGGCAGGCGCGAACGCGCATGCACGATGTCGGCCTTTGTTTCCGCGAACAGTTTCCGCAGCGCGAACACATGGCGGAACGTGAGTGGCGACTTGCGGCCGATGTCGAGCGCGACGTGTTCCGCGCCGATGGCTTCGAGTTGCGACAGCAGGCGCCCGCCCTTCGACACCACGATGGCGCGGTGCCCGGCGACGACCAGCGCCTCGGCGATTTCCAGGGTGGAACGTTCGACGCCGCCCGCTTCCAGCGCGGGCAGCAGTTGCACGACAGTCATCTTCCGATCAACGGATGTCGTCATTCCCTCAGCACCTGTTCCAGAGCCGTCGCGAGCGATGGCAGATCGCACGCGGCCGGAGCGCAGGAACCGCAGTGTATGTGCGAATACATGAGGATTCCGAGCACCGCACGCGTGCGAGCTGCCGAGCGCAGCAGGCTATGGGACAGGGTTCAGTCGACGAGGACGAAATGCGCGCCGCAGTAGGGGCAATCCGCCTCGCCACCATCGGCTTCGATCGGCAGGTACACGCGTGGATGCGAATTCCACAACGCCATCGACGGCAGCGGGCAACTCAGCGGCAGGTCGGCGCGATGCACCTCGTAGCGCCGTTGCGCGTTGGCCTGGATGGCGTCGGTGGCGGTCATGGCGCGGTCCTGCTTGGAGACGCGGGGATTTTAGCCCGTGCCGTCGCGGCTGTAAGCCGCTCCCACAAAAGCCGGGTCAATCCGGCAGGTCGAACAGCAGGATGTCCGCCGGCGTTTCGCCGCGACCGGACAATGCCAGCGTCCCGCCCTCGCCTTCGAACCCCAGCGCATCGCCGGCGCCGAGTTCGCGCCCGTTGGCGCTGGCTTCGCCGGTCGCCACGTGCAGCCAGTAACGCCGCGCCGGATCCAGCGTCCATTCCGCCGATTCGCCGGCGGCCAGACGCACCGCGCGCAGCCAGGCTTGCTGGCGGATCGCGAGGCTGCCCTCGCTGCCGTCGGGCGAGGCCAGCACGGACCAGCGCCCGCGTCGCGCTTCGGGATCGAAGAACGACTGCGCGTAGGCCGGCTTCGCATTCACGCGATCGGGCTGGATCCAGATCTGCAGGAAATGCACCGGCTCGGTCTTGGACGCGTTGTATTCGCTGTGCTGGATGCCGTGGCCGGCGCTCATCCACTGCACTTCGCCAGGGCGGATCACGCCATCGGTGCCAGTGCTGTCGCGGTGGGCGAGCCCGCCGGACAGCACCACGCTGAGGATTTCCATGTTCGCGTGCGAATGCGGCGCGAAGCCGCCGCCCGGCGCGACCCGGTCCTCGTTGATCACGCGCAACGGGCCGAAGCCCATCCAGCGCGGATCGTGGTAATGCCCGAACGAGAACGTGTGCCGGCTGTCGAGCCAGCCCATCTCGACGCGACCGCGTTCGGCCGCCGGGCGCGACAAGATCACGGCGTCGCCTTGGCCGAAGCTTCGGTGGTGATGCGGATCGAGATCTCGTCGCTCACCATCGGCACGTAGGCACCGACGCCGAAATCCGAGCGCTTGATCGTGGTGGTCGCATCGAAGCCGACCGTCGGCGCCTTGGTCATCGGGTGGATGCCGGCGTTGTTGAGCGTGGCGTCGAGCGTCACCGGCTTGGTCACGCCATGCACGGTCAGGTCGCCCATGATCATCAGCTTGCCGCCGCCCATGTCGTGGACCATCGTGCTCTTGAAGGTGATCGTCGGGTACTTCGCCGCGTCGAAGAAATCGGCGCTCTTCAGGTGTTCGTCGAGCTTGGGCACGAAGGTGTCGAGCCCCGACAGCGGCAACGTCACTTCGACGTTCGATTTCGCCACGTCGTCGGCGTCGTACACCAGCGTGCCGCTGGCCTCGCCAAAGTTGGCGCTGGGATGCGAAAAGCCGACGTGGGTCCAGCTTGCCAGCACCACGGTGTGGCTCGGATCGAGTTGGTAGGAAACGGGCTTGGCGGCGACGCCGAAGGACGTGGCGAGCGCGAGGGCGAGGACGGCGGTGCGGATCATGGTGGTGCTCCTTGGATGGGGAAGGGAGTCTTCTTTCGACGCGGTCATTCGATGCGGCAGGCTTCGTCGAACGACAGCCGCGGCGAACGCGGGAAGATGCTGGCCGGATCGCCGACGCCGAGGTTCACCAGCACGTTGGAACGGATCGACGTGCCGGCGAAGAAGGCTTCGTCGACCTTGGCGTTGTCGAAGCCGGACATCGGACCCGCATCGAGGCCGAGCGCGCGCGCGGCGAGGATCAGGTAGGCGGTCTGCAGGCTCGCACTGCGCATCGCGACCCAGGCGAGGTTGGCTTCCTCGCGATGCTCGAACCAGGGCTTGGCGTCGGTGTGCGGGAACAGCACCGGCAGCTTGTCGTAGAAGCGCATGTCGTAGCCGACGATGGCGACCACCGGCGCGGCCATGGTCTTCTTGTGGTTGCCCTCGCTCAGCGCCGGGCCGAGCCTGGCCTTGGCCGCTTCCGACTTCACGAACACGATGCGCGCCGGCGTGGTATTGGCTTCGGTCGGGCCGAACTTCATCAGCTCGTAGAGCTGGTGCAGGGTCTCGTCGCCGACCTCGCCGGTGAAGGCGTTGTAGGTACGCGCGGTGCGGAACAACTGGTCGAGCGCCGGGTCGGAAAGGGCCTGGTGCATGCGGGCGGGAATCCTCGTGGAATCGATGGCGCACAGTGTAAAGTGGCCATCGGTGATTTGAATTTCACTCTGCGCAACGCATTGGTGCCATCCATGGAACGGCGACCCCCAACCGACGCGAGCGACACGCCCTGGACACTGGCCGACGGCCGTGCCGGCAACCAGCGCCAGGCCCTGGCCTTGGCCGGCGCGCTCGGCCACGGCGCGAGCCGGCACTGGACCATGGAGGCGCGCGCGCCCTGGCGCTGGGTCGCTCCGCGGGAATGGCCGCTCTCCTCGCGGGCCTTCGGCGCGGAGTTCGCGAATGCGCTGCGGACGCCGCCGCATTTGGCCATCGGCTGCGGTCGTCGCGCCGCGCTGGCCACGCGCCTGCTGCGCGAACGCGGTTCGAAGGTCGTGCAGATCCTCGATCCGCGCATCGATCCGCGACACTGGGATCTGGTCGTCGCGCCGGAACACGACGGCCTGCGCGGCGACAACGTCGTCACCCTGCTCGGCAGCCTGCATCCGGTCGACGACCTGTGGCTGATGCAGGGACGCGACGACTTTCCGCTGCTCGCGCAGTTGCCGCGACCGCGCGTCGCGCTGCTCGTCGGCGGCCCATCGCCGCACTGGCCGCTCGCCGACGATGCATTCGTCGCGAGATTGAGCGCCATCGCCGCGTCCGTGCACGCGCAGGGCGGCAGCCTGCTTGCCACCGCTTCGCGCCGCACGCCGGATCCGTGGCGGAACGCATTGCGCGCGGCCGTGGCGCAAGGTCCGGGCGTGTGCTGGATCGATGCGAGCGATGGGGACAATCCCTACCCCGGCCTGCTCGGCTGGGCCGACCGCATCGTCGCGACGGCGGACTCGGTGAACATGCTGTCCGAAGCCTGCGCGAGCTTCGCGCCGGTGTTCGCACTCGGCCGCGAACGCCTCGACGGTCGCCCGCGTGGTTTCGTCGAGCGATTGCGCGAACTCGGCCGCGTGCGCGATGCCGATGCGGAACTGGAGCCATTCGCGGTGGAACCGTTGCGCGAAACCGCGCGCGTGGCCGCGATCGTGCGCGAGCGATTGACGCTCTGATGCTGTGGGAGCGGCTTTAGCCGCGACATCTGTAGGAGCGCACCTGGGCGCGACCGCTTTTTGGCTTGCAGGCTTTGTGGGAGCGGTTTCCAACCGCGACCGGGATTCGAGGCAAGATCCGTCGCGGTTGGAAACCGCTCCTACGAAGCGTCGAATACCAATCCCGCTCCGCGCACCGCCGCCGAAATCGCGGAGCGCGCCGCTTCCGGCACTTCCGTCCACGGCAACAGGCGCTTGCGCCGGTCCAAGGTGCAGCGCAATCCCGCATCGAGCAGCGCGGCATGCGCTTCATGCAGCGCATCGGCATTCGACAGCGATCCCGCATCGTCGAGCGCGCGCAGCAGGCCGGGGGTGTCGCGCGGCATGAGCCATGCGGCATGCGACCCTGCGTCGCGCAAGACGAGGAATTGCAGCAGGAATTCGAGGTCGACCAGGCCGCCTTCGCCCTGCTTGAGGTCGAAACGCGCGGCATCGGAGCGGTCGAGTTCGGCGCGCATGCGCTTGCGCATCGCCGAAACTTCTTCCGCCAGCTTGCCTGCATCGCGCGTCTTCGAAAGCGTTTCCGCGCGAATCGCCTCGAACGCGGCACCCAGCGACGCATCGCCAGCGACGAATCGCGCGCGCACCAGCGCCTGGTGTTCCCAGGTCCATGCGCGTTCGCGCTGGTAGTCGGAGAAGCTGGCGAGGCTGGAGACCAGCAGGCCCTTGGCCCCGTCCGGGCGCAGGCGCACGTCGACTTCGTACAGGCGGCCGCCGGCGGTCGGCGTGTCCAGCAGGGCGACGATCTTCTGCGCGAGGCGCGCGTACCAGCGCGGCGCGTCCAGTGCGCGCATTCCATCCGACTGCGCGTTCGCATCGGCGTCGAACAGGAACACGAGGTCGAGGTCGGAACCGAAGCCGAGTTCCTCGCCGCCGAGGCTGCCGTAGCCGAGCACGGCGAAGCGCGCCGACGGAAGTTTTCCGTGCGCGCGTTCGACTTCCGCCTGCGCGAGCCGCAGCACGCTGGCGACCACTGCATCGGCGAGCCAGGCGAGTTGGCGCGAACCGTCGACGGCGCACTGGCGGCCGTCGAGCGTGGCCAGCGCAATGCGGAAACCGAGCGCCTGCCGCTTCTCGTTCAGCGCATGCAGCGCGCGCTCGAGGTCGCCGTCGGCCTCGGCGACGGCGGGCGCGCATTCGGCCTGCAATTCCTCGCGTTGCGGCAACGGCCCGGAGAGGCGCGCGTCCAGCAGTTCGTCCAGCAGCAGCGGATGCGCGGTCAGCCGTTCGGCGAGCAGGCCGCTGCGCGCGACCACGTCGACCAGCCGCGCCAGCGCCGCGGGTTGCTCGTCGAGCAGGGCGAGATAGCTGCTGCGCCGCAGGATGTTCTGCAGCAAGGCCAGCACCCGCCGCAGCGCCGCATCCGGTTGCGAGGAGGCCGCGGAGGCCTGCAACAGCGACGGCGCCACGCGATCGAGCCGTGCGCGCACCGCATCGGCGAGGCCGTGCACGCCGGGCGCGCGCACGAAATCGCGCAGGCTGGCGTCGAGCGCGGTCGCATCCTCGAAGCCGGCATCGGACAGCACCCGCGCATCGCCGGCAGCCGGCAATGCGCGCCAGTACCCGGCGAGTTCGCCCGCATCCGCGTCGCGCCGGCGCTGCCCGAGCAAGGCGTTGAATTCCGCCGCCACCCGTTCGCGCCGCGCGTCCAGCGCCGACAGCAGGCCCGACCAGTCGGCGAAGCCCATGCCCGTCGCCAGCCGCGCGCGTTCTTCCTCGCCTTGCGGCAGGCGATGCACCTGCGCATCGCGCAGCATCTGCAGGCGGTTTTCGACCGTGCGCAGGAAACGGTAAGCCTCCGCCAGCGCGACGCCGACCTGCGGCGCGACCTGCCCGGCCGCGACCAGCGCGTCGAGCGCGGGCAACAACCGGCGCTCGCGCAAGGCGGCTTCGCGTCCGCCGCGGATCAGTTGCAGCGCCTGGGCGAGGAATTCGATCTCGCGGATGCCGCCGGGGCCGCGCTTGATGTCGTCGGCCATGTCCTTGCGCGCGACTTCGGCGGCGATCATCGCCTTCATCTCGCGCAGGCCGGCGAGCGCGCCGAAATCCAGGTAGCGGCGATAGACGAACGGCCGCAGCGTTTCCAGGAAACGTTCGCCCGCGCCGGGGTCGCCGGCGACCGGCCGCGCCTTCTGCCAGGCGTAGCGTTCCCAGTCGCGGCCCTCGCGCTGGAAATACTGCTCCAGCGCGGCGAACGACCAGGCGATGCGCCCGGCGTTGCCGTAGGGACGCAGGCGCAGGTCGACGCGATGGCTGAAGCCGTCGGCGGTGACTTCGTCGAGCAGTTTCGCGAGGCGTTGTCCCAATCGCGAAAAATAATCCTCGGCCGCGAGCGGGCGTGGCCCGTCGCTCTCGCCGTCGCGTTCGTAGGCGTAGACGAGGTCGATGTCGGAACTGAAGTTCAGTTCGCCGCCGCCGAGCTTGCCCAGTCCGAACACGACCAGCGATTGCGCGACGCCATCGCCATCGCGCACCACGCCGTGGCGTTCGGCGAATTCGCCTTCGAGCGCGGCCAGGGCGAGGCGCAGGCAGGTTTCGGCCAGCGCGCTGCTGCCGGCGAGGATCGTTTCCACTGCATCGCCGGCGACCACGTCGCGCCAGGCCAGCCGGGTCGATTCCGCCTGCCGATGGCGGCGCAGCAGCCGCGGCCAATCCGTGCGGTTCTCGACCGCCAGTCGCGGCGGCGGGATGGCGGCGATGCCGTTGTCGGCGTGCAGGCGTTCGACCAGCCCCGGCTGCGCAGCCAGCGTGGCCATGGCGAAATCGCTGGCGACGGCGAGCGCGCCGAGGCGTTCGACGAAGGCCGCGTCGCCGCGCCACGGCGCATCGGCCGGCAATGAGGCCAGCCTGCGCGCGATCAACGGTGCGAACCGATCCATGCCGCGATTGTGGCATCGCGGTCAAGACGCATAAGTCCGGCGCCAACGGGCAATAAAAAAGCCCGCTTCGACCGAAGTCTCAGCGGGCCTGCTCCCTCCCCCACGTCGGGATGCGCGATGATCGTGAAGGAATCGTTAGCCGTTGTGCACGCTGCACCGCAAAATTAAACCGCCGCGTACACATTCGCGGACCGGCGGGAACGTGACCGGATGCGCAGAACCTGCGCCAGCCCGAGCCGCGCCCCGACCGCGGCCGCGGCGATTTCGCCGGATTCGCAACCGCCTTCCATGAAGCCCTGGGTTTCCAGCGCGCAATGCTCGCCGGCGAAATGCAGGCCGCCGACCGATTCGCCGATGGCCCCGCGCAACGCCGACCACTGCCCCGGCTGGAAGCAGGCGTAGCTGCCCTGCGTCCACGGATGCGTCGGCCAGTGCATGCGCACTTCGCGGGCTCCGCTTCGCGCCGCGGCGACGCCGGGAAACACGCGTTCGAGGTCGGCGACCGCGCGCGCGGCCTGGTCGGCGGCGCTGCCGGTGCCGAGTTCGACGCCATGCCGGCCGCCGGTGAAGTTGGTGAGGATGCCGGCGCTGCCGGGCTGCTTGCGCGAGGTTTCCCAGGTGGTCTGGAACGCGAGGTCGCTCATCGACGCGCCGTTCGCGCCGTGGTCGCGCCACGGGCGATGGTCGAAGCCGATCATCAATTTTGCATTCGTGCCGTAGCCGAGTTCGGCGATGGAACGACGCTTGGCCTCGGGCATGTCGACGGCGATGCGCACCTTGCGCAGCAGGGTGAACGGCAGCGCCAGAACGACCTGTCTTGCGCGCACCTCGCGCGTGGCCGCACCACTGCGGAGCGCGAGCGCGAAGCCGTCGCCATCGCTGCGCACGGCCTCGAGCGCATGACCGGTTTCGATTGCATCGTCCATGCGCGCCGCGAGCGTTTTCGGAACGAGGTCGTTGCCGCCGCGCACGTGCGAGCGTTCGTCGCTTTCGCCGAACACCTTGAACGCATCGGCATCGGTGCCGATGAAGGTGAGGAAATTCAGCGCCGACTGCTCGCCGCATTCCAGCCCCATCTCGGTGGTGTAGGCGACGTCGAGCAGCTTGCGCAGCCAGCCGGACACACCGTTTCGATCGAACCATTGCGTGATGCTGATCGAATCCAGTTCGCGGAACGCCGGGTTCTGGTCGCGATAGTCGTAATCGCCATCGCCCGCGGCGGCAAGGTCGCGTTCGATCGCCGCGGCCACCGGTACGAAGGCGCGCACGATCTCTTCCTCGCCGATGGCGCGGCCGTCGAAGTACCAGGTATCGCAGTCGGTATCGCCCTCGAGCAGATCGTCGAGCGGCAGGCCGAGCTCTCCTGCCAGCGCGCGCAGGCGCACGTGGCTGGTATCGATCAGCTCGCCGCCGAGTTCCACCACCTGTCCATCGGGAAAATGATTCGCGAGGCTGAACATGCGACCGCCGATGCGGTTTTGCGCCTCGTACACGCGCACGCGCACGCCTTGCTGGCGCAGCCGCCACGCCGCGGTGAGCCCGGCGATGCCGGCACCGACGATGGCGACTTCCTCGCCCTTGGGCTGCATCGGGTTCGGCATGGTCTTGCAGCCGGCCAGTACCAGCGCCGCGCTGCCGCCCTGCAACAGGCGGCGCCGGGTGATGTCGATGCGACGTTCGTGCGCGAGGTCGAGCAGTTCGTCCAGCGGTTGCGGCGCGTGCAGCGAAGCGCGCGCGATCCGCGCGGCGCGTTGCAGCAGGTGGTAGAGCGGCGTGCGGCCCATGGCGCGTCCTCACTAAGCGTTATCGCTTCCAACGCGCCGGCGATTCGAAATCGGCCAAGATCACACTCGTCACCCCGGCGAAAGCCGGGGCCCAGCTCTTTGCAACGAAATGCTGGATTCCGGCTTGCGCCGGAATGACGACCGAAATTCAATCCGGCCGCGGCCCCTTGCGCAAATCCTTCAGGATCTCGCGCGCGGCATTGCGCCCCGGCAGGCCGGTGACGCCGCCTCCCGGATGGGTGCCGGAACCGCATAGATAGAGGTTCTTGAACGCGCCGCGGTAAGCGCCCTGCCCAAGCAGCGGGCGCGCACTGAACATCTGGTCCGGGCCGAGCGCGCCGTGGAAGATATCGCCGCCGATCAGTCCGATGCGCCGTTCGAGGTCCAGCGGCGACAACGCTTCGTAGCCGAGCACGCTGCGCGCGAAATTCGGCGCGTAGTCGTTGACGGTGTCGATCATCAGCTTCGCCACGGTGTCGCGGTGCGCGTCCCAGCCGCCATCGACCTCGGGGTTCACCTGCTGGCAGAACAGGCTGGCGACGTGCTGGCCTTGCGGCGCGAGCGTGTCGTCGAGCGTGGAGGAAATGACGACTTCGACGATGGGCTTGCGCGCCCAGCCGGCGTTGTGCGCCTTCGATTTCGCATCGAAGTAGGCTTGCTCGAAATACTGCAGTGAAGGCCCGACCAGGATTCCGCTCGAATGGTGCGGCTGCTGATTGGTGCCCGGCATCGCGGTGAAGTCGGGCAGTTCGCTTAACGCAACGTTCATGCGGAACGTGCCCGAACCGCAGCGGTAGCGGTCGATGCGTTGCGCGGTGTCGTCGTCCAATTGCGCGCGTTCGACCAGCTTTTGATACAGCAGCTTCGGATTGAGGTTGCTGGCGATGGTGTTCGCGCGCAGTTCGCGGCCGTCGGCGAGCGCGACGCCGATGGCCTTGCCGTCTTCGACCAGGAGTCTGGCGATTTCTGCGTTCGTCTCGATCGCGACGCCGCGCGCTTCGCATTCCTTGCGCATGGCTTGCGTGATCGCGCCCATGCCGCCGATGGCGTGGCCCCAGGTGCCGGACTTGCCGTTCACTTCGCCGAACAGGTGGTGCAGCAGTACGTAGGCGCTGCCCGGCGTGTACGGGCTGGCGAAATTGCCGACCACGGAGTCCCAGCCCAGGGTGGCCTTCAGCGGCTCGCCTTCGAAGTAGTGGTCGAGCAGTTCGCCCGCGGACTTGGTGAACAGGTCGAGCAGGTCGCGGCGTCCGCGCAGGTCGAGGTGCTTGAGCCGTTTCGCCAGCGCGTAGGAATTCAACCAGTCGGCGAAGGCGATGCGGTCGCCGATGTTGGGCGGGGTCATGTGGATGACTTCGCGCAGTACCGCGACCACGCGGTCGAGCATCGCGTTGTAGTCGGCCCAGCGCGCGACGTCGCGCTGCGAGAATTTCGCGATCTCGGATTCGGTGTGCCCGCCGCCAAGGCGGAAGCTGCGGCCGTCCGGCAACGGCAGGAAATTCGCGTACGGACGTTCGGCCACGCGCAGTCCGTGTTCGTGCAGGCGCAGGTCGCGGATGACTTTCGGATTCAGCAGGCTGACGGTGTAGCTCGCGACCGAATTGCGGAAACCGGGGTGGAACTCCTCGGTCACCGCCGCGCCGCCGACGAGGTGCCGGCGTTCGAGCACGCGCACCTTGAGTCCGGCCGCGGCGAGGTAGGCGGCGCAGACCAGGCCGTTGTGGCCGCCGCCGAGGATGAGGACGTCGTCTTGTTCGCGCATCGGGCGATTGTAGGGGCGACAATGGCGCCCCGTCCTTTCCCGCGATGCCCATGCGCCTGCTGTTTTGCCTGTTGCTGGCCTGCTGCGGCGTGGCCGATGCCCGCGGGCTCGCGCTGGGCCGACCGGCGCCGGCGCTGGACGCCACCTTCGCCGATGGCCATGCGTGGTCGCTGGCCGGGCAGCGCGGCAAGGTGGTGATCGTGAATTTCTGGGCGACCTGGTGCGGCCCCTGCCGCGCGGAAATGCCGGTGCTCGATGCCTTCTACCGCGCGCATCGCGACGAAGGCCTGGAAGTGGTCGGCATCGACCTCGACGATGCGGAAGACGCGGCCGAAGCCGCGCGGGTGATGTCCGCGTTCGCCTATCCGTCCGCATCGATCCGCGACGTGCGGGCGAAAGGCTATGGCCGGTTGTGGCGGCTGCCGCTGTGCTTCGTCGTCGACCGCGACGGCAACCTGCGACGCGACGGCTTCGAGGCCGCGCCCGTGCTGGACGCGGCCGAACTCGAAACCCTGGTGCTGCCCCTGCTCAGAACCGGTAGCGCATCCCCAGCGACGCGGTGATGCGCGGCGCCAGTTGCAGGCCGTTCGCGCGTTCGTAGACCGGCAACTGCACGAAACCGTAGGCGTGCCAGCGTTCGCCGATGGCGACGCTCAGGCCCGGGCTGAGATAGGCGAACGTGCCGCCGCTGTTCTCCGCATCGGCCTCGTCCCCGGAATCGCGGCGTGCGCTGCGCAGGTTGAGTTGCAGTTGCGGCGTCCAGCGCCCGAAGCCGAGGTAACGCAATCCCGTGTTGAGGCTCAGCGACGAACCGGGGCGGTAGTCGTCCTGCGTCGCGATGGCGAGTTGCGCCTGTCCCTGCGCGAAAACGTCCCAGTTTTGCGCGAGCGCGCCAAACTTGTAGACGCCGAGCAAGAGATCGGTGCTGCCGCTGCCGGGTTGCAGGCCGCGATCCAGCGGTTCGCCGGCTTCGTCGCCCATGTCGAAGGTTTCATCGTGGTGGCCGGTCGGCAGTTTCAGGCCGAATTGCAGGCCGACATCGTGCTGCGGGCGGAAGCCCTGGTAGCGCGCGAGCACGCGCACGTCGCCGAGCGCATGCGTGTCCGAAGTCGTCAGCTCGGTCTCGCCTTCGGGCCAGGTCGCGTGCGAACGGTCGATCCACGGCAGTTGCAGATTCACGCCCCAGTCCGCGTTCGGGCTGTAGTCGAGGCCGAGCGTGGTGTAGCGATTGATGGTGTCGCGTTCGATTTCGCGATCCGACGGCAAGGCGATGTCGCCGCGATCAATCTCGTCGCGACCACTGACCAGGCGCGACTGGTTGAGGTAGTCGAAGCGCAGGTCGATGCGGAAGCCGGAGTCGTTGGCATAGCCCTGGCTGTCCCAGTCGGAACTGAGCGTGCAGCCGCAACTCGAGCAGGCGGATGCGGCGAAGGATGCAAGGAAGAGTGCGCCGGATGCGGCGCGGGCGAGGATGGAATGCATGGAATTTCCGGATGCGATGCCGCGCGCCGGCAACGATGGCCGGCACGCGAACGAAAAGGGATGCGCTCCGCACGATGCGGAGCGATTCAGGCGATGGCGTCCGGAACCTGCGGTGGCCCGCGCGCGCCCAATCCCGATAGCGGTGTTTCGACAGGCCGTTGCGCCGCCGATCCGGCGGCGAAAGCAGGATGCGACGCGAGTGGCGACAACAACATCGGCACCGCGACCGGCGCATCCAGCGCCGACAACAACGGGCAATAGGCGCAGTCGTCATCGTGCGTGGTGGTCGGCGCACCCGCATGGTCGCCGCCGACCTGTACCCACTTCAGGCCGGCGCTGGTGCACAGCCCGGCCCAGCCGGGTTCGCCCTGCACGGACGCCGCAAAACGGCCTGCGGTCGGCAAAGCGGCCAGCAACAGCATCGCCAGCAAAGCCAGCCGCGCCATCGCATGTTGGAATCGGAACCTGCGCACCCGCGAATTCTAGCGGCGAGGACTGCCGTTCGTCGGGAGATGGAGCGGAATGTCCGCATCTCCCTCTTCTCGTCGTGATGCCTCGATGAAGAGGGGACCGGCCGAGCCGGGATCGATCACGGAAGACATGGGGGTTGCAATGCACAAGATGTACAAGGCGGGTTCGGTGCGGTCGCGCCGTACCCTGGTGGCGACGCTCGCGATCGCAGGCATGGGTATCGCCGGGCTGGCGCTGGCGTTTTCCGGCGGCGACCTGTTGCGCGACATCGGCGAACGACTGGCGCAGGACGCACAACGCGTCGTCGCCTTCTTCGGCGGACGCACCTCCTCTCCGGCGGCGAAGGCTCCGTCGACGGTGCAGGCGTTGTCGGTCGCGGCGCGCACGGGTTCGGCGATCGCCAACCCGGATCCGATGACCACCCGCAATGCCAGCGGCTGGCTGCGGACCTTCACCCGCAGCGGCAGCATCGACCAGGACAACACGTTCTTCCAGCCGATCGGAACCAACGGCCGTTCCTGCGCCAGTTGCCACCTGCAGTCCGCGGCTTGGTCGATGACGCCCGGCGAGATCCGCGCGCGCTTCGCCACCACGGGCGGCACCGATCCGCTGTTCCGCACCAACGACGGTGCGAACGCACCGAACCTGGACGTGTCCACCGTCGCCGCCCGCCGCATCGCCTACAGCATGCTCCTCGATCGCGGCGTGATCCGCGTGGGCATCGGCATCCCCGCCAACGCCGAGTTCACCCTCGCCGACGTCGACGATCCCTACCACTACGCCAGCGCCGCGGAGTTGTCGCTGTTCCGGCGCCCGCTGCCTTCGACCAACCTCGCGTTCCTGACCGGCATCATGTGGGACGGCCGCGAAACGCAGACGCCGTTCCTGCCGCCGATGCATGCCGGCCAGGACAGCGACGCGCTGAACGTGGCGCTGGTCAAGCAGGCGTCCGACGCGACCATCGGCCATGCACAGGGCATCGACCCGACGCCCGAACAGCTCGCCGACATCGTCGCCTTCGAATCGGGGCTCACCACCGCGCAGATCCGCGACGATGTCGCCGGCATGCTCAACGAGGGCGATGCGATCGGCGGACCGCGCATCCTCGCCAACCAGCGCTTCTACGTCGGCATCAACGACACGCTTGGCGCGGATCCGACCGGCGCACTGTTCGACCAGGAATCGATGGGCCTGTTCGGCGCCTGGGCGAATGCAAGCGACAACGGCAACCCGGCGAAGGCGGCTGCACGCGCCGCGATCGCGCGCGGCGAAGCGCTGTTCAACCAGAAGCCGCTCACGATCACCGACGTCGCCGGGCTCAACGACGCGCTGGGCTTGCCGAGCATCCCGGGAACCTGCAGTTCCTGCCACAACGATCCCAACGTGGGCAACCACACGGTGGGCCTGCCCCTCAACATCGGCATCGCCGATGCCTCGCGACGCACACCGGACATGCCGCTGTACACGCTGCGCAACAACACCACCGGCGAGACCGTGCAGACCACCGACCCCGGCCTGGCGCTGATCACCGGCAAGTGGAAGGACATCGGCAAGTTCAAGGGCCCGGTGCTGCGCGGGCTCGCCGCGCGCCCGCCGTATTTCCACAACGGTTCGGCGACGACGCTGGACGACGTCGTCGATTTCTACGACACGCGCTTCTCTATGAATCTCAGCGCGCAGGAAAAACAGGACCTGGTCGCGTTCCTGAAAGCGCTTTGATCGCCACGTTCACGGGAAGCCCGGCAAGGACGCTGGGCTTCCCACCACCGTTGTCATCAATGCATCAGCGCGACGCGAGCCGCATCCGTGTTCCGTTGTCGAGGCGCACCTCGCGCCCGGACAGCAATGCCTTGGCCCGTTCCTTGCCGAGCGCCTGGACCAGGCGGTGTTCCGCACGGGCGTACGAAGTCATGTACTCCATGTGCGGGGT
Source organism: Lysobacter lycopersici (assembly GCF_007556775.1). Classification (GTDB taxonomy): domain Bacteria; phylum Pseudomonadota; class Gammaproteobacteria; order Xanthomonadales; family Xanthomonadaceae; genus Pseudoluteimonas; species Pseudoluteimonas lycopersici. The sequence continues at coordinate 1,501,146 of NZ_CP041742.1, forward strand.
GCGCGCGCCGGTCAGCATCTGGATCTCGCTGGTGCTCAATCCGGTGGCTGCCGCGAGGGTTTCGAGTTGCGTGGCGCGCTCGCCGGCCCATGCGGACCCGCAGACCAGCAGCGCACCAATTGCAAGCAAGCGTTTCATGGGGGATTCCTTCGCTTCACAAGCGCGCAGGCTGCGCGCAGGTACAGAATCTCCCCGGATCCGGCCGATGCCACAGGCCGCAAGTCATGTTTGCGCGAAGCCGCCGCGTCGCGCGCATCCCGATGCCAAGAAAAGAAAAGCCCCGCAGCTAGCGGGGCTTTTCGTGTCACGGATGGATCGCGGCGCTAAACGTCGCGAGCCGCCGCCAGCGGATCGTGCGGCCGGCGCACAGAAAGCGATGTGTACATGAAGTACATGAGCTTTCGAGCACCGGCTGCGTGGGCCGATCGCGGATGGATCGCGGCGTTTAGAAGTCCATGCCGCCCATGCCACCCATGCCGCCGCCCGGCATCGCCGGTTCTTCCTTCTTCGGCAGCTCGGCCACCATCGCTTCGGTGGTGATCATCAGGCCGGCGATCGAGGCCGCGTTCTGCAGCGCGGTGCGGGTCACCTTGGTCGGATCCAGGATGCCGAACTCGATCATGTCGCCGAACTCGCCGTTGGCGGCGTTGTAGCCGAACGCGCCCTTGCCTTCGGCGACGCGGTTCAGCACCACGCTCGGCTCGTCGCCGGCATTGGTGACGATCTCGCGCAGCGGGGCTTCCATCGCGCGCAGGGCGATCTGGATGCCGTGGTTCTGGTCTTCGTTGGCACCCTTCAGATCCTTGATCGCGGCCTTGGCACGGATCAGGGCGACGCCGCCGCCCGGGACGATGCCTTCTTCCACGGCAGCGCGGGTGGCGTGCAGGGCGTCTTCGACGCGCGCCTTCTTTTCCTTCATCTCGACTTCGGTGGCAGCGCCGACCTTGATCACCGCAACGCCGCCGGCCAGCTTGGCCACGCGTTCCTGCAGCTTCTCGCGGTCGTAGTCGGAGGAGGTCTCTTCGATCTGCGCCTTGATCTGCTTGATGCGCGCCTCGATCGCCGAAGTTTCGCCGGCGCCGTCGATGATGGTCGTGTTCTCCTTCGAGACCTGCACCTTCTTGGCGCGGCCGAGGTCCTTGATCGTCGCCTTCTCGAGCGACAGACCGACCTCTTCCGAGATCACGGTGCCGCCGGTGAGGATCGCCATGTCTTCCAGCATCGCCTTGCGACGATCGCCGAAGCCCGGCGCCTTGACCGCGCACACCTTGACGATGCCGCGGATGGTGTTGACCACCAGGGTCGCCAGCGCTTCGCCTTCGACCTCTTCCGCCACGATCAGCAGCGGCTTGCCGGCCTTGGCCACGCCCTCGAGCACGGGCAGCAGGTCGCGCACGTTCGAGATCTTCTTGTCGTGCAGCAGGATGTACGGGTCATCCAGTTCCGCCTGCATCGACTGCTGGTTGTTGATGAAGTACGGCGACAGGTAGCCGCGGTCGAACTGCATGCCCTCGACCACGTCGAGTTCGTTGTCCAGGCCCGAGCCTTCCTCGACCGTGATCACGCCTTCCTTGCCGACCTTGTCCATCGCCTGCGCGATCAGGTCGCCGATGTTGGCGTCGCTGTTCGCGGAGATGGTGCCGACCTGGGCGATTTCCTTGCTGGTCGAGGACGGCTTGCTGAGCTTCTTCAGCTCGCCCACGGCCTCGGTCACGGCCTTGTCGATGCCGCGCTTCAGGTCCATCGGGTTCATGCCGGCGGCAACCGCCTTCATGCCCTCGCGGATGAACGCCTGCGCCAGCACGGTGGCGGTGGTGGTGCCGTCGCCGGCATTGTCGGAGGTCTTGGAAGCGACTTCCTTCACCATCTGCGCGCCCATGTTCTCGAACTTGTCGGCCAGCTCGATTTCCTTGGCGACGGAGACGCCGTCCTTGGTGATGGTCGGGGCGCCGAAGCTCTTGTCGAGCACGACGTTGCGGCCCTTCGGGCCGAGGGTGGCCTTGACGGCATTGGCGAGCACGTTGACGCCGCGCACCATCTTGGAGCGCGCGTCCTCGCCGAAACGGATTTCCTTGGCAGCCATTTTCGATTTACCTCAAAAGAATTCGTCGGAAAGAAATTCGGGAAACGGTTCGCGCGCTCAGAGCGTCGCGAAGATGTCGTCTTCCTTCACCACCAGGTATTCGGTGCCGTCGAGCTTGACCTCGGTGCCGCTGTACTTGCCGAACAGCACCTTGTCGCCGACCTTGACCTGCGGCGCGCGCAACTGGCCGTTGTCGAGTACCTTGCCGGCGCCGACGGCGACGACTTCGCCCTTGATCGGCTTCTCGGTGGCGCTGTCGGGGATCACGATCCCGCCGGCGGACAGCTTCTCTTCTTCCATGCGCTTGATGACCACGCGGTCGTACAGCGGCTTGATGTTCATCGACAGCCCTCGCAAGTGCTTGATTGGTTGGGGAAAAGACCGCGATTTTAGCAGTCGCGACGTGCGCCTGCCAGCATCGGCGGCAAAACAAACCCGGCGAGCCGGGACGCGAGGGAAGTTGGGGGCCGTGGCGGGGCTTTCAAGGGGGCCGGCAACCCGAACCGCTACCCTATGCCGGTGAGCGCCCTTCTCTGTTTCTGCACCTGCCCAGATCCCGCCACGGCCGAACGCCTGGCCGAGGCACTGGTGGGCGAACGGCTGGCGGCCTGCGCGAACATCGTTCCCGGCCTGCGTTCGATCTATCGCTGGCAGGGGACGGTCGAACGCGCGGACGAGGTGTTGCTGCTGGTGAAGACCCAGGCCCGCCTGCTGCAACGACTGCAGGAGCGCCTGCTGGAACTGCATCCCTACGAACTGCCCGGGCTGGTCGCGGTCGAAATCGACCACGGCCTGCCCGCCACCCTGCGCTGGATCGCCGACGAAACCCGCCTCGAGCCCATCCCCGAATGATCCGTCCCATTCCTTCGTTCCTGCGCGCCTTCGCCGCGCTGCTGCTCTGCGCGGCGCCGCTGCTGCCGGCCCGCGCCGCCATCGATCCGTCCGAACTGCCGCCGGTGGATTCGGTGTTCGTGTTGTCGGCCAATGCCGAAGCGCGGGACAAGATCGCCGTCGACTGGAAGATCGCCGACGGCTTCTACCTCTATCGCCATCGCACCAAGGCCGATTCGCCGGACGGTTCGTTCGCGAACGCCACGCTCTCGTTGCCTTCCGGCGCGAAGCACCACGACGAATTCTTCGGCGACGTGGAAACCTACCGCGGCCGCCTCGCCGGCAGCGTGTCCGGCGACGCGGGCGATCGCGACCGGGTGACGCTACGGATCAAGTACCAGGGCTGCGCCGATGCCGGCGTCTGCTATCCACCGCAGACGCGCACGCTGACCATCGCGTTGCCCGCAGCCGCGGGCGCGGGCGACGACGCGTTGCTGCCGGGCACGTCGAACCGCGGATCGCTGTTCGCAACGACCAAGGCAGGTGCGACCGACGACAAGCCGTTGCCGCCGGAACAGGCCTTCGGCTTCGAGGCCATCGCCGGCGACGGCAACGCCCTGCTCCTGCGCTTCACCCCCGCACGCGGCTATTACCTGTATCGCGACCGCACCACGCTGAAGCTGGAAGACGCGCCCGGCATCGCCACCGGTAAGCCGCGCTGGCCCAAGGGCACCCGGCACCACGACGAACATTTCGGCGACGTGGTCGTGTACTTCGACCAGATCGACGTGCCATTGCCGTTGAAACGCACGAACGTGGGTGCGGCGAAGGCGACGCTGGTCGCGACTTTCCAGGGCTGCCAGACCGACGGCATCTGCTATCCGCCGATGACGCGGCGGATCGCGTTGGCAATCCCGCGCGGCACGCTGGCGACATCGGTCGCGGAAGGACCGAAGGAACCGGTGTTGCCCGAATCGAATGCCGATACCGCTTCGACGGACACGACCACGACGTCGACTGCAGTCGCCACCGCGCCTTCGGCAAGCGAGGCCGCGAATCCTCCACGCGAACTTCCCCCGGCCACCAGCCACCAGCCACCAACCACCAATTCGCTCCTCGCCAGCCTGCTGTTCGCGCTGCTCGGCGGATTGATCCTCAACCTCATGCCCTGCGTGCTGCCGGTGCTGTCGTTGAAGGCGCTGTCGCTGACCAACAGCGGCGAGAGTCGATCGCGGGCACGCGCGCACGCGCTCTGGTACACCGCCGGCGTACTCGCCGCGTTCGCGGCGCTCGGCGCGCTCGCGCTGGCGCTGCGCAAGGCCGGGTTGGCTTTGGGCTGGGGCTTCCAGTTGCAGCAGCCGCTGGTGGTCGCGGCGATCGCGCTGCTGCTGTTCGCGCTGGGGCTGAGCCTGTCCGGCGTGTGGTATCCGAACGTCGGCATCGGCGCGCGCGGGAATGCGTGGATGCAGAAACACGGCGCGGCCGGCGATTTCGCCACCGGCGTGCTCGCGGTGGTGCTCGCGACTCCCTGCATCGGCCCGTTCATGGGCGCGGCGCTGGCGTATGCGTTCGCCGGTCCGGCGCTGGGCGGCATGCTGGTGTTCCTCGCCCTGGGATTGGGCCTGGCGCTGCCGTTCCTGCTGATCGGTTTCGTGCCCGCGCTCGCGCAACGGTTGCCGAAACCGGGCGCGTGGATGGAAACCTTCAAGCAGCTGATGGCGTTCCCGATGTACCTCACCACCGCATGGCTGGTGTCGGTGCTGGCGGCGCAGCGCGGCGGCGACGCGGTGTGGAACTGGATGCTCGCGGCGATCGCGGTCGCGCTCGCGGCCTGGGCATGGACGCGTTCGCGCATGCAGGGCGTGCGCTGGGGATCGGTCCTCGCCATCGTCGCGCTGTTCGCGATGCTGTGGCCGCTGCAACGGATCCATGCGCTGCCGCCGGCGCATGCGGGCGAAACGACTTCGGTCGGCGCCACGACCGCGATGCCGTATTCGAAAGCGCGACTGGCCTCGCTGCGTTCGCAAGGGCAGGTAGTGTTCGTCGACATCACCGCCGACTGGTGCATCACCTGCAAGGCCAACGAGAAGGCGGTGCTGTCGCGCGAGGCCTTCCGCGACGCCCTGCAGGCTGCGAACGCCACCTACATGGTCGGCGACTACACCGACCTCGATCCGGCGATCACCGCCTACCTGCAGCGCCATGGCGCGGTTGGCATCCCGCTGTACGTGGTCTATCCGCGCGGCGGCGGGGAAGGCAAGGTGCTGCCGACGGTGCTGACCCCCGAACTCGTGCGCGACGCGCTGGCGCAGGCAACGCAGTGATCCGCGAACACCGCATGGCTTTGCTGGGGGCCTTGCTCGCGGCCGTCGCCGGCGCGGCGGTGGAATACCGACTCAGCCATCCGGAAGCTCCGGAGTCGACTGCCGCACGACCGCCCGCGACCCTGCCGACGCTCGAGTTGCACGGACTCGACGGCCAATCCGTCAGGCTGCCCGACGCCCATCCCGGAAAGACCCTGCTGCTGAACTTCTGGGCCAGTTGGTGCGCCCCCTGCATTGCCGAAATGGCGGAACTGCAACGGTTCTCCGCGCAACAGTCTGCGAATGGCGTGCAAGTGATCGGCATCGCCCTGGACGACCCGAACGCGGTCGCGGATTTCCTCCGAGCGCATCCGGTGTCCTATCCGATCCTGCTCGACCGCCCGAGCCCCGCCGATGCGAGCGTTCGCTTGGGCGACCATCGGGGCGTGCTGCCCTACAGCGTGCTGGTCGCGACCGACGGCCGGGTGCTTGAACGCCGGGCCGGGCCGTTCGCACAGGGCGAAATCGATGGATGGGTTCGCGCCGCGACCGCCCCGCGCTAGAGCGAACACTCAAACAAGCGATTAAAAAACAGGGAAGCGAGGAAAGTTCGCCGATCTTGAGGGGATTGTCTGGACAGTCCCCGCCGAGGCGCGCACACTGCCCGCCCGCTTTCCGTGACCCAGTTCCCGTTTGGCCCGGATCCTCGTCCTGCATGGCCCTAACCTCAACCTGCTCGGCAGTCGCGAGCCGGAGGTGTATGGCCGTGCCACGCTGGCCGAGATCGACGGCAGCCTCGCCGAACGCGCGCGGCAGGCTGGGCATGCGCTCGAAAGCTTCCAGTCCAACGCCGAGGATGCGCTCATCGACCGCGTGCAGGCAGCGAAGACGGACGGAACGTCCTTCATCGTGATCAATCCTGCGGCCTTCACCCATACCTCGGTCGCGCTGCGCGATGCGCTGGCCGCGGTCGCCATTCCCTTCGTCGAAGTCCATTTGTCCAACCCGCACGCCCGCGAACCCTTCCGCCGCCAGAGCTATTTCAGCGACATGGCCGTGGGCGTGGTCGCGGGCTTCGGCGCCGATTCCTACCGCTACGCCCTCGATGCCGCGATCACGCGGCTGAAATAGTCCACAACCCCTCACCCGCCCCCGACAGAAGCATTCGGGGGCAGGCTCTTCGGACCCTCTCCCCACCCGCGGGGAGAGGGAGAAAAAGGAAAACACGATGGACCTGCGCAAGATCAAGAAGCTGATCGACCTGCTCGAGGAATCCAACCTCGCCGAAATCGAGATCAAGGAAGGCGAGGAGTCGGTGCGCCTGGCGCGCACGCCCGTCGGTGCCGTCGTGCATGCCGCGCCGACGGTGATCCATGCGCCGGCCGCGCCGGCCCCGGTGATGCCGATGCACTCGCCGACCGAATCGGCGACCGGCGGCACGCCCAAGCCCGGGCCCGAACTGCCGGCCGGGCACGTGGTGCGCGCGCCGATGGTCGGCACCTTCTACGCCAGCCCGTCGCCGGACAAGCCGCCGTTCGTCGCGGTCGGCCAGGCGGTCAAGGCCGGCGACACGCTCGGCATCATCGAGGCGATGAAGATGTTCAACCCGATCGAGGCCGACACCTCCGGCACCGTGCTCGCGATCCAGTGCGAAAGCGGCCAGCCGGTGGAATTCGACCAGCCGCTTTTCGTGATCGGGTGATCCATGCCGCTCGATAAGGTCGTCATTGCCAACCGCGGCGAAATCGCGCTGCGCATCCTGCGCGCCTGCCACGCGCTGGGCATCCGCACGGTCGCGGTGCATTCCACCGTCGACCGCAACCTCAAGCACGTGGCCATGGCCGACGAGTCGGTGTGCATCGGCCCCGCTCCGTCGGCGGAGAGCTACCTCAACATGCCGGCGATCATCGCCGCGGCCGAGGTCACCGACGCGCAGGCGATCCATCCCGGCTACGGCTTCCTCAGCGAGAACGCGGATTTCGCCGAGCGCGTGGAGCAGTCGGGCTTCGTCTTCATCGGCCCCAAGGCCGACACCATCCGCCTGATGGGCGACAAGGTCGAGGCGATCCGCGCGATGAAATCGGCCGGCGTGCCCTGCGTGCCCGGCAGCGGCGGCCCGCTCGGCGACGACGTGGCGACGAACGTGAAGATCGCCGCGGAAATCGGCTATCCGGTGATCGTGAAAGCCGCTGGCGGCGGCGGCGGACGCGGCATGCGCGTGGTGCATACCGAAGCCGCGCTCGCGAACGCCATCGCGACGACCAAGACCGAGGCCAAGGCCGCGTTCGGCAACGACATGGTCTACATGGAGAAGTTCCTGGAGAACCCGCGCCACGTGGAGATCCAGGTGCTCGCCGACGGCCAGGGCAACGCGATCCACCTCGGCGAACGCGACTGCTCGATGCAGCGCCGCCACCAGAAGGTGGTCGAGGAAGCGCCCGCGCCCGGCATCACCCCCGAGCAGCGCGCGGAGATCGGCAAGGTCTGCGTGGAGGCCTGCATCCGCATCGGCTACCGCGGCGCCGGTACCTTCGAGTTCCTGTACGAGAACGGCCGCTTCTACTTCATCGAGATGAACACCCGCATCCAGGTGGAACATCCGGTGACCGAGCTGGTGACCGGCATCGACCTGGTGCGCGAACAGCTCTCCATCGCCGCCGGCAACAAGCTTTCGATCCGGCAGGAAGACATCGTGCTGCGCGGCCATGCGATCGAGTGTCGCATCAACGCCGAGGACCCGGATTCGTTCCTGCCCTCGCCTGGCCTGATCCAGCATTTCCACGCGCCCGGTGGTCCCGGCGTGCGCGTCGATTCGCACGTGTACGAGGGCTACCGCGTGCCGGCCAACTACGATTCGATGATCGGGAAACTCATCGTGCACGGCCCGGACCGCGAGACCGCGATCGCGCGCATGCAGGTCGCGCTCAGCGAAATGATCATCGACGGCATCAAGACCAACGTGCCGCTGCAGCAGCGGATCATGGCCGACGGCGGTTTCCAGCAAGGCGGCCAGAACATCCACTACCTCGAGAAGAAGCTGGCCGAGCGCAAGGAAAAGGCGTTGTCGATCGTGTGACCATCGGGAGGCATCCATGCCGCGCGAACCCGAACTGCGCACCGCGCACCCCGCGGTGTTCACGACGCTCGACATGGACGGCTATCGCGTCTTGCCGGCTTTTCTGCGACCTGACGAGTGCGAACGGCTGGCCTCCATCGCGGCCGGGTTCGCGAACGGCCGCGCCGGTTCGCGCCAGCTGCTCCGGCATGCCGCGATCTCGGAAACAGCGGCCCGGATTCGCGCATTGCCGCAACTGGCCGGCCTGCTGCCCGACGATGCCATCGCCGTTCAATGCACGCTGTTCGCGAAGACAAGGGACAGCAACTGGTCGGTAACGCCGCACCAGGATCTGGGCATTCCAGTCGATGCGTATGTCGAATCGCCCGAATGCACGGGCTGGTCGCGCAAGGATTCGGCACTGTTCGTCCAACCACCCGATTCCATCCTGGATACGCTCCTGGCCATACGACTCCAGCTCGACGACCATGCCGCAGACACCGGCCCGCTGGAAGTCGTTCCGGAATCGCATCGGTTGGGGCGATTGAAATCGGCGGACGTCGCCGAACGCGCTTCGAATCGCAGGATCGCGTGCATCCCGCAACGGGGTGGCGCGGTCGCGTTGCGGCCGTTGACAATCCATGCATCCTCGAAAGCGACATCGCCGCTGCCGCGCCGCGTACTGCACATCCTGTTCGGTCCACGGGATTTGCCACTGGGGTTGCGCTGGGCCGCGATGGCCTGATCCGCACGCACGGAGAATCCCGTGATGAGCCATTCCGACACCAATCTCCGTGCCGCCCGCGACCGCCTCGACGAAGTGGTCGTCAACATCGAGCTGACCCTGATCAGCATCATCCAGGGCCTGGCCCTGGCGGTGCTCGCCGGCGCGGCGGTGCAACCCATCCTGCAACTGCAATGGCAGGCGTGGCCGTACATCGCCGCCGGGCTGCTGGTGGTGCTGATCTTCTGGTCGCGCGCGCTGGTGCACACGCTCTCGTTCATCCGCTGGCCGCTGGAGTTCGGCCACACCTTCGCCTATTTCGGCGCGACGCTGGTCGAAGCGGTGGCGCTGACCCAGGTCGCGGAACCGGCGCACTGGTTCGCGCTCAACGCGTTCTACGCGCTCGCGGTGTGGGGCCTGTACGCATGGGACCTGCGCGTGGTGCTGCGCGATGTGCGTCCACCAACGAACGACGCCGAGCGCGCGCTGCACGAGGACATCGTCCGCGACCAGCGGCTCAACATCCGCTGGATGATGCCGGCCGCGGTCGCGTTCCAGGCGTTGTCGTGGTGGCTGGTGCTGCGTTACCCGCAGGTGATGCTCGAACGCGGCGGGCACCTCGTCCTGATCGGCCTGACCCTGGCTTTCAGCATCCACTACCTCCTCGGCGGTGTGCGCCTGCTGCGCCGACGCCAGCATTGGCTGTTGCTGCGCGCCATGGATTGAGGCGGCGGTGTCCGCTTTCGGCCTGATTTCCCGCTAATGGGATTAACCATCCGGACGGAACCGTGCCGCCATGCAACGACACCGCATCCTCGCCATCGCCCTCGCCGCCACGCTCGTCGCCCTGCCTGCCGCCAGCCAGCAGGGCAAGGTGGCCCCCACCAACCTGTACATCGATGTTTCCACCCAGAACATGGCCGGGATGCCGGGAATGGGCGGGATGCTGGGCGGACTCGGCGGCTTCATGGCACGCCGCATGGGCGGCGCCAATGCCACCAAGCCCACCTACCCGACCACGCGCGGCACCGGCGGCATGACCGGCCAATACCTCGACATCGCGCTGCACAACGCGTTGAAACCGGGCGTGGAAGCGCAGGACCAGATCCCCGACGGGCTGGACCTGGGCAAGTCGTTGACCCTGACCCCGGTTGAATTTCCTCCGTCGCCCAAAGGCGAATCGAGCGGGAAGGTCCCCGATATCGAGGTGAAGATCACCGAATACTGGGGTTGCGGCGCAGCCGTGCGCCCAGGACAACCCAAGGTCGTCACTTTCAAGGTCAAGGGCGGCAACAGGACCATCGATTCGAGGAACCCGATGGCCGGCATGCAGGGCATCGGCGTCGAGTCCACCGGCAGCCTGTCCAAGGGCATGTACGTGCCGGACCGCGACATCGACCTGCAGCCCGGCTACGTGTACTGGCCGAACCGCAACTACGGCAAGCAGGTGCCCGATGACGCGCGATTGGCCGGCCAGCACCAGATCACCGGCGACGGCATCCCCGCCTCGATGCAGTTCCAGGTCGAGCAGAACGCGGACTTCATGCCCAAGCTCGGCCTGCGCACGCAAGGCGCCCCGGAAGATGCCGTTGGCTTGAGCTGGCCGTCGGTGGATCGTGCGCGCGCCTATTTCATCACCGGCATGCACATGCAGATGCTGGGCGAGAATTCCTTCGCCATGACGATATGGAGCAGCGCCGACGTGCCCGGCGCCGGCCAGGAATTGCATGCCTACCTGTCCGGCAGCTACGTCGACAAATGGCTGAAGCAGAAGGTGCTGCTGCCCGCTTCCGCCACCAGTTGCACCATTCCCAAGGGCATCTTCGCCGGTGCATCGAACGCGCAAGGCCAACAGGGCGTGATGCCGAGCATGCTGATGATGACCGCCTACGGCCCGGAGAACTGGATCACCTATCCGCCGAAACCCGCGAATCCCAAGCAAGCGTGGAACCCGGAATGGAGCGTGCGCCTGCGCGCCAAATCCACCGCCACCGCGATACTGGGCATGGACATGGGCGGCATGCAGCAACAGGACGGCCAGCCGCAGCAGCAACAGAAGAAGCCCGGCATGCGCGGCCTGCTGAAGGGCATCCTCGGCGGCGGCTGAGCGCGCGCCGCGAAGCTGCGAGAATGGCGCGGACCCTCCGCGCCATTTTTTTCGACCGCCAATGCCCTACCTGCAACTGGAACTGCCCTGCCGCCGCGATGCGCAGCCGCGCATCGAACGCGCGCTTGAAGACGCCGGCGCGCTGTCGGTGACGCTGCAGGACGCGCATCTCGACGCCATCGACGAACAGGCGATCTTCGAGCCCGGCGTCGGCGAAACCCCGTTGTGGGACGAACTGCAGTTGCAGGCGCTGTTCGATGGCGACGTCGATGCGCTGGCGTTGCTCGCCACGCTGGAAGCCGCGGAACCGCAACTCGACTGGTCGCAGGCGCGGTTCGAACGCATCGACGACCAGGACTGGCAACGCGCGTGGCTGGACACGTTCCAGCCGATGCGCTTCGGCGCACGCACCTGGATCGTGCCCTGGAACCACGAGGTGCCCGCCGAAGCCGGCACGGATGCCGCGGTCGTGCGCCTCGACCCAGGCCTGGCCTTCGGCTCGGGCACGCACCCAACCACCGCGCTGTGCCTGCGCTGGCTGGATGCGCTCGCCGAACGCGGCGAACTGCAGGCCCGCGACGTGCTCGATTTCGGCTGCGGCAGCGGCATCCTCGCGCTGGCCGCGTTGAAACTCGGCGCGGCGCGCGCCATCGGCGTCGACAACGACCCGCAGGCGATCATCGCCACCGCCGACAACGCCGAACGCAACGGTGTTGCGATTTCCGCATTCCTGCCACGGGACGAACCAGCGCGCGAATATCCCATCGTCGTCGCCAACATCCTCGCCTCCGCGCTGGATGCATTGGCCGACACGCTGGCCGCGCGCACCGCACCGGGCGGGCGCATCGCGATGTCCGGCATCCTCGCCGGGCAGGAAGGCGAACTGCTGCAACGCTTCGCGCCGTGGTTCGACGCGCTTGCGGTGGAACGCGACGGCGACTGGGTGCGTATCGACGGCCTGCGTCGCGCATGAAAGCGGCGGTCATGCTTGAATGCACGACATGACCGAACTCGCCTGCCCCGTCTGCGCGACCCCGTACGAAGCGGGGACGACGACCTGTGCGTTCTGCGGCGTGTCGCTGGTCGAACCCGGGCAGGAAGCGAAGCCGGAACCCGAAGTCGAAACGCCGATCGAAGTCGAAGCGTTGGCGGTGTCGATACCGGAAACAGAAACACCGCTCGGATCCGAAACGCCGAATGAAATCGAAGCGTTGGTCGAATCGGCATCGGAAATCGAAACACCGGTCGAAGTCGACGAGAGCGCCGGGATCGAAGCGACACCCGCCGATGCGTCGGAACCGCCATCCAACGGGATCGACGACACCATCGCGGACGAATCGCCGTCTCCCGCAGGCAAACCGGAATCCGCGGATTCCGGCGGAATCGCGGAAATCCCCGGAATTCAGGCGGATTCCGCGTCTCCCGCGCCATCGGAGCCACGGTCGCGCACCCCGAGTTTCGCGCGCAAGCCGACTTCGGCCAACACCGTGCAGCGTCGCCTGCAACGCATCGAATGGAGCGTGGTCGGCGGGCTCGCTGCCTTGCTGCTGGTGCAGGTGGTCGCCTCCGATTTCGACCAGCTCGCCGCGGGCAGTGCGACGCGCCCCTGGCTGCAACGCGTTTGCAGTGCGCTGCGCTGCACGCTGCCCCCGTGGCGCGAACCGCAGGCATTGCGCATGCTGCAACGCGACGTGCACGCAAACCCGCGACGCCCGGGCCTGTTGCGCGTCAGCGCGAGCTTCCGCAACGATGCGCGCTGGACGCAACCCTGGCCGCGCTTGCGCATTACCCTTGCGGATGCGGACGGACGCGCCATCGCCGCGCGCGACTTCAGCGCGAACGAATACCTCGGCACGACACCCACGGCGAACGGCATTGCCAGCGGCCAGGTCGCCGGCATCGCGTTCGACGTGGTCGATCCCTCGCCGCGCGTGACCGCATTCACCTTCGAATTCCGATGAGCCACGTGGCAGGCGACGCAGGCACGCGCTAGACTGCCTTCCCGTCGGCGCGGACTGTCGGCGGCGATGCACGGGGAAGACCGCCGCTTGAACGCCGACCGCACCGATTCCACGCACCGCTCGATGCCGCGACCGCCGTTGCGCGAGCACGTCGCGAATTCGGTGCGCCGCTACCTGCGCGACCTCGACGGCTGCGGCGCCAACGACCTGTACGGCATCGCGCTGCGCGAACTCGAGATCCCGTTGTTCCAGGAAGTGCTGCAGCACTGCGACGGCAACCAGAGCCGCGCCGCGGCCATGCTCGGCATCCACCGCGAGACCCTGCGCCGCAAGCTGCGCGATTACGGCCTCGGCTGATCCCATTGCTTCTGTAGGAGCGGCTTTAGCCGCGACTGCCCTTCGTGGGAGCGACGGAAGTCGCGACGAATCTGGCGATGCCTTGTCGGGGCTGAAGCCCCTCCCACATGGCTATAATTCGCGCTGTTTTCCGCACTTTCCCCCGCATGACCGCCGACCGACTGCCCGGGCCCGCCGTGAAAATCACCCGCGCGCTGCTCTCCGTGTCCGACAAGACCGGACTGATCGACCTCGCCCGCGCGCTGGCCGCGCACGGCGTGGAACTGCTCTCGACCGGTGGCACCGCGAAGGCGTTGCGCGACGCCGGCCTCGCGGTGAAGGACGTGAGCGAAGCGACCGGCTTCCCGGAAATGATGGATGGCCGGGTGAAGACGCTGCATCCGGTCGTGCACGGCGGCCTGCTCGGTCGCGCCGGTACCGACGACGCGGTGATGGCACAGCACGGCATCGCGCCCATCGACCTGCTGGTGTTGAACCTGTATCCGTTCGAGAAGGTGTCGGCGGATCCCGACAGCAGCCTCGACGAGATCGTCGAGAACATCGACATCGGCGGCCCGGCGATGTTGCGCTCGGCGGCGAAGAACTTCGCGCGCGTCGCGGTCGCCACCGATCCGGCGCAGTACGCCGGCATCATCGAGGAACTCGCCGCGAACGACGGCGCGCTGTCGGCGAAAACGCGCTTCGCGCTGTCGGTGGCCGCGTTCAATCGCGTCGCGCAGTACGATGCGCGCATCAGCGACGTGCTTTCGGCGATCGCCGATCCGAGCGATGAAAGCGCGAGGAACAGAAGCGCGTTCTCCGCGCAGGCCAACGGCAGCTTCGTCAAGGTCATGGACCTGCGCTACGGCGAGAATCCGCACCAGCAGGCCGCGTTCTACCGCGACCTGCACCCGGCGCCGGGTTCGCTGGCGACGTTCGCGCAGTTGCAGGGCAAGGAACTCTCCTACAACAACATCGCCGACAGCGATGCGGCCTGGGAATGCGTGCGCCAGTTCGATGCGCCGGCCTGCGTCATCGTCAAGCACGCGAACCCCTGCGGCGTCGCGGTCGGCGTGGCGCCGGGCGATGCCTACGAGCTGGCTTACGCCACCGACCCGACCTCCGCGTTCGGCGGCATCATCGCGTTCAACGTGAAGCTCGACGCGGCGACCGCGCGCGCGATCCTCGACCGCCAGTTCGTCGAAGTGCTGATCGCGCCGGACTACGACCAGGCCGCGCTGGACTACGCGAAGAAGAAAGCCAACGTGCGCGTGCTGCGCATCCCGATGGCGCCGTCGAGCCGGGGCTTCATCGACGCCAAGCGCGTGGGCTCCGGCCTGCTGATGCAGACCGCCGACGATCGCGTCGTCGCCCGCGACGACCTGAAGGTGGTCACGAAACTCGCGCCGACCGAAGCGCAGTTCTCCGACCTGCTGTTCGCGTGGAAGGTCGCCAAGTTCGTGAAGTCGAACGCCATCGTCTATGCGAAGGACCAAAGGACCATCGGCGTCGGCGCCGGGCAGATGAGCCGCGTGTATTCGGCGCGCATCGCCGGGATAAAGGCGCAGGACGCCGGATTGCGGGTCGAAGGTTCGGTGATGGCGAGCGATGCCTTCTTCCCGTTCCGCGACGGCATCGATGCCGCGGCCGCGGCCGGAATCAAGGCCGTGATCCAGCCCGGCGGTTCGATGCGCGACAACGAAGTCATCGCCGCCGCGGACGAACACGGGCTGGCGATGGTGTTCACCGGCGTCCGCCATTTCCGGCACTGAGGTCGCACATGGATTTCCTGTATCGCCATGAGGATTTGCTGTCCCGGATCGACGAGGACGCGGCGCGTTACGCATCCGCAGCCCCCTTCCCGAGCATCGTGATCGACGATTTCCTGCATCCCGAAGCGCTGCAGCGGGCCATGGCCGAGTTCCCCAGGCCGGAAGCCATCCAGGACTGGCGTCGCCTGACCCCCACGGACGACAAGGGCCGGCCGGCGGTCGTGCAGAAACTCGGGTACAGCAACGAGCTGGAATTCGGCCCGACCTTGCGCCGGCTGGTGCATGAATTGAACGCGAGCCATTTCCTGCGCTACCTCGAGCGCCTGACCGGCATCCACAACATGATCGCGGATCCGCACATGCATGGCGGTGGCTTGCACCAGTACCTGCCGGGCGCGATCCTGCGCATCCATGCCGATTTCAACCGGCTTCCGCACTGGGAACTGGATCGCAGGCTGAACCTGCTGCTGTACCTCAACCCCGAATGGCGCCAGGAATGGGGTGGCGCCCTGGAGTTGTGGGACGAATCGATGTCCTCTTGCGTGCAAAGCATCGAGCCGATCGCGAATCGTTGCGTGATCTTCTCGACCACGAGCACTTCGTACCACGGCATTCCCGACCCGCTCGCCTGCCCGGACGGCGTCACCCGGCGTTCGCTCGCGTTGTACTACTACTCGAACGGCAGGCCGGAACACGAGCGCAATCCCCGCCATTCCACGCTCTGGCAAGCGCGCCCGCACGAGGCCTAGCTCCACGCGATGGCAACGCCCGCCGCCATTCAGGTTCGGTTCCCCCTGCGGCGACGGCCGGCTGTGCACGATTCTTGCGTTCCTCAGGCATGAACCCCGGGAACCGCATGCATCCCGGCCCTTGCTTCGCCCAATGTGGCCCAGTCATTCAGAAACGAGTACAGCCATGAAACTCCTCGTCATCGGTTCCGGCGGACGCGAACACGCGCTGGCGTGGAAGCTGGCGCAATCGCCCCGCGTCGACGAAGTCCTGGTCGCGCCCGGCAACGCCGGCACCGCGCACGAGGACAAATGCCGCAACGTGCCCACGGTCAAGGCCACCGACATCGACGCCCTGCTCGCGCTGGTCGAGCGCGAAGGCGTGGCGCTGACCGTGGTCGGGCCGGAGCAGCCGTTGGTCGCGGGCGTGGTCGATGCCTTCCGCGCCAAGGGCCACCGCATCTTCGGACCCACCGCCGCCGCCGCGCAGCTGGAAGGCAGCAAGGCCTTCGCCAAGGATTTCCTCGCCCGCCATGGCATTCCCACCGGCTTCTACGAAGTGCACACCGACGTCGATGCCGCGCTCGCCTACGTGCGTGCACGCTCCCATGAAAGCGGGGGCGCGCCGATCGTGGTCAAGGCCGACGGCCTCGCCGCGGGCAAGGGCGTGATCGTGGCGACGACGCTGGCCGAAGCCGAAGCCGCGGTGCGCGACATGCTGGAAGGCAACGCCTTCGGCGACGCCGGCGCACGCGTGGTGATCGAGGAATTCCTCGACGGCGAGGAAGCCAGCTTCATCTCCATGGTCGACGGCGTGCACGCGCTGCCGATGGCGACTTCGCAAGATCATAAGCGCGTCGGCGATGGCGACACAGGCCCCAATACCGGCGGCATGGGCGCCTACTCGCCCGCGCCGGTGGTCACGCCCGAAGTACACGAACGCGTGATGCGCGAAATCGTGATGCCCACCGTGCGCGGCATGGCCGCCGATGGCGTGCCGTTCACCGGCTTCCTCTACGCCGGGCTGATGATCGACAAATCCGGCGCGCCCAAGGTGATCGAGTTCAACGTGCGCTTCGGCGATCCGGAAACGCAGCCCGTGATGCTGCGCCTGCAATCCGACCTGGTCGACCTCATCGAAGCCGCGATCGACGGCGAGCTGGTCGCCGCCGACGCGCGCTGGGATCCGCGCCCGAGCCTCGGCGTGGTGATGGCCGCCGCGGGCTATCCGGGCACGCCGCGCAGCGGCGACACGATCAATTCCTTCGACGCGCCCGACATGGACGACACCAAGGTGTTCCACGCCGGGACCCGGGTCGAAGGCGGGCACATCGTGACCGCCGGTGGCCGCGTGCTGTGCGTGTGCGCGCTGGGCGAGACCGTGGTCGAGGCGCGGCACCGCGCTTACGCCGAAGTCGCCGGGATTTCCTGGCATGGGGAATTCCATCGCCACGACATCGGCTGGCGTGCACTCGGACGCGAAGCGCGAGAACCATCCCTGGTGGATTGATCCAGCCCGGTCTTCCATGGCCGGGCGTTCGGCGGCGTGGAATGCGAATAACGCATTCCACGTCTTCCGCCTCACCCACCGCCACGACATCGGCTGGCGCGCGCTTGAACGCGCGGCGGAGCCGGTTCCCGCCTGAGATCGGCGCACGCGTCAGCGTCCCTCGTCGATCCTCTCGACCTTGCCGTTGCGGATGGTGAAGCCCACCGTCTTGCCGTCGATGTCGTATTCCCAGCGTTCGCCGGTGACCGCGCCGTACTCGTTCTGCAGCTGCACGATGCGGGCCGGGTGCCCGGCTGCCTGCACCAGCTTGCCGGTGGAATCGCCCACGGCGATGACCCGTGCATCGAAGCGGTAGGTATCGAAGGCCCAGGCCGGCGACGCCAGCACGAACAGCAGAAGGACAGCGGCAATCCGGCGCATGGCGCTTTCCCGAGGATCGAACATGCGGATCCTGCCACCTCGGGCCGTACCCGGCTCTGAACGCGATCGACCGGTGCGATACTCCCCTCCACGGCCGCGGCCGCGGCCATCCTTCCTTCGCACAGGGGAAACGACATGAAGGACAACCCTCGCGCCGATCTCGGCAAGCTGGTCCTGCGCCTCGCGCTCGGGCTGCTCATCCTGCTCCATGGCATCGCCAAGCTTCGCGGCGGCCTCGACCAGATCACCGGTCTGGTCGAATCGCACGGCCTGCCCGGCTTCATCGCCTACGGCGCGCTGGTCGGCGAAGTGCTCGCGCCCTTGATGGTGCTGGCCGGTTTCTACGCCCGCATCGGCGGCGCGCTGATCGCGTTCAACATGCTGGTCGCGTTCGCGCTGGTGCACATCGGCCAGCTCGGCCAGCTCAACGAACAGGGCGGCTGGGCGCTGGAACTGCAGGGCATGTACCTCGCCGCTGCGGTCGCGATTGCGCTGATCGGACCGGGACGCTACAGCGTCAACGGCAAGTAAGCACTGGCGTCATGCCGCCGTGTTTTCCACCGGCGGCGGTTGCAGCGAAGCCGCGACTTCCTCGAGCTCTTCGATTTCATGGTCGAGCGCGTCGTGGAACTCGGCTTGGCGCGTCATCAGGTCCTCGAACTTGCCGGCCTGCTTGAGCTTCTTCAGCTGCCCGTCGAACAGCAGCCACTGCGCGGTGAGCTGCTCCACGTAGTTTTTCGAGTAGTGCCGCATTTCCTTGAGCTGGGACAAGGTGTCGTTGACCTGTTCCAGCGGCGATTTGGTCTCTGCCGTCATGGCGATCTCCTTGGCGGGATTCGCCAGCACGGTAGGTGCGCGAAGCTGGATGGTTCCGGAACGCTGGAATTCACGCGGAATCCACGCGATTCGATTCCCCCTCTCCTGCCCTGCGGGCATCCTCCCCCTCAAGGGGGAGGAAAAAGCAAAAAACTGCACGACAGTTTTTTCCTCTCCCCTTGTGGGGTGAGCGGGGATTTCGAGCAGCGAAGCTGCGAGCCCGCGAACGCCTGTCGGCATGTAGGCCGACAGGCCCGGGCGTGGTGGCGCGTAGCGCCGGGAGAGGGGTCACCGCGCCGGCAACGCCCGCGGATTGCGCAGCACCAGCGCCGAGACCAGCGACACCAGTACGCCGACCGGGAAGATTTCCACGAACGTCATCGGCAGGCGAAACAGCGGATTCGCGTACTGGATCTTGAACGCTTCCATCTGCGCGGTGAGTGTCGCCAGCGCGGCCGCATCCGCGCCGTTCGCCTTCGCGTTTTCGATGACCGACGCGGCGTAGTGCGAAGCGAAATCGCCCACCACCGTGGCCTGCGCCACTTCCCAGGCCAGCACGTAGAACACGCTCGCGACGAACGAGATCGCCAGGCCCATGCCGAACGCCGGCCAGAAGCGGATCACCCCGCCGCGATCCACGTCGCGGTGGTGCTTGATGCCCATCGCCACCGCGCTCAGCGCCACCAGCATCGTGAGGTAGCCCAGCGCCATGCCGAGCATGCCGTGCGGCATTTCCTTGCCGAACGCCAGCAATGTGCCCCACATGCCGGCGGCCACCACCAGCCCCGCAATGACGCCGTACTTCAGGATGTCGCGTCCCATCGTCCCGCTCCCCTTGGTTGGAATGCCCGCATTGCAGGCGATGCACGACGCCAAGTCCATCGCCCGAAGGGGTGATTCAGGGCGATTCACCCGTTACGGCAGCTCCGGAATCGCCAGGTCGCGCGGCGGATCGCCCCAGGCGCTGGTCCGCAGTTTCGGCGGGATGTGGCCGACGTCGCCGACCGCGATCACGTGCGCGCGGCCCTTCGCGTCGATGCGGATGGTGGTGATGCTGGCGTTGCCGATGGACATCGCCAGCCACGCGGTGGTGTCCACGCCCAGCGCGCGCGTGACCAGGTAGCGGATCACGTTGCCGTGGCAGACCAGCAGGTCGCTGCGGTCGTGATCCGTTGCCGCGGTGAAGAAACGGGCGTAGACGCGATCCAGCTTGGCCTTGCACGCGGCCATGTCGGCGGGCTTCTCGGTCTTCATCACGTCGCCCAGCGGCGTGGGCGGCGTGCATTCGGCGAGGTCGTCGACGACTTCGAATTTCCGATCGGGGAAATCGTCCTTGCCGATCACCGCCGCGGTGTCGCGCGCCCGCTGCATCGGGCTCGCGTACAGCCCGTCGAACGGCGGCAACGTCGCCAACGCGTTCGCGGCCAGGTGCGCCTGCGCGACCCCGATCGGCGACAGGTGCGGCCCGATGTTCTCGTCGACGGATGGATCCGGGGCGTAGTTGCCGTGGCGCACCAGCACGATGGTGTGCACCGGCTCGTCGGCGGCATGCGCGGGCGCGAACGCGCCCAGCGACAGGGCGAGGCAAAGCGGGATCAGGATTCTGCTCATGCGGGGAGTATCGCGCGCTTTCCCTCTCCCCATGAGGGGTAAGCGGGGATTTCGAGCAGCGAAGCTGCGAGCCCGCGAGCGCCTGTCGGCATGCAGGCCGACAGGCCGGGGCGTGGTGGCCGAAGGCCGGGAGAGGGGAATTACCGCTATTCCACCAACCCCAACTCCCGCGCACGCCGCACTGCGTCCGTGCGCCGCGTCGCGCCGAGCTTTTCGTACAGCCGCGCGACGTGGGTCTTCACCGTGTTCGGCGACACGTCCAGGCGCCGCGCGATTTCCTTGTTCGAGAATCCCGCCGCAAGTTCAGCCAGCACTGCGGCCTCGCGCGGGCTGATGCCGAGTTCGGCCAGCGCCTTGGGGTTGCCGTCGAACGGCGGCGCGTCATGACGCCGCCCCAGCACCCGCGCGCCGATCCACAGCCCCAGCGCGAGGAAGCCGGCGGCCAGCAGCGCGTCGTACACCGATTGCGGGTACAGCCGCGCCATGCGCTGCAGGTCCAGCCACTGCAGCGCGAACGCGCCGAGGGCGAGGATGGCGGCGTAGAGGAGGATGTGTTTCCACATGGGGAAAGGGTACGACGCTTTCGCTTTTCCTCTCCCCCTGTGGGAGAGGGTGGCGCGCAGCGCCGGGAGAGGGGCTCCCCCAAGCCACGCTATAGTTTGGCTATGAGTCGCGACATCGAATCCCTTCGGTCAAAACTCCGTCTCTTCGCGGAAGAACGCGACTGGGACAAGTTCCATTCGCCGAAGAACCTCGCGGCGGCGCTTTCGGTCGAAGCCGCCGAACTGCTCGAACATTTCCAGTGGCTCACCGAAAGCGAGAGCGCGACGCTTCCGAAGGAAACCCATTTCGAAGTTTCGGACGAACTCGCCGATGTCCTGCTTTACCTGATCCGGCTCGCCGACAAGCTCGATATCGATCTGGTTCAAGCCGCGGAACAGAAGCTGCTCAAGAACGCGGAGAAATATCCGGTCGAGAAGTCCAAGGGAAAGAGCACCAAGTACACCGATCTCTGACCTTCTGCGACCCGGGGAATTCCTTGATCGTTTACCAGTCAACGAAAGAGCGATTCCTCGACGACAGCGAAAACCGCGCGATCGAGGACGTCATCGCCAGCGCCTACCTGCAGCGGACAGGCCGCTACGCATCGCAGGCGGAATTCCGCGCTTGGCAGCAGTCCCTGACGCGCATGGCCGACGTCCTTCGCGACGACGACCTGCCGGCTTCCATGGGCGTTGGCGTGGAATTCGGCATCCCGCAAACCGCGAAACGCATCGATTTCATCCTTTCAGGGGAATCCGAAGCCCGTGAACCACGCGTTGTCATTGTCGAGCTGAAGCAGTGGTCAAGTTCCAGGATCTCCGACAAGGATGGACTCGTCTTCGCGAACCGGGGCGGGTACGCCGAAACGGAAGGCCCGCACCCCTGTTACCAGGCTTGGTCGTACGCGGCATTGCTGGAGGGCTTCAACGAGGCCGTCCACGAGGGCGACATCGGGCTGAACCCTTGCGCCTACCTGCATAACTACCAGCGCGACGGCATCATCGATGCTGCTGAATATTCCGCCTACCTCGAGAAGGCGCCGCTGTTCCTCCGCGGCCATGCGGAGCAACAGAAGCTCAGGGATTTCATCAAGCGGCACGTCAAACACGGCGACAACGGCGAGTTGCTGTTCAAGATCGAAAAGGGCCGGATCCGCCCTTCCAAGATGCTGGCAGACAGCCTTGTCGGCATGCTCCGCGGCAACCGCGAGTTCGTGTTGATCGACGACCAGAAGGTCGTTTATGAAGAATGCATTGCCAAGGCGGTCAAGGCATCCGAGCCGCGCAAGCAGGTCGTAATCGTCAAGGGCGGGCCCGGCACCGGGAAATCCGTCGTCGCAATCAACCTGATGGTGGAACTGACGAAACGCGGGCTCTTGGCGAAGTACGTTTCCAAGAATGCCGCCCCGCGAGCCGTTTACGAGCAACGGCTCAAGGGGCATAGGCGCAAGGTCGAAATTTCCGCCATGTTCGGGGGGTCCGGGGCATTCATCGATGCAGAGCAAGGCTTCTTCGATGCATTGATCGTCGATGAAGCCCATCGCCTCAACGAAAAAAGCGGCTACATGGGAAACCTCGGAGAAAATCAGATCAAGGAACTGATCTCCGCGGCGAAATGCACAACGTTTTTCGTGGACGACGATCAAGTCGTTACATTGAATGACATCGGCCATTCGCACGAAATCGAGAAGTGGGCGAAGCAATCCGGGGCGGAGATTTCATATCTCGAGCTCGCATCACAATTCCGTTGTGCCGGGTCCGATGGTTACCTCGCGTGGCTGGATGACGTCCTCAGGATCCGGCCGACTGCGAACGATGATTTCGACCATGGGAGTTTCGATTTCCGCGTCGTCGATTCTCCTTCCGAGCTATATGAACTGATCTCGGGCAAGAACCGGGTCAACAACAAATCCCGCGTTGTTGCGGGCTATTGCTGGGACTGGAAGAGCAAACGGAATCCGGCCGCATTCGACATCGAATTCCCTGACTTCGGCTTTCGGAAGCAATGGAACCTCGGCGTCGATGGGAGCTTGTGGATCACGGCGCCGAATTCCATCGAACAGATCGGCTGCATCCACACCTGCCAAGGGCTGGAAGTGGATTACGTCGGCGTCATCATTGGCCCCGACCTCGCCGTCCTCGATGGCCACCTCGCGACCGATCCTTCCGGTCGATCGAAGATGGATCGATCCATCCGTGGCTGGAAGACGCTGATGCGCAGCGAGCCGGAACAAACTCGCGAACGACTCGACCGCATCATCCGCAATACTTATCGCACCCTGATGACGCGCGGCATGAAGGGATGCTACGTGTTCTGCACGGACCCCGCACTGCGGAATTATCTCCGGCAACGTTCCGCCTGAGGATTCGACGCCCCCAACCCGCCTTCGGCACCCTCTCCCCGCACGCGGGGAGAGGGAACATCAAAGGCACGGGTACACTCCCCCAAACCGCGTCGGGGGAACCGCATGTCGTCCAGCCAGTTCCAGTTGCTCAAGCAGCGCCGCTTCGCGCCTTTCTTCGCGGTGCAGTGCCTCAACGCCTTCAACGACAACGTGTTCCGGCAGGCCATCATCGGCCTGCTGTTCTGGCTACAGGCCACGCCCTCCGAGCGCACGCTCTACGCCAGCCTCGCACCGGCGATCTTCATCCTGCCCTACTTCCTGTTCTCCGCCACCGCCGGGCAGATCGCCGAAAAACTGGAGAAGGCGAAACTGATCCGCATCACCACGGTGATGGGCGTGGCGATCATGCTCGTCGCCGCGCTCGGCTTCGCCCTGCACCACCTGCCGTTGCTGCTGGCCGCGCTGTTCGCCACCGGCGTGCATTCCACCCTGTTCGGGCCGGTGAAGTACTCCATCCTGCCGGCGGTGCTGCACCCACGCGAACTGACCGGCGGCAACGGCCTGGTGGAAATGGGCACCTCGGTCTCGATCCTGGTCGGGATGATCGTCGGCGGACTCATCTTCAGCATCGGCGGCACGGCATCGCCGTGGCTTGCGGGCGCGGCGGTGCTGGCATTCGCCCTGGCCGCATGGCTCATGAGCCGCGCGATTCCCGACGCGGGCGCGAACGCGCCGGACCTGCGCATCAACTGGAACCCGTTCACCGAATCCGCGGCCGTGCTGCGCCTCGCGCGCAAGCAATTGGCGGTGCGCAACGCGGTGCTGGGCGTGAGCTGGTTCTGGTTCGTCGGCACCGTGTTCGCGACGCAGCTGCCGGACTACGCGCCGCTCAACCTCGGCGGCGGCAACACGCTGTACGTGTTCGTGCTGGCGCTGTTCTCCATCGGCACCGGCGTGGGCTCGATGTTGTGCGAGAAGCTGTCCGCGCGCACGGTGGAAATCGGCCTGGTGCCGCTGGGCGCGTTCGGCATGAGCGCGTTCCTGTTCGACCTGTACTTCGCCCGCAGCGGAATGGCGGTCGCGACGAACCTCGACATCGCCGGATTCCTGCACCAGCCCGGCACGTGGCGAATAATCATTGACCTGGTCGGGATCGGCCTGTTCACCGGCTTCTTCGTGGTGCCGCTGTTCGCGCTGATCCAGAGCCGCACGCCGAAGACCGAACTCAGCCGCGTGATCGGCGCGCTCAACATCCAGAACTCGGGCTTCGTGGTCGCGGCCTCGATGATCTGCCTTGCCCTGCGCGAATGGGCGCACTGGAGCATCCCGCAGATCTTCCTCGCGCTGGCGGTGGCGAACACACTGGTGGCGATCTGGATCTTCACCATCGTGCCGGAATTCCTTATGCGCTTCCTCAGCTGGCTGCTGGTGCGCGGGCTGTACCGGCTGCGCGTGCAGGGCATGGACCACATCCCCGACGAGGGCGCGGCGCTGATCGTGTGCAACCACGTCAGCTTCATGGATGCGCTGGTGTTGAGCGCGGGCATCCCGCGCCCGGTGCGCTTCGTCATGTACTA
Organism: Lysobacter lycopersici; assembly: GCF_007556775.1. GTDB lineage: Bacteria > Pseudomonadota > Gammaproteobacteria > Xanthomonadales > Xanthomonadaceae > Pseudoluteimonas > Pseudoluteimonas lycopersici. The sequence continues at coordinate 1,525,867 of NZ_CP041742.1, forward strand.
CAAGATTTTTGAGATCCCGGTGATGAAGTGGATCTTCAAGACCGCGAAGGCGATTCCCATCGCCGGCGCACGCGAGAACCCGGAACTGATGCAGCGGGCGTTCGACGCGGTGGACGCGGCGCTGGCCGAAGGCGAGCTGGTATGCATCTTCCCCGAAGGCGCGCTGACGAAGGATGGCGGGATCGCGCCGTTCAAGTCGGGCGTGGAGAAAGTCCTCGAGCGCCGCCCGGTGCCGGTGATCCCGATGGCGCTGCGTAACATGTGGGGCAGCATGTGGAGTCGGCGCGATTCGCGCCTGGGCCGCATGCGCGTGCCGCGACGCCTGCGCGCGTACGTGGAAGTCGTGGCGGGAACGCCGGTCGATGGCGCGGCCGCGACGGCGGAATCGCTGGAAGCGAAGGTGCGCGCGTTGCGCGGGGATGCGGCGTAGCAAGCCGTTCCCCTCTCCCCTTGTGGGAGAGGGTGGCGCGCAGCGCCGGGAGAGGGGTCAAGCAGTCGACTCTAGCATCCGCAGGATTTCCTCGAGCACGTCGTCGGTATCGCGCAACACCGCGTCGTTCCAGAACCTCAGCACTACGAATCCCTGCGATTCGAACCATGCAGTACGCGCGTCGTCCCATCCGACGGCATCCAAATGCTGTGATCCATCGACCTCGACGGTCAACCCGCGTTCGAAGCAGACGAAATCGACGATGTAATCTCCCAGCGGTTGCTGGTGTTTGAACTTGAATCCCCGAAGCCGCGCTGCACGCAAATGCCGCCACAACCGCGATTCCGCTTCGATGGAGGCGAACCGCAAGTCTTTTGCGAATGGGAGCAATGATTGGCGCATGCGGACATGTTCGCCATGCCATGCATGCATTTGGATCGGGGGACTCCGAAACGCGGTGAGATAACCCCTCTCCCGCCCTTCGGGCACCCTCTCCCACAAGGGGAGAGGGAACAATGAGCGCCTAACTCACCCACCCCGCGATGACGAACAGTGCGATCACCGCGAGCCACGCCACCAGCGTGCGCCAGACCAGGCTCATCGCGTCGCGCAGTTCCGGCATCGGGCCGAGATCACGGGCGATTTCGGAATCGGTTTCGCCGGCATCGGCGTAATCCTGCGCATCGTCGGCGAGTTCGCTGCGCACGCTGGCGCGGCCGACTGCACCGAGGAAATCCGCGTTCGCGTCGAAGCCGGCACCGCCGTTCTGCTTCCACGCCGACAGCACGGTGTCGAAATCGCCGACCAGCGCCATGAACAGCGCCATCAGCTGCGATACCGGCCAATCCAGCCACGCGAGCAAACGTTTCGCGCCCGCGGCGTTTTCGTCCGGAAGCAACGCGGCATCGTCTTCGGCGGCGAGCGCGGCGAGGCGATACAACGCGGCGCCGAACGCGCCCAGCAACAGGAACCAGAACAGCACGCCGAACCAGCGCCGGCGCGCGGCATGGAGCACGGCGACAATGAGTGTCGGCATGTCGCTGCCACTCGGCGACAGGCGCGAAATCGCGGCGTCGCGCGCGGCGATGTCGGGCGCATCGACGATGACATCGACGTCGAGGTCGAGGTCGCGCGGGCCCCAGCAGTAGAACAGCACGCCGATGCCGAACAACAGGCCGACTGCGCCGTACAACGGCGTGTCCAGCATCCACTGCAACAACGCGACCACGAGCAGTGGCGGCAACAGCGCCAGCGCAATGCCCCAGCGCCCGTGCCAGAAGCCGCCTGCTTGCGACTTCGCGCCGATCCAGCGCAGCCCATCATCGAACCAGCCATGCCGGCGCACCGCTTCGGCCAATCCTTGCGCGACGTGGCCGAGCACGAGTGCGAAGACGGCGGCGGCGAGGGTCATGAACATGGAATCGATTCTAGCCCGAGGCCACCTGCTCTCGTCCGGCGCGTTCGCCGGCAAACCAGCGTTCCACCAGCCAGCGCGAAATCGAGATCGATGGCGACAGCCGCAAGCCGCCGGGCGGCGATTCGCCGCGCAACGCGAGATCGACTTCCACGCGCGTGAACCAGCGCGCGTCCTCGAGTTCGTCGTCGACTTGCGGCACGTCGGGTTCGGCTTCGGCGACGAAGCCGAGCATCAGCGATCCGGGGAATGGCCACGGCTGCGAGGCGAGGTAGCGGCTGCGCAGCACGCGCACGCCGCTTTCCTCGCGCACTTCGCGCACGATGGTCTGCTCCAGCGATTCGCCGGGTTCGACGAAACCGGCGAGCGTCGAATAACGATGTTCCGGCCAACCGGCCTGGCGCCCGAGCAGCAGGCGTTCGCCGTCGGTGATGGCGACGATGACGGCGGGATCGGTGCGCGGGTAGTGTTCGGCGCCGCAACGCGTGCAGCGCCCGAGCCAGCCGGCGCGCACGAACGCATTCTCGCCGCCGCAAACGCCGCAGAAGCGATGCCGATCGCGCCAATGGCGCATCGCCCGCGCCTGCGCGAACAGCGAGGCGTCGAACGCCGGCCACGACGCGGCGGCGCTGCGCAGGTCGGTGCGCGTTTGGTTCGCATCGGCGACGCGTTCGGCATCGATCGCGAACCATGCCTCGCCGCCGCGCACGCCGAGCAGCAGCGCGTGTTCGAATCCGTTTTCGAGCATTCGCGCGGGAACGAGCAGCGGGCGATCATCGCCTGCAGCGAGCGCGCGGCCTTCACCATCAATCGCGATCAGGTTCGCGTTCGACCAAAGTCTTGCGAGCGCTTCGATATCGCCGCGCAGGTCGTCGGCGCGGTCGAGGCTGGCGTCGGTGAAGGCGAAGGGCATGCGCGGATTATCCGCTTTTGCCTGTTGTTTGCCCCTCACCCGCCTGCGGCACCCTCTCCCCGCATGCGGGGAGAGGGAAAAGATCACACGGTGAAGCTGCTGCCGCAGCCGCAGGTGGTCTTGGCGTTCGGATTGCGAATCACGAACTGGGCACCGTGCAGGCTTTCGCTGTAGTCGACTTCGGCGCCCATCAGGTATTGCAGGCTGAGCGGATCGACCAGCAGGGTCACGCCGTCGGTTTCCACCGCGAGGTCGTCCTCGCCCTGCGCTTCGTCGAATTCGAAACCGTACTGGAAGCCGGAACAGCCGCCGCCCTGGATGTAGGCGCGCAGCTTCAGGCCGGGATTGCCTTCCTCGGCGATCAGTTCGCGCACCTTGGCCGCCGCCGCCGCGGTGAATTCCAGCGGGCGCGAGAGCGCGTGGTAATCGGGGGTGGCGACGTCGTTCATGCCCACAGCATGGGGGCCGGGGCCCTGCGCTTCAAGCGCCGGGCGGCGTGGCGCTGACGGCGTCGGCCCAGGTGAAGGACTGTTCCACCGCGCTGCCGCCGCCAGGCTGCAGGCGCACCACGACGCGCACCGGCTTCATCCCCGCCGGCAGCAGCAGGTCGCCTTCGACCTGCTGGAAATACTTGAACGAATACGGCAGACCGGCGGCATCGGCCTGTTGCCGCAGCGTCGCCCAGTCCGCCTTCTGCATGCGCCCGTCGACGCTGCCTTCCACCGAGATGGTGAGACGACCGCTGCTGACCGCGCCGCGGTTGAGGTTCTGGGTGAGCGTGGCGGTGAACTTCCACACCTGCGCGTCCTGCGCCTGCAATTTCAGGTCGTGCACGGCGAGGCCGTGGCGCTGGCCGGTGGCGCCGACGAAGCGTTCGTAGAAGGCGACATCGGCGCGTAGGCTGGCGATTTCCTCGTCGCGCTCGGCGAGCGTGGATTGCAGGTCGCGGTTGGCATCGCGGCTGATCTGGTCGGAACGCGACAGCGTGGCGACGCGCTGTTCGAGGTCGGCGATGCGCGCCGCTTGTGCGTGCGTATCGCCCGGCGCTGGCGACAGCACCCGCCACAGCCCCCAGCCGCCGAACGCGAGCGCGAGCACGAACGCCGCGATCAACGCATAGGCGACGCCGTGGCCGTGCGCCTGCGCGGCAACGGTTTCGGTCGCCTGCGGCTGCGGCTGCCGTTCTTCTTCCATCGTGCCGGTATAGCGAGGGCTTTAAGCCGCCGTCAAGCCGGCGCCGCGTATAGACTGCGGCCGTGCGGCCCGTCCGGCCGCGCTGCATTGCGGGGAATGCCATGTCCCAGGCCCATCTCTTCGCCATCGGCGTGCTGCTGGCGTGGCTCGCCGGCATCCGCGTCTATCTCACCGTGTTCGGCGTCGGCATCGCCGGCTATTTCGGCTGGCTGCACCTGCCCGAAGCCCTGCAAGTCACGCAATCGCCGTGGGTGCTGGGCGTGTCCGGCGCGCTGGCGCTGGCGGAATTCTTCGCCGACAAGATCCCGGGCGTGGATTCTGGCTGGGACTTGTTGCATACGCTGCTGCGCATCCCGGCCGGCGCATTCCTCGCCGCGGCCGCGTTCTCCCCCGACGGCCAGCTCAGCGCGGGCATGCTCGCTACCGGCGCCGGCGCGGCCTTGGCCAGCCACGCGCTGAAAACCGGCACGCGCGCGCTGCTCAACACTTCGCCCGAGCCGGTCAGCAATTGGACCGCCTCGGCGACCGAGGACGTCACCACCCTCGGCGCGCTGGCGCTGGCGTTCGCTCACCCATGGCTGGCGCTGGCCCTGGTGGTGGCGATCAGCGTCGCCTTCGCGCTGTTCGTGTGGTGGCTGTGGCGCGCGCTGTTCCGCCGCAAGCCGCGCAGCGTGAAGCAAATCGCGTGAAAGCCGGTGGAAACGGCCAAACCGGGCATGGCCGGTCCGGGCCGCGGAATGCGTGGCTCTGACATGAGCCGGGGCGGGGCCGATAATGGCCTGCCCACCCGCAAAGAGTGAGCCCATGCCGCTGCCGCCCGCGCCTTCGCAACCTCCCGAGACCGACGCCGGGGCTACTCCAAGCCTCGAGGCCGAAGCCATGGGCGATGCGCCGGCCGCGGTGGGGAACGCGACCGAAGGCGACGAACCCTACCGCGTGCTGATCGTCGAGGACGATCGCAGCCAGGCGCTGTTCGCGGAAAGCGTGCTCGGCGGCTCCGGCATCCAGACCCGCGCGATCGCGGAGGCCGCCGGGGTGCTGCCGGCGCTGGAAGAGTTCCAGCCCGACCTCGTGTTGATGGACCTGCACCTGCCGGACATGGAAGGCACTTCGCTGACCCAACGCATCCGCGCGCACGAGGAATTCGCGCACGTGCCGATCGTGTTCCTCACCGGCGATCCCGATCCGGAACTGCAATACCAGGTGCTGGAAGTCGGCGCCGACGATTTCCTCAGCAAGCCGATCCGCCCGCGCCACCTGATCGCCGCGGTGCAGAGCCGCGTGCAGCGCGCGCGCGTGTTGCGCCGCCTGCAGGGCACCGGCCAGCAGGACCTCAACCCGACCACCGGATTGTTGCACCGTCCGGAATTGATGCGCCGCATCGCCGCGCATTCGACCGGAACCGGCGGCGCGCTGTGCGTGGAAATCCAGAACGCCGGCGCGCTGCGCGACCGCTACGGTTTCGCCGGCTTCGAGCACCTGATGAACGAGGCCGGCCGCAACCTCGCCGCGCTGGCCAACGGGTTCGATGCCGCGCGGCTCAACGACAACGTCTTCGCCATGTTCGCGCCGGTCGCGGACGAACCCGCGCTCGAAGGCCTGTCGCGCAACCTGCGCGACGGCATCGGCCGCGACGGCATCGACATCGCCGGCACGCCGCAGCGCCTGCGCGCGGCGGTGGCCTACGCCACGTGCGCCGGCAGCAAGCCGGGCCAGTTGCTCGACCATGCGATGGAAGCCTTGCGCGAGGCGCGCACCGCGCCGCTCGGCATCGCCGCCTACCAGGCGCCGGTACACGACGCGCGCGACGACCGCCTGCTCGCATTGCTGCGCGACGCGCTTGCCAACGACGGCCTGCGGCTTGCGTTCCAGCCGGTGGTTGCGGTCGATGGCGGCGAGGAAGCGCAATTCCAGGCGCTGATGCGCCTGCCCGAGGACGACCGGCCGATGCATTCCGCGCGCGAAGTGCTGCCGCTGGCCGAAGCCAACGGCCTGATGCCGGAGATCGACCGCGCGGTGCTCGCGCGTGCCATCGGGCACCTGGGCGATCGCGAGCCGGATACCCCGCTGGTACGCCTGTTCGTCAGCCATTCGCCGCGTTCGCTCGCCGAAGGCGGCCATGTCGAATGGCTGCGGCGGGAACTCGATGCGCGCGGCGTCGCCGCCTCGCAACTGGTGCTGGACCTGCGCCTGGACGACGCGCTGGTGCATTCGGAGGAACTCGCGCCGGCGCTGGCGCGGCTCGCCGATGCCGGCGTCGGCGTCTGCCTCAGCCAATACCTGCACGGCAGCGAGGCCGACGTGCTGCTCTCGCAATTCCCGCTGCAATACGTACGCCTGTCGCCGCGCTATACCGCGGCCGACGCCACCGCCGCCGAACGCGACGAGGCGCGCGGGGTGATCAAGCGCGCGCATGCGCTCGGGTTGCGCGTGATCGGCCCGTCGGTGGAGGATCCGCGCGCCGCCGCGGCCTTGTGGAGCAGCGGCATCGATTACCTGCAGGGCAACCTCGTGCAGGAACCCGAGCACGCCCTCGATTTCGATTTCCAGACCCCGGTGCTGTAGGGCCTGTTCATGCGATCCGGACAGACCACGCCGCGACTTGGTGCGCGCGAGGCAAGGAAGAACGAGAGAACTTATGTCGATAAGTGACCGAGTGATGACGCCGCATCGCGCACAACCCAGTGCGGCCCTGCGGGTTGTCGTGTCCGCTCACGATGCGCCCGCGCGCAGTTTGGCCACGCGGCCAGCCTGCCCCTCACCGCGCGCGAACACCTGGCGAACGGACACGGCAACGTGGTTCTGCCCGGATCGCGTGAGCAGGCCCTGCCAGTGAACGAACGTCGCCCGCTGCTGACCACGCGCTGGCTGGCGCTCGGCGCCGGCGGCGGCGCGGCATGCGCGCTGGCGCTCGACCAGTTCGGCCTCGCCGGGCCGTGGCAGAAGATCGCGCTGCTGCTGGTGTTGCTCGCGATGTTCGCGATCAGCGCCTGGCTGTACGCCACCCACGAGCGCGAGATGGACTTGAGCAAGACCAGCGAGAAGGCGCGGCACGGGCAGGAACTGATCGAACAGTTGCAGCAGGAAATCGACCACCACACCCGCCTCGAGCAGGAACTGACCCAGGCCAAGCAGGCGGCCGAATCCGCGGTATTGGCGAAAGGCGAGTTCCTCGCGACCATGAGCCACGAGATCCGCACGCCGCTCAACGGCATCGTGCCGATGCTCGACCTGCTGCTGCAGGGCCAGCTCTCGGCCAACCAGCTGGAGATGGTGCGCACCGCGTACTCGTCCTCGCAGCAGTTGCTGCGCATCGTCGACGACATCCTCGACTACTCCAAGCTCGAGGCCGATCGCCTCGAACTGGAAACCACCAACTTCAACCTGCGCGAACTGCTGGAGAACGTGATCCGGTTGATGGATCGCCCGGCCGAATCCAAGGGCCTGCGCCTGTACCTGCACCTCGACCCGGGCGTGCGCCTGCCGGTGCGCGGCGACCCGGTGCGGTTGCGCCAGGTGTTGACCAACCTGATCAGCAACGCGGTGAAGTTCACCGAGAAGGGCTCGGTGTCGGTGCACGTGCAGCGACTGGGCGAAACCGCGGCGCAACACCAGTTGCGCTTCGAAGTCCGCGACACCGGCATCGGCATTCCGCACGAGGCGATGGAGCGGTTGTTCAGCGCCTTCAGCCAGGCCGACGCCTCGACCACGCGCCTGTACGGCGGCACCGGCCTCGGCCTCGCGATCTGCAAGCGCATCGTCGAACTCATGGGCGGGCGCATCGGGGTGAAATCGGAAACCGGTCGCGGCACCGATTTCTGGTTCGAAATCCCCTTGCTCAAGGTGCATGGCGACATGCCGGCACGGGATGCCACGCACAGCGGCATGCGGGTGATGCTGCTCAGCAACGACCCGCGGCTGCGCATGCGCCTGAGCATGCTGCTGCCGAACTGGGGGATGCGCCTGACCGCGGTCGAAACCACGCAGGAAGCGCTGGACCGCCTGCGCGCGGCAGCCACGCAGGGCCCGCCGTGGGCGTACTCGGTAGTCGTCGCCGACATCGCCGGGATGCGCAACACCGCGATCGCGCTGCGCCGCAACCTGGAGCACCACGCGATCTACGGCCAGATCCGCCTGCTGTGCCTGTATGGCGAGGAAACCCCGCCCGAGGAATTGCGCGAACGCGCGACCCTGCTCAGCCGCCAGGCCCAGGATGGCGACCTGCGCGTCGCGCTTTCCGCGCCGACGCCCGCCGCCAGGGAGGAAACCGCGGAACCCGAACCCATGCCAAGCCAGCCCTTGTCCCCGCAACGGCGCATGCGCGTGCTGCTGGTCGAGGACAACCCGGTCAACCTGATGGTCGGCCAGCGCCTGCTCGGCGTGCTCGGCACCGATTGCGATGCCGCCGGCAACGGCGAGGAAGCCCTGCTGCGGATGTCGGCTTCGCGCTACGACCTGGTGCTGATGGACTGCCAGATGCCGGTGATGGACGGCTACAACGCGACCCGCCGTTGGCGCGAACTGGAACGCGATGCCGGCGACGGGCGCCACCTGCCGATCATCGCCATGACCGCGAACGCGATGGCCGGCGACCGCCAGAAATGCCTCGACGCCGGCATGGACGACTACCTCGCCAAGCCGGTGACGCGCGCCGAACTCGAACGCAGCCTGCATCGCTGGTGGCACACCGGCACCGCACCGGCGTCGGCTGCGAACATGCCGCCCGTGCGCACCGAAACGCCGACCCCGCCGGTAGCGGCCGCGCCGCTTGAAGCCGCCATTGCGCCGGCAAGCATCGCGCCCCCGCCCGCTTCGCCCGCGAGCGAGGCCGCGCCCTCGGTCACCATCGACGACGAAGTGCTGGAGGAACTGCGCGCCGTGCTCGGCGGCGAACTGGATCGCCTCATCCGCGTGTTCCTCGACGATGCGCCCCGGCAGATCGCCGCGCTGGAGGAAGCCGCGGTCGCTCCGGATTTCGAAGCGTTGCGCGAACACGCGCATTCACTGAAGTCGTCGAGCGCCAACCTCGGCGCGATGCAGCTTTCGGCGGCGGCGAAGCGGGTCGAACTCGGTGCGCGCACCGGCACCCTCGACCGTCCGGCGGTGGAAGTGGCGAAGATCGCCTGGGAATTCAAGCGCGCTCGCGACGTGCTGCTCGACGCGCTGCCGCGCGCCGAAGCCTGATTCGCGTCGTCAGTCGTTGTCCAGCTGCTGCGCGAGGTAGTTCTGCTCGCCGAGGCGCTCGACCAGCGACAGTTGCGTCTCCAGCCAGTCGATGTGCTCTTCCTCGGAATCGAGGATGTCGGCGAACAGCTTGCGGCTGACGAAGTCGTTCACGCCTTCGCAATGCACGACGGCATCCTTCAGCACCTGCAGGCCGTCCATTTCCAACGACAGGTCGCAGCGCAGGATCTCGGCCGGCGATTCGCCGATGCGCAGCTTGCCCAGCGCCTGGAAGTTCGGCAGGCCGTCGAGGAACAGGATGCGCTCGGACAGCCTGTCCGCGTGCTTCATCTCGTCGATCGACTCGTGGTACTCGTGCTCGGCGAGTTCCTTCAGTCCCCAGTTCTTCAGCATCTTGGCGTGCAGGAAGTACTGGTTGATCGCGGTCAGCTCGTTGTAGAGCACCTTGTTGAGGAATTCGATGACCTTGGCGTCGCCCTTCATGGCCGTGCTCCGCGTTGCGATGGCGCGACTTTAACGCCCGCGCGGAAACGACGTCGGAACGCGAATCGTCCGCGTTTCGGATCGGGATTGCGGAACGATCAGGCGGCTTGCGAGAGGATCGGCAACGCCGGCAACGTCTGCGCGGAGTGCGCTTCGTCGAGGATCTGCGCGGCGAGTTCGAGGCAACTGCCGCAACCGGCGCCCGCGCCGGTGCGCATGGTCAGCTCGGCCACGCTGCGGCAGCCGGCCGCGGCGACTTCGCGGACTTCGCGATCGGTGATGCCATTGCAGACGCAGACGTACACGAACGGCCCCGGGGCGGTGGAACTGGCGCCATTCGACCACGAATAAGAACCATTTTCAACTAGCCGGGTCGGCGCCCCCGTCCCCGCGCGCGGACACCGGCCGTGGCCGCCGCGAATACGGCCGCCGGCGCTGCGGGTCCTCGCGGACCAGGTGCGGCAAGGGCGGCGGGATCGCCTGCGCCCCGGCCACCTGCCGGGCGAACGGCGCCAGGTGCCGCAAGGCGCTGCAGTACACCCCGCGCTTGAACAGGACCACGTGCTCGGCGGGGTACCAGAAATCGACCCAGCGCCACTGGTCGAACTCGGGGTGGTCGGTCTGGTCCAGCCGCAGGTCGGCTTCCTCGCCGGTGAACTGCAGCAGGAACCAGACCTGCTTCTGGCCGATGCAGACCAGGCGCTCGTGGCGGCGGATGGCACGCTGCGGCAGCCGGTAGCGCAGCCAGCCCGGGGTCACGCCGAGCACGGCGACATGCTCGGGCAGCAGGCCAGTTTCTTCCTCCAGCTCGCGGTACATGGCTTCCAGCGGCGTCTCGTCGCTGTTCATCCCGCCCTGCGGGAACTGCCAGCCGTCGCGCCGCACGCGCCGCGCCCAGAACACGCGCCCGTCGGGGTGCATGAGCACGATGCCCACGTTGGGGCGATAACCGTCCGGATCGATCACGATGCGGACCTCGAAAGGTTTTGGCCAGGGGCCACTGCGCCCGACTCTGCCACGCCCGTGCTGAACGGACAAGCGCGCGGCCCGGCGATTTGACGTCGGGGCGAGCGGCAGGGAGAATTGCGCCCCCGCGCGCACTGCGCGGTCGTTTCGGCTATGTAGCTCAGCCGGTTAGAGCACAGCACTCATAATGCTGGGGTCGGTGGTTCGAGTCCACCCATAGCCACCAAACACTTCGATCGTGTCGAACGAAACCCTGCAGAGATGCGGGGTTTTGTTGTTTGGTGTCCCGATGAACCCAATGCGAACCCTTGCAATCCGCAGGCAACTGGGGGCAACTTTGGGGACAACTCGTCGCCCGCCCGAACCAACTTCGCTTGCCTCAGGCGTTTTAGGCCGGTGTCGCAAAAAAAGGACGCTTGCAACGAGCACCGGCTTTGGGGGGCTGAGATGACTACAACGGAAAATCTGCACTCGCAGCGTCGCGTGCTGCTTGATCTCACTTATCGCAATCGACTGCTCAATCTTCCTAAGAAGCCATCCAGTCGCTCGATCGTCGTCCACGATGAACTGAGCGCGCAGGTGCTCCCGTTGTTGCTGAACAAGAAGTCACTCAGCTTTTCGCCCGCACCAGAAAGCGCAGACGGCGATGAGCTAGTGATCGATGAACTCGTGCAGGATCAGGACGAAATCATCCTCCTGCAACCGGACGGCGATGAAGCTGACGAGCATGGCATCGCGGCGCGCCATTCGGATACAAAACTACAGACCAAGCTGAAGTCCGAGCACCTTCAGAAGCGACTCCTTGAAATCTACTACGAGTCCAGGACGATGCTGGAGGAGCAGGGCGTTAACGTCCTCTATCTCGCACTTGGACAATTGCGCTTTCGTGAGCGCGCCGGCTCGGAAGAGTTCCGCCGAGCACCTCTTGTTTTGGTACCAGTCTTGCTGGAACGAAAAAGCGCTAAAGATCGCTTTACTCTGAAGTGGAATGAGGAGGACCCACAGGAGAACCTCTCGCTCCGAGAAAAGATGCGTGTAGATTTCGGCATCGAACTACCGCCATTTCCCGAAACGGATGGCGTTGACTTGTGTGCGTACCTCGATGCAATCCGCAATGCGATTGCGGCGCAGGAAGGCTGGAGTGTGATTGACGATGCGATCCAGCTGGGATTCTTTTCCTTTGCAAAACTCTTGATGTTTCTCGATCTCGATCCAACTAACTGGCCGGAAGGCAAGGCCATCGACGCGAATGATCTCGTGTCTGGATTGTTGGGTGAGGGTTTTGAAGAGATCGACGTCGGTCTACCGAGCACGGCGGCGGCACTCGACGATCTCATTCCCGTCGCTGATCTCAAGCATGTCATGGATTGCGACAGCTCACAGGCGATGGCTATCGAGGCCGTCCGACGTGGGCAGAACCTTGTCATCCAGGGGCCGCCTGGCACGGGGAAGTCACAGACCATCGCCAACCTGATTGCCACGGCAGTTAGTGATGGCAAGAAGGTGTTGTTCGTTGCCGAAAAGATGGCTGCGCTCGAGGTTGTGAAGCGCCGCCTGGAAAACGTGCAACTGGGCCCGCTGTGCCTCGAACTGCACAGCAACAAGGCGAACAAGAAAACCGTGCTGGAAGAGTTGGGGCGCACGCTAGGCCTCGGTCGTCCCGCTGGAGTCGATGTGGAAGGTTCGATCGAGCGGCTCGACCAACTCAGGAATCAGCTCAACGACCACGCCAGAAAAATGCACGCGCCGATTGGCGCTGCGCAGATTTCCCCGTTCCGCATCGTCGGAATGCTATCGAAGCTGTTGCCGCTCTCAGGCCGGCCGACATATCAGCTGCCAGATGCGGCGCAGTGGACGCTACGCGATGCTGAGACGCGCGCCAATACTCTGCGTGAGCTGTGCGAACACCTACCTCGGGTAGGGGATGCCACGGCTAGCCACTGGCGCGGCGTCAACCACCCGCCGGTGATGCGACATCAGGCCGAAGATCTGATTGCTGCAACGGCGACGTTTGTGCCTGCACTGGATCGCGTCACTGCCGACGCTGGCGCACTTGCACGACAGCTCGGACTACCGCAGCCGGACACGCTAGCGGATCTCTCCAAGCAATGCACAGTTGGCGAAAGTCTGGCCAGAGCCCCAGAGTTCGATCGCGCCACCATCAGCTCGGGTGTGTGGTCCGCCGGCGTGGACACATTGAAAGAAGCCCTTCGGAGCGGCCGGACACTCAGCGAGGTTCTGGCGCGTCGCCAATCCCAAGTTGCTGCGGTGGCATGGGATTCGGACTGGCTGCCGCAGCGGCATCTAGTCGCCGACCATGGCCGCGGTCTATTCCGTTGGCTCAACGGACCCTACCGGGCGGCAATCAACCAACTCCGAAGCGTGACCTCGGCCGAATTCCCGAAGACGTACGAGGCCAGACTCGCCCTCCTCGACGATCTTATCGCTGGCCGTAAGGCGCAGCAGGTAGTGGCCGCCGTGGCCACCACCGCAAAGTCCGCATTCGGGTCGGTGTGGCGAGATCGCGATACCGACTGGGATCTAGCCGAGTCGATCCTGAGCTGGGTCGAGCAGCAGTCCGATGCGGTTCCCGGTATGGACATTCGTCAGCTTGCGTCGACTGTTGACAACCGGCATCCGCTCAATGCACTCGTTGTGCAGGCGCGTGCGTCTGCGGTCGCCTGCAAAGTCGAGTTTGACAAAGCCGTCGCCACGTTGCGCATGGACACTGCCGTCGCTCTGCAAGGGGTGGCCTTGGAGCACGCCAGCCTGCGGGCGCTGACTGCTCGGGCGTCGGGGTGGAATGGCGACGTTGAAGGCCTGATTGACTGGCTGGCCTACGCCGAGGTCATGCGTCGGGCCAACGAGCTCGGTTTGAGTGCGGCAATGGCCTCGCTCTCCGGGGATCCAGCAAGCCAACGATTGACGGTGGATCGGTTCTGGGCCGCGTATTACTTGCGGATGCTCGATGTTGCCGCACAGGAGTATCCGGATCTGCCCAAATTCGATGGCCGGCGCCATGAAGAGTTGATCAAGCAGTTCCGGGAATGGGACCGCAAGCGGCTGTTAGTTGCCCAGGTCGAAGCAGCTCAAGCGCACTTCCAGAACATGCCAAAATCTGCGGCTAACGCGGTCGGGAAACTGGGGATCTTGCGTAGCGAGATCGCGCGCAAACGCGGACACATGGCGTTGCGCAAACTCTTCAAGACCTGTGGTGCACCCATTCAGGCAATCAAGCCGGTCTTCATGATGAGTCCCTTGTCGGTGGCGCAATTCCTCGAGCCAGGCTCGATTGAATTCGATCTACTGGTGATCGACGAAGCCAGCCAGGTCGAGCCCGTGGATGCCCTGGGCGCGATTGCGCGTTGCCGTCAGATTGTCGTGGTGGGCGATGACAAGCAGTTGCCACCGACCTCGTTCTTCTCCCGCATCGTCGGGGGAGACGAATTGGACGAGCAGGAAGAAGGCGCCCAAGCCAAGGATCTGGAAAGTGTGCTCTCGCTCTGCGCCGCCAAGGGATTGCCGCAGCGGATGCTGAAGTGGCATTACCGCAGCCGACACGAGTCACTGATCGCCGTTTCCAACCGTGAGTTTTACGACGGCGAGTTGTTTGTCGTCCCAAGCCCAGATCGCGAACGACAGCAATTAGGACTGCGCTTTCGCCACTTTCCAGACGGCCGTTTCGATCGCGGCAACTCCTACAAGAACCATGTCGAAGCATTAGCCATTGCCCAGGCCGTGGTCGATCACGCCCGCCAAAATCCGCACCTGACGTTGGGCATCGGCGCAATGTCGGTCAGACAGCGCCAGGCGATCACCGACGAAATTGAACTTGCGCGCCGGCAACATCCGGAGCTGGAACAGTTCATCGCCAAACACGGGCACGAGCCGTTCTTCGTCAAGAACCTCGAAAACATCCAGGGCGACGAACGCGACGTCATCTTCATTTCGATCGGATACGGCCGCGCGAAAGGCGACGACAAGATGTACCAGAATTTTGGACCGCTAAATTCGGATGGCGGCCATCGTCGGTTGAACGTTCTGATTACACGCGCGCGTGAACGCTGTGAGGTGTTCTCAAGCATCGTCGCCGACGATATTCGCCTGGACGAGCGAAGCCGCAAGGGCGTCGTCGCGCTGAAGACCTTCCTTAAGTACGCCGAATCCGGTGGTCTTGGAATCCCAGTGATGACCGGCCGCGAGGCGGACTCACCCTTCGAGGAAGCGGTGCAGAATGTACTGGTCAAGTATGGTTTTCAGGTCGACAACCAAATCGGAGTGGCGGGATTTTTCATCGATCTTGCGATCGTCGATCCCGAGCAAACAGGCCGATATCTGCTCGGCTTGGAATGCGATGGCGCCACCTATCACTCCGCAGCATCGGCACGCGATCGCGACCGCCTTCGCCAAGAGATCCTCGAAGCGCACGGCTGGACCATCCACCGAATTTGGAGCACGGACTGGTTCCAGCGTGAGCAAGCTGAGACAGATCGTTTGCTGAATGCGATCGCGGCCGCCAAAGCGAACCGTCCGCGACAAGAAGCGTTTGCGACCATGCGTGCTGAGCCAAACCCGGCAACCACTCCAGCCGTGCAGCGGGAACAGTCACACCTCGTCACGGAGCCCGAGGGCTCCGGCGAAACGTACAAACAAGCCGACTTTGTGCCCGGGAATGCGGGCATGGCGCCGCACGAAGTGCCGTTGGGCAGCATGGCTTATACCGTAGAACGCATCATCGAGATCGAGGGCCCCATCCACGAGGAAGAAATCGTGGCACGCGTGCGCGACCTCTGGAGTTTGGGCCGAGCAGGATCTCGAATTCATGGCGCGGTGCAGGATGCAATCCGCCATGTGGCGCGCAAAGGAACCTTATCGTCGGAAGATAACTGCTACCTACTCAAGGGCGCTCCTGTCCGGGTGCGCGACCGATCGAATGCCGAATCGCGAACGCTGAAGAAGCCTGAGTTGTTGCCACCACAGGAGATCCATGAGGCAATCATCCGGCTCGCGCGTGACTCCCATGGGGTACGTCGGGGCGAAGTGGCGACGGCGGTTTCTCGAATGTTGGGCTTTCAGGCAACCAGTCAGCAGCTTCGCGACCGAATTGAGCAAGGAATAGATGCGCTCATCAGGGATGCGCGTCTTGAGCTCGATGGCGATGCATTGGTAAGAAAAGCATGAGCCTCGCTCTTCGGCGCCGAGTCATGGGGTTTTTGTTCGTGTGAACCGCGATCTTTACGCTTTGTGCCCACACAACGAACACCCCTCGCTCCACTCGCTGCTGCCGTCGACGTAGTGCTCCCGCTTCCAGATCGGTGCGCGGTGCTTCACGCCCTCGATCACCGCGCGGCAGGCGCGGAACGCCTCGTCGCGGTGGCGGCTGCCGGCCGCGACCACGACTGCGATGTCGCCGACCTCGAGCCGCCCATGCGTGTGCGCGACGTAGACGCGCAGTTCCGGGGCGATGTCGGCGAAGGCTTCGCGCGCCAGCGCCTCGAACGTGGTGCGCACCAAGGGTTCGAACAGGTCGTACTCCACCGCGACCACGTCGCGGCCGTGGTTGTGGCGGCGCACGCGGCCGACGAACAAGGCTTGGCCGCCGAATTCCTCGTGCGTCACGAATTCCAGCGCGCGCGCCGGATCGAGCGCCGCGTCGCGCGGCGCGGCGACGAGCGCACGAATAGCGGAGATGTCGACCGTGTCCATGCGCTCAACCACCGTTGACCGGAGGAATCACCGCGATGCGTCCATCCGCGGGCAGCGCATCGCCATCGCGCAGCAACGCGCTTTCGCTGGCGAAGGCGGTGCTGCGCAGCAGGCCCGGCGTGCATGCGGGCCAGTGCGAGGCGGCGTGCGCGGCCAGGGCTTCGCGCGCGGCGGCGACGTTGGCGCCGTCGGCGACATCGAGTTCCAGCAACGCTTGCGGCTGGAAATCGCGGAACGGTCCGAACAATTGCACCTGCAGTTTCAAGTTCCACTCCCAAGCAATGCCGCCTGCATGTGCGAAGGCGGCAGCACGTCGACCAGGGTGCCGGCGGAAACCCGTTCCCCATCTTCCGGCAACAGCATCCACACGTTCGCTTCGCGCAACGGCGCGATGCGGAACGATTCCTGCCCGCGCAGCGGCTGCACGCGCACGCCGCCATCGGCGTGGAGGCGCAGCGCCGCCTTCTGGATCGAGGCGTTGCCGGGCTTCTTGCGCGCGTCCTCCGCCAGCGGCAGGCGCCAGCGCGTTTCGTCGGGCATGCCGAGCATGCGCCGCAATGCGGCTTCGACCAGCAGGCGCTGGCCGACCGCGGTGGAGATCGGATTCCCCGGCAGGCCGAAGAACAACGCGCCCTGCGGCAAGATCGCGAACAATTGCGGCTTGCCGGGACGCATGCGCAGCTTGTGGAACACGGTTTCCGCGCCAAGCATGGCCAGCGCTTCGGGCACGAAATCGTAGCGACCCATCGACACCGCGCCGGTGCTGATCACCGCATCGACGCCGAGCGCGAGCGCATCGCGCACTGCGGCGACGAAGGTTTCGACATCGTCCGGCAAGGTCGCACGGCGCACGACTTCGGCGCCGGCTTCGCGCAATTTCGCTTCGAGGTAGGGCCCGTTGCTGTCGCGGATTTCGCCGGAGGCGAGTTCGCGCCACGGATCTGCGACCAGTTCGCGTCCGGTGGCGAACACCGCGACGCGCGGTTTCCTGCGTACTGCGACTTCGCGCACGCCCAACGCATCGAGCAGCATGCAGGCGAATGGGTCGAGAACGACGCCCGCCGCGAGCGCGACGGCGCCGGCGAGCATGTCTTCGCCGCCGCGGCGCACATGCTGGCCGAATGCGGCATCAGACTTGATGCGGATGCGCGAAGGACGTTGCGCGTCGTCGCGTTCCAGCACTTCGACATCCTCGACCGGAACCACGCTGTCGAAACCATCCGGCATGCGCGCACCGGTCATGATCTCGCAGGCTTCGCCACGGGCCGCGCGCGCGACGTCGCCGGCGGCCTGTTCGCCTTCGACCGCGAATTCGCTGCCGGCGGCAATCGCGTTTCCGTTCGCACGCAAGGCGAAGCCGTCCATCGCCGAGTTGTCGAACGGCGGCAGCGACATCGGTGCGACCACGTCTTCGGCCAGAACGCGTCCGCGCGCGTCCGCCAGCGCGACGCGCTCCGCCGACAGCGCGCTCGATGCCGCGCGAATGCGCGCGATCGCCTCTTCGACGCCGATCATGCCGAGGCCGGTTCCTGCGGACGGTAATGCGCCTCTTCCTCCGCGCTCATGCCGTCCGGATGCCGCCACAGGCCTTTCTTGCCGCCCTGCTTGAACAGCAGGCGCACGTTTTCGATCGCGAGCGCAGGCTGCACCGGCTTGGCCAGGTCGTAGATGGTGAGCAATGCGGCATTCACGCCGGCCAGCGCCTCCATTTCCACGCCGGTGCGCGCCTGCGTCGCGGCTTCGCAATAGACGCGGATCGCGTTGCGCTCGGGCACCGGCACGCAGCGCACGGCGACGAATTCCAGCGCCAGCGGATGGCATAGCGGCATCAACGCGCTCGCCTGCTTCGCGCCCTGCAGGCCGGCGATTTCTGCCATCGCCAGCGCATCGCCTTTCGGCAGGCGTCGTTCGACGATGGCGGCATATGCGTCGCCGGCGCGCAGTTCGCCGACTGCGACCGCGCGCCGCGCGGTGATCGCCTTGGCGCGCACGTCGGCCATGTGGAATCCGGATGTGTTCGCGGATGCGTTCGACAAACTCAACCCCCGATGGATGCCAGGTGCGGCACCAGCCCGGTCTGGCCCTGGTGCAGGCGGTGCGCGTCGCGCTTGATGCCGAGCTGGCGCGAGATCGTGGCGCACAAGAGCTCGTGTTGAGAATCGTCCTGCAATAGCGGGCGCAGCGGAATGCCGATTTCGCCGAACAGGCACAGGCGCAGGTCGCCCTTCGCGGTCACGCGCAGGCGATTGCAGCTGGCGCAGAAATCGCGCGCGTAGGGCGCGATCACGCCGATGCGCCCGGCGTAATCCGGATGCGCGTATTCGATCGCAGGCCCGGCATCGGCCGCGCGCGGCTGCGCGCGCCAGCCGGCGGCTTCGAGTTGCGATTGCAGGGCTTCGGCGCGGACGTGGTGGCGTTCGAAATAGTCGCGATTGTCGCCGGTCTGCATCAGCTCGATGAAGCGGATGGCGATGTCGCGTTCGCGCAGGTAATCGAGCCACGCCGGAAGCTGCTCGTCGTTCAGGCCGCGCAGCAGCACCGCGTTGAGTTTGACCGCATCGAAGCCAAGGCCAAGCGCGTCCTCGACACCGGCGAGGATGTCGTCGAGGCGGTCGTGACCGGTGATGGCGGCGAAGCGTTCGCGGTCGAGGCTGTCGACGCTCACGTTCAAGGCGGTCAGCCCCGCGGCGCGCCAGTCGCGCACCTGCCTGCGCAGCAGCACGCCATTGGTCGTCATCGCGATCTTTTCGATCTCCGGCACCGACGCGGCCAGCGCGATGACATCGACCAGATCCTTGCGCAGCGTCGGTTCGCCGCCGGTCAGGCGCAGCTTGCGCATGCCGAGCGCGGCGAACGCGCGCAGCAGGCGTTCGATTTCCGGCAGCGACAACAGCGACGGCTGCCCGTGCGCGGCGTGGTGGCCGTCGGGCAGGCAGTAGCCGCAGCGGAAGTTGCAGGCTTCCAGCAGCGACAGCCGCAGGTACGGAAAGCTGCGACCGAAACGGTCGGCCAGCATCGCCATCAACCAACTCCTGTCCAGGGCGCGTCCTGCGCGGGTGGCGATGGCGTTTCCCCCATCGCCCGGCGGCCTCGCGGGCCACGGCCGCGCGCCATGCCCGGCCGGGCGCAGGCGAAGCGGCTTCGGAGCGTCGCCGGCGCGAACCGGCGACGTCGCCAGTTTACGCCGCGGGCGCGAACGCGGCGTATCCTGCGCGCCCCGCATTCGCGACACGCGCATGGACATCTTCAAGGTCTTCACCCTCGAGGCCGCGCACCGGCTGCCGAACGTGCCGCCGGGGCACAAGTGCGCGCGCCTGCACGGGCATTCGTTCCGGGTGGAGATCCATGTGCGCGGCGAACCGGGCGCCGACAGCGGCTGGGTGATGGATTTCGCCGAGCTCAAGGCCGCGTTCAAGCCGCTGTACGAACAGCTCGACCACCATTACCTCAACGAGGTGCCCGGCCTCGAGAACCCGACCAGCGAACGGCTGGCGGCCTGGATCTGGGAGCACCTGGCCCCATCGCTGCCCCTGCTGGCCGAGGTCGTGGTCCACGAAACCTGCACCTCGGGCTGCCGTTACCGCGGGCCCGGCGCGGTCTGATCCACGTAACCATCTGTTCTGAAAGGGAAAACCGCTTTCCCTGAATCGCGTTCCCATGGCTTGTTGCATTGCAACAAAAGTGGCGCTATGCTGCACCGCACAAACCGGCAATCCCGCCGGCGCCACGCAGGAATCCGCCATGTACACGATCAACGATCAATTCGCCAAGGCGTCGCGCCAGTTCGCCGACAACGCCGCCCAGGCCAACCGCCTCCTGCTGCAGAACGCCGAGAACGCGTTCGCGCTGCAGCTGGCCACCCTCGAAGAGAACACCAACGCCGCCTTTGCCTTCATCGGTGAAGTGGTCGAGGCCCGCGATTTCGACGCGCTCAAGACCGTGTGGCCGAAGGGCCTGCAGGTCGCGCGCGAGTCCGCCGAGCGCAACGTGGGCACCGCCCAGGAAGTCTTCGGCAACACGCTGAAGGCGGGCGAGGCCATCGGCCGCATCGCCAAGGGCCAGTTCGAAACCGCCGCCGCGGAAGTCCAGGCCGAAGTCGGCAAGGCGACCAAGGCCGCCAAGAAGGCGACCCGCTAAGTCTCTCTCCCCAAGGAATCGCGCGGTCTCCCCCGAGCCGTGCATCCGTGGTGACCCGGCAGCGCGAGCTGCCGGGTTTTTTTGTGGCTGCCGATTTCCATGTCCGCTTTCCGCCCCATTCCACGCATAAGCGGAAAACCCGCCATGCCGGCGGGATCATCGAACGGGGAAATCCATGCGCAACTTTCGACTTCCTGCCGTGCTTGCCGGCCTCATGGGGGCCTGTGGCATGGCGACTACCCCAACGGCCGATGCGAACACCCTGTCCCTGTACATGACCGTGCAAGGCGCGAGCTGCCAATTGAGCATCCCCACCACCAATACCGGCGTGCGCCCCAAGGCCATCGGTTTCCGCAACGAATCGACCACCACCGGCAACTTCGTGATTTGCCCGGTGTCATCGCCTACGGATCAGGGCGGGACTACCTTCGGCCCATTCGATTTGGTGGCGATCGTCATCCACAGCATGGACGGCATGGCGCACAACGTGAGCTGCACCGCGGT
Organism: Lysobacter lycopersici; assembly: GCF_007556775.1. Lineage (GTDB taxonomy): Bacteria > Pseudomonadota > Gammaproteobacteria > Xanthomonadales > Xanthomonadaceae > Pseudoluteimonas > Pseudoluteimonas lycopersici. Next base: position 1,546,798 of record NZ_CP041742.1, read on the forward strand.
CACGGGCCAAGGCCTCAATCCCGGCTATCCGTTGGTCTATTCGTCCAAGACCGTCGAAGTGCCAGCCGATGCGAGTCTGGCCGGTAGCGCCTCTTGGTTATCCGATGATTTCGGCCAGCCGGGCACCACACAGATCAAGGGAAGCTCCTGGACCACCATTACCTGCAATCTTCCACCGCAAGCCGAAATCAGATACATCCGTGCGCGCTACAACTTCGAAATCGGCAACTGATCGCGCGCGAGGCGTGTCCGCTTTCGACCCCGTTTCCCGCATAGGTGGAAAACCCGCCATTCCGGCCGGGCGATCGAACGGGGAATCCATGCGCCATCTTCGACTTCCTGCCGCGCTTGCCGGCTTTGTTGCGATCCATGGCTTGGTGGCCGTGCCCGCAGCCACGGCTGCCGAGGCCCTGCAAACCATGGTGGTCCCGGGAGCCACTTGCCAACTGAGCATCCCCACCACGAATACCGGGGTGCGGCCGAAGGCGACCGGTTTCCGCAACGAATCGACCACGACCAGCAACTTCGTGATTTGTCCGTTGGTCACGCCCACGGTGCGGAGCGCCAATGCCAACCCGCTTGCGAACGGATACATCATTCTCTCGTCGCTCGACGGGCAGGCCCACAGCGTGAGTTGCACCGCCGTCGTGGGTTTGGGGGGAAACGTCGTCTTCCCGGCCAAATACTCGACCAAGAGCATCGCCATACCTGCTGCGACCGACGATTCTGTTTCCGGAAGCTGGACGCTTGCCGATTTCGGTCAATCCTCCGGCGACTCGATCGATGGAAGCGCATGGTTCTCCGTTACCTGCAATCTCCCGCCGCAGGTGCAGATCCAAAGCTTGCAGGGAAACTATTACGCCGAAATCGGCGACTGACGGTTCGTGTGTCACGAAAAAGGGCGTCTTGCGGCGCCCTTTTTCGTCCGGGCATGTCCGCTTTCCGCCCCATTCCTCGCATAAGCGGAAAACCCGCCATTCCGGCCGGGTGATCGAACGGGGAATCCATGCGCCATCTTCGACTTTCCGCCGCGCTCGCCGGCGTCGTGGCGGTCTGCGTCCTGGCAACCAGTCCCGAAACCAGCGCCGCCACGGTCATCAGTCTCCAGCACGCGCCTGGATCCGTGTGCCAACTGAGCATTCCCACCACTGATACCGGCGTGCGCCCCAAAGCCACCGGCTTCCGCAATGAATCGACGACGACCGGCAATTTCGTGATCTGTCCGTTGGTCAGCCCGATGGCCACCGGCAGCGATGCCTTCACGTTCGTTAATCTCTCGCTGCTCTCACTCGATGGCCAGTCCCATGACGTCGCCTGCAGCGCCGTCGCCAACGCCATCTCCCCCGCATATTCGTCCAAGACGATTTCCGTGAATGCTTCCGGGGGCTCGTATCAGTGGAGTGCTTCCGATTTCGGCGAAACATTCGGGAGCCCGATCATTGGCAGCCAGGAGATGTCGATCACTTGCTTGCTGCCGCCCCAGGCAGCCATCCGGTCCGTGGGGGCTTACTACAATCGCGAAATCGGCAATTGATTCCATGCGATGCACGTGAAAAGGGCGCCTTTCGGCGCCCTTTTCTTCTCGAACTCAAAGCGTCGATTCGCGGTGTTCGCCCGCGGGCGGCGCGTCGAGCTTGTCGCCCAGCAGCTTGCGCACGGTGGTGTAGAACACCGGGATGAACAGCAGGCCGAGGAAGGTCGCGGCGAGCATGCCGCCGATCACGCCGGTACCGATGGCGTGGCGCGCGTTGGCGCCGGCACCGCTGGAAATCGCCAGCGGCGTCACGCCCATGATGAACGCGAGCGAGGTCATCAGGATCGGGCGCAAGCGCAGCTTCGCCGCCTCGACCACCGCCTGCCCCAGCGGCTTGCCGGCATTGCGTTCCTGGATCGCGAATTCGACGATCAGGATCGCGTTCTTCGCCGCGAGACCGATGACGGTGATCAGGCCGATCTTGAAGTAGATGTCGTTCGGCAGGCCGCGCAGCATCGACAGCAGCACCGCGCCGAGGATGCCGATCGGCACCACCAGCAACACCGACACCGGCACCGACCAGCTTTCGTACAGCGCGGCAAGGCACAGGAACACGACCACGATCGACAGCACCATCAGCAGCGTGGTCTGCCCGGCCGACAGCAATTCCTGGTGCGATTGCCCGGCCCAGTCGTAGCCGAAGCCCGGCGGCAGGTCGGTGTCGACGATCTTCTGCATCGCGTTCATCGCCTGGCCGGAGCTGTAGCCCGCCGCCTGCTGGCCGACGATTTCCACCGCCGCGAAACCGTTGTAACGGGTGAGCGTCGGTTCGGCGACCGTCCATTGCGAATGCACGACGTTCGACAGCGGGATCATCGTCGGCACGCCGTCGGCGTCGGTGGTCTGCGCCGGCGTGTAAAAGTGGTCGAGCGATTCCGGGCCGGTGCGGTAGGCCGCATCGGCCTGCATCGTCACCCGCTTCACCCGGCCGCCCTGCACGAAGTCGTTGACGTACACCGGCGCCAGCATCAACTGGATCGCGCTGTAGATGTCGCCGACCGACAGGCCCATCGACTGCGCCTGCACGCGGTCGACGTCGAGCTTGAGCTGCGGCGACGGCGCGAGCGAGTTCGGGCGCACGCCCATCAGCGACTTGTCCTGCGCGGCCTTGCCGAGCAGCGTGCCCATCGCACCAGCAAGCGCATCGCGGCCGGCGCCGCTGCGATCCTGCAGGTACATGTCGAAGCCACCGAACTGGCCGAGGCCGTTCACCGTCGGCAGATTGATGACGAAGATCTGCGCGTCGCGGATGCCGAACAGCGCCATGTTCGCCTTCTGGATGAACTCGCTGGCGGTGGTCTTGCGTTCGCTCCACGGCTTGAGCTTGATGAACGCCATGCCGACGTTCTCGCCCTGGCCGACGAAGCTGAAGCCGGCCACCTGCATCATGCCTTCGTAGCCATCCTGCTTCTCGATGGCCGCGCGCACCTGCTCGAACACCGCGTCGGTGCGGCGCAAGGTTGCGCCCGGCGGCAGCTGCACGATGGCCAGCGCATAGCCCTGGTCTTCCTCGGGCAGGAAGCTGCCGGGCATCTTCCAGAACAGGAAGCCGCACAGCAGCGCCAGCGCCGCGAACACCGCCATCCAGCGCGGCGCATGCCGCACCGCGCCGGTGATGTGGCCGACGTAGGTCTTGCCGAGCCGGTCGTAGAGGCGGTTGAACGCGCGGAAGATCGGGTTGCGGCTGTCGTGGTGCGCGGTCGGCTTGAGCAGGTTCGCGCACAGCGCCGGGGTGAAGCCGAGGGCGAGGAACGCGGAGAACACCATCGCCATCGCGATCGTCAGCGCGAACTGCTTGTACACCGCGCCGGCGCTGCCGGCCTGCAGCGCGCTGGGCACGAACACCGCGGCCAAAACAATCGTGATCGCGATCACCGCGCCGCTGATCTGGTGCATGGCCTTGCGCGTGGCTTCCTTCGGCGACAGGCCTTCCTCGGTCATGATGCGTTCGACGTTCTCGATCACCACGATCGCGTCGTCGACCACGATGCCGATCGCCAGCACCATGCCGAACAGCGACAACTGGTTGATGGTGAAGCCGATGAGGTACATGCCGAGGAAGGTGCCCAGCAGCGCCACCGGGATCACCAGCGTCGGGATCAGCGTCGCGCGGATGTTCTGCAGGAACAGCAGCATCACCAGGAACACCAGCACCACCGCCTCGGCGAGGGTCTTCACCACTTCCTCGACCGACAACCGTACGAAGTCGGAACTGTCGTAAGGCGAGAACCACTGCACGCCCTCGGGGAAACTCGGCGCCAGTTCGTTCATCCGCTCCTTCACCGCCGCCGCCACCGCCAGCGCGTTCGCGCCCGGCGCGAGCTGCACCGCGAAGCCCGCCGCCGGCTGCCCGCTCCACTTCAGGTCGAAGCTGTGCGCGGAACCGCCGAGCTCGACCCGCGCCACGTCCTTGAGCCGCACCGCGGCGCCGTTGGCGTCGGTGCGCAGCAGGATCCCTTCGAATTCCTGCGGCGTGGAGAAGCGTCCTTCCGCGGACACGGTCGCGGTGAACATCTGCGTGTCGGGCGATGGTTCGCTACCGACCTGGCCGGCCGAGAACTGCACGTTCTGCCCACGCACCGCGGCCAGCACCTGCGAGGCGGACAGGCCGTACGCGCGCAGCTTGTCCGGGTTGAGCCAGATGTTCATCGCATATTCGCCGCCGAACAGCTGGGTGCTGCCGACGCCGGGCACGCGCGCGATCTGGTCGAGCACGCGCGAGGCGAGCAGGTCGGACAGTTCGTCCTTGCCGATCGCCGGGTTCGACGACTTCAGCGCGACCACCAACAGGAAGCCGGAGTTCGCCTTCGCCACCGTGACGCCCTGCTGCACCACGTCGGTGGGCAGGCGCGGGGTCGCCTGCGACACCTTGTTCTGCACCTGCATCTGCGCGATGTCGGGATCGGTGCCGGGCTTGAAGGTGATGTTGATCGAGCTGCCGCCGTTCGAGCCCGACGAGGAACTGAAGTAGTCGAGGTTGTCGATGCCGGTGAGCTGCTGCTCGATGATCTGCGTCACCGCGCGTTCGGTGGTCTCGGCGCTGGCGCCGGGATAATTCGCGTTCACCCCGACCTGGGTCGGCGCGATGTTGGGATAGGACTCGATGCCGAGGCTGCGAATCGCAAGGCCGCCGGCGATCGCGATCAGGATCGCGATCACCCAGGCGAAGACCGGGTGTTCGATGAAGTAACGGGACATGGCTCAGCCCTGCTTCGGCGCGGTCGCGGGGGCGGCTTGCGCGGCATCGGGTTTCGCCGCTTCGACCGGCTTGGCCGTGACCGGCTGGCCCGGCTGCATCACCCGCTGCACGCCGGACACGATCACGCGGTCGCCGGGGGAAACGCCGCTGCTCACGATCCAGTCGCTGCCGTCGAGCTGGGTCGCGTCGATGTTCTTGCGCTGCGCCTTGCCGGCCTGGTCCACCACGAACACGTAGGCGCCCTGTGCATCGCGCTGCACCGCGGTCTGCGGGATGCGATAGGCCTCGCGCTGTTCGCTGAGCGTGGCGCGCAACTTGACGAAGGTGCCCGGCAGCAACTGGTGCTCGGGATTGGGCAGGCGCGCGCGCAACGCCACCGCGCCGGTGGACGGATCGACCACGTCGGCGGTGAAGTCGAGCGTGCCCGGGTGCGAATACACGCTGCCGTCGGGCAGGGTCACCTGCACTTCGCGGCTGCCGCTGCCGTCGCTGGCGCGGCGCGCGGCCGCCAGTTCGTCGGCGCTGGCCGAGAAATCGACGTACAGCGGATCGATCTGGTCGACGGTGGTGAGCAAGGTCGCGTCGCCCTGCCCGACCAGCGCGCCCTCGGTCACCTGCTGGCGCCCGGCGCGGCCGTCGATGGGCGAACGCACCGTGGCGTAACCGAGGTTGATTTCGGCCGCATCGACCGCGGCACGGCCGGCCTGCAACGCGGCGGCGGCGCTGCGCTCGGCGGCGATGGCGTTGTCGTAATCCGATTGCGAAATGAACTTCTGCCCGATCAACTTGCGCGCGCGATCGGCCGCGGATTTGGCATTGGCGTAGTTGGCCTGGGCCGTGGCTTGCGAGGCCTTGGCCTGTCCGAGCGCGGCCTGCAGCGGCGCGGGATCGATCAGGAACAGCACCTCGCCCTTGCGCACGTCGCTGCCTTCCTCGTAGACGCGACGCTGGAGCACGCCCGGCACGCGGGCGCGGACATCGGCGCTGCGGAAGGCGGACAGGCGCCCGACCAGGTCGCGCTGCAGCGGGATGGTGGCCGGCTGCAGGGTCTGGACCCCGACTTCCGGCGGCGGCATCTGTCCGCCCTGGCCGTCGGCCCCTTGCTTCGAACACCCCGCGACCACCATCAGGGACAGCGCCAAAACGGACAGAAGCGGGGACGGACGACGCATGCGTAGCCTCGGGGGGATGGATTCCTGTACCAGAGAGTATAGCTTGTCCTCGGACCGCAACCCCTGCCGGAAGTCGGGTGGATCAGGCCGGGACCTGGAGCGAACGCGAGGACGTGGCGGCATCGGCCGCGGGATCGAACGGCAGCCGACCCCAGCATGGCGCCTGCAGGCGCGTGGCGAGCATGGCGATGTTGTCTTCGACCGCGTCCATATCGGGGTCGATCGCGTTGGCGATCCATCCGACCAGGCGGCAACCATCGGCGGCGATGGCGCGCGCGCTGAGCAGCGCGTGGTTGAGGCAGCCCAGGCGCAGGCCGACGACAAGCACCACCGGCAGGCCGAGCGCGCGCACCAGGTCCGCCTGCATCAGTTCCGCGGACAAAGGCGCGGCCCAACCGCCCACGCCTTCGACGACGACCACATCGGCGGACGCGGCGAGTCGCGCATGTGCATCGAGGATCGACTGCAATTCGACTTCGACGCCGGCGTCGCGCGCGGCGAGTTCCGGCGCCAGCGGCAAGGGCAGCGCGAACGGATTGCAATCCGCGTAGATCGGGCGCGGATCGCTGGCTTCGATCAGCGCGAGCGCATCTTCGTTCTTCCATGCGCCATCGATGCGTTCGCAGCCACTGGCCACGGGTTTCATCCCGACCGCACGCATGCCGCGCGCACGCAAGGAATGCAGCAACGCCGCGCTGGAATGCGTCTTGCCGATGCCGGTATCGGTGCCGCTGACGTAGAAGCCGTGCATGCGCGGACTGTAGCAAGCCGCGTACACTGCGCGCATGAGCTTTTCCGCCATCGAACTGACCGGGAGCAAGCCGGAGCAATACGCGCAGCTGCTGGAGCAGGCGCGCGCGCTGCTGCATGGCGAACGCGACCGCATCGCCAACGCCGCCAATCTTTCCGCGCTGGTCTACCACGCGTTGCCCGACCTCAACTGGGTCGGCTTCTATTTCTTCGATGGAACCGAACTCGTCGTCGGGCCGTTCCAGGGGCTGCCGGCCTGCGTGCGCATTCCGCTCGACAAGGGCGTCTGCGGCGCGGCCGCGCGCAGCCGGCGAACCCAGCGGGTCGAGGACGTGAACGCCTTCCCGGGGCACATCGCCTGCGATTCGGCCAGCAACTCCGAGCTGGTGGTCCCGCTGGCCTCGGCCGACGGCGGCCTGCTCGGGGTGTTCGACCTCGACAGCCCCAGGCTCGCGCGCTTCGACGCCGACGACCAGGCTGGCCTCGAGGCCATCGCGAATGCGTTTCTACAGGCATCGGCCTGAAATCCCCCGAGTCGCGATGCCCGCCGCCACGCCCAAGCTCCGCAACATCGGCCCCAAGTCCGCGGCATGGCTGCGGCAAGTGGGCCTGCGCACCGAAGCCGACCTGGTCGCGGTCGGCCCGGTCGAGGCTTTCATGCGCGTGCGCCGCGCCGGCTTCAAGCCAACCATGAACCTGCTGTACGCGCTGGAAGGCGCGCTGTGCGACTGCCACTGGCAGGACGTGCCGGAACCGCGCCGGCTGCAACTCGCGCAGCAAGCGGAAGCGGCGATCGCGTTGCTGCCCCCGCCGCGACACCGCCCGGCCGCGGCGCCGGTGACGACGACCACGCCCATGCACGACGAGCCCGCGTTCGATCTCGCCGGCGTCGACGACGAACCGCAAGGCGAGCGCGACGACTGACGCGTTCGCGTACACTGTGCGCGCTTCGCGGTGACCCCAAGGCATTCGCCAACGGGTTGAAACGGGAAGCCGGTGACGCCGCGCCAACGCGCGCGGCCATTCCGGCACTGCCCCCGCAACGGTAAGCGAGACAGGCCGAGGCATCCGCCACTGTGCATTGCACGGGAAGGCGCCACGGCCGGGACCACGCATCACGCGCGGTTCGCTCGCGAGTCCGGAGACCGGCCACGGAGCGTACTGGTTGCGATGCGGCGGGCATCGCGGCGGCGCTCGTTTCCGAACGGCACTGCACGCCTTTCCGCACGCGACTCCCGACAAACCCACTGCGCGCGGGCGTGCGCGCCGGAGTCCGTCCCCATGCACCTGCGTTCCCTTTCGTTCGCCATCGCGCTGGCGTTGCCCGCGGTCGCGTCCGCACAAACCGCTTCCGATCTCGACCAAGTCGTGGTCACCGCCACGCGCACCGAATCCTCCGTCGCCGACAGCCTGTTCCCAGTGCAAGTGATCGAACGCGACGACATCGAGCGCAGCCAGGCGCGTTCGCTGCCCGACCTGCTGCGCGGCCGCGCCGGCATCGATTTCGGCAACCAGGGCGGCCTCGGCAAGCTCAGCACGCTGTTCCTGCGCGGCACCGAATCCGACCAGGTGCTGGTGCTGGTCGACGGCGTGCGCATCGGTTCGGCGACCGCGGGGCTGGTGTCGTTCCAGGACATCCCGGTCGACCAGATCGATCGCATCGAAATCGTGCGCGGCCCGCGTTCGAGCCTGTACGGCTCGGAAGCCGTTGGCGGCGTGATCCAGGTCTTCACCCGCCACGACCAAGGCGCATTCACCCCGCGATTCCGCGTCGGCATCGGCAGCAACAAGCTGCGCGAAGCCAGCGCCGGCATCGGTGGCGGCAACGAGCATGGCTGGTACGGCGCGGATTTCGCCTGGCAGCGAACCGATGGCATCAATGCATGCAATGGCTCGGCGACGCTGTTCGCCGGCTGTTTCGTCGACGAGCCCGACCGCGACGGCTATCGCAACGCGTCGCTCAACCTGCGCGGCGGCGTCGATCTCGGCGAAACGGTGAAACTCGAGGCGCACGCCTTGCGCGCAGAAGCGTTCAACGAATACGACGGCAGCATTTACGGCGGAAACGAGGCCGACAACGTGCAGCAGGCGATGTCGGCGAAATTGGAGTGGACGCCTTCGCAACGCGTCGCGGTGAGCGTCCAGGCCGGGCGCAGCGACGACGATTCCGACAACAGCTTCAACGACCACGCCGGAACCACGATCCACGTTGGCAACTTCGATACGCACCGCACCACCGCTTCGCTGCAGGGCGATTTCGGCCTCGCCGAAGGGCAATCGCTCAGCGCCGGCGCGGACTGGCAGCGCGACCGCATCGACAGCAACACCGACTTCGACATCACCGCCCGCGACAACACCGGCGTGTACGTCGAATACCTCGGCAAGTTCGGCGCGCAGCAATTGCAGGCCAGCGTCCGCAACGACGACAACGAACAATTCGGCAGCCACGCCACCGGCAGCCTCGGTTGGGGCATGGCATTCGGCGATGGGTTCAAATTGATGGCCAGCTACGGCACCGCGTTCAAGGCGCCGACCTTCAACGACCTGTACTACCCGTTCTTCGGCAACCCCGACCTGAAACCGGAAACCTCGCGCAGCGCGAACATCGGCATTTCGCAACATGCGCAACGCTGGAGCTGGACGCTGGATGCCTACGAAACCCGCATCGACGACCTGATTTCCTACGACTCCTCGATCTTCCTGCCGAACAACATCGACAAGGCGCGCATCCGCGGCGTGGAGTTCACCGTCGATACCACGCTCGCCGGCTGGGATATCGGCGTGCAGTTGAGCCATACCGACCCGCGCAGCGAAAGCGGCTCCACCGACGGCAACCTCCTTGCGCGCCGCGCACGCAACACCGGCCGCATCGACCTCGACCGCGCGTTCGGCGCGTTCCGTTTTGGTGCGACGCTCAATGGTTCCGGCCCGCGCTACGACGATGCGGCGAACAGCGTGCGCCTCGGCGGTTTCGCCACCACCGACCTGCGTTTCGAATACGCATTCGACAACGACTGGACGCTGCAGGTGCGCGCGACCAACGTCTTCGACCGCCATTACGAAACCGTGGCCTGGTACAACCAGCCCGGCCGCGAATTCGGCCTGAGCCTGCGCTACGCGCCGAACTAGGCGAAGCGTAATCGCGATGCAAAAAGCCCGGGAACCCGGGCTTTTCATGTATTACAGTCATGATGCTCGCTATCGACAGATAAGCTCCGAATGCTCACCCGATCCAAGTGCGCTGACTCGTATTTTCTAGTGCAAGTAGTGGAAGCATCGCGGCATATCCAAGCACCGGAGGAACAGCGTCTCCGATCCACTTTGAGATCGCGGCTCTCGCAGGATCATGGCCATTTACGACAAAGCGGAAGCTATCTGGGAATGCTTGGATTCTTGCAGCCTCATGGGGAGTGATAACACGTGGCTGGAGAGGATGAATATATCGGCCGCGCCCGGGCGTCAAGAAGCCGGTTGTGATGGTTTGGGCAGGTTTCTCCCAAAACATCCGCCCATACACGGAGGGATATGAATGGCCATCCTTGTGGCAATCCGGCCGCTCATGATTTGGAAGCTCGTGCTTGTCATTCGCGAAAAGCCAACTTATCCGCGAGCGATTCTCCTCGGAAAGCGCCGGCACCGTATCCATAACACTCGTACTAGAATCCGCTGCCTTCTCGCGCATCAAGTCACCGATTGCCCACCCAAGATTCAACGCGTCCCTCTTCAACCCTGCGGATACAGCATTGAGCGTCAGTGAATGCTTGCGTGGGGCTACCTTTGCAGCGATTAGGAAATAGCGTTTGCGCGTCTGGGCCCAGCCCATGTCATTGGCAGCAAGCACGCCACTGTCGATGAACTTGTAGCCACACGCCTTTAGTAGCGCCTTGGCCGAAACGACGACACCGCTCTTATCATTTACGACGTCCGGCACGTTCTCGATTACGACCATGCGCGCCTTGAGCCCGATCGCAAGCGCGACCGCAGTCAGGTAGAGAAGGTTGCGAGGGTCCTCTCGCCGGGTTCTGTTGTTGAGATTCGAGTGTCCCTGACAGGGTGGCCCAGCCAAGAAAAGGTCGATTTTCCCGACTTCGCCAACAAGCGCCTCATCGATTATTTCTGGCTCGTAGGCAAAGCGAGCATCGCTCGCGATCCCACTGACATGAAAGTCCACCAGGCTGGACGCGCTGGTGTGAAGTATGTGCTTCGTTCCAAAGTTGGCGCGGTGAACTTGCAACCCACCTTCGTCGACATCTATGGCCGCAACAGCTTCGAATTTCCGACCCGCCGCCAAGATAGCTTGAGCCGCGCCCAGCGTCAGCCCTCCGCAGCCGCAGAACGCGTCGACGGTTCGTATCGGCGGCAGGTCCGACGACCCCTCTGATCTGATTTGAGCGCCTCTAAGAAAGCTCTGCCACCATGCAGCGTGACCGCCTGCGCCATCGTCGGCAAGATTGTCAATTTCGGATCGCCATACATCATCACCCAGCCTTAGATCGCGCGTGACGCGACCATTCTTAATGGCGTAACTTTCTAGCTCGGTGTTACTCATGCGCTCATGTCATGCCGCTTCCGGGACTCTGTCGATTTCTTCGTCAATGACCTTTCGACACTCAACTTCATCAAGAATCTCCATGAATAAATTTGTTCTCAAACGCCGGAGTCGCTTGACCAGCTCCCGAATCTGATCGACCTTCAAGAAGGGCTGGGTAGCATCAGCCTTATCGGGGTACTGAAACCGTATTAGGGCACGTGCGAAGTTTCTTGCATTCGCGTAGCCCTGTCGGAAAAGGTGACTCCGATAAAAGTCGATTTGGCCGTGATCGCATAGATGATATCGATCGGTGGCCTCTTCGTCGAGCACGAGTTCGGCGCGAAGCCAGAGTCGGTATAGAAGATTCTCGGACCTGGCACCTACGCCGTAGTTTGCAGCGCCTGTTCCACCCTTTGGATTGCCATATCTCCACTCCACGATGTCAGAAAAGTGGACAGCAGCCAGCCAGAGCCAAAAGTCGGGGTCGGCGAGGATATCCACTCCCACGGCGACCCGGGAATGGATCGTACGGGCGGCAAGGGCTTCGAACGCGTTCGCGCTCTTCGCACTCTTGAGGCCCTCTGGAAACCGGGACTTGATGCTGGCCAATTCCGCTACCAGTTCGTTCACGAATTTCTGGCAAATCTCGGGACCTTCCCCACGCGTTTTCACCAGGCGATCCAGTTCGACTGGCGTTCCGGCCCGCTTGTTGATGAAGAAGATCGAAGCATCCGTGGTTGTAAGGATGGGATAGCGCATCTGTTAAGCCTCCACGACCTTTCGTACCGACTCCTGGTCCGAGTGCAAAAGTGCGCGGATTCGGGGCATTCCAGGCTCTCCGGCCCAGTTAGTGAGATCGGTCATCGTCAACTGCGGTTCGATTCGCTTGAGGCGCTTGAAAAATGCGTCCAGCGGACTCCGTGGTTCTGGCGCTGCTGCGTCCTTCCATTCGGTCAAGCTGGCTGCGAGGAGCTGGCATGGAATTTCAGCCGCCAAGAAGGCCATGATTGGCCTGCTCATTGCGGGAAGGTTCTCCACCGCGAGCTTCTTGTGGACATCTTCGTGAATGCGAACTTTCGCGATCGGACGAGACTTGTCCACAGGCTCATTGAATCCCGTGTAGTAGTCCACGTGATAAAGCGTCTTGGGCGGAAAGCCCATTGCCTTCCACCCTTCGTCTCCCATCGGTTCTACGTCAAAGTCCTCCGTCGGCTTAGGAGGTCGAAGTTCAAACGACTTCTTCGAAAGCCAATGGCCCTGCATGAAGGGTTTGCCCGCCTCCTTCTTCAAATCAGTCGCCAGACACAACACCACTTCAATTGTCATGTTCGACCCGCCACCGAGGCGCTCAAGCACTTCGCTACCGATTGCGACGTCACCAGGCACATCGTCCTTCAAGAGCATTCGATGCACGAGTTCTGTACGCTTGAGAAACGGATTTACGGCCGTAACCGCCACAACTAGCTTGGACCGGGCGATACCCGCCGATGCGAGCGTCGCCTCGGTTATTCCGGGCCGCACGACGATGGCTAGGCGAGTCGCATCCTGTGACTCAATCGTGAACGACGCTACGTCGGTGAACGGCTGGTCTTCGTAAAGTCGAATCTGGGCCGATTTGAGCGATTCCTCAAGCGTCGCAACCTCGAAGAACGGCCGAACGTCTTTGGTGGCGGTCTTGTGGTACTTGGGCGTGCTCATGCCACCGCCTCATCGTCGATTTCAGGGCGAAGCCGGACGGTCCACGCAGGGTCGTACGACTCGGATTGAATTCCGAAGTGAGCCTTGTCGCCTTTCGTCATGGTGAAACGGAAGAGACGGTGATCTTCTGGGTCAGGTTCTGCGTCGACGCCTGTTACTTTGATCGTGAGATTCAGGTCGTCTCCCTCCTGTCCTTCGTCCTCAAGAACCGGACAGCTCACACGGACGCGCAATTTCACAGGCTCGTCGTCGGCCTTTGCATCCAAAAATACTTTGAACGAACTCGTTAGCTGAAGCTGCCCATCCGGGGTTGCAGTAGCGTGAGGCTGTTTACTGAATTCCAAATGGACAAGTGAACTCGCAGGATCCGGCGGTGGCTTTGCGCCCGTACCGGTTGGTCGAAAGTAGGATCCTAACGCGCGCTCAAGAATCGACAGACGCTTTTGCTTCGCTGGCGCAGGCGGCGCGGCCTCGCTCTGGAACCGCTTCAGGCCAGCCTTTACGCGCGACAGCACCGCGTTGACGACGTCTTTGCCTGCACCGTCGACATCGCGTAGATTTTGCGAATCTGGGTCCCACCGGTCGTGTGCGGGCGGTTCGCTCTTCTTGAGAACAAGGTCAATGTCTTCGGACCCTATGAAGGCTCCGACGACAACTGGGGCCGTTTCCGAAAACGGCTTGTATGCCACGACCATGAGCGGTGCGCGAATCAGCGCCACTGTGTTGCATCGGTCAGCCCTGACGATCGGGGAGCCTTGGGCGTTGAGTGGAGAAACCACGAATCCGCACGTACCCAAATTGAGCTCGCCAAGTCGGTTCAGCGGGTTCAGCTTTTGCATTCCGGTCTTCGGGGTTGCGACACCTCGCGCGATCTCAAATGAGTCGATGAAGGGGCGCAGCTGCTCGTTTCGACGAGGCCTGGGAACGAATACTTGGCCACTCGCATCAATCGCTTCGACATCAAGCTTGTGTTCAATGAGTCGGGGCCACCACCAATCCTCAACGCCGGTGATGATGTCTGAGAGATTCACTGAGGCATCCACTATGAGAATGGTCGTTCCCGTTTCGCCCTCACCTCTAAGTGGAAAGCCAAGCTTTGCAGCTAGATTGTCTGCCTTCTTGTCCTCCAGAGGATCAACGATCGTGCGACCTTGTTCGTCCTGTCGCTTACTCGTTCCGAGCCAGGCACGACCGCTGTAACTATTTCCACGGTACTCGTGGCTCTTGTAGTAGCCACAGCCAAAGAGTCGTGTTTTCTCGACGCCATCCTCACCCTTGAAACGCGTGTAGGCAAAGATGGTCTGGATAGCTGAGCTGGATGAGTAAACAGATTTTCCAAACCCATACGACCCACCAGTACCCTTCTCAGTACGGGCTTTCGATCGGTCTCCGAGGGAGAGAAGCAGACGGTAGAAGTTGGAGCCTTTGTCGTGGGGATCGCCAGACAGACCTTCCGCCTCATAGTCCTCGACATACAGGAGCTCAAGCGACTTGCTAGGAACGTCAAGGGTCTCCAGACAGTTGGGGGATGGCAGCTCCAAGGCTTCGCTACGAACTGCCTGTCCGCTGAGTTCCGCGGCGCGTACGAACTCCGTCTTTGCCTTGCCCTTGAGACTGCGTTGTCGAAACCGGACGGTGACCTTCGGCGCGCCCAACCCTGCGTCCACCGAGTTTTGGATCGCCTCTCGAGCCAAGACGTGTTCGGGCTGCATGCCCGGAGATTTCAGCGTGTTCGCGTAGGCCTCGCCGGCGGCGCCACCCATCGGGTCGCTTTCATGGAACACCCAGTTCGTCATCGCAATGCCCCCTGCATTCAACCCAACTTGAACTCATCTCTCGAACGCCGAGCGATTCCGGCCTGAAATTTGGCCTTCAATAGCTTCATCTCGTTGTCCAGCGCAGTAAGAATCTTTTGAGCATCTTCTGCCGTATATTCGTAATTGCTTGTATTTGATAGGTTCCCTATCAATCGCAAAAACTGCGCCGCCTTGCGGACCCGCGTTTCGCCAAGCTCTACAAACCGCTCTCGTTTGTTCCGTTTTTCGGGCATTATTTGCACCGTACGTACCTACATATGCTAAATGTAGCGTATATTCGGTGCTCAGAAAATACAATAGCTGATTAGTGGCACATGCCCTGCTTCTTCTTTTGGAGCCCTATATTTGGCGCCTGACGTCTTTTTAAGCTGGCGGGTCAGCGAAGAAGCGGGGCGGGCTCCCCCTGCAAACGTTGTCTATCTCATTCCACCGTCACGCTCTTCGCCAAATTACGCGGCTTGTCCACGTCGGTACCGCGCGCCAGCGCGGCGTGGTAGGCGAGCAACTGCACCGGGATCGCATGCACCACCGGCGACAGCACGCCGACGTGGCGCGGGGTGCGGATCACGTGCACGCCCTCGGATTCGCCGAAGTGGCTGTCGGCGTCGGCGAACACGAACATCTCGCCGCCGCGCGCGCGCACTTCCTGGATGTTGGACTTCACCTTTTCCAGCAGCGAATCGTTGGGCGCGATCACCACCACCGGCATTTCCGCGTCGACCAGCGCCAGCGGCCCGTGCTTGAGCTCGCCGGCGGGATACGCCTCGGCGTGGATGTAGGAGATTTCCTTGAGCTTGAGCGCGCCTTCCAGCGCGATCGGGTAATGCATGCCGCGACCGAGGAACAGCGCGTGCTGCTTGGGCGCGAATTTCTCCGCCCAGCCGGCGACCTGCGGTTCGAGGTTGAGCGCGTGCTGCACGCTGCCCGGCAGCTGGCGCAGGCCGTCGAGGAATCCGGCTTCCTGCGTCGCATCGAGCCGGCCGCGCAGTTTCGCCAACGTGCAGGTGAGGATGAACAGCGCGACCAGCTGGGTGGTGAAGGCCTTGGTCGAGGCCACGCCGATCTCGGCACCGGCGCGGGTGTAGTAGACGAGACGGCTGGCGCGCGGGATCGCGCTTTCGGGCACGTTGCAGATCGACAGCGTGCGCTGCTGCCCGAGCGACTTCGCGTATTTCAGCGCTTCCATCGTGTCCAGCGTCTCGCCGGACTGGGAAATGGTGACGACCAGTTGCTTAGTGTTCGCGACCACGTCGCGGTAGCGGTATTCGCTGGCGATATCGACCGCACAGGGAATTCCGGCGATGGCCTCGATCCAATAGCGCGCGACCAAACCCGCGTAATAGCTGGTGCCGCAGGCGAGGATCTGCACCGCGTCGATGTCGCGGAGCACCGATTCCGCATCGGCGCCGAACAGCTGCGGCGAGAATGCGTTGTCGTCGATCACCGCCTCGATGGTGTCGGCGATGGCGCGCGGCTGCTCGTGGATCTCCTTCTGCATGAAGTGCCGGTAAGGGCCGAGTTCCAGCGAGGCCAGCGACACGTCGGAGACGTGCACGTCGCGCTGCACCAGCGCATCGTTCGCATCGAACACGCGCACGCGGGCGCGGGTGACTTCGGCGGTGTCGCCTTCCTCGAGGAAGATCACCTTGCGGGTCGCGGAGAGGATGGCGGACACGTCGGAGGCGACGAAGTTCTCGCCTTCGCCGAGGCCGACCAGCAGCGGGCAGCCCATGCGCGCGGCGACCAGGGTCGAGGGATCGCGCTTGTCGATCACCGCCAGCGCATAGGCGCCGTCCAACTCCTTCACCGCGCGCTGCAGCGCGACCAGCAGCGAATCGCCCTGCGCACGGTAATGGTGGATGAGGTGGGCGATGACTTCGGTATCGGTCTGCGAGGTGAATTCGTAACCGAGCGCGCGCAGGCGTTCGCGCTGCTGCTCGTGGTTCTCGATGATGCCGTTGTGCACGAGCGCGAGGTCGCCGTGGCTGATGTGCGGATGCGCGTTGCCCTCGGTCACGCCGCCGTGCGTCGCCCAGCGCGTGTGGCCGATGCCGAGCGTGGCGTGGAAATCCTCGGCCAGCGCCGCGCTTTCCATTTCCGCGACGCGCCCGGTGCGGCGCACGCGACGCACCGCGTCGCTGGCGACCACGGCGATGCCGGCCGAATCGTAGCCGCGATATTCGAGGCGCTTGAGGCCTTCGATCAGGACCGGAACCACATCGCGATCCGCGATCGCGCCGACGATGCCGCACATGGAATGGGGAAATCCGCGGGGAGGAGTGCGCAGTTTAGCGAGCGGCCGCGATGCGGTCGCCGGCGGCGTCCGCGCGGACGCCCGGACACCCGGCCGGACACTCGTCCGGAGAAATATTTTCCTTCCGATTCAACCGTTTGCGATTGGCACGCATCCTGCATAAGACAGGCATCCGCCAATCCAAGCGAACCCGATGAGCATCCGCGACACCTCCGCCCAGGACCGCCCCGTGCAGCAGCCCGCTGGCACGGCCGCTGCCGCGAAGCGCCGCCGCGCGCTGCTGATCGCCGCGGGCGCGATCGCGCTGGTCGTAGTCGTCGGCTGGCTGGTGTCGGGCTGGGCCGGCGGCTCGCGTTCGTTCGATGGCTCGCGCGTGCGCATCGCCACCGTCACCCGCGGCGACCTGGTGCGCGACATCTCCGCCGACGGTCGCGTCATCGCCGCCAACAGCCCGACGCTGTACGCCATTGCCGGCGGCACCGTGACCCTGGACGTGGTCGCGGGCGATGCGGTGAAGAAGGACCAGGCGCTGGCCGAGATCGACAGCCCGGAACTGCGCAGCCAGCTCGCGCAGGAACAGGCCACGCTGGCCGGCCTCGAAGCCGAAGCCAGCCGCGCCGCGCTCGATGCGCAGATCACCCGCTCGAACGCGCGCAAGGCGTTCAACCAGGCCTCCATCGATCGCATCGCCGCCGAACGCGACCTCGAACGCAACCAGCGCGCCTATGAAGGCGGCGCGGTCGCGCAGATCGACGTGGCGCGCGCGCAGGACGCGTTGAAGAAGGCCGACCTCGGCCTCGCCAGCGCACGCACCGATTCCACCCTGCTCGGCGAGGGCGCCGGGCTGGACCTTCGCAACAAGAAATTGCTCGCCGAGCGCCAGCGCGCGGTCGTCACGGAACTGCAACGCCAAGTCGATGCGCTCACCTTGCGCGCGCCGTTCGACGGACAGGTCGGGCAGGTGCTGATCGCGCAGCGGCAGAACGTCGCCGCGAACGCGCCGGTGCTGAGCGTGGTCGATCTGTCGGTGTTCGAAGTCGAGATCAAGGTGCCGGAAAGCTTCGCCCGCGACCTCGCCATCGGCATGCCGGCGCAGGTCACCGGCCCGACCGGCACGCTCGACGCGCAGGTGTCGGCGGTGTCGCCGGAAGTGGTGAACGGCGAAGTCGCCGCGCGCCTGCGCTTCAAGTCGCAACAACCGCCGGGCCTGCGCCAGAACCAGCGCCTGTCCGCGCGCATCCTGCTCGGCACGCGCAACAACGTGCTGCAGGTCGAACGCGGTCCGTTCCTGGAACAGGGCGGCGGCAACAGCGCCTACGTCATGGACGGCAGCAGTGCGGTCAAGCGCGCGATCCGCACCGGCGTGAGCAGCCTCGATGCCGTGGAAATCCTCGGCGGCGTGAAGGAAGGCGATCGCATCGTGGTTTCAGGCGCCGACGCGTTCGGCGATTCGCAGAAAGTCCGCATCTCGGGAGAATGACCATGTACACGCAAGACAATCCGTATTACCCGGCACACGACTTCCCGCGGAACTGGTCCGCGGACGAGCTCGCCGACGCCGTGCCGCTGCGCCTGTCCGAACGCATCTCGCTCGGCCTGGTGCGATTCGATGCGATGCCACCGCCGGCCAACGCCGCGCGCCGGTCGAAGAGCTATCTCCCCGTGGCCGCGATGTCGCCGCTGCTGCGCGTGCGCTGAGGCCTGCCCCTCCCCCTTCCCTTCGACAGGAAACCGCCATGTTGCAGATGCAAGCCGTCACCAAGGTCTACCGCACCGAGCTGGTCGAAACCCACGCGCTGCGTTCGCTCGACCTGCACGTGCGCGACGGCGAATTCGTCGCCGTCACCGGCCCCTCGGGTTCGGGCAAGACCACCTTCCTCAACATCGCGGGCCTGCTGGAGGAATTCACCGGCGGCACCTACACGCTCGACGGCCAGGACGTGCGCGGCCTGTCCGACGACGCGCGCAGCAAGCTGCGCAACCAGAAGATCGGCTTCATCTTCCAGGGCTTCAACCTGATCCCGGATTTGAACCTGTTCGACAACGTCGACGTGCCGTTGCGCTATCGCGGCTTCGACGCCGCCGACCGCAGGCAGCGCATCGAGAAGGCGCTGTCGCAGGTCGGGCTGGGTTCGCGCATGAAGCACTACCCGACCGAACTCTCCGGCGGGCAGCAGCAGCGCGCGGCGATCGCGCGTGCGCTGGCGGGAAGCCCGAAACTGCTGCTTGCGGACGAACCGACGGGCAACCTCGATTCGCAGATGGCGCGCGGCGTGCTGGAACTGCTGGAGGAAATCAACGCCGCCGGCACCACCATCGTGATGGTGACCCACGACCCGGAACTGGCGGCGCGCGCGCAGCGCAACGTGCACATCGTCGACGGCATGGCCACCGACATCTCGGTGGAAACGAGCCTGAGCCGGCTTGCGCACGCCACGACCGCGACGGCCGGGGACTAGTGGCTGGGGACTGGCGAAAGCAGAACTTTTCGCCACGCCCATTCCGCCGCTCTTCCAACCCTGGCCCCTAGCCCCGCGACCGAAGGGAGCTTTCCATGTTCACGTACTACTGCAACCTCGCCCTGCGCAGTTTCCGGCGCAACAAGATCCTGACCGCGCTGATGGTGCTGGCGATCGCGCTTGGCATCGGCGCGAGCATGACCACGCTCACCGTGTTCCACATCCTCGCCGGCGACCCGATCCCGCAGAAGAGCGACCGGCTGTTCTATCCGCGGATCGAGCCGCGCACGAAGCAGGGATTCCAGCCGGGCGAGGAACCCGAGGAGCAGATGACCCGCTTCGACGCCGAGGCCCTGCTGCGCGAACACCGCGGCGACCGCCAGGCGATGATGAGCGGCGGCGCGCTGTCGGTGGAATCGGGCGACGGCAAGATCGATCCGTTCGTGGTCAACGCGCGCTACACCAGCGCCGATTTCTTCCCGATGTTCGACGCGCCCTTCGCCTTCGGTTCCGGCTGGACCGGCGCGGACGACGAAAACCGCGCCCAGGTCGCGGTGATCTCGAAGGAACTCAACGAAAAACTGTTCGGCGGCGGCAACAGCGTGGGCAAGACGCTGCGCGCCGGCGACAACAGCCTCCGCATCGTCGGCGTGCTCGGCAAGTGGCGGCCGACGCCAAAGTTCTATGACCTCACCAACGATCGCTTCAGCGCGGTCGAGCAGGTGTTCGTGCCGTTCTCCACTTCGCGCACGCTCAAGCTTGGCGTGCAGGGCAACATGGATTGCTGGGGCGACCAGACCGACGCGGATGGTTCGGTCGGGCTGAACGCGCCCTGCGCCTGGGTGCAGTACTGGGTGGAACTCGACGATCCTTCGAAGGCGTCCGCCTACAAGCAGTACCTGGAGAACTATTCCAACCAGCAGCGTGCCGCCGGACGCTTCGAGCGCCCGACCAACGTGCGCCTCGACAACGTGATGCAGTGGCTGGATTTCAAGCAGGCGGTGCCCAGCGACGTGCGCCTGCAGTTGTGGCTGGCGTTCGGTTTCCTGCTGGTGTGCCTGCTCAATACCGTGGGCCTGCTGCTGGCCAAGTTCATGCGCCGCGAACCGGAGATCGGTGTGCGCCGCGCGCTCGGCGCCTCGCGGCGCGCGGTGTTCGCGCAATACCTGGTCGAAGCCAGCGCGATCGGCATCGTCGGCGGCGTCGCCGGGCTCGGCCTCGCCCTGCTCGGCCTGTGGGCGGTGCGCCAGCAACCCGACGACTACGCCGAACTCGCGCACCTCGACATGCCGATGCTGTTCGCCACCTTCGCGCTCGCGCTCGTCAGCAGCGTGCTCGCCGGCCTGCTGCCGGCGTGGCGCGCGATGCAGGTCGCGCCGGCGATCCAGCTCAAGAGCCAGTGACGGCGCGTTCGCGAACGAAACTTCCGGAGAATCCCATGGACATCCGCCCCATCCTTTCCACCCTGCGCCGGCACAAGACCGCGTCCGCGCTGATCGTGCTCGAGATCGCGCTGTCCTGCGCCATCATCTGCAACGCGGTGTTCCTCATCTCGCAACGGCTCGAGAAAATACACCGCCCCACCGGCGTGGCCGACACCGAACTGGTGCGCATCCGGGTCGCCGGCATCGGCAAAACCGACGACGCGACCGCGCTGGCGAAGGAGGACATCGCCTCGCTGCGCGCCATCCCCGGGGTGAAGGCCGCGACGTCGCTCAACCAAATCCCGTTCGACCACACCTCGTGGAACAGCTCGGTGTCGCTGCAGCCCAAGCAGGACGTGCCCAACCTCGATGCCTCGACCTACCTCGGTGAAAACCTCGTCGATGCACTCGGCTTGCGCATCGTCGAGGGCCGCGATTTCACCGCCGACGAATACGTCGACTGGGAGTCCTTCAACAAGCCCGATTCCAAGCTGACCCTTCCCGCGATCATCCTCACCCGCGAAGTGGCGCAGAAGCTGTTCCCGAACCAGAGCGCGGTGGGCAAGCTGGTCTACAGCTGGAATTCGAACGACGTGCCGCACCGCGTGGTCGGCGTGGTCGATCGCCTGATCCGGCCCAACGACAACGGCGGCCCCGCGGAGGCAGGCTATTCCGTGCTGTTGCCGTTGCGCGACCTGACCCAGGGCACCTTCGTCCTGCGCACCGATCCCGCGCGTCGCGCCGAGGTGCAGAAGGCCGCGGTCGCCGCGCTGGAGAAGAACAGCAACCGCCGCATCGTCCTCGACCAGGATCCGTTCACCGACGTCGTGGCGAAGTGGTACCAGAGCGACCGCAACATGGCCTGGCTGTTGCTGGCGGTGATCGTGGCGCTGCTGGTGGTGACCGCGCTGGGCATCGTCGGCCTCGCCAGCTTCTGGGTGCAGCAGCGCACCAAGCAGATCGGCGTGCGCCGCGCGCTCGGCGCGACCCGCGGCCAGATCCTGCGCTACTTCCAGACCGAGAACTTCCTGCTTGCCACGCTCGGCATCGTGATCGGCATGATCGGCGCCTACGGCATCAACCAGCTGCTGATGGGCGCCTATGAACTGCCGCGCCTGCCCGCGCTGTACCTGCCGGTCGGCGCGCTGGTGTTGTGGTTGCTCGGCCAGGCGTCGGTACTCGGTCCGGCGCGGCGCGCCGCGGCGGTGCCGCCGGCGGTCGCCACACGCACCGTCTGATTTCGCCTTTCCTTCTCCCCGCTCGCGGGGAGAAGGTGCCGAAGGCGGATGAGGGGCCCTTCTTCTCGGTAAGCTGGGACACATGCCCACCATCCTCGTCATCGACGACAACCCCTCCGTCGCCACCGCGCTGGAAACCCTGTTCTCGCTGCACGACATCGACACCGTGTCGGTGACGTCGCCGGAGGACGGGATCGCGCTGCTCGCGCGCGAACCGATCGACCTGGTGGTGCAGGACATGAACTTCCACGCCGACACCACCTCGGGCGAGGAAGGCGTCGAACTGTTCGCGAAGATCCGCGCCGCGCACCCGGACTTGCCGGTGATCCTGCTCACCGCGTGGACGCACCTCGAATCCGCGGTGGACCTGGTCAAGGCCGGCGCCGCCGATTACCTCGCCAAGCCCTGGGACGACCGCAAGCTGCTGGTCGCGGTCAACAATCTGCTGGAACTGTCGCAGGCGGAACGCGAACTTTCGCAGCGGCGCAACGGCGAACGCCGCCGGCGCGCGGCGCTGGAACGCGACTTCGACCTGCGCGGCATCGTCTACGCGGATCCCGCGAGCGAAGCGGCATTGTCGCTCGCCTGCCAGGTCGCGCGTTCGGAATTGCCGGTGCTGGTCACCGGGCCGAACGGCGTGGGCAAGGAAAAATACGCCGACATCATCCACGCCAATTCGGCAGTGCGGAACGGCGCGTTCGTCGCGCTCAACTGCGGCGCATTGCCGGGGGAACTGATCGAAGCCGAATTGTTCGGCGCCGAGGCCGGCGCCTACACCGGTGCGAACAAGCCGCGCGAGGGCAAGTTCGAGGCCGCGGACGGCGGCACCCTGTTCCTCGACGAGATCGGCACGCTGCCGCTTGCGGGACAGGTGAAGCTGCTGCGCGTGCTCGAGACCGGGCGCTTCGAACGCCTCGGCGGCAACCGCGAGCGCACGGTGAAGGTGCGCGTGGTCAGCGCGACCAATGCCGACCTGCCGGCGCTGATCGCCGCAGGGCAATTCCGCGAGGATCTGTACTACCGGCTCAACGCGATCGAAGTGCGGGTGCCGCCGCTGGCGCAACGCAGCGCCGACATCCTGCCGCTGGCGCGGCATTTCCTTCCTTCCGGCAAACAGCTCGACGCCGACGCCGAACGCGCCTTGCTCGCGCATGCGTGGCCGGGCAACGTGCGCGAACTGCGCAACGCGATCCAGCGTGCGTCGCTGCTCGCGCGCGGCGAGCACATCGGCGCGGCCGACCTCGGTTTGCCCGCTGCGCGTACCGCGACGACGGGCGCAGGCGACGAACCGGATCGCGCCGCGATCGAGGCCGCGCTCGCGCGCGCCGGCGGCGTGGTCGCGCAGGCCGCGGCCGAACTCGGCCTGTCGCGGCAGGCGCTGTACCGGCGCATGGAGCGCCTCGGCATCGAGCGCGACTGAGCGCGCATGCAAGCCTGGCGCCAGCGCATTCCTCTGAGCCTGCAGTTCGCGGCCCTCGCGTTCGCCTACATGCTCGCGGCCGCGGCGCTGGCCTTGCTGCTGTCGCGCTGGATCGAACGCGCCTGGATCGCGGGTTTTGTTGCGGTCGCGCTGCTCGCACCGCTGCTCGCCTACCACGTGCGCCGCGCGTTCGCGCCGATGAATTCGCTGTTCCGCGCGCTCGAAGGCAGCGTCGCCAGTTACCGCGACGGCGATTACGCCTTCGGCCTGTCGTGGCGCGGCGGCGGCGACCTCGGCGCGCTGGTCGCCAGCCACAACGCGCTCGGCGACGCGCTGCGCGACCAGCGCCTGTCGCTGGTGCAACGCGAACTGCTGCTCGACACCATGGTGCAGAACACGCCGGTGGCGATGCTGCTGGTGGATCCGGCGCGGCGCATCGTGCTCGGCAATATCGCCGCGCGCAAATTGCTGGGCGACGGCAAGCGGCTGGAAGGCCATGCCTTCGACGAATTGCTGGAATCCGCACCGGACGCGCTGCGCGAAGCCTTCGAGCGCGGCG
The DNA here is from genome assembly GCF_007556775.1 of Lysobacter lycopersici. Lineage (GTDB taxonomy): Bacteria > Pseudomonadota > Gammaproteobacteria > Xanthomonadales > Xanthomonadaceae > Pseudoluteimonas > Pseudoluteimonas lycopersici. The sequence goes on from NZ_CP041742.1 coordinate 1,570,853, forward strand.
GCGATGGCATGTTCACCGTCGGCGATGCCGACAGCGACAACGAAGACATCTACCACCTCTCGCGCCGCCAGTTCCGGCTCAACGGCCGCCGGCACGAACTGGTGTTGCTGCGCCAGCTCACCGCGGAACTGCGCCGGCAGGAAGTGCAGACCTGGAAGAAGGTGATCCGCGTCATCAGCCACGAACTCAACAACTCACTGGCGCCGATCGCCTCGCTCGCGCATTCGGGCGCGGAACTTCTGCGGCGCGGCCAGCACGAGCGTTTGCCTGCGGCGTTGTCGACCATCGAGGAACGCGCGCGCCACCTGGAAGGTTTCATCCGCGATTACGCGCGCTTCGCCAAGATGCCGGCGCCGCGGCTGGAGCCAGTGCCGTGGCCGCATTTCGTCGCGCAATTGCGCGCGCAGGTGCCGTTCGCCTACGACGGCCCGGATTCGCCGGCGGCGATCGCGCGCATCGACGTCGCGCAACTGGAGCAGGCGCTGATCAACCTGCTCAAGAACGCGCACGAATCGGGTTCGAAACCCGATGACGTGGCGCTGTCGCTGCGGCGATTGCCGGAACACTGGCGCATCGACGTGCTCGATCGCGGCCAGGGCATGAACGAGGCGGTGCTGGCGAACGCGCTGCTGCCGTTCTATTCGACCAAGCGCCACGGCACCGGCCTTGGCCTAGCCCTCGCCCGCGAAATCGCCGAAGCGCACGGCGGGCGCATCGCCCTGCTCAACCGCGACGGCGGCGGGCTGTGCGTGTCGCTGGTGTTGCCGGCTTGATGTCCGCCCGACCGCCCCATCGCATGCGAGGCCATATGCCCGAACTCGAACCCCGCTGGTACCGGCGTCGCCGCGGCGCTGGCCTGTTGCTGCTGGCGTTCGCGCTCGCCGCGTTCGCCGCACCGTTGTGGTATTTCCGCAACAGCGACCATCCGCTGTCCGGGCAGGACGTGGTCGCGCTGTGCGACCGCCTCGATCGCTTGCCGCTACCCGAGGCCGGCTGGAGCCGCGCAGCGGGCACGTCGCCCGGGCTGCCGCGCTTGCCCGGCACGGATGCGGAAGCGGCCGGGTATTGCATCTGGCGCGATGCGCGGGGCCAGGTCGCGTTCGAAGCGGTGCTCTCTACCAACCGGAACACCCGACCCCTCGGTGTCGATGCCTTGTACGAGCGCATGCGCGGCGAGGTCGTGGCCACTCGCAACGACGAATTGCGCGAGGCCGATGGCCCTGGCGAACGCAGCATTCGCTCCCGACGCGGCAACTCCCGCGAATGGCTGATCGAGGACCATGGCATCGTCTTGCTGCTGCGTGGCTATCGAACCGAAGATGCATGGTTCGACCACGCAGCAACGGCGGCGCTCGAGGCGTTGCGCGCGCCGCCGGCTCAACCGGATATCGTCATTTCGACTTCTTCGTAGGCCGCCGCCAGCCTTCGAGCGTGACCTGCTTCGCGCGCGCGACGGTGAGTTTCCCCGCAGGCGCGTCGTTGCCGATCACCGAACCCGCGCCGATGGTCGCGTTTTCGCCGATGGTCACCGGCGCGACCAGCGACGAGTTCGAACCGATGAAGGCGCCATCGGAAATCGTGGTGGTCGATTTGTTCGCGCCGTCGTAGTTGCAGGTGATGGTGCCGGCGCCGATGTTCACGCCCGCGCCGACCACGGCATCGCCGAGATAGGCGAGGTGGTTGGCCTTGCTGCCGACGCCGATCTTCGCGTTCTTGGTTTCGACGAAGTTGCCGATGTGCGCGCCGTCGGCAAGCACGCTGCCGGGGCGCAGCCGCGCGAACGGCCCGACCTGCACCGCGCCTTCGCTGCGCGCGCCCTCGAGGTCGCAATGCGCGCGGATTTCGGTTCCGGCGGCGAGTTCGACGTCCTTCAAGCGGCAGAATGGACCGATGCGCACGCCGTCGCCGAGCTTGATGTCGCCTTCCAGCACCACGTCGACGTCGATTTCGACATCGCGACCGGCGCGCACGTTGCCGCGGATGTCGATCCGCGCCGGATCGGCGACGCGCACGCCGGCCAGGCACAGCGCGCGCGCCTGCCGTTGCTGGAACGCGCGTTCCAGCCGCGCCAGCTGCCACGGGTCGTTCGCGCCCTCGGTTTCCAGCGGATCGGCGACATGCACCATTTCCGCGGCGCTGAACTCGTCGGCGGCCTGCGCGAACACGTCGGTGAGGTAGTACTCGCCCTGCGCGTTGTCGTTGCGCAATGCTTCGAGCCAGCGCTTCAGCGCGGTGGACTCGGCGGCGATGATGCCGGTGTTGATGGTGCGGATGCGCTTCTGCGCGTCGTCGGCATCCTTTTCCTCGACGATGCGCGCCACCCGGCCTTCAGCATCGCGTTCGACGCGACCGTAGCCGGCCGGATCGTCGAGGTCGGCGACCAGCACGGCGAGCCGTCCCGGCGCGGCGAGCAGATGTTTCAGCGTTTCCGAAGTGATCAGCGGCACGTCGCCGTACAGCACCAGCACCTGCGCGCCGTCGGGCACGTTGGGCATCGCTTGCTGCACCGCATGCCCGGTGCCGAGTTGCCGCGCCTGTTCGGCCCAGAGCAAATCCTCCTGCCCGGCGAACGCCGTACGCACCGCTTCGCCGCCATGCCCGTACACGACGTGGATCGCGGCCGGCTGCAGCGCGCGCGCCGCATCGACGACGTGCGCCAGCATCGGCCGGCTGGCGATCGGCTGCAGCACCTTGGGCAGGGCCGACTTCATGCGCTTGCCCTCGCCGGCGGCGAGGACGACGACGTGCAGCGGAAGGACGGGAGGCGTCGCGTTCATGGCATGGCCCGTGCGGTCATCCCGCGATTCTAGCGGTGGCGCTGCTACGATGCGCTCCGTTCGCAATCGCCCTGAAGCGTCGCCCGTGACCCAGTTCGGAACCGAGGCAAACGGTCGCAATTCGGGCGCGAGCCTCCTCGGATGGCGCCCGGTCGTGCTGTGGCTCGGCGGCGCGATGTGCGCCGTCGGACTGGCGACGGCCTTGCCGTGGAACGAATGGCAACCCGAACGCGCCAGGCACACCGCCATCCTCGCGGCTTCGGCGTGGTTGCTCGCGATGTTGACCGGGCTGCTCGGCCGGATCCGATTCGCGACGGCGTTGGCGCTCTGGTTCGGATTGGCCTTGATCCGGTTTTCCGGCGCCATGCCCTTCGCGGCGACGGCGCTCTTCTGCATCGCATCCGTTGCCGCCGGCAGCGCCATCGCGCCGCGCGCACCCGCGGCGCTCAAATGCGTGGCCGGAATGGCGGCGATCGGCGGCCTGTCCGCATGGGCCTTGCCCCTGCGCGCGCACGAGGACTGGGTGTATTTCGCGATCCTTTCCCTGCTGGTCGCCTGGCGGCGCCATGCCGTGCTCGCCACGGCAAGGAATGCCGGCCGCGCCTGGCGCCGCGCGGTCGCCGCGCAACCGGTCGCCGCGGCATGGGCCGTGCTCGCGGTGGGCATCGCCAGTACGGGATGCTGGCTTCCGACGATGCAGTCCGACGACATCGCCTACCACCTGCGCCTGCCGTGGATGTTGCAGCAATCCGGCTTCTACGACATGAACCCGGACCTGCACGTCTGGGCGCTGGCCCCGTGGCTGGCCGATGTCATCCAGGCATTCCCGCAGGTCATGGCGCATTCGGAAGCGCGCGGGCCCGTCGACGCGCTCTGGTTGGTGCTCGCAGCCTGCGGGTTGTGGCGATTGGCACGGCGTTTCGACCGACGCAACTCGATCGCGCCCTGGCTTGCGGTCGCGCTGTTCGCGAGCATTCCCCTGGCCACGTCGCTGGTGGCCGGGATGCAGACGGAAATGCCGACGGCCGCGATCCTCGCCTGGTTGCTCGTCATCGCGTGCGCGCCCGCCACGACGAATCGGCGGTTCGCCCCGGGCGCGCAGCGCTGTGCCGCCGCGCTGTTCGGCGCCTTGCTGGCGATGAAATTCGGCGCCGCGGCCTCCGCCGCGATCCTCCTGCCATGGGCGCTGCATCGCCATCGCGCGTCGCTGCGCTGGAAGGATCTTGCGTCGATGGCGGCGATCGCCCTCGCGATCGGGGGCAGCAGCTACTGGTATGCGGCGCGGCTTTCCGGGAACCCGTTCCTGCCGTTGTTCAATGGCGTGTTCCGGTCCCCGTACTTCGCCCCGAACGATTTCGTCGATACGCACTGGACCGGGCACCTCGCCCCGTCGCTGCCCTGGCGGATCACGTTCGCGACCGGCGAATACATGGATGCCTATGCCGGCGGGTTCGGGTTCCTGCTGGTGTGCCTTGCGGGCGCGTGGCTGTTGGCGCTGCGCGAACGCGACCTGCGCACGCCGATGATCCTTTGCACCGCCATGCTGGTGGCGCCACTGCTTCCCATGCAATACGCGCGCTACGCCTTCCCGGCCATGGCGGTTTGCATCCCGCTGCTGTGCGTCGCCGCGCACCGGGTGCATCCGCTGCACGCTGGCGTGCTGGCGTTGCTGGCCTGCCTGTTGAACTTCGCCTTCCAGGCCAACGGCAACTGGATGCTGCATGGCGGCGCGGTGCGGCAGACGATGCGCGCGCACGGACGCTACGCCCCGCTGCTGTCGCTCTACGCACCCGAGCGCGTGCTGGCGGCGGACATGCGGGCCCGTGGCAGGCCCGCGAAAAACGCGCTGCAACTCGACCTCGAACAGGGCAGCATCGCCGAACTCGGCGCGCGCGCGCGCTACGTGAACTGGTATTCGCGGCGCCTGTCGCTGGCCGCCTTCGCGGCGGATGCCGACCGGAGCGGCCGGCGCTGGGCGCAGCTGCTCGGGGCGGAAGGCATTTCCGACGTGGTCTTCAGGCCATCGCAATTGCCTGTCGCTCGGCGTGCGGGGCTGGCCTTGTCCAAGGCAAGATTGCAGGCACGCGCAGGCGACATGGAGTGGTGGATGATCCCGCAAGCAACAGGCGACGAACCATGACCCTGCGCCGTCACCTCGGCGGTTACGCGATCATCGGCCTGGCGCAATGGCTGCTCGAATACGGGCTGATGCTGGCGCTGAGCGAATGGGTGATGCCGGTGGAACCGGCGAACGTCATCGGCCGCGTTGCCGGTGCGATGCTCGGTTTCTGGCTCAACGGCAAATGGACTTTCGCCAGCGAGGACACCCACGTCGGCCGGCACGCCGCGCTGCGCTTCGTCACGATGTGGCTGGTGCTGACCGCGGCGAACACCTGGATCGTCGCCCACCTGGACGACGCCTTCGGCCTGCACATGGCGCAGTTGCTCAAGCCCGGCGGCGACCTGCTTACCGGCGGCATCGGCTTCTGGCTGTCGCGCCACTGGGTTTACAAGAAACGCACTGCCTGAATCCCGCGGGCACTACTGCCCCGGGGCATACATTCTGGCGTTTCCGTAGGCAGCGCCGAGCTTGCCCTTGGCGAAATCCACGGTCATGCGCGTGTAGCCCCCGGCATAGCGCAGCGAGGTGCGCGTGCCGTCGGCGCCGGCTTCGAACGTGGTCATGCCGTGTTCGCCGCCGGGGAATACCGCTATCGTGATCGGCGCGCCCTCGCGTGCCAGCGCACGCAGGCGATGGAAGGTTTCGCCCATCGGCGCATCGATGTCGGCATCGCCCAGCTCCCACAGTTGCGGCGTGCGCAGTTCTCGCAGCACCGGCATCGGGTCGTAGTGCCAGGGCGTGCCGAAGCGATAGGGCCGCACCTTCTGGCGCAGCTCGTCGCCGTAATACGGCAAGAGCAAATGCGTGAAGTTGCCGTACACGTCCTTGTACCAGGGCTGGTCGCGGTACTTCGTCCGCACCGCGTCGAAGGCTTCGAAGCCTTGCTGGAAATCGCTGCCGGCGAGGACGCCCGCGGCATCCACGATCTCGAGAGCGCTGTCGATGATGTCCGGGGCGTAACCCTTCAATCGCATCTGCAGGATCGTCGCCTCGCGATCCTCCTGCAATGCGTTCACCGCCAGTCCGTAACCCACGACCACGAAATCGACATGCGTGCGCGTCGCTGCCAGCGGTGCGACCCAGCCGCCCTGGCTGCCGCCGCGGAAACCGACGCGAACCGCGCGCGCGCCGGCCATTCGCTTCGCTTCCTGCATCGCCGCGACCGCATCGTTGGCGAGCACGCTGTAGTCCTGGGTGTAGGTCCCGGCCGAATCGCCGGTGCCGCGTTTGTCGTAGACGAAGGCGGCCACGCCTTCGGCGGGCAATTGCCGCTGCATGAAATCCCAGGCGCGCGCCGAATCCTGTTCGGCGCCGTGCACCAGCACCACCAGCGGCACCTTCGCATCGCCTTCGGGCATGAGCAGGCGCCCGGCCAGGCGCGTGCCGCCATCGCCCGCGAACGCGGTTTCGCGGATTTCAAGCGCGATGCGCGGCGCGGCGGCGCCATCGAAACTCAGCACCGCGTCGCGGCCGCAACCGGACAAGGCGATGCGATGTCCATCGTCGCGGTCGGTCCAGCCTTCAAGGCTTTTCCAACCGCCATCGCCGCTCGCGACCAGCTTGCCGCTGCGCCCGTCGACGTGCCGCCAGCGCAGGCCGCCGTCGCTGGGGCCGACGTCGATGCTCGCGCCGGGCAAGCGGTACGCCCCGACATAGCACTCGATCGCGCGCGAAAGTGCCGCGTCGGCCGGCGCGGGTTCCGGCGCCGCCGATGCGGCGGGAAACGGCATGGCGAACGCGGATGCACACGCAAGCACGGCGGCGAACAATGGCGATTTCATCGATTCGATCCTCATATCCGTTATTCCATTGGATACGGCGAGCATCGCGCCGGTTGCATTCGCATTGCGTGATTCTCGGCGCCATAAACGAAAACGCCGGCGCGAGGCCGGCGTTTTCGAACGTACCGCGAATGCAGGGGCGACGCATGCGTCGTCCCTACGGTCGATATCAATGTTTCAGATTCTTCCTGAGGCGTTCCAGCGCCTGCAACTGCGCGGTGACTTCGGCCAGTCGCTGCTGCGCCTCGGCGACTTCCATCGCCTCGCCACGGTGGGCGATGATGCGTTCGGCCTCTTCCTTGGCGGCGCGCACCGCGGCTTCGTCGATGTCCTGCGCGCGCACCGCGGTGTCGGCGAGCACGGTCACCACCGTTGGCTGCACTTCGAGGATGCCGCCGGAAATGGCGAAATCGAGGTGCTCGCCCTCGGGCGTGGTGACGACGACCTTGCCCGGCTTCAGGCGCGTGATCAGCGGCGCGTGCTTGGGCGCGATGCCGAGTTCGCCCAGCTCGCCGGTGGCGACGACCAGCGTCGCCTCGCCGTGGAAGATCTCGGCTTCGGCGCTGACGATGTCGCAACGGATGGTGGATGCCATGTCTCTCTCGCTTCGCTCGTTCGAGGGGCTTGGGGCTGGGGACTAGGGTCTGGAACAGGCGCTTTTCACCAGCCCCGAGATCCGAGCCCCCGCTTCATCACGCCGCCAGCTTCTTCGCCTTCTCGGCCGCTTCCTCGATCGAGCCGACCATGTAGAACGCCTGCTCCGGCAGGTGGTCGTAGTCGCCGTCGACGATGCCCTTGAAGCCGCGGATGGTGTCCTTCAGCGGCACGTACTTGCCCGGCGAGCCGGTGAACACTTCGGCGACATGGAAGGGCTGCGAGAAGAAGCGCTCGATCTTGCGCGCGCGGGCCACCGCCAGCTTGTCCTCTTCGGACAGTTCGTCCATGCCGAGGATCGCGATGATGTCCTTCAGTTCCTTGTACTTCTGCAGCGTCGACTGCACGCGGCGCGCGGTCTCGTAGTGCTCGTTGCCGATCACGTTCGGGTCGAGCTGGCGCGAGGTGGAATCGAGCGGATCGACCGCCGGGTAGATGCCGAGCGAAGCGATGTTTCGCGACAGCACGACGGTGGCGTCGAGGTGGGCGAAGGTGGTCGCCGGCGACGGGTCGGTCAGGTCGTCCGCGGGCACGTACACGGCCTGGATCGAGGTGATCGAACCGGTCTTGGTCGAGGTGATGCGTTCCTGCAGCACGCCCATTTCCTCGGCGAGCGTGGGCTGGTAACCCACCGCCGACGGCATGCGGCCGAGCAGCGCCGACACTTCGGTGCCGGCCAGGGTGTAGCGGTAGATGTTGTCGACGAACAGCAGCACGTCGCGGCCTTCGTCGCGGAAGTATTCGGCCATGGTCAGGCCGGTCAGCGCCACGCGGAGACGATTTCCCGGCGGCTCGTTCATCTGGCCGTAGACCATCGCCACCTTCGACTTCTCCGGCTCGGCGACGTTGACGACGCCCGATTCCTGCATCTCGTGGTAGAAGTCGTTGCCCTCGCGGGTACGCTCGCCCACGCCGGCGAACACCGACAGGCCCGAGTGCTCGGTCGCGATGTTGTTGATGAGCTCCATCATGTTCACGGTCTTGCCCACGCCGGCGCCGCCGAACAGGCCGACCTTGCCGCCCTTCGCGAACGGGCACATCAGGTCGATGACCTTGATGCCGGTTTCGAGCAGTTCGGTCGACGAGGCCTGTTCCTCGTAGCTCGGGGCCGCGCGATGGATTTCCCAGTTCGCGTCGGCCTTGACCGGGCCGGCTTCGTCGATCGGGCGGCCGAGCACGTCCATGATGCGGCCCAGCGTGCCGATGCCGACCGGCACCGAGATCGCGTTGCCGGTGTTGTCGGCGATCAGGTTGCGCTTCAGGCCGTCGGTCGAGCCGAGCGCGATGGTGCGCACGACGCCGTCGCCCAGCTGCTGCTGCACTTCCAGCGTGATGTCGGTGTTCTGCACCTTCAGCGCGTCGTACACCTTCGGCACGCTCTCGCGCGGGAATTCGACGTCGACGACGGCGCCGATGATCTGGACGATCTTGCCCTGGTTGCTCATCACTCTTTCCTCGGTAACTCGTTATCTGCTTTTGTGGGAGCGGCTTCAGCCGCGAGCCTTTTTGCAGTCGGGGCTGAAGCCCCTCCCACAGTCGAAATGATCAAACCGCCGCAGCACCGCCGACGATTTCCGAAATTTCCTGGGTGATCGCCGCCTGTCGCGCCTTGTTGTAGACCAGGTTCAGGGTGCCGATCAGCTTGGTCGCGTTGTCGCTCGCGGCCTTCATCGCGACCATGCGCGCGGCGTGCTCGGAGGCGACGTTCTCCATCACCGCCTGGTACACCAGCGACTCGACGTAGCGGGTCAGCACGTGTTCCAGCACCGCCTGCGCGTCGGGCTCGTAGAGGTAGTCCCAGTCGTGGTGCGCGACCTGCGTTTCCGCCGCCGGCAACGGCAGCAACTGGTCGAAGGTCGCCTTCTGGGTCATGGTGTTGACGAAGTCGTTGTACGACAGGAACACCTTGTCGACCTGGCCGGCGTTGTAGGCGTCCAGCATCACCTTGATCACGCCGACCAGCTGCTCGACGCGCGGGGTGTCGCCCAGGTGGGTGACCGAGGCGAGCATCCCGACCTTGAGCCGGCGGAAGAAGACCGATGCCTTCTGGCCGATGGTGACGACGTCGACCTCGACGCCCTTGTCCTGCCAGCCGCGGATCTCCGCGAGCAGCTTGCGGAACAGGTTGTTGTTGAGGCCGCCGGCGAGGCCGCGGTCGGAGGAGACGATGATGTAGCCGACGCGCTTCACGTCCTCGCGCTCGACCAGGTAGGGATGCCGGTATTCGGAATTCGCCTGGGCGAGGTGGCCGATGACCTGGCGCATCGCGCGCGCGTACGGGCGCGAGGCCTTCATCCGCTCCTGCGCCTTGCGGATCTTGGAGGCCGAGACCATTTCGAGCGCGCGCGTCACCTTGCGGGTGTTCTGCACGCTCTTGATCTTGGTTTTGATTTCGCGACCACCGGCCATTTTCTTTTCCGTGAGACGTAAGACGTAAGATGTAAGACGAAGGGCGGAGATGCGGGCTTTTACGTCTCGCGTCTCACGTCTTTCGTCTCACCCGATCACCAGCTGCCCGTCGCCTTGAAGTCCTCGATGCCCTTCTTGAACGCGGCCTCGATGTCGTCGTTCCAGTCGCCGCTCGTGGCGACCGACTTCATCAGCTCGCCGGCAGTGTTGGCGAAGTGCGCGTGCAGGGCGTCCTCGAACGCGCCGATCTTGGCCACCGGCACGTCGTCCATGTAGCCCTTGTCCACGGCGTAGATCGACAGCGCCTGCTCGGCGACCGACATCGGCGCGTACTGCTTCTGCTTCATCAGCTCGGTGACGCGCTGGCCGCGCTCGAGCTGCTTGCGGGTGGCGTCGTCGAGGTCGGAGGCGAACTGCGCGAACGCGGCGAGCTCGCGGTACTGCGCGAGCGCGATGCGGATGCCGCCCGACAGCTTTTTCATGATCTTGGTCTGCGCCGCGCCGCCCACGCGCGACACCGAGATACCGGCGTTCACGGCCGGGCGGATGCCGGCGTTGAACAGGTCGGTCTCGAGGAAGATCTGGCCGTCGGTGATCGAGATCACGTTGGTCGGCACGAACGCGGACACGTCGCCGGCCTGGGTTTCGATGATCGGCAACGCGGTCAGCGACCCGGTCTTGCCCTTCACCGCGCCGTTGGTGAACTTCTCGACGTACTCCTCGGACACGCGCGCGGCGCGCTCGAGCAGGCGGCTGTGCAGGTAGAACACGTCGCCCGGGTAGGCTTCGCGGCCCGGCGGGCGGCGCAGCAGCAGCGAGATCTGGCGGTAGGCCACGGCCTGCTTGGACAGGTCGTCGTAGATGATCAGCGCGTCTTCGCCGCGGTCGCGGAAGTACTCGCCCATGGTGCAGCCCGAGTACGCGGCGATGTACTGCATCGCGGCCGATTCGGAGGCCGAGGCGGCGACGACCGTGGTGTAGGCCATCGCGCCGAACTCTTCCAGCTTGCGCACGATGTTGGCGATGGTCGAGTTCTTCTGCCCGATCGCGACGTAGATGCAGCGGATGCCGGAATCTTTCTGGTTGATGATCGCGTCGATCGCCAGCGCGGTCTTGCCGGTCTGGCGGTCGCCGATGATCAGCTCGCGCTGGCCGCGGCCGATCGGGATCATGCTGTCGACCGACTTGTAGCCGGTCTGCACCGGCTGCGACACCGACTTGCGCCAGATCACGCCCGGGGCGATGCATTCCACCGGTGCCTTGGTGTCGGCGTTGATCGGGCCCTTGCCGTCGATCGCCTCGCCCAGCGCGTTCACGACGCGGCCGAGCAGCGCCGGGCCGGTCGGCACCGACAGGATCTGGCCGGTGGTCTTGGCGGTGTCGCCTTCGCGCAGGTGTTCGTAGTCGCCCAGCACCACGGCGCCGACCGAGTCGCGCTCCAGGTTCAGCGCCAGCGCGAAGGTGTTGCCCGGCAGTTCGATCATTTCGCCCTGCATCACGTCGGCGAGGCCGTGGATGCGCACGATGCCGTCGGACACGCTGGTCACGGTGCCTTCGTTGCGCGCCTCGGCGGCGAGCTTCACCTTCTCGATGCGGGTCTTGATCAGTTCGCTGATTTCGGACGGATTGAGCGTGCTGGTAGCCATCGGTGTTTCCTGTGGTGCCGGCGTCGCCGCCGGCGTTCGATTGAATGCGTATTCGTTGCGTTATTGCGCGAGCGTGGTCTGCAGCCGGTCGAGCTTGCCGCGCAGTGAGCCGTCGATGACGATGTCGCCGGCATCGATCACCGCGCCGCCGATCAGCGATTCGTCGACCGCCGCCTCGACCTCGACCTCGCGGCCGAAGCGCTTCTTCAGCGCGGCCTTGATCGATTCGAGTTCGGCCGCCGGCAGCGCCGTGGCGGAGGTGACCTTGGCCTTGACCACGCGCTCGGACTCGAGCCGCAGTTCGTCGTACAGACCGGAGATCTCGGGCAGCAACGGCAAGCGGCGGTTGTCGAACAGCAGGCCGAGGAAATCGGCGAACGCCGCGTCGGCGCCCAGCTGTTCAGAGACCGCAGGCGCAAGCAGCGCGACCGCGTCATCGCGACCGAGGCGCGGATGGCCCAGCAGCGCGGCGGCTTGCGGATCGGCGGCGACACGCGCGGCGAAGCCGAGCGCATCCGACCAGCCGGGCAGCTTGCCGGCGTCGCGCGCCAGCGCGAACGCGGCGCGGGCGTACGGACGGGCGAGGGTCAGGGCCTGCGACATGGCCTCAGATCTCCGCGGCCAGTTCGTCGAGCAGCACCTTGTGGGCGTTGGCGTCGATTTCGCGCTTGAGCAGCTTCTCGGCGCCGGTCACCGCCAGCGCGGAGACCTGCTTGCGCAGTTCCTCGCGGGCGCGGTTGGACGCGGCGTCGATCTCGGCGTCGGCCAGCGCCTTCTGCCGGCCGGCTTCGGCGATCGCGTCCTGCTTGGCCTGGTCGACGATCTGGTTCGCGCGCTGGTGCGCCTGGTCGATGATTTCGTTGGCCTTGGCGCGCGCGGCCTTCAGTTCCTCGTTGGCCTTTTCTTCGGCCTGGGCGAGGTTCTTCTGCGCGTTGTCGGCGGCGGCGAGGCCTTCGGCGATCTTCTGCTGGCGTTCCTCGATGGCCGCGATGATCGGCGGCCAGATGAACTTCATCACCAGCCACGCGACCGCGAAGAACGCGAGGCCCTGAATGACGAGGGTGAGGTTGGGTAGCATGAACTTGCTCCTGGTGCCGGCGACGCGATGCCGCCGGCGATGCCTGAATCGCTTGCGTGTTCAGTCGATCCTGGGGATCAGGCGATCGAACCCAGCAGCGGGTTGGCGAACAGCAGCAGCAGCGCGATGGCGACGCCGATCATCGGCACGGCGTCGAGCAGGCCGGCGACGATGAACATCTTGGTCTGCAGCATCGGGGTCAGTTCCGGCTGGCGGGCCGAACCCTCGAGGAACTTGCCGCCGAGGATGGCGAAGCCGATCGCGGTGCCGAGGGCGCCGAGGCCGATCAGGAGGCCGGCCGCGATGACGGTGAACTTGAGAACTTCGGCGACGAGGGTTGCGTGGTCCATGGTGTTGCTCCGGTTGGATCGTTGCGATTAAGCGGGGTTGAAGGGAAACGACGAATCAGTGGCTTTCAGCCGACATGCTGAGGTAGACGATGGTCAGCATCATGAAGATGAAGGCCTGCAGCAAAATGATCAGGATGTGGAAGGCGGTCCAGATGGCGCCGACGAACCATTGCAGCGGGCCCATCACCCAGGTGCTGAGGTGGGCGAGCGAGGAATTCAGCGTCATCAGCGCGATCAGGATGAAGATCAGCTCGCCGGCGTACATGTTGCCGAACAGTCGCAACGACAGGCTGAGCGGGCGCACGCCTTCCTCGATCACGCGCAGCAGGAAGTTGGCCGGCGCCAGGGCGATCTTGGCGACCGTGCCGTGCGCGTGGAACGGTGCGGTGAAGATTTCCTTGGTGAAGCCGCCGACGCCCTTGTGCGAGATGCCGAACACCTGGATCAGCAGGAATACCGCCAGCGACAGCCCGAAGGTGGTGTTGAGGTCGGCGGTGGGCACCACGCGCAGATAGGCGTGTTCCGGATCGGCGCCCGTTGCGATATGGCCCGCCTTCCACGCCCACGGCAGGAAGTCCACGGGCACCATGTCCATGAAGTTCATCAGGAACACGAGGCAGAAGATCGTGATCGACAGGGGCGCGATCAGCTTGCTGCGGCCGTGGAAGGTCTCGCGCACGAGGCCGTCGACGAAGCCGACGATCATCTCGACGAAGGCCTGGAACTTGCCGGGCACGCCCGAGGTGACCTTGCGCGCGGCCATCCGGAACGAGAAGAAGAACAGCACCGACAGCACGAAGGTGAAGATCAACGTATCGACGTTGAGCGTCATGAACGTGCTGTCGCCCACCTTCACCTGCCAGAAATGCAGGTGGTGGTTGATGTATTCGGTCGAACCGCCGGTGGCGGCTTCGGTCATCGTGTTTTCAGCGCTCACGCTCAACCCTTTGTCGCCTGTTCCATTCCCAGCCGGCGCAAACCCGCCAACCAGGCCACCAATCCCGTTGCCAGCCCCGCCAACATCGGCAGCGGCGGCAGTTGCCATGCCAGCAGCCCGATGCCCAGCGCCACGAACACCACCATCCATTTCGCCGTCGTTCCCGCCAGCAGCGCCGCGAACGCGAACCGTGCCGGTACCGCGCCCCGCAGCGACAGCGTCGCGGCAACGGCATTGCCGAACGCCAGCGCCAACCCCCCGATGGCAGCCGCAGCGGCGGCACGGGTCCCGTCCCCGGCAAGGAAGGCCAGCGCGACCAGCAGCGCGACGACGGCCTGCATGGCCACCGCGCGCAGTGCCGACCGGCGGCTCGCGGCGATGGGATCGTGCACGCGCGGCCCTGTTCAGCTTGCGGAGTCGGGCCGGCACCACAAATCGGCCCTGCTAAGCCGAAAAATTATAGCAGGGGGCCAAAATCCCCGGCAACGCCCAAGCGTTGCCCGTCGGCTGGGCCGGTGGCCCGGAACCTTTCGGCCGGGGGCGGGTCAGACCGCCGTGGCCTGCGCTCCTTCCTCGTCGATCGCGAGCAGGCCCCGAAGCCCCGGCCGTCTCCGCCGGGGCTTCCTTTTTTTCCGGCCCGCCCCTCTCCCGCCCTTCGGGCACCCTCTCCCTCAAGGGGAGAGGGGAAGTTATTTCTTCTTCGGCAAGTAGAGATCGGTGATCGTGCCGTCGTAGACCTCGGCGGCCATGCCGACCGATTCGCTCAGGGTCGGGTGTGGATGGATGGTGTGGCCGATGTCCCCGACCTCGCAGCCCATCTCGATCGCCAGTGCGATTTCCGCGATCAGCTCACCCGCGTGCACGCCGACGATGCCGCCGCCGACGATGCGATGCGATTCCTCGTCGAACACCAGCTTGGTGAAGCCCTCGGTGCGCGAAAGACCAATCGCGCGACCCGACGCCGCCCACGGGAACTTGCCGATGCCGACCTTCAGGCCCTTGGCCTTCGCCTCGGTTTCGGTGACGCCGACCCAGGCGATTTCCGGATCGGTGTAGGCCACGCTCGGGATCACCCGCGCGACCCACTCCTTCTTTTCGCCCGCGGCGACTTCCGCGGCGAGCTTGCCTTCGTGCGTGGCCTTGTGCGCCAGCATCGGCTGGCCGACGAGGTCGCCGATGGCGAAGATGTGCGGCACGTTCGTCCGCATTTGCGCATCGACGTCGATGAAGCCGCGTTCGCCGACGCGCACGCCGGCTTTTTCGGCATCGAGCTTGGCGCCGTTCGGCGCGCGGCCGACCGAAACCAAGACGCGGTCGAACACGCTGGATTCGGGAATGCTCTCGCCTTCGAATACGCAGGCGATGCCGGCCTTCTGCGCCTTGGCTTCGACGACCTTGGTCTTGAGATGCACGGCCACGCCCTGCTTCTTCAGGCGATCGGCCAGCGGCTTGACGAGATCCGGATCCGCGCCCGGCATCAGTTGTGGCATGAATTCGACCACGGTGACTTCGCTGCCCAACGCGCAGTACACCGTCGCCATTTCCAGGCCGATGATGCCGCCACCGACCACGAGCAACTTTTTCGGAACGTCGGCGAGGTCGAGCGCGTCGGTGGAATCCATCACGCGACCGTCGTCCCACGGGAAGAACGGCAACTTCACCGGCTGCGAACCGGCGGCGATGATGCAGTTGGCGAAACGCAGCAACTGCGTCTTGCCATCGGCGCCGGCGATTTCGAGCTCGTTCGCGGACACGAACTTCGCGCTGCCCTGCACCACCCGCACCTTGCGTTGCTTGGCCATGCCGGCCAGGCCCTTGGTGAGCTGGCCGACGACCTTGTCCTTGTAATCGCGCAACTTGTCGATGGCGATCTCGGGCTTGCCGAAATCGACGCCGTAATCGCTGGCGTGCGCGGCCTGTTCGATCACGTCCGCCGCGTGCAGCAGCGCCTTCGACGGAATGCAGCCGACGTTGAGGCAGACGCCGCCGAGCGAGGCGTAGCGCTCGACCAGGACGGTATCGAGGCCGAGGTCGGCGCTGCGGAATGCGGCGGTGTAGCCACCCGGACCGGCACCGAGCACGACCATCGCGCATTCGATATCGGCCTTGCGGCCGGACGACGACGCGGCTTGCGGCGCGGGCGTTGCTGTCGCGACAGTCGGTGCCGCGACGGGAGCGGGCGCTTCGGCTTTCGCGGGAGCTGGCGCAGGTTCCGCCTTCGCAGGCGCGGGCGCGCTTTGGACAGCCGTTTGGCTGTCAGCCGCGGCGATCACCGCGATCACCGCGCCTTCGCCGACCTTGTCGCCGAGCTTGACCTTCAGCGCCTTGATCACGCCGTCGGCGGCGGCGGGCACTTCCATCGTCGCCTTGTCCGATTCGAGCGTAACCAGCCCCTGGTCCTTCCTCACCGTATCGCCGACCGCGACCAGCACTTCGATGATCGGCACGTCGCCATGGCCGCCGATGTCGGGAACCTTGCTTTCGATGTCTGCCATGCGCCTTGCTCCCTTAGAGCATCGCCCGGCGCAGGTCGCCGAGCAGCTGCGCGAGGTATGCGGTGAAGCGCGCGGCGGCGGCGCCGTCGATCACGCGGTGGTCGTAGCTCAGCGACAGCGGCAGGACCAGGCGCGGCTTGAACTTCTCGCCATTCCACACCGGCTTCATGTCGGACTTGGAGACGCCGAGGATCGCCACTTCCGGCGCATTGATGATCGGCGTGAACGCGGTGCCGCCGATGCCGCCGAGCGAGCTGATGGTGAAGCAGCCGCCCTGCATCTGCTCCGGTTTCAGCTTGCCCTCGCGCGCGAGCGCGGCGAGTTCGCCCATTTCCTGCGCGATCTGCATCACGCCCTTCTTGTCCGCATCGCGCAGCACCGGCACGACCAGGCCGTTCGGCGTGTCGGCGGCGAAGCCGATGTTGTAGTAGCGCTTGAGGACGAGGTTGTCGCCATCGAGCGAAGCGTTGAAGTTCGGATACTTCTTCAGCGCGGCGACGCTGGCCTTGATCAGGAACGCGAGCATCGTGAGCTTGCCCGCCTTGCCCGCCGCGATCGCCTTGGCGTTTTCCTCGTTGAGCGCGACGCGCAACGCCTCGAGCTCGGTGATGTCCGCGTCGTCGTGCTGGGTGACGTGCGGGATCATCGCCCAGTTGCGCGCGAGGTTGGCGCCGGAAATCTTCTGGATGCGCGACAGCGGCTTGGCTTCGATCTCGCCGAACTTGGCGAAGTCGACCTTCGGCCACGGGATCAGGTTGAGTCCGCTACCCGATGCCGTCGGGGCTGAAGCCCCTCCCACAGTACCGCCTGACAGCGCGGCCTTGACGAACCTCTGCACGTCTTCCTTGCCGATGCGGCCGCCGCGCTGGGTGCCAGTCACTTGCGCGAGGTCGACGCCGAGTTCGCGCGCGAACAAGCGCACCGCCGGACTCGCGTACGGCACCTTGCCGGGCAGGACGGCGTCGGCTTCGAAGCGCAATGGCGGACGGCTCGCGGGATCGGCCGGGTCGCCGGCGACCGGCGCCTGCGCGGGTACGGGCGCGCCGCCTTCGACCTCGATGATCGATTCCTCCGTGAGGCGATCGGGCTGCGCAGGGACGTCCACCGGCTGCACCTGCGCACCGGTTTCCGATGCCGGCTGCTCTTTTACAGCTTGCCCCTTCTTCGGCGCTTCGGGTTCGGCGCGCGGCGCGGCGGCGGCATCGCCGGCCGGTTCGATCAGCGCGACCAGGCTGCCTTCGGACAGCGCGTCGCCGAGCTTGACCTTCACTTCCTTGATCGTGCCCGCGAACGGTGCCGGCACTTCCATCGTCGCCTTGTCCGACTCCAGCGTGACCAGTCCCTGGTCCTTGGTGACCACGTCCCCGGGCTTGACCAGGACCTCGATCACCGGCACGTCGTCGTAGCCGCCGATGTCGGGGACGCGGGCTTCCATGGGTGCGGCCATGCCGGGCTCCAACGCAGGGATCTGGCCCGTATTGTGGCCACAGAGTCGGACAATGCGCCAACCGCCGGGGAATTGCCCGGACAAAAAGCCGGATTCGTCGAAACGCCACCCCCGGCAAGCCTGAGCCGGGTACCGGGCCCGGCTTCGGCTTCGGCTTCGAACGCTGGGCGAACTTCAGTCGCCGACGACGCGCAATCCGAACATCAGGCTGGCTTCGTCGACCAGGCGCACGCTGCCGCTGACGTTGAGGCTGATGGTGATCGGCTTCTTGAACACCTGCTTCGCCTGCGCGTCGGTCAGGCCGTAGGTACCGACCAGCGCGCTTTTGCTGAGCAGGCCGGCGATGCACACGGCCGAATCGCGGGAGCGTTCGAACTGCTGTTGCCCCGGCGCAAGCGGCACTTCGAAATGCTCGGACGCGGTCATCGCGGTGACCAGCTTGCCGTCGAACGGCGCACCGGTGGTCGGGTCGATCAGCGCCGGATCGTCCAGTACCTCGCTTTCGACGGTGAGCGTGGGCGAGTACGCGAGCAGGCCGACATCGCTGGCCGCGGTCGGGTTCAGGTAATCGACACTCAGGATCGGCGAGAACCAGTAGCAGAGCAGCGAGTTCGCCGCCTTGCCCGGCAAGGTCACGTGGGCGATGCCGTCGAGGTCGAAGGTGGTCGGGCCCGGCGCCGCGTTCAACGCCACGCAATTCGTGGTCGGGTCGCCGTCGTCGGGTGGGCAGCTCGACGACAGGTCGAGGTTGCCCTGGGTCACGCCGAGCCAGACGAGCGAACGGCCGAAGGAATCGACGTCGCCGACGTCGCCTTGCGAGGGTGCGGCGGCGATGTTCCCGGCACGGTCGCGGATCGCGGGAGGCGCCGCGACGCGCACGGCCTTCGCGCTCGGCAGCAAGTCGGCGGATGCGTGTTCCGCCGCCATGCCCCTGGTATCCATTCGCGCGGCATGCGCGATCAACGTCGCCAGCAGCGCCGCGGACGCGAGCACCGCGACCGAACGCGTCGAGGGCAATTTCATTCGTGTATCTCCATCGATTGCGCGGAAGCGCGCCTTCCTGCTTACGCAGCGATGGACGCAAAGCGGACATGCCGCGAACGCGGATCAGGGCGGCGCGATCGGCTCCGCCGGCACGCGCCCGCCTTCGCGACGGATGAGGTACAGGCCGCTGGCGACGATGATCGCCGCGCCGATCCACGTGGCCGTATCCGGCAGCACGCCCCAGATCGTCGCGTCCAGCAGCACGCCCCAGACCAGTGCGGTGTACTCCAGAGGCGCCAGCAGCGAAGCCTCGCCTTGGCGGAACGCCAGCGTGATCGCGTATTGCCCGAGCGCGCCGACCACGCCGATACCCGCGATCAGCCACAGGTCGTCGTGGCGGATCGGTTGCCAGTCCCGCCACGCCAGCGCGCCGGAACCGAGCGCCATCAGCGCGAGCAGCCACACCACCATCGCCTGGTTGGAATCGCTGCGCGCGAGCACGCGCACGGTGATCGCCGATACCGCGTAGCCGAACGCCGCAAGCAGTACCGCGAGCCCGGCGAAACTGGCCATGCCTTCGCCGCTGGGGCGCAGCACCACCAGCACGCCGAGCAGGCCGATCGCAATCGCGGCCCAGCGCCGCGGGCCGACGCGTTCGCCCAGGAACGGCACGGACATCGCGGTAATCAGTAGCGGGGCGACGAAGAAGATCGTGTACGCGGTCGACAGCGGCATGCGCTTCAGTGCGTACACGAAGCTGGCCATCATCATGATGCCGATCGCACCGCGCAGCAGGTGCAGCGGCCAGCGCACGCGCAGCAGCGGTTTCCATCCCACCGTGGCCAACGACCACGCCAGCACCAGCGGCAACGACGTCGCGCCGCGCAAGGTCGCGACCTGGAACGGCGGGTAGCGTTCGGACAGCGTCTTCAGCCCCGCGTCCATCAGCGCGAACAATGCGACCGCGACCAGCATCACGAGGATGCTGCGGCGACGGCGGTCGTGGGCGGAAAGCTGTTGCGCGTCCATCGACGGGATGCTATCCGAAGCCATCGCCATCCCGCGCGTCCTTCAAGAAAGCGGCGACCCGAAGGCCGCCGCTCGATCACGCGCGTCGCATCAACGGACGGGCTTGATGTGGAACGCACCCACTTCCACGCCGAGGTTGATGCCCTCGCCGCCGCCGGCCAGGGCCAGCGACACGTTGCCCTTGGACAGCAATTGCGTTTCCGCGGACTTGACCATGCCCGCGCTGGCGCTGGCGTGCGCATAGTTGCCGTAGACCTCGCGGATGTTGTGGACATCGGTGAAACGGCCCTTGCCGTTGTCGATCTTCCACTTGCCCGCGGTCAGGCCCAGGCCTTGCGCGGTAATCCGCACCGGCAATGTCTGTCCGTTGTCGCAGCGGACCACGCCCGTGCCGGCGGCGTGCTTGTAGACCAGCGACCAGCTGGTGAGCTGGTAGTCCAGCTTGCAATCGATGTCGGCGCCCGCATGGGCGTTCGGCGCGATGAACATGGCGATGGCGAAAGCAGATGCAGCAATCAGGGTTTTCATGGGGCCTCCGTGTTCTCCGGAACACGCGCCACAGTCTCCGCAACGCATCTGAACGCGGGGAAACACGCGCCCTTTTTCTTCAGCGCGCCGTCGGCGAGTTGAGCGACGCGTGAAAACGGACACGCCGCGGGCCTTCACCCGGCGCGGCGGCATTCGTCGCGTTTCGCAGGGGCGATGAACCCGTGGTCCCGCGCGGCACGTTCCATGCGGTAACCTGCGCGCCCGTTACCAGCGTCGCCGCCATGCCTTCTTTCGACATCGTTTCCGAAGTGGATGCCCACGAACTCGCCAACGCCGTGGACCAGGCCAACCGCGAGCTGTCCACCCGCTTCGATTTCAAGGGCGTGGAGGCCAGGTTCGTGCTGGACGACAAGCTCATCACCCAGTCCGCGCCCAGCGACTTCCAGTTGCAGCAGATGAGCGACATCCTGCGCGCGCGCCTGGTCGCGCGGAAGATCGACGCACGCTGCCTGGATTTCGGCGCCGTCGAGACCAACCTGGCCGGCGCACGGCAGAAGATCGCCGTGAAGCAGGGCATCGAACGCGAACTGGCGAAGAAGCTGCAAGGCGCGATCAAGGACGCCAGGCTCAAGGTCGAGGCGCAGGTCAACGGCGACAAGCTGCGCGTGACCGGCAAGAAGCGCGACGACCTGCAGGCGACGATGGCGCTGTTGCGCGGCAAGGACTACGAACTGCCGCTGCAGTTCGACAACTTTCGTGACTGATCGACTCGTGCAAGCGCTCGTCGGCGGGGATTGATCCCTCCGCCGGCGCGACAGTATTTGTCGCGCTTCGCCGGTTCGGCCCGCAACACGCTCTGGAAGTAGTAGTCGAGCAACAAGCGGCTGAGCTTGCGTTGATCCGCGGGCAGCAACGGCCCGAGGTCGCGTTCCCAGCCGGCGGCGCATTCGGCGACGGTCGCATTGCCCGTGGCGCAAGCCAGCAGTTGGTCGAACGCATGGCGATACGTCGCGAACTGCGCATGCGTCATCGGCGCGCCATGCCCGGGCACCAGGGTGTCGAACGCCTGCGCATCCAGTCGCCCCAGCGCTTCGCTCCAGCCGTGCGGACATGCGGTGTCGAAGAACGGCGCGGGGAAGTTGACGAGATCGCCGGAGACCAAGGTGCGCGTGGAAGGATCGAGCAACCAGACGTCGCCGCCGCTCACCGCGTTCTTTTCCAGCCCGACCCGGAACTGCATGCCCGCGATGCGCAAGGATCCGGACGACAGCACCGGATCGGTCGGGAACAGTTTCGGCCCGGCATCGATGCGCGCGATGCCGGCGCGCAGGTAGCCGGCTTCGGGGCTGTCCGCCGGCAACGTGGCCAGCCGTGCGGCCGCGGCCTTGCGCGAATCGGCGAGGAAGTGCTGCATCGCGTCCTCGATCGCGGTGCTCGCATAAACCTTGGACTGCGGATATTTCTCGCGCAGCGGCACGTTGCCGCTGACGTGGTCGAGGTGCCAGTGGCTGTTGACGATCGCCACCACCGGAAGATGCCATCCCTCCGCAGCGTCGATGATCCGCCCGGCGAAGGCCTGCTCGTGGCGCCCGGTATCGAACACGATCAATCCTTCCGGCGCGCGGATCATCACGCTGTTGCCGTCCGGTTGCCCGTCGCCCTGCTCCGGATCGTAGGTTCCCGGCAACAACACCATGTGCCGGTTCAGCGACTGCATTCCCGCGGGCGCGACCCACCGCGGCGCCGTTGCACAAGCGGCCAACAAGCCCAGCGCCAGCGATGCCAATGCCTTCGGTTTCATGCGATCCCCGCGCCGTCGCGATGTCGGCTACGCTGCGCGTCCGGCCATGGACCTGCAATAGTCGGAAGTCACCGCGCGAGGGTTCCGCCAGATCATGCAAACCGCTAACGCAGAGCCATTCGATCCCGATCGCGTCGAACGCGACGTCCGCCGCTGGCTGGAACGCGCGGTGATCGGGCTCAACCTGTGCCCGTTCGCGAAGGCGGTGTATGCCAAGCAGCAGGTGCGGATCGTGGTCAGCGATGCGACCACCGAACGCGCCCTGCTGGAACAGCTGGGCGAGGAGATGGCGATGCTGCGCGACACGCCGGCGGAGGACATCGACACGACCCTGCTGGTGCATCCGCAGGTCTTGCAGGATTTCCTCGACTACAACGATTTCCTCGACGATGCCGATGCGCTGGTCGAGACGATGGAACTCGATGGCGTGCTGCAGGTTGCCAGCTTCCATCCGCATTACCAGTTCGCCGGCACCGAAGCGGACGACGCGGAAAACCTGACCAACCGCGCGCCATGGCCGATCCTGCACCTGCTGCGCGAGGACAGCGTGGATCGCGCGGTCGCCGCGTATCCCGAACCGGACGCGATCATCGAACGCAACGTGGCGACGATGCGCGAACTCGGTGCGGAAGGATTCCGCAAGCTGCTTGTCGACGACGACGCCTGAACACGGGCCGGACATTCCTTGTCCGGAATCGCGCGCACGTCGCGTTTGGCTTCTTGTCCGCTGGGAGGAAATCCGACATGGCACGTTCCGACGCACGAATCCTGCTGTCCGCGCTGCTGGCCTCGCTGGCCCTCGTCGGATGCAAGCCCGCCGCGACCGGCGCGGACGCCGCTGCAAGCGCCGCGATGGCGACGCCGGCCACGCCCGCGACCATCCCCACTCCCGCAACGATCTCGATCCCGACCCCCGCCTCGACCGCCACCTCCGGCGATGCCGGCGCGACCGACGCCAGCGCGGACTTCGATCCGGCCAGCGTGCCCGAGAGCACCGCCACGCTGCCGCCGTTCCCGTTCTTCAAGGCTCCGGACGGACTGGCCAGCGTGCAGGACGAGAAGACGCGCAATTCCAGCTTCGACCGCGAGCACATGATCGCGGGCGGCAAGGTCGTCGCGCTCGAAGGCAAGGTGTTCCGCGACCTGTTCCCGCTCGACAACCCGGACCGCCCGTACTCGGCGCTCGAATTCCAGCGCAACTACGAAAACGCCATCACCGACCTCGGCGGGATGAAGGTCAGCGCCGTGCAATTCACCGACGAGGTGAACAACGCCTTCGGCGGGCGCGACGCGGTCGATGCGCATTTCCACGGCACCTGCGCCGGGGTGGACTGCGAAAACAACACCTACCTGATCCGCCAGGGCGGGCAGGAATACTGGGTACTGGTCAGCACCGGCGCGATCCCGCTGCACGGCGCGATCGTGGTGCTGCAGCGCAAGGCCATGGAGAGCAAGCTCGGCTTCCTCGATGCGGGCGCGATGAAGAAGGCGATCGACAAGGACGGCCACGTCGCCCTCCACATCAACTTCGACGTCGACAAGGCCACGCTGCGGCCCGACGCGAAGCCCGTGGTCGCGGAAATCGACAAGTTGCTCGGCGCGGATCCGGCGCTGAAGCTATCGATCGAGGGCCACACCGACAACACCGGCACCGCGGCGCACAACCAGGAGCTTTCGGCCGCGCGTGCGGCCAGCGTGCGCGATGCGCTGGTCGCGCTCGGCGTCGACGCGTCGCGACTGACGTCGAAGGGTTTCGGCCAGGACAAGCCGGTCGCCGACAACGGCACCGAATCCGGGCGCGCACAGAACCGCCGGGTCGAGCTGGTGAAGGTCGACTGATCGCCTCAGGCGGCGGGCGCGAACAGCGCCTGCCGTCCCGTTTCATCGAGGATTCGCCGCTCGCCTTCCGGCAAATTGCCGAGTTCGAGTCCGCCGATCTGCTCGCGATGCAGCGCCACGACGCGGTTGCCGACCGCGGCGAACATGCGTCGCACCTGGTGGTAGCGGCCTTCGTGCAAGGTCAGCCGTGCATTGCGCGCGTCGGTGGTTTCGAGTTCCGCCGGCAACAGCGGCGTCTTCTCGCCATCCAGCATCAACGTGCCGCTGGCGAACAGCGCGGCCTCGTCGCCGCGCAGGTCTTCCGCCAGCGTTGCGCGATAGACCTTGGGCAGTTTCGATTTCGGCGCGATGATCCGGTGCAACAGCTGTCCATCGTCGGTGAGCAGCAACAGGCCGGAGGTGTCGCGATCCAGTCGCCCGACCGTGGACAAGGCCGGATTTCGCAGGCGGAAACGCGGCGGCAGCAGGTCGTAGACCACGCGACCGGGATCTTTCGTCGAACAGGTGACGCCGACCGGTTTGTGCAGCATCAGCAACAAGCCTTGCGGAGGATCCAGCACTTCGCCATCGACGCGGATCGCATCAAACGGAACGACGTCGTCGGCGTACAGCACTTCGCCATCCGCATCGGTGACGCGGCCCTCGCGGAACATCCACGCGACCTCCTTGCGACTGCCGTAGCCGAGGTTGGCGAGGTGCTTGACCAGCTTCACGACTTCACCGCATGCACGATCTTGAATCCTGCTTGCTGCGCGACGATCCGCGCCGATGCGAAGCCATCCGCGAGCGCATCTTCGTAGGGCAGGTGCCGGTTCGCAACCAGCCACAGCACCCCGCCGGGTTTGAGCGCGTTAGCAGCCGAGGCGATGAAGGCGCGGCCGATGTCGGGGCGTTCGCCGCGGCCGAGCGCATGGAACGGCGGGTTGCAAACGATCGCATCGAAGCGTTCGGTAACGCCGCGTTCCACGTCATGCCAATGGCAATGCACGGGGACGCTTGCGCCGGCGAGGTTTTCGTCGGCCAGCGCCAGCGCGCGCGCATCGGCCTCGTACAGGTCGAGCGAAGCGATGCGCGGACAGCGCGCCAACACTTGCAATGCGAGATAACCCCAGCCCGCGCCGAAATCGGCGACGCGGCCGTGCAGAACCTGCCCCGGGCTTGACCCGGGGTCGCCCGGAAAATGCGCGGCCAGCAATTGCGATGCGGCATCGACGCGATCCCAGGCGAATACGCCGGGGCGACTGAGGAAGCCGCCGCCCGGCACGTCCTCGCTGGCCACGCGGCGCGGCGCATCCGCCTTCAACCACTGCGCGAGCAGGCCTGCGTCAAACGACGCATCGGGCCGTGTCCAGAACGTGCGGCAATGGTGCTTGCTCTGCACCGACAGCGCGCCGGCGAGCTGCTTCAGGTCCGCTTCGCGCGATTTCGCGCCCTCGTCGTTCGCGACCGCGGCAATCACGATCCCGCCCGGTGCACAGGCCGCGCAGGCTTTCGCCAGCAGCGCGCGCGCTTCCTCGCGCTGGCGCGGCGGCAACACCAGCACCAGCGGGAACGCGCGTTCCGGCAGGGAATCTTCGTCCAGCAGTTCGACGCCGATGCGTTCGAGTCTCTCCGCTTCCGGTTTGAACGGCTGGGTCGCGGCAAAGGCGCGCGCCCCGACCGCATGCAGCGCCGCACCCTCGCGTGCACGCAAAAACAGCGCACCCTCGGCCGGCCAGCGCAATGCGCCATCGGCGAACGGATGCAGCAGGGCGTCGAATGCAGGATCGCGCGTGGAGGACATGCGCGCAGTGTAGCCGCGCGCGGCGCGGCTTCAGCGCAGCGCGTGGCCGCCGTTGTCGACGCGCAGGCGACCGAAGGCCCAGGTCATCGCCACGCAGGCGCCGAGCGCCAGGCCCCAGCTGCGCAACGCACTCGCATCCGCGGCAGGCAACAACGACAGGCTGGCGTGCAGCCATGCGCCGCCATCGTTGGCGACGAAGTACAAGGCCGATACCGCGAACGCAGCGATCAAACCTCGCACCAGCCAGCGTTCGAGCGCGCTCTCCCCGCGCGCGGGCAAGCGCGCGGCCTGCGCGGCGACGGCCTTGGCGAAATCCGCCGGCAGCGCATCCGGCAACGGCTCGCGCAACGCACGCACGATGCGCCGGTACGCAGCAACATCCGGATCGCCGGCATCGTCGGCGTGCAGGCGCTCCTCGCGCAGCGCGCGTTCCTGCAGGCGCCATTCGCGTTCGTCGAATTGGTCGTTGGGCTTGTTCATGCGGCGACTCCCATGCCGGGCGCCAGCCATTCCTGCAGGCGCTTGCGGCTGCGGAACAGGTGGCTCTTGAGCGTGCCCTCGGCGAGCCCGGTGATGCGCGAAATCTGCGCCAGCGGCAATTCGTCGAGGTGGTACAGGGTGAGGATGGTGCGTTGCAGCGGGGGCAGGCGCGCGATCGCCGCGTGCAGGCGGCGCGCGATGTCGTCGTCCACGACCGCGGCTTCGAGATCGAATTCGTCGGCGACGCGTTCGTGCAGCGGCGTGCCTTCCTCGTCCGCGTCTTCGGCGACCGGGATGCGCTTGCGCTCGAGGTGGCGCTTCGCGACCGAATACGCGACCTGTCCGATCCACGCCTTCAGCGGCGCGTCGTGGCGGTACTGGTGCAGGCACTGGTGCACGCGCAGGAACGCCTCCTGGCACAGCTCGCGCGCGTCTTCCGGATGGCGAACCATGCGTTGCACGATGTGCCAGCACAGGCCCTGGTACTCGCGCACGAGGCATTCGAACGCGCCGGGCTCACCACCCAGCACGGCGGTCACCAGGGCGCGATCCTCGGGCGTGCGGCCGTCTTCCATGGCACATGGGATACGCCCCGGGCGGGATCGGTTGCAACCCTCGGCTTCATTCCCTCTCCCCGCCGAGCGAGAGGGTGCCGCGCGCAGCGCGGCGGGAGAGGGGCAACTTTGTGCAACCGGCATGGAACCGGCCGTATCCAATGCCTCGAACGCCGCATTCCGCGGCTCGACCGGACCCCGCCATGAACTTCGAAATCCTGATCCCGATCAGCCTGTTCCTTGCCATCGCCTACACCATCAAGGCCGTGGTCGATGCCGGCGTGCGCCGCAAGATGGTCGATTCCAACGGCTCCCAGGACCTGGTCCGTTCGATGCTGGAGGGCGAGGAAGCGCGCCGCCGCCACGGTTCGCTGCGCTGGGGCGTGACCCTGACCCTGCTTGCGGTCGGCTTCGGCCTGGTGCAGGCCTCGGGCTGGACCGAAATCAACCCGGGCGTGATCGCGGTGCTGGTCGGCGCCACCGGCCTCGGCAACCTCGCCTATTACCTGCTGGCGCGCAAGCTGGGTTGATGCATCACGCGTCGGCGGGGCCGCGCGCGGCCTCGCCCGACAGCACCTCGCTCGCCGGCGCCGCCTTGCCGATGAGGTAGCCCTGGGCGTAGCGCACCTCGAGTTCGCGCAGGCGCTGCAATTGCGCCTGCGTTTCCACGCCTTCGCAGATGACATCGGCGCCGATGCCGTGCGCCATCGCGACGATGGCCTCGACGATCGCCATCGCCTTGGGCGAATCGAACATGTGGCGGGCGAAGGCCTGGTCCATCTTCACGTACTCGAAGTCGAGCTTGTGCAGGTGGGTGAGGTTGGAATAGCCGGTGCCGAAGTCGTCGAGCGCGAAGCGGATGCCGTGTTCGCGGCAATGCCGCATCACCGCCGCGACCGGTTCGTAGTCGAGCATGCGGCTTTCGGTGACCTCGAGCTTGAGCGCGCCTCGCGGCAGGCCGGCGCGTTCGACCCGATCGACGATCTGCCGCGCCATGCCCGGTTCCACCAACTGCCGCGCGGATAGGTTCACCGCGATGTCCGGCAACGGATCGTGGCCGAGGTCGCGCAACTGCGACAGCAGCGCGACCACGCGGTCGAGCACGTATTCGCCGACCGGCACGATGAGCGAGGTTTCCTCGGCGAGCTTGATGAACTCGGCCGGGGAGACCATGCCGTTGCCCGGCAGTTCCCAGCGCACCAGCGCTTCGTAGCCGGCCACGCGCGCGGCGGGGATGTCGTAGATCGGCTGGTAGCGCACCTCGATGCCGCCTTCGTCCAGCGCCTGCCGCAGTTGCGCGTCGCGGCGCAGCTTGTCGATGCCGGTGCGCTGTTCGTGGTCCTCGCCGGGCAGGCCTTCGACCGCGTGCGCGGACGCGCCTTCGCCACCGGACTGGATCCGGCGCATGCGTCGCGCGAGCCCCTCGACCATGGCGCGCACGATCGGGTCGCAGGACTCGATGCGTTCGCGCAAGGCCTCGTCCTCGATCGCGAGCAGCACCGCGTCGCTGGCCGCGGTGGCGGTGGCGGTGCGCGCGCCATGGTCGAGCATGGACAGTTCGTCAAGCATTTCGCCGGGACCGAAGCTGCCGTGCTCGTGCCGGCGTTGGCCATCGCTGGAAGACAGAACGACCTGCCCGCTTTCGATCAGCCACGCGCAATCGGCGGGATCGCCCTGCCGGTACAGCACTTCTCCCGCGAACAGCGAGCGGCGGATGGTGGCCATGCGCTTCCCCCGAAGCATTTCGTCCATGTGCTTACGAAAAGCGGGGCGGAAACCGGCAATCGCGGACATCCGTGCCGCCGCGCGCTAGGCTATCGCGGTTTTCGACACCGCATCGGCCATGGACACGCCCAACGACACCCCGCCCGACCGCCTCAGCAACGACCCGCGCAGCAAGTACCACGACGAAGCCCTGCTCGAACGCGGCATCGGCATCCGCTTCAACGGCCAGGAACGCCACAACGTCGAGGAATACTGCGTCAGCGAGGGCTGGATCCGGGTCCAGGCCGGGCGCGCGCTCGACCGCCGCGGCCAGCCGATGACGATGAAGATCCGCGGCACCGTCGAGGCCTGGTTCCGCACCTGAACCGCGCTTCGATCCGCCGGGTAGCGTGACTGGCGGCCTTTGCGCCGTCCGCATGGGCGTTCTACGCTCGGGCTTTCCCCTGCCGAGAGCCGCCCATGCCGTCGATTCCGCATCGTTCCCTGCTCGCCTTCGCCGTGTCCGCCGCGCTCGCCGCGGGGCTGGGTGCCTGCGAACGCGCATCCGCGCCTTCCGGCGATGCTTCGAAACCGGCGGCGCAGGCCGGGGCTACGGCGAAGGCCGCGCTCGGCAGCTTCGGTTTCGACACCGCCGGCATGGACAAGTCGGTCGCGCCCGGCGACGAGTTCTACGACTACGCCAACGGCGGCTGGATGAAAACCACGGAGATTCCCGCCGACCGTTCCAGCATCGGCGCTTTCGCAGTGCTCGCGCAGCAGGCGCAGAAGGACACGCGCGACATCGTCGAAAACGCGGCGAAGGACGCGAACGCCAGCGGCGACGAAAAGAAGATCGGCGACTACTACACCGCGTTCATGGACGAAGCCGGGATCGAGGCCAGGGGCCTCGCGCCGGTGAAGCCCGAACTCGATGCCATCGCCGGCATCGCCGATGCGGATGCGCTGGCGAAGACGCTCGGCGGCCAGTTGCGCGCCGACGTCGACTTGCTCAACGCGACGAATTACTACACCGACCGCCTGTTCGGCCTGTGGGTGTCGCAGGACATCAACGAACCAACGCGCACCGCACCCTACCTCGTGCAGGGCGGCCTCGGCATGCCCGACCGCAGCTTCTACCTCGACGGCGGGCGCATGGCCGAGCTGCGCAAGGCCTACCAGGCGCACGTCGCGAAGGTGCTGGACCTCGCCGGCATCGCCGAATCCGATGCCAAGGCCGCGCGCATCCTCGCGCTGGAAACCGCGATCGCGAAGGTGCACGCGACCCAGGAAGAAACCAACGACGTCGCCAAGGGCGCGAATGCGTGGAAGCGCGCCGACTTCGACGCGAAGGCGCCGGGCCTGGACTGGGCCGCGTATTTCGACGCCGCCGGCCTCGGCCAGCAGCAGGATTTCATCGTCTGGCAACCGAAGGCGGTCGCCGGCATTTCCGCGCTGGTGAAATCGCAGCCGCTGGACGCGTGGAAGGACTACCTCGCCTACCACGCGCTCGATCGGGCCTCGCCGTATTTGCCGAAGGCCTTCGCCGATGAAAGCTTCGATTTCCACGGCCACGTGCTCAACGGCACGCCGCAGCAGTCCGAACGCTGGAAGCGCGCGATCGACGACACCAGCGGCGCGCTGGGCGAGGCGATCGGCAAGCTGTACGCCGACCAGCATTTCTCGCCGGAGACCAAGGCGCGCGCCGAGGCGATGGTGAAGAACATCCTCGCCGCGTTCGGCAAGCGCATCGACGCGGTCGCATGGATGTCGCCGGAAACCAAGGCGCAGGCCAAGGCCAAGCTCGCCGGGCTCAAGGTCGGCGTCGGTTATCCGGACGCGTGGCGCGATTATTCCGCGCTGGAAGTGAAGCGCGACGACGCGCTCGGCAATGCCGAACGCGCGGGCGAATTCGAATACCAGCGCAACCTCGCCAAGCTCGGCAAGCCGGTCGGCCACGACGAGTGGTGCATGCTGCCGCAGACGGTGAACGCGGTGAACCTCCCGCTGGAGAACCGCCTGCTGTTCCCCGCCGCGATCCTGCAGCCTCCGTTCTTCGATCCCAACGCCGACGACGCGGTGAACTACGGCGGCATCGGTTCGGTGATCGGCCACGAGGTCAGCCACAGCTTCGACAACAGCGGCGCGCTGTTCGATGCCGACGGCAAGCTGCGCAACTGGTGGACGAAGGAGGATTTCGCGAAGTTCGAGGCCGCCGGCGCCGCGCTCGCCGCGCAGTTCGATACCTACGCGCCGTTCCCCGACCTGCACGTCAACGGCAAGCTGACGCTGGGCGAGGACATCGCCGACGTCGCCGGCCTCGCGACCTCGTACGACGCCTACCATGCCTCGTGGAACGGCACGACGCCGGCGACACTCGACGGATTCACCCCGGACCAGCGCTTCTTCCTCGGCTTCGCCCAGGTGTGGCGCACCAAGTTCCGCGAAGCCGCGCTGCGCAACCGCGTGCTCACCGACGTGCACGCGCCGGGCATGTACCGCGCGCTGACCGTGCGCAACATCGACGCGTGGTATCCGGCGTTCGACGTGAAGGACGGCACCAAGCTGTACCTCGCGCCGGGCAAGCGCGTGAAGATCTGGTAACCCGCATTCGATGCAGCAACGAAAACGCCGGCGAAAGCCGGCGTTTTTCGTCCCGCCAGCCGCGATCCCGGAGCGCGGTGCCCGCAACCGCTCGACGGCGTGGTGCGCTGCAAGGTGCTTGGCCGGCGAGAATGTTATAGCGTAACAATCGCAGGCATCGGGGAGCCTGCGGCGATCCGGGGCCCTGGCATTCGCAACTCCCGCCGCGTCTCGCACGGGAAACCCGGTATCGGCGCCTCCACGCGGGATGGGGACGGCGCATTCGCATGACGTTGCAAATCGCGACCGCCGAAGTTGCGCGGCCGTCTCCTTCCACTCCATGAGGGCAGGTTCCAGCAATGACCAATCATTTCCGTTTGAAGGCGCTTGTCGCCGCATTGACTCTGGCCGCGGGCGCAACGGCGAATGCCGCCGCGCCGGCGATCACCTCGATGGCGCGGCCCACCCGGCTGGCGCAAGGCGACGCCGTCGTCGGATCGCTCGCGGCCTCGCAACCGATGCACATCGTCATCGGCCTGAAGTTGCGCAACAAGGCAGAACTGGATTCCTACATTTCCAGGCCCGGCTTCAAGCCGCTCACCGGCGCGGCCTTCGTGTCGCGCTACGCGCCCAGCGCGGAGCAGGCGCAGGCGGTGGCGCACTTCCTGGAGCTGTCGGGGTTCAGCAACGTCAGGATCTCGCCGAACCGCATCCTCGTGTCAGGCGACGCGCCGGCGTCGAACGTGCAGCGCGCGTTCCAGACCTCGCTCGCCAGCGTGAGGACGCAGGATGGCCGCATGGCCTATGCGAACACCCGCGACGCCACGTTGCCGGCGTCGTTGCAACCGTTCGTCAATGGCGTGGTCGGCCTGCAGAACGTGCACGTGCCGCACCTGCTGTACCGGGTCTACAAGGGCGGCGCGACCACCGCGGTGACCGGGCACCAACCGACCGATTTCCCGTCGATCTACGGCGCGGACGGCCTGCCGGTGGCGTCGGGCATCAACGTCGGCATCCTCGCCGAAGGCAACCTGACCAAGACCCTCAGCTCGCTCGACACCTTCACTTCGGCGAACGGCTTGCCGCCGGTCGCGACGCATTCGGTCGGCACGCCCAACAGCGATACCAGCGGCACCGTCGAATGGGAGCTGGACAGCCAGACCATCGTCGGCGCCGCCGGCGGCCAGGTCGGTTCGCTGACGTTCTACCTGATGCCCGACATCAGTTCGGATACCTCGGTCGCCGAAGGCATCAACCTCGCGGTGACCGACAACACGACCACGATCGTCAACGGCTCGCTCGGCGTCAGCGAAATCGATGCGCAGAACGACGGCGGTTTCGCCACCACCGACGCGGTACTGGAGCAGGGCATAGCGCAGGGACAAAGCTTCGCCTTCTCCACCGGCGACGATGGCGCGAGCAAGTGCTTCCACACCGGCCGGCGTGACAACGGCGCCTGCTGGCCGGCGGTGTCCCAGTACGTGGTCGCGGTCGGCGGCACCACCCTGGATGCCTCGACCGGCGCGGGCGCGACCTGGAACGGCGAAACGGTCTGGTCGGGCGCGGGCGGCCAGGAAAGCACGGTCGAAGCGAAGCCGAGCTGGCAGACACTGTGGAGCGGTTCGCATCGCGCCGCGCCGGACATCGCCTTCGATGCCGATCCGAGCTCGGGCGCGAAGATCTACAACGGCGCCACGCAATCGCAGATCGGCGGCACCAGTCTTTCCGCGCCGATGTTCGTCGGCTTCTGGGCGCGCGTGATGCAGGGCAAGGGCAACCTGGGCTTCCCGGCCCCGCTGCTGTACCCGCTGTCGGCGTCGGATTTCCACGACGTCACTTCGGGCAGCAACGGCAACGCGGCGGGCGCGGGCTACGACCTCGCCAGCGGCCGCGGCAGCGTGGTCTGGAGCGCGGCCTACGCCGAACTCGGCGGTGGCGGCCCCGGCAACCAGCCGCCGGTGGCGAGTTTCACCGTCAAGCATCGTGGCCTGACCGTGCAACTCACCGATACTTCCACCGATTCCGACGGCAGCGTCGTCTCGCGCACGTGGAACGTGGGCGATGGCAGGTCGTCGACCAAGAACCCGCTGTTGTTCAAGTACGCGAGCGCGGGCACGTACACGGTGACGCTGACGGTGACGGACGACGATGGCGCAACGAGTACCACGAGCCAGTCGGTGACGGTCCCGTAATTCTTTTCCGGATCGGTTGGTTCGAAACGAAAACGCCGGCGCAAGCCGGCGTTTTCTTTGGATCGCCAAGTCTTCCCGGCTATTCACGCTTCGCTTTGGCGTGCGGGTTCGATTTGAAGAAGAGTTTCCACATCACAAGCGACCAGATAACAGCCACAAGCGGCGTAAGCAACATGACACCCACGAAATCGGGTGATCCGAATTCGCCGGTCAGAATCTTGCGACCTAAGAGTGCGGCGGCAGATATTGTCGTCCAGCCAATGGTCACAGCTCCAACGAACCTGCCTTGAGTCCCGAGAGACCATCGCAAAATTCCCATTGCGGACTTCCTGCCAACCCTATTCTGGATCTAAGCATAGCGGGATGATGGATCCGCATCCGTATCGATTCCAGGTCAATCCGGAACCTCGGCCTGCACCAGTTGCCCGAGCAGTTGCAGCGATTCCTGCCAGCCGAGGTAGCACATCTCGGTTGGGATCATGTCCGGAATACCGCTCTGCTCGATCGACAGCTCGGTGCCGCAGGACACCGGCTTCAGCACGATGGTCGTGCGCATTTCGCCGGGCAGGTTGGGATCGTCGAAGCGATCCGAATAGGCGATGCGTTCGTCCTGCACCAATTCCAGGTACTCGCCGCCGAAACTGTGCGAATTGCCGGTGGAGAAATTGGTGAAGCTCATCTTGTAGCGGCCGCCGACGCGAGCGTCCATCTCGTGCACCTTGCCGGTGAATCCGTGCGGCGGCAGCCACTTCGCCATCGCGTCGGGGTCGAGGAAGGCGCGGTAGATGCGCGAGGCGGGCGCGGTCAGCACGCGGTGGAATTTCACGGTTCCGCTCATGGCATTGCTCCTGCGTGGGGAAGGGAATTCATTGCGCCGGCGCCTGCGACATGTCCATGTGGAACACGCCCCACTGGTGCCCGTCGAGGTCGACGAATCCACTCGAATACATGAAGCCCAGGTCTTCCGGGTCGTGGCCTGCGGCCGCGCCGGCCGCGACCGCCTTGCGCACCAGATCGTCCACCTCCGCACGGCTGTCCAGCGACAGGGCGAGCAGCGCTTCGGTGGCCTTGCGCGCGTCGGTGATCGGCACTTTCGTGAGCGTGGAAAAGAACGCTTCGGTCGCCAGCATCACGCTGGTGTTGTCGTTGATGACCAGCGCGGCGCCGTTTTCGCTTGCGAACTGCTGGTCGAACGCGAAGCCGATCGCGGTGAAGAAATCGACCGAGCGCTGCAGATCCTTGATCGGCAGGGTGACGTAGAGGTTGCGGGGCATGGCGGTGTCCTTGTCGGTGGTG
Source organism: Lysobacter lycopersici (assembly GCF_007556775.1). Lineage (GTDB taxonomy): Bacteria > Pseudomonadota > Gammaproteobacteria > Xanthomonadales > Xanthomonadaceae > Pseudoluteimonas > Pseudoluteimonas lycopersici. The sequence goes on from NZ_CP041742.1 coordinate 1,605,280, forward strand.
GATCAGGGCACGGGTTTCAGGCAATTCACCAGCCAGCCCTTGCCGTATTTGTCGGTGAGCAGGCCGAAGCGATGCGCCCAGAAGGTCTCGGCGATCGGGCATTGCACGCTGCCGCCTTCCGACAACGCGGCGAAGATGCGCTCGGCTTCCTGCGGCGTGTCGACGGCGATGTTCACGCAGGTGCTGCCGGCCTCGTGTGGCGGCGGGCCATCGGCGCCCATCAGCATCGCGCTCCCGCCCGTTTTCGCGGGGATTTCGAGCTGCGAATGCATGACGTGGTCGGCGGACGCGGGGCCGCATTCTTCGGCCATCGGCGATTCGCCATAGGTGAAGCGCTGGGTGACTTCGCCGCCGAAGACCGCGGCGTAGAAATCCATGGCCTCGCGCGCGTTGCCGTCGAAGTTGAGGTAGGGAATGAATTGCATCGTCGATCTCCGTGGGGAAGGGAGCTGCGAATCAAGCGGCGAGGCCGACCATCCAGCCGACGCCGAACTTGTCGGTGAGCATGCCGAACAACGGCGACCAGAAGGTCTGCGTCAACGGCATCTGCACGCTGCCGCCCGCGGCGAGCTTGTCGAACGCGCGTCGCGCCGAGGCTTCGTCGTCGCAGTTGAGCGAGAGGCGGAAGCCCTTGAACTGCGCAGCATCGCTGCTGTCGGCGTCGGACAGCATCAGGTGCGTGTCGCCGACCTTGAGCGCGGCGTGCATCACCTTCTTGTCCCAACCCGGCGGCAGCGGCATCGGCGAAGGCGACGGACTTTCGCCGAAGGTCATGCGCATCGCGACTTCTGCACCGAGTGCATCCTGGTAGAAGGCGATGGCCTCGTCGGCGCGGCCGTTGAGGAACAGGTAGGGATCGATCTTGCTCATGGCGTTTTCCTCTTCGCCGTCGGGGGCAGCGGGAACAGCGATTCGATGTAGCGGCGCAAATGCGACACCGCGTCGGCGGCGGCGGGCGCGCCGCCCTGCGCCTTGGCGAGGATGAAGGCGCCCTGCAACGCGGCCTGGGTGAACAGCGCGAGGCTTTGCGGCGACCAGCCTGCGTCCGGCGCGTATTTCGCCTTCGCTTCCGCAATGTCGCGCACCAATGTTTCGGCATGCAGTTCGATGCCGTTGCGGCAGGCATCGCGCAGCGCGGGATGGCTGTCGTAGGTTTCCTGCACGATGGTGCCGAGCAGGCAGGTGAAGTCGGCGAGTTCGCCCTGCAGCAGTTCGCCGCGGAAATCGACATAGGCGAGCACGCGTTCGCGCGGATCGGCCGGCGCGTGGTAGGGCGCCTGCGCGAACAGCGCGCCGGTCATCGCGTTCCAGTGGCCGACAGCCTCCAACGCCAAGGCTTCCTTGCTCGGGAAGTGGTGGAAGAAGCTGCCCTTCCCCACTTCAGCCGCGCGGCACAGGTCGTCGACCGTGGTCGCGGCGTAACCGCGGCTGCGGAATTCATGCAGCGCGGCGTCGAGCAGGCGCTGGCGGGAGGAAGCGGCAGGGGCTGGGGGCTTGGCCATGGAAAGAACATACCAACCGGTTGGTATGTTCGTCAATGACCGTTCGTCGGCTGCCGCTTTTCCCTCTCCCCTCAGAGGGAGAGGGTGGCGCGCAGCGCCGGTAGAGGGGGTTTTCTGCCTCAGCCCGGCTTGCGGTACAGATGCACGAAGCGATCGGTCTTGCCGCGGATCGCCGGATCGAACACCAGCTTGCTGCGGTCGTCGTCGGGATTGCGCAGGTAAGGCATCGCCGCGACCCATTCGAGTCCGTGCTTGCGGAAATCGGCGATGGCGAATTGCTCGTCGATGCGGTGCAGCGTTTGCGCGGCGCTGCTGCCAGTGCCTTGCTTCGCGCTGTGGTCGACCACCAGCAGCACGCCGCCGGGCTTGAGCGCGCGCGCGATCTGGTCGAGGAACTGGCCGGCATCGATCTTCGTCCAGCCTTCCTTTTCGTCCACCCAGTACAGGTCGTGGTAGGACATCACGATCACCGCGCCGTCGAGGGTGTCGTCGCCCATGCCCAGCGCATCGGTGGGACCGACGACGTGCTGCACGTTCGGCAGGCGATTGTCGGCGAGGCGTTCGGTCCAGCCCTTCTTGCCGAAACCGTCGTAGCCCGGGTTGTTGACCAGCAGCACGTGGCCGGTCGGGCCGACGATGCCGGAGAGGATTTCGCTGTTGTATCCACCGCCGCCGAGGATGTCGGCGACGGTATCGCCCTGCCTGAACTTCGCGAGTGCGAAGACTTCCGCCGGTTTGTCGCGCGCGTCGCGCTCGCGGTCGGCCTGGCTGCGCGCGGGATTGGCGAGCACGCGTTCGATGTCGGATGAAGTCGCCACCGGCGCGCTGGCGCAGGCGGAAACGGCGATGGCGGCGAAACAGGCGGCAAGCAGCAGACGCATGGCGGACTCCGTGGGCGGGGTTGCACGCATCTTGCACCGGCCCATCGCCGATGTGTGGGCGAAACACCATGCCGGCGACCGCGGATGGCAATCCCGACACGTCCCGCAAAGCAAGGCGCGGGTTGTGGCATGCGCAAGGGATGCCTAGCATCCATGGTTCGCCCCGTGGAGCCGCCGGCCATGCGCCTGTTTTCCGCATTCGTGTTGCTGTTCGCCTGCGGCATCGCGATGGCAGCCGACGATACGCCCGCACCGGAGGCCTCGACGCTGTATGCCGATGCCACCGTCATCGATGGCACCGGCGCCGCGCCGAAGTCGCACCAGGACATCCTCGTGCGCGGCGAGCGCATCGTCGCCACGGGCGAACACGGCACGTTGGCCGATACAGACGGCGCACGCATCGTCGACCTGCATGGGCGCTATGTAATCCCGGGATTGATCGATTCACACGTGCATCTGGCCACGCCGCCGAACCTGCCGCGCGCGCGCGCCGCCTTGCGGCGCAACCTCTACGGTGGCGTCACCGCGGTGCGCGACATGGCCGACGACCTACGCCCGGTCGGCGAGCTCGCGCGCGAGGCGCGCGTGGCCGAGATTCCTTCGCCCGACATCTACTACGCCGCGTTGATGGCGGGACCGTCGTTCTTCGCCGACCCGCGCGTGCTGGCGGTAACCGCGGGCGTGAAACCCGGCACCGCGCCGTGGATGCAGGCCATCGACGAACACACCGACATCGCGCAGGCGGTGACGCTGGCGCGCGGCACGTCGGCGACCGCGATCAAGATCTATGCCGACCTGCCATCGGATCTCGTATCCGCGATCACCCGCGAAGCGCACCGGCAAGGCATGCAGGTGTGGGCGCACAGCGCGGTGTTCCCCGCGCGGCCGAAAGACGTGATCGCCGCCGGCATCGACGTCGCCAGCCACGCCTGCTACCAGGCCTACGAAGTGCAGAAGACGATTCCGCAGTCGTATGAGGACCACACGCCGGTGGACGAACGCCTGCTCGCGGCCGACGGCGACGATCCGGTGCTGGCCAGGCTGTATGCGCAGATGCGCGAACGCGGCATCCTGCTCGACGCCACCGGCAGCCTGTTCGTGCGCTACGACGCCTTGCGCAAGTCGGATCCGAAGTTGAAACCGCTGCGCTGCACCGGCGCCGCTACGATCCGCATCGTGCGCCAGGCGTGGCAGGCGGGCGTCGGAATTTCGACCGGCACCGACGACGACGGCGAACGCGAAGCCGCGTGGCCATCGGTGCATGACGAGATCTTCTTCCTCGTGCGCGACGTCGGCATGAGCCCGCTGCAGGCGCTGCATTCCGCCACGCAGGTCGGCGCGCAGGCGGCGGCGCGGGACGCCGAGATGGGCACGATCGCGACAGGCAAGCTCGCCGATTTCGTGGTGCTGGCGAAGGATCCTTCCGCCGACATCGGCAACCTGCGCAGCATCGTCGCCACGGTGAAGCGCGGCAGGGAATACCCGCGCGCGGATTACCGCCCGATCACGCAGGAGGAATGGGGGAATGACGATTGACCGGCGAGGCTTCCTGATGGCGACGACGCTCGGTGCCGCGGCCGCGGCCCTTTCCGCGATGCAGGCGACGCGGGCGGCGGATCGACCCGGCGACGGCGCGACGGACGCGGAACCGCGCCGGCGGCTGATCGTCAACACGCTCGGCGAACTCTGCGATCCCAATGTCGAAACCGACAGCCTGGTGCCGTCGCTCACGCCGCGCGTGCTGGCCGAGGCGCATGCCTCCGGATTGACCGCAGTCAACGTCACCCTCGGCTACGTGTCCGGCGACGAGGATCCGTTCGAAGCCAGCGTGCGCGACATCGCCGCCACCGACGCCGTGGTCCGCGCGCATGCGAACGACGTGCGCAAGGTGTTCGCCGCCGCCGACATCGAACGTTCGCGCGACGACGGCCGCATCGGCCTGGTCTACGGCTTCCAGAACGGCGCCATGCTCGGCGACGACGTCGCGCGCGTGGACATCTTCGCCAACCTCGGCGTGCGCGTGTTCCAGCTCACCTACAACCCGGCGAACCAGCTCGGCGACGGCTCGATGGCACCAGGAAACCGCGGGCTCACGCCATTCGGCCGCGAGGCGATCGCGCGGATCAACGCCAACCGCTGCATGGTCGACCTCTCGCACAGCGGCGAACGGACCTGCATCGAAGCGGCGCAGGCCTCGACCGCGCCGATTTCGATCAACCATACCGGCTGCCGCGCGCTGGCCGACCTGCCGCGCAACAAGACCGACGCCGAACTGCGGCTGGTGGCCGAACGCGGCGGCTTCGTCGGCATCTACTTCATGCCTTTCCTCGTCCTGTCCGGACACGCGCACGCCGCCGACGTGGTCGCGCACATCGACCACGCCGTCGATGTCTGCGGCGAAGACCATGTCGGCATCGGCACCGACGGCGCGGTGTCGCAGATCGACGACCTGCAGGCCTACCAGGCGGTGCTGGCGCGCGAAATCGAAAAGCGCCGCGCCGCCGGCATCAGCGCCGCGGGCGAAAGTCCCGACACGTATCCGTTCGTGGTCGACCTGCGCGGCCCTGGACAGTTCCGCGAACTCGAGCGATTGCTTGCGGCGAAAGGCTATTCCGAAACGCGCATCGACAAGATCCTCGGCCTGAACTTCCTGGATTACGCGCGCACGATCTGGGGTGCCTGAACCGATGCGCGTCATCGACCGCGACGAGGTCGCGCGCCTGCTCGACCATGCGCGCGGCATCGCACTGGTGCGCGCGGCGATGATCGCGCTGGCGCAAGGCCACAGCTCGCAACTGCTGCGCGGCATCCTCGACCTCGGCGGCGGCGATGCCTTCGGGGTGATGCCCGGCGCGCTGGACGGCGCCGGTTTCGGCGCCAAGATCGTGAGCGTGTTCCCCGCGGCCGCGGCGACCGGACGTTCGCACCAGGGCGTGATCGTGCTGTTCGACCGCGACAGCGGCGCGCCGGCGTGCGTGGTCGATGCCGGCGAAGTCACCGCCATTCGCACCGCCTGCGCCTCGGCGGTGGCGACCGATGCGCTGGCGCGAGCCGATGCGACCACGCTCGCGATCCTCGGCAGCGGCGAACAGGCCTGGCACCACGCGCTGGCGCTGCGCCACGTGCGCCCGCTGTCGCGCATCGCGCTGTGGGGCCGCGACGGCGGCAAGGCGCGAGAACTCGCCGAACGCGTTTCCGCCGAACTCGGCGTGCCGACGCGCGTATTCGACAGGGTGCGCGATGCGACCCGGGACGCCGACATCGTCTGTACCGTGACCGCCGCGAGCGAACCGATCCTTGCTTTCGACGACGTCGCCGCCGGCACGCACGTCAACGCGGTCGGTTCCAGCCGCGCCGGGCCGGTCGAGATCGACCCGCGGTTCGTGTCGCGCGCGCGCTTCATCCCCGACCACCGCGAAGGCGTGCTCGCGCAGGGCGCGGAATTCCTGCGCGCGAAGCAACTCGGACTCGCTTCGGACGATGACGTCGGCCCGGACATCGGCCGCGTGCTCGCCGGGACCGCGGCCGGGCGGCGCGATGCGCGCGAGGTGACGGTCTACAAGTCGCTCGGCTCCATCGTGCAGGACCTGGCCTGCGCGGCATGGTTGCGCCGGGCCGTCGCCGAGAACTGATCCGCCGCGTTTCGTCGCCGCATCCCCCGCTCCGTCGCACGGCGCTTCCGCCCGGCGCGTGGCTGCGCCATGCTCGCCGCACGATTCCAAGCCACCACCGGTCCGGCCCGCGCATGATCAAGTCGTTCTTCAAGCAGTCGTTCTTCGTCCTGCGCATCGCCATCGCCTGGGGCCTTGCGGTGATGCTGGTCGTTTCCATCTACTCCAGCCTGCCGCTGATCGGCCGCTTCGACCTGCCGGCCATCCTGTTCACCTTCGCGACGATGGGCCTGGTGGTCACCGGTGCGTTCTCGCACCTGCATCGCGTAAGCCTGATCGCCGGCCGCACCGACGCCGATGCGTTGAGCAACCGGCAGAAGCGGCTGGTGGAAATCCCGCTCGAAGCCGGCGAAGCCTTCGACCTGCTCGACGCCGCGATCCGCGAACTGCCCGGCATCGAACAGGTGCAAAGCGCGCGCGACAGCCTGCAGGTCAAGGCCAAGGTCGCGCGCCCGCGCACCTACGGCGAGCACCCGCTGCGGCGCTGGAACCCGCTGCTGTGGTTCGGCCTGCCGCGCAACCAGTTGCAGGCCACGGTCACGCCGGGCGAACACAGCGGCCGCGTGACATTGATCTGCGAACCGGAAAACCCGGCGTGGAGCGACTGGTTCCTGGTCGACGACGGCACCAACTACGAGAACGCCGAAGCCATCGTGCGCGCGATCACCCGCCGCATCGGCGAGCTGCGCCGCGGCGAACGCGCCAGCGCCGCGCAGACCGCGACCCAGAAGGAACTGACCGAAGCCAAGCTGCACCTGCTGCACGCGCAGGTGGAACCGCACTTCCTCTACAACACGCTGGCCAGCGCGCAGTTGCTGACGCGCAGCGACCCGGCGCGCGCGGAAACCATGCTCGGGCACCTGATCCAGTACCTGCGCCGCTCGCTGCCGAACGCGGGGGACGAGATGTCCACCCTCGGCGCGGAACTCGAACGCGCGCTCGCGTATCTGGAAATCCTCAAGATCCGCATGGGCGAACGCCTCGACGTGCAGGTCGACGTGCCCGAATCGCTGCGCGCCACGCCCTTGCCGGCGATGATGCTGCAGACCCTGGTGGAGAACGCGATCAAGCACGGGCTGGAACCGCGCACCGGCGGCGGCACCGTGTGGATCCGCGCGCGCAGCGACGACGACGAGGTTGCGGTGACCGTGGCCGACAACGGCGAAGGCTTCAACACCAAGACCAGCGGCACCGGCATCGGCCTGAAGAACGTGCGCGAGCGCCTGCGCCTGCGCTACGACGGCGCCGCCAACCTGAGCGTGATCGCGAATTTCCCCGCCGGCGTGGCCGCCACGATCACCGTCCCCGCGAATGCGCCGCAGCGGAGCGCCAGCCATGGCTGACCTCCGCACCTGCATCGTCGCCGAGGACGAAACCATCCTGCGCCACGCGCTGGTCGCCGAACTCCGGCGTGCATGGCCGGCGCTGCAGGTTGTCGCCGAGTGCGAGGACGGCGCCAGCGCGGTGGAAGCGCTGGCCGAACACCAGCCCGACGTCGCCTTCCTCGACATCCGCATGCCCGGCCTCAGCGGCCTCGAAGTCGCCGCGCTCGCCGCCGAAGCGAGCCCGCGCACGCGCATCGTGTTCGTCACCGCCTACGACCAGTACGCGATCGATGCCTTCGAACGCGGCGCGATCGACTACCTGCTCAAGCCGGTGAAGCCGGAACGGCTGGACGCGACCGTTGCGCGATTGCAGGCGCAGGAATCGTCGAACAACGACGCCGCGTCGCTTGCCGCGTTGCTCGACAAGCTCGGCGCGCTGCCGAAGCCCGCCGGCGCGGTGGAACCGCTGACCTGGCTCACCGCCAGCGCGGGCCGCGAAACGAAATTGATCCTGGTCGACGACGTCGCCTATTTCCAGGCCGACAACAAATACACCACCGTGGTCACCGCCGATGGCGAGGCGCTGTTGCGCACCTCCCTGCGCGAGCTGTTGCCGCGCCTCGACGCCGCGAACTTCAAGCAGATCCATCGTTCCACCATCGTCAACCTGAAGGCCGTCGCCGGCATCGTCCGCGACGAGAACGGCCGCGGCACCGTGCGCCTGAAACAGCGCCCGGAAACGCTCACGGTCAGCGTGCCGTTCATGGCCCTGTTCAAGAACATGTGATCGCGAGGAAACGGACATGACCAAGCTCATCGCCCTGTTGCAGTTCCTGCTCGCCCTCGCCGGCTTTTCCTCCGGCGGCACCACCTGGACCAGCCAGGTCCACGATGGCGGGCACGTGCTCTCCAGCCGCGCGCACGCGCAGGACGGCGTGGCCCGCTTCGATTGCATCGACAGCAGCAGCGGCCGTTGCCACTACACGCTGTATCCGCAGCGTTGCGCCGGCGCGCCTTGCGACGCGCCGCCACTGCGCAGCTTCGACGTCGCCCGCGGCGACAGCAGGCAAATCGCCGGCCTGCCCGGCTTCCGCCTCTGCGTCGATGCCGACGGCGCGGCGCTCGGCCCGGACTGCAAGCCACGCGCGGCCGTCGCGAAGCACTGAATGCCGCGGGCAAGGCAAGCCCGGCATCGACCATTTCGCCCATGCGCCCGACAACGAGGTGCCACATGCGCAGGTCCATCGCAATCGCCAGGCGATCGTTATTGCTGGCGCTGGCGCTCTTGTCCGCCTGCGGCACCGGCGGCACCAGTTACAGCAACCGCATCGTCGACAACGGCCACGACGTGCTTTACGGCAAGGTGCACGCGGAGCACGGCGTCGCCCGTTTCGAATGCAGGGCCAGCGACAGCGGCGTTTGCCACTACACGCTGTATCCCGGCGCTTGCGTGGGCAAGCCAGACTGCGGGCTGGCGCCGCTGCGACGCTTCGCCGTCGTGCGGGGCCACGGCAGGGAAATCGCGGGCCTGCGCGACTTCCGCGTATGCGTCTCCATCGACGAGCGCCCGGTACGCGCGGATTGTGAACCCGTGGCACGGGTAGCGACGCGCTGACCGCGGCCCGACGCCATGCGTCGTAACATCGGCGCATGAACTACCTCGCCCACGCGTGGCTGGCGCGGCATTCGGACGAGGCCATCCTCGGCGCCCTGCTCGGCGACTTCGTGTTCGGCCAGTCCGCGCTTCTGGACTGGCCAACGCCGGTACGCGTCGAAATCGCCTGCCACCGCCACGTCGACCGCTACACCGACGCGCATCCCGATGTGATCGCGGCGCGCGCGCTGTTCCCCGACGGGCTGCGCCGCTATGCGGGGATCCTGCTCGACGTGCATTTCGACCACCTGCTCGCGCGCGATTGGCCACGCTGGGACGGTGGCTCGCTCGACGCCTTCACCGCGCGCGTCTACCGCGTGTTGCGCGAACATCGCGAACAACTTCCACCGCGGCTGCATGCAATCGCACCGCAAATGGAAACGCGCGACTGGCTCGGTTACTACCGCCAGCGCGCGAGCGTGGATGGCGCGGTACGCGGCATCGCCACGCGGCTGTCCCGGCATGGCGAGCGCCTGGTCGAATGCCTGCCGGTGCTGCGCGCGAACGAGGCCGCGGTCGAAGAAGCGTTCGAACGCTTCTTCCCCGAGCTCATCGCCGCGGCGCCGCGGCTTCGCGCGGAGGTTCCTGGCTGAGGCCGGCGGCGGATGCGGCCACGCCTTCGTCCGCCGCGCGCACCTGGTTGCGCCCGCCCTGCTTCGCCGCATACATCGCGCGATCCGCGGTCGCGACCAGCCATTCCGGCGGCACGTTCGCCTGCGGGACGCATGCGGACACGCCGATGCTCACGGTGACGTGCGGCGCCACCGGCGAAGCGGGATGCGGCATCGCCGCGTCCGCCACCGCCAGCCGCAGCGATTCGGCGATGGCGCAGGCACGCGCCAGTTCGCAGCCCGGCAGCAGCAGCACCAGTTCCTCGCCGCCGAAGCGCGCCACCAGGTCGCCGTCGCCGGCGAAGCGCCCGCACAGGTGCGCCAGTTCGCGCAGGCATTCGTCGCCGCGGAGGTGGCCGAGCGCGTCGTTGAGCGGCTTGAATGCATCGGCATCGACGATCAGCAGCGCCAGCGGGCGGCGTTCGCGCGCGAGCCGCGCCCAATCCGCCTCGAGTTGCCGGTCGAAGCGGCGGCGATTGGCGATGCCGGTCAGGCCGTCGCTCATCGACAGGCGTTCGAGCTTGTGGTTGGCCTCGGTGAGTTCGTCGGCAATGCGCGCGAAGTGGATCGCGCCGGCGACCACGTCGGCGACCGCGTCGAACACCGCGCAGGCCTCGGCATCGAGGAACTCCGGGCGCGTGCATTCGATGTTGAGCACGCCGTGCAGGCGCTGGCGATGCCGGATCGGCACCAGGTATTCGGATCGCACTTCCGGATGGCCGGCGATGTAGTCCGGGTCGTCGTCGACGTCGAGGATCAATTGCGGCGTGCCGAGCCGCGCGCAGCGACCGGAAGCGCCGCGCGTCACCGGCCAGCCGGTCGCGATCGGCTGCGGATCGAGCATCAGTTCGCCGGCCCACACTTCGCGCACGAAATGGGTCGCCGGTTCGTCGAGCAGGATGATGCTGGCGATCGGCACCGGCAGTTCCACGACCAGGCAATTGCAGATGCCCTGCAACAGGGATTCGAGGTCGTCGCCCTGCAAGGCCTCGCGCGCGATCCGCACCAGGATCCGGGTCAGGGTCGCCCGCCGTGCGGGCGCGTCCTGCACGTCCCAGGGCAGGCCGGGCGCTTCGGTGGCCGGGTTGTCGGCTTCGTTGGACATGGGGATCCCCGGGCGCAGTTTACGCCCCTGCCCCGCATCCGGCGGGCCTCGGCCCGCCTGCCCTCAGCGCAGTTCCTGCGAGAGGTCGAAACGCTCGATCCGGCGACCGAGCAGGCGCACCGCGCAGGCCAGCTCGAATGCGAACACCGCGCAGGCGCCGACCGCCGCCGCCGGCATCGCGACGAGCGTTCCACCGATCCAGTTGCCCAGCAGGAAACCGATTCCGCCCAGCACCGCGGCCGGCAGCGCGGCCAGCAGCACGGCCAGCAGGTAGCCGAGCATGAACACCATGCGCTGGCCCATCACCTCGACGCCGCGCCCGCCCGAGCCCGGCGCGACGATCCACGCGGGGAAATACAGCATGCCCGCGAACGGCACGCACAACATCAAGCCGAACAGCGGCGGCGCGACCAGCGCCAGCGCGAGCGCGCCTGCGACCAGTTGCGCGGTCGACAACGCCACGTGCCCGGCGCCGATCGCCATCGCGGCGAACAGCAGCAGCCACCAGAATGCGAAGCACATCACCGCCGCCGGCGTCGCCAGTTCGCCGAGCGCGAGCTGCCATCCGCGCAACGGCAGCGCCTTCAACACGTCCATGCGCTCGAACGTGCGGCGCAAGCCGTGCTGCATCATCATCGGGCCGAGGAAGATCAGCCACGCGCCCACCACGGGAACGCCGAGGTCGATGCGCGCCAGCACGCCCCTGCGCGCCGGATCGGCCGCAACCCACAGGCACAATGCGACCGCGGCCGCACAGGCGACGAGCCACACGCGCAAGCGGTACAGCGGGCCCATCGCGACCAAGCCCTTCCACAGGAACGCGATCCACGATTCGCCGCGCCCGGCGAGGCGGAACGGTTCGCCGCGCGGCTTCACCGGCATGCGCTGGCCGAAGCGGCCTTCGCGCATTGCCGCGGTGCGCTCCGCGCGCTTGCGCGCGTGCGCGATCGAAGCCTCTTCGAACGACACCTGCGCGCGCACCGCCCAGATGTAATGCAGCAACAACATCGCCAACGCGGCCGGCAAGGCATGCAGGAAACCCGCGGTATCGGTGGCGAACATCGGCGCCACCACCCAGCGGAACGGCACCAACAGCCACGACAGCGGCGCGCTGCCGGCGATGCCCTCGAACCATTGCCGCAACTGGCCGATGTCCTTCGCCTGCGCGGGCGTGGGCCAATGCACCGCATCGCGCATCGACCACCAGCAGGCGACCGCGATCGCCAGCACCACGCAGGCCGCCAACGCGCGGCGCAGCCACGACGGCAGGCCAAGGCCGAGCAGGCGTTCGCGCGTGAACGGCGCGGCGATGCCGTGCAGCTTCAGCGTCGACATCAGCAGCCAGAAACCGGTGACGTATTGCAGCGGGTGCCCGCTGAAACCGCCGCCGCGGCGCAGCAGCAGGCCGATCAGGAACGCGGAGAAGAAGATCGCCAGCTGCGAGCGCAGCAGGCTGAAATGGATCAGCGACGTGCGCGTCAGCGGCGCCGGGAACAGGAAATCGACCTCGGCCTCGGTGAAGCCCAGACGCGCCTGGTCGTTGCCGAAGATCCAGTCGGCGCAGACGTACAGCAGCAGGCCCAGCGCGACCAGCGAGGCGATGGTGCCCGCCACTTCCGGCGTCATCGCGAATCCTTGCGTCGCGACGTGGCCGTTGCGGAAGGCGCGATGGAACAGGAAGAAATACAGGTAGGCGCCGCCGACCACCGCGCCGATCAAATACTTCGGTTGGCGCAGGCGCAACAGCCGCTGGCGCACGTTGTTGTAGAGCAAGTTCGCCTGCAGGTAGGCGAAGGCGCCGATCACCGTTCCGAAGCGGCTCCCCGTCGACATCACGCCTTCGCCGACTCCGTTTCGCCGGTGGCGCGGAAGAACACGTCCTCCAGGCTGGCCGCACCATCGGCGGCATAGCGCGCGCGCACATCCGCGACCGTGCCATCGGCGAGCTTGCGCCCGTCCTTGAGGATCAGCAGGTGCGTGCAGACCTCCTGCACCAGGTCGAGCAGGTGCGAGCTGAGGATGATCGCCGCGCCCTCGCCGGCCAGCCGGCGCATGGTGTCCTTCATCCGGCGGATGCCGTAGGGATCGAGCCCGGTCAGCGGTTCGTCGAGGATCACCGCGCGCGGCGCGTGCAGCAGCCCGCAGGCGATGGCGAGCTTCTGCTTCATCCCGCGCGAGAGTTCGGCCGGCAACAACTTGCGCTTGTCGCCCATTTCCAGTTCGTCGAGCAGCGGCTGCGCACGCGCCTGCCAATCGGCGACGCCGTACAGCCGCGCGACGAAGTTCAAATGCTGTTCGACCGTGAGGTGGTCGAACAGCCGCGGTTCGTCGGGAATGAAGGCGAGCTGGCGCTTGGCCGCGACCGGATCGGCGGCGACGTCCACCCCGCCGATGCGCGCATGCCCCGTGGTCGCGGGAATGATCCCGGACAGGCAGCGCAGGGTCGTGGTCTTGCCGGCGCCGTTCGGCCCGACCAGGCCCATCACTTCGCCCGGCCCGACCTTGAACGACAGGTCGTCGACCGCGGTGAAGTCGCCGTAGCGCTTGCTGAGGTGTTCGAGTTCGATCATTGGCGGAGTCTAGCGGAGGGGTTCCCCGCTACGGCAAGGGACATTTGTCACCCGTTTTTTCCCCTCCCCTCGCTTTTCCCTCTCCCCTTGAGGGAGAGGGTGGCCGAAGGCCGGGAGAGGGGAAGCTTCGCCTAACTTCGCACTTCGATCCGCACCGGCGTCCACAGGCTGCGCCAGCGCTCACGCCGCACTTCCGGCGCCAGTTGTTGCGGCGAGACGGTTTGTTCCGGCGCGAACTCGCCGGCATTCGCGAGGCAACGCACGTTGACCGCGCCACGCATCCCTTCATCGGTGGCAAACACCACCGCGAGCAGCATGCCGCAGTGGCGGCATAGCAGGAACTCCGCCGATTCCGATCCCTGCCGGTAACGCCCGAGCGCATCGGCGTCGGATGCGGTGACGACCAGCTCGCCGTCCGGGTCGGAGACCCACGCCGCGGCATGCGCCTGGCAGAAGCTGCAGTCGCAGGCGCGGGGCGAGGATTCGGCCGGTTGCAGCGAACCGTGCAGTGTCAGTTGCAGGCGCTGGCAGTGGCAGGAGCCGGTGAGGGGCTGCAATGCCATTCAGCGCTTTCCGTTCAACCTGCTCGAAAGATCCGCAACGGGCACGAAAACGAAGCCTTTCCCGCGTTTGTGCTGGGTCAAAAGGCCCATCGCTGCCAGCCCCATCAAATCCGATCGTGCGGTGGCGTAGGTCACCCTCTGCGCTGCCTGATGACGGCGAATCATGTATTCACCATCCGGATGACGGATCGCGTGCAGCAACAGCGCACGCTGGCGATGGTTGAGCTGCCCGCCGAAACTGGAATCCGGACGCAGCAACGCCTCCGACTGTTTGCGTTCCTGGCCCTTGCGCGCCAGATACCCGCGGAAATCGTTCACCGCCTTTATCAGCACATCCAACTGGTGGGAAACGAAATAGCTGGCGTCAGCACCGTCGCTTTCGGCGTACAGATACGAGCGCGCATATGCCTCCGGCGCTTTCTTCAGCACGCTGGAAATGGACACGTACTCGCTCAGCCAGTAACCGGAGCGCAGCATCGACCAATAGAACAGCGCGCGCGCGGTACGACCGTTGCCGTCGCAGAACGGATGGTCGTAGCCGATCATGAAATGCAAAAGGATCGCCTTCACGATCGGATGCAGGAAGGCATCTTCGTTCGCATCATTGGCGAAATCGCACAAGGCTTGCAGTCGTTCCGGCAATTCGCCCGCAGGTGGTGGCCTGTGCAGTATCCGCGACGGATCCGCCTTGTCGAACACTGCCACATCGTCCTCGACCGTCCTGAACCGACCGATGTCGCCGGGATCATCCATTGCTTCCCGCATCAACCGACGATGGATGTCGAGGATCATGCCGCGCGTCAGGGGTTTGTCACGCGCGCCCGCCAGCGACTGCATCGTCGCGTAGTTATTGAAAATCATCTGCTCGCTGCGATCCCGCGGCGCGCGCCCGGTAACCAGCATTTCCTTCGCGACACGACGTGTCGTGGACGCCCCTTCCAGTTGCGATGAGGTCATCGCCTCCTCGATCAACGAGCGTTCCAGATGCCTGCGTCGAATCGAGGCGTCATCGTCCTGATCGGCGCCCAGGATCAGGCCCGCTGCTTCGCGATCCAGAAAGTGCAGTTTCCGCAGCATGGTGTCAGTCAGCGACACGGTGAACGGGTGCCCTTCCTTGTCGAGCAGCGGCACGGCGCGGGCACGGCCCATTCGCGCCAGCTTGATTCCCGCCCACCACTGCAGTGAGGTCAGGTCGGGAGAGGGCGGCAGATGCCGCAAATGGTCCCAATGCTCGTAAACACCGGCCACTTCCGGGCCAATGCGCTGCCGGAGAAGCAGATTGGGGTCGACTTCTTTCCCCAGCAAATCAGCAAGTTGGGGGGCGGGAACGGGTAGCTTCATCTCTACGTATTAAATCAAGATCAATTGATATCAAATTAATAGCAGTGCTAATAACAAGCTTGGGCGCCGAAGTCAAACCCTGCCACTGGAGCCGGAGCCAAGAGGGCGGCGATCTCGGAAT
Organism: Lysobacter lycopersici; assembly: GCF_007556775.1. Classification (GTDB taxonomy): domain Bacteria; phylum Pseudomonadota; class Gammaproteobacteria; order Xanthomonadales; family Xanthomonadaceae; genus Pseudoluteimonas; species Pseudoluteimonas lycopersici. The sequence goes on from NZ_CP041742.1 coordinate 1,620,624, forward strand.
TCGAGACGAAAAGGGACATACTGTCCGCATTTCGTCCCGCCGAGATTTGCCTATGGAAGATGTTCGCAAGCTCCTGACGTCCCTTCGGGGTCGATACAGCCAGCGGGAACTGGCTAGCGCTCTTGGGGTTACGACTCGAACCCTGCGGCGATGGGAGGCAGGCGAAACGGAACCGCCTCCATTTCTTGCCGATGCCCTGCGCCAACGGCTATTCCCACTTACCGATAAAGCACAACCGGGAAAACGAGCGTTCAAGCGAAGCGGTAATTGGACGCGTGAACAGTCATTGCTCGCATTTCGTTTTTATTGCGAAACGCCGTTCGGTCAGTTGCATGCGCGCAACAAGAACGTCATCGAACTCGCACACCTGATTGGCCGATCGCCAAGCGCGTTGGCGATGAAGTGCGTCAATTTCGCCAGCCTAGATCCTGCGATCCGAGAAAGTGGGCGTTCTGGCCTCAGCAATGCTTCGGCCTTGGACAAGGAAGTGTGGAGTGAATTCCATGCGAACTGGGAAGGTTTGGTCGAAGAATGCGAAGCCTTGAGTTCGCACTTGTTACGCGAGGAGGAAAAACAACAATCGCCATTGGAAGGAGAAGATGAATTTATCGAGCCGGATTTCTCTGCCGAGACCCGCATTGCTTTAGTTAAGCAACGCATGAAGCAAGCGTTCTTCAGGCGATCGGTTCTGAGTAGTTATGGCGGAAAATGTTGCATTTCAGGCGTGAGCGAACCACGCCTACTTGTCGCTAGTCACATCGTGCCTTGGAGCGAGGACAAGGCGAATAGGCTTAACCCAAGCAATGGGCTTTGCCTGTCCGCGATTCACGACAAAGCATTCGATAGCTATTTGTTCTCTCTAACGGACGATCATCGGGTTGTTTTGTCAAAGAAACTTGAGAAAACAAAAGATAGCTTCCTACGTGAAGTGTTCTGGCCAGCACAGGATCGCGAAATCCAAATGCCAGAACGCTTTCAACCGGATTTGGTCTTTGTGCAGCTGCACCGAGAAAAAATGCTGCGAGCAAACGCATGAAAAACATTACGATCGGACAGACTGATGATTGGAAACCGACGGCCTCGGCCCGTTACTACGCGCAACGAGGCGAAGGCGATGAATATGCCTTCGGCATGACAACCGCTGAAGCTTTGGCAAATTTAGAGAAACGAGAAGCTGCCGTAGCTCCGAAATTCGATATAGGCCTTGCCGAAGAAGTTGCATTCCTTGCATTAGGTGCATCCGAATGCCTGCGCGAACACCAAGATTGTGATTTGTGTGAGTTTGGCGGCTACATGGGGTTCATTTCTGAGGTCATCCAACACGCTCCGCTCTTGACGGATCGCTGGCAAAAAACTCAAAACGATTTCAGTGGCGTTTGGCTTTATGACGTTACCGAACGTTTTGGCCGCGAATGGGCTGAAACCTTACTCGATAAAAAAACAGAAGATTCATCGGAATTCCTTGAGTACATCCTTGCCGACGAAGCACGTAAGTGGGAACTCTGCCAATTGCAGTCATCCATGAATTTGAGGTAGCAAAAAAGCGGCCATTGGCCGCTCTCTTCAACCCCACCCCAACCCTCCCCTTCAATGAAGGGGAGGGAGCAATGCATCACGCATGCAGCGGATTCGGCTTCCCCGCATCGATCCCGAACACCTTGATCGCGCGTGCCACGTCCTTGGGCGTGAGCTTGCCGTCCGCGGCCAGCGCGGCGACGGCGGCGTGGGCGACGTGGAAACGATCCACCTCGAAGTGCCGGCGCAGGTTCGCGCGGGTATCGCTGCGGCCGTAACCGTCGGTGCCGAGCACGCTGTAGCGCATCGGCACGAACTCGCGCACCTGGTTGGCGAAGGTGCGCACGTAATCGGTCGCGGCGATGGCCGGACCGCTGCGGCCCTGCAGCTGCTGCGTCACCCACGGCACGCGCGGCGATTTCGCTTCCGGGTTCAATCGGTTCCAGCGTTCGGCATCGACGCCGTCGCGCGCGAGTTCGGTGAAGCTCGGGCAGGACCAGATGTCGGCCTTGACGCCGAATTCCTTGTCCAGCAAATCCGCCGCCGCGATCACCTCGCGCAAAATCGTGCCGCTGCCGAGCAGTTGCACGCGTAGTTCGCCCTTCTTGGCCTTGCCGGCGTCGCGCAGCAGGTACATGCCCCTGATGATCCCGTCCGCGCTGCCCTCGGGCATGTCCGGGTGCGCGTAGTTCTCGTTCATCAGGGTGAGGTAGAAATACTCGTCCTGCTGTTCGCCGAGCATGCGCTGCATGCCGTGTTGCACGATGGTCACGACTTCGTAGGCGAAGGTCGGGTCGTAACTGCGCACGTTGGGGATGAGCGAACTCTGGATGTGGCTCTGCCCGTCCTCGTGCTGCAGGCCTTCGCCGTTGAGCGTGGTGCGGCCGGCGGTGCCGCCGAGCATGAAGCCGCGCGCGCGCATGTCGCCGGCCTGCCAGGCCGAATCGCCGACGCGCTGGAAGCCGAACATCGAGTAGTAGATGTAGAACGGCAACATCGGCAAGTCGTTGGTGCTGTAGCTGGTCGCCAGCGCCAGCCACGAGGAGAACGCGCCGGCTTCGGTGATGCCTTCCTCCAGCACCTGCCCGGCCGCGTCCTCGCGGTAGAACATCAGCTGGTCGGCGTCGACCGGCTTGTACTTCTGCCCCTGCGGCGAATAGATGCCGAGCTGGCGGAACAGGCCTTCCATGCCGAAGGTGCGCGCCTCGTCGGCGACGATGGGCACGCAGCGCGGGCCGACCTGCTTGTCGCGCAGGATGATGTTGAACATCTGCACGAACGCCATCGTGGTGCTGATTTCGCGTTCGCCGCTGGATTTCAGCAGGCGCTCGAAGGTTTCGAGCTTGGGCACGTCCAGCGTCTGCGTGGACTTGCGCCGGCGCTGCGGCAAATAACCACCGAGTTCGCGCCGGCGCTCCTGCATGTACTGCATTTCCGGCGAATCCGGGCCCGGGTGGTAGAACGGCACTTGGTGGTCGGCGAATTTTTCGTCCGGGATGTCGAGCTTGAAGCGGTCGCGGAAGGCGAGCACCGCATCGTCGTCGAGCTTCTTGGTCTGGTGGGTGGGGTTCAGCGCTTCGCCCGCGCTGCCCATGCCGTAGCCCTTCACCGTCTTGGCGAGGATCACGGTCGGCATGCCGGTGGTCTTCACCGCCGCGTCGTAGGCGGCATAGACCTTGTGCGGATCGTGGCCGCCGCGGTTGAGGCGCCAGATGTCGTCGTCGCTGAGGCTGGCGACCATCGCCAGCGTTTCCGGCGTCTTGCCGAAGAAATGCTCGCGCGTGTACGCGCCGCCGAAGGCCTTGCAGTTCTGGTATTCGCCGTCGAGCGTTTCCATCATCACCCGGCGCAGGATGCCCTGCGTGTCCTTGGCCAGCAGCGGATCCCAGTAGCTGCCCCAGATGGTCTTGATCACGTTCCAGCCGTGGCCGCGGAACGCGCCTTCCAACTCCTGGATGATCTTGCCGTTGCCGCGCACCGGGCCGTCGAGGCGCTGCAGGTTGCAGTTGACGACGAACACCAGGTTGTCGAGGCCTTCACGCCCGGCGACGCCGATCGCGCCCAGGCTTTCCGGTTCGTCGGTTTCGCCGTCGCCGAGGAAGCACCACACCTTGCGGTCGGTCTTGGGCATCAGGCCGCGCGCTTCCAGGTACTTCCAGCTGCGCGCCTGGTAGATCGCGGCCAGCGGGCCCAGGCCCATCGACACCGTCGGCGTCTGCCAGAAATCGGGCATCAGCCACGGGTGCGGATAGCTGGAAATGCCCTTGCCGTCGACTTCCATGCGGAAGTTGTCGAGCTGCGATTCGCTGATGCGGCCCTCGAGGAAGGCGCGCGAATAGATGCCCGGCGAGCTGTGGCCCTGGATGTAGAGCAAATCGCCCGGGTGTTCGGCCGAGGGCGCGCGCCAGAAGTGGTTGAAGCCCACGTCGTAGAGCGTGGCGCTGGACGCGAACGAGGCGATGTGGCCGCCGAGGTCGCCCGGCTTGCGGTTGGCGCGCACCACCATCGCCATCGCGTTCCAGCGGATGATCGAACGGATGCGCCACTCCATGTGCGCGTCGCCCGGCATCCGCGGCTCGAGCTGCGGCGGGATGGTGTTGATGTATTCGGTGGTCGGCGCGAACGGCAGGTGCGCCCCGGAGCGGCGGGCGACATCGACCATGCCTTCCAGCAGCTGGTGCGCGCGCCCGGCGCCGTCGTGGTCGATGACCGCCTTCAGCGATTCGATCCACTCCCGGGTTTCGGTCGGGTCGGGATCGTTCTGCAGCAGTTCGTTGAGCCAGTTCATCGCGCGCTCCGGGCCGGTTTCCGGGTCGAGTCTAGCAGCGTGCAGCAGGCTTCCCGATGGTGAATCTGAATTCACCCGGGTAATTCTGATTGCCCTGTAGGAGCGGCTTCAGCCGCGACTGGTCTGCGACGAATTCCCGGTCGCGACTGTCGCTGCTCCTTGGCCATTGTAGAAGCGCGCTCGAGCGCGACCGCCTTTCAGTCGCGGCTGAAGCCGCTCCTACAGGGATCCGTCGCAAGATCGGTCGCGCCCAGGTGCGCTCCTACAACAGCAGTGCGCGTCAGCCCTGCCGCTGCGCCGCGCGGATCTGCGCCTCGACCGCAACGATCGCGGTCATGTTGACCACGCGCCGCGGGGTGGAGGCCGGGGTGAGGATGTGCGCCGGCTGGTCGAGGCCCATCAGGATCGGGCCGATCGCCACGCCCTCGGTCATCACCCGCACCAGGTTGTAGCCGATGTTGGCGGCGTCGAGGTTGGGCATCACGTACAGGTTGGCGCGGCCCTTGAGCGTGGAGTTCGGCATGATCCGTTCGCGCAGTTCCTCGTTCCACGCGGTGTCGGCCATCATCTCGCCGTCGACGTCGAGGCTGGGCGCGCGCGCGGCGACGAGGTCGCGCGCCTTGCGCATCTTCGCCGCGGAGGCGTCGGCGTGGCTGCCGAAGTTGGAGTGCGACAACATCGCCACGCGCGGTTCGATGCCGAACAGCTTGAGCCGGTAGCTGGCCTGCAGCGTCGCCTCGGCGATCTGCTCGGCGGAGGGATCGAGCTGCACGTGGGTGTCGAGGAAGAACCACGCGCCCTTGTCGTTGAGCACGCCGGTCATGGCCGCGGTGCCGGTCACGCCCTTGTCGAAGTCGAACACGCTGCGCAGGTAGCCGAGCTTCTTGTGGAAGCGCCCGACCAGGCCGGAGATCAGCGCATCGGCCTCGCCGCGCTCGACCATCAGCGCGGCGATCAGGGTGGGCCGCGAACGCATCAGGTTCTTGGCCGCGTCCGGGGTCACGCCGCGGCGCTCGGTCAGGGCGTGGTACTGCTTCCAGTACTCGTCGAAGCGCGGGTCGTCGTTGATGTTGGTCAGCTCGAAATCCACGCCCGCGCGCATGCGCAGGCCGAGCTTGGCGATGCGGCTTTCGATCACGTCCGGCCGGCCGATCAGGATCGGATGCGCGAGCTGTTCGTCGATCACGGTCTGCACCGCGCGCAGCACGGTGTATTCCTCGCCCTCGGCGTAGACCACGCGCTTGCGGTCGGCGCGCGCGCGCTCGTACACCGGCTTCATCATCAGCCCGGTGCGGTGGATGAACTGGCCGAGCTTTTCCGTGTACGCGGCCGGGTCGGCGAGCGGGCGCAGGGCGATGCCCGAATCCATCGCCGCCTGCGCCACCGCCGGCGCCAGCATCGTGAGCAGGCGCGGGTCGAACGGGCGCGGGATCAGGTAGTCGGGGCCGAAGGTCGGGACTTCCCCACCATAAGCACTGCCGAGATCGGAGGATTCCATCCGCGCCAGTTGCGCGATCGCGCGCACGCAGGCGAGCTTCATCGCCTCGTTGATCTCGGTCGCGCCGACGTCGAGCGCGCCGCGGAAGATGTAGGGGAAGCAGAGCGCGTTGTTGACCTGGTTCGGGTAGTCGCTGCGGCCGGTGGCGATGATGCAGTCCGGGCGCACCTTCTTCGCGTCCTCGGGAAGGATTTCCGGCGAGGGATTGGCCAGCGCGAGGATGATGGGCTTGTCCGCCATCGTCGCGACCATTTCCGGCTTGAGCACGCCGCCGGCGGACAGGCCGAGGAAGACGTCGGCGCCAGTCACTATTTCGGCCAATGTGCGCTTGTCGGTGGCGCGCGCGTAGCGCTGCTTGTCCGGGTCCATCTTGCCGCGGCCTTCGTACAGCACGCCCTCGCGGTCGAAGGCGAGGATGTTCTGCGGCTTCATGCCCAGCGCGACCAGCATGTCGAGGCAGGCGATGCCGGCGGCGCCGGCGCCGGCGGTCGCGAGCTTCACGTCGCCGATCTTCTTGCCGACGATCTCCAGCGCGTTCAGCACCGCGGCGCCGACGATGATCGCGGTGCCGTGCTGGTCGTCGTGGAACACCGGGATGTTCATGCGTTCGCGCAACTTGCGCTCGACGATGAAGCACTCCGGCGCCTTGATGTCCTCGAGGTTGATGCCGCCGAAGGTCGGTTCCATCGCGGCGATGATGTCGACCAGCTTGTCCGGGTCGCGTTCGGCGAGTTCGATGTCGAACACGTCGATGCCGGCGAACTTCTGGAACAGCACGCCCTTGCCTTCCATCACGGGCTTGCCGGCGAGCGGGCCGATGTCGCCGAGGCCGAGCACCGCGGTGCCGTTGGTGACGACCGCGACGAGGTTGCCGCGCGCGGTCATCCGGCTGGCGGCGTTGGCATCCTCGACGATGGCCTCGCAGGCGTAGGCCACGCCCGGCGAATAGGCCAGCGCCAGGTCACGCTGGGTCACCATCGGCTTGGTCGCGACGACCTTGATCTTCCCTGGCGGCGCGTGCTGGTGGTAGTCGAGGGCGGCCTGTTTCAGTTCGTCGGACATGGCGTCGGTCGGGGCGTTCGGCGCGGGGCGGAACCACGATTCTACGCCGTGCCGGCGATGCGCCCTTGCGAAGCCGGGCTCAGACGTCGGCCAGGCGCAAGGGCTGGTCGGTGATCCGGTCGAGGCGGATGCGGTTGGCGAACAGCGAGAACGCGAGCACGCCTGCGAGCCCGTTCGCGCGCGCCACCCAGTGCGGCAGCCAGCGCGGAGCGGCGAGGGTGCCGTCGGCGAACAGCGGTTCCAGGTCCTGCACGTCCTCCACCGTCATCTTGCCGGCGAACAGCATCCGGCACAGGCGCAGGCGATCCTGCCGCAAGGCCCAACGGAAGAAGGTGTGCACGCCGATCAGCCCGCGCAGGTAGACGGTGTCCTTGGTGAACGCCGCGCCGCCGTTCACCGGCACGCCGCGGAACACGCGCTGCGCCGAGGAAAAGCTTTCGACCTCGTTCTGGCCGGCGTCGAGGAAATACTTGAACACCTGGATGAAGTCCGCGCCTTCCAGCGCCATGGCGACGGCTTCGATGCGCAGGCTGACCCGCTTCATGCGCTGGATGTCGGTGGCGCCGGTGATCTGCTCGGCGAAAGTCGCGAGGCCTTCCTGCGTCGCGGTGGTGCGCGGCGATGGAAGTTCCATGCTGCGCAACACCGGCTGCTCGCGGCCGTTGAGCGCGGTCAGCGAATGCACGAAGGCCTCGTGCTGCAGCAGCTGGTCGCGGTCGTAGTCGTTGAACACCGCGCCGCTGCGCAGGCGGATGCGGGTCGCGCCGGCGGCGGCCTTGGCGATCAGGTCCGGGTCGAGTTCGACCGTGATCATGCGGCCGTTGAAGAAATCGTCGAGCGCGGTCTGCAATTGCAATTGCAGCGAGATCGCCGAGATCGGCACGGTTTCCGATGGCGCCAGCAATTCGCCGTCGAGTTCGCTGGCGATGCCGATGAAATGCCGCGCCGCATCGCGTGTGCTAGGGCCGTTGCCGGGCAGCGGTTCGTCGGGTCGCCCGAACAGGCGGATCGAATGCTGCGTCACCGCCGGCGTGCCGAGCGCATCCAGCAGTTCCGCGGCGATGGCCCAGTTGCGCGCCGAGGCGGCGATGTAGCGGCCGAGCGGATGCGCTTCGTCGGCCTCGTTCGCGATCGCGTCCAGTTCGCGGCGCGCGGCGGAGAAATCCTGCGGCGCGTATTCGACCTGGGGCAATCGCGGCTGGCCGCGGCGCCAGGCTTCCAGGAACGGGGCCTGCAGGCTCGCCGGCCAGCTCACCAGGCTCAGCAGCTTGATGCCGCGCGCGACCTTGACCATGCGCGCGTCGAGCGCGGCATGGTGGGCGGTGTCGTCAGTGCTTCCCATACTTCTCGTCCAGGCGCTTGTTCAACGCCTTGCCCTGTACGCGTGCATCCGCCTTCTGCGCGAGCCGCGTCGCGAGCTGGTCGGAGGCGGCGGCGACTTCGTCGCGCAGCTTGAGGAAGTTGGCGACGCGGCCGGCGTCGAGATCGCCGCGTTCCACCGCCGCGCGCACCGCGCAACCGGGTTCGCGCTGGTGCGAGCAATCTCGGAACCTGCATTGCGCGGCGATGGCTTCGATGTCGGCGAAGCTTTCAGCGACGTCTTCCTCGCCCGTCGGTTTCAACTCGCGCATGCCGGGCGTGTCGATCAGGCAGGTGCCCGAAGGCATCGCCAGCAACGCGCGATGGGTGGTGGTGTGGCGTCCTCGGTCGTCGCCTTCGCGCACCGCGCCGGTCTTCATCTTCTCGGTGCCGAGCAAGGTGTTGGTGAGGGTCGACTTGCCGGCGCCGGAACTGCCGACCAGCACCACGCTGCGGCCTTCGCCCAGCCACGGCGACAAGGCATCGACGCTGGCGCGATCCTTGGCGTTCACCGCGACCACGGCGACTCCCTGTGCGAGCGTCGCGGATAGCGATTCCATCGCCGCATCGACATCGGCGCCGTCCTTGTCTGCTTTCGTCAACACGACGACCGGCTGCACGCCGCTGCCGGACAGCAGCAGCAGGTAGCGTTCGATCCGACGCGGATTGAAGTCGGCATCGAGGCCGCAGACCACGAAGGCGGTATCGATGTTCGCGGCGATCAGCTGCTGCTTGTAGTGCTCGCCGGCTGCGCCGCGCTTGATCGCGGAGAAACGCGGCAACAGCGCGACGATGCGCGCGGCCTTGCCTTCGCCTTCCACCAGCACCCAGTCGCCGACCGCCGGCCGCGATTCGGGCGGGCATTTCGCGCGCTGCCATTCGGGCAGGGATTCGGGGGAATAACTTTCGTCCGGCGATTCCGCGACGACATAACCGGAACGGTGCTGCTCGGTGACGCGGGCCGGGCGCGCGGACGGATGCGCGGCGATGGCCTGGGCCCAGGCCGGGTCCGTCGGCGGCCCGGCAAAGGGCCAGCCGATCGCGCGCAGGGGCGTCATGCGGGGCGGATTTGCGTCATGGCGCGATTCTAGCCTGCGCCGGGACCCGCGATCCGCTAGGCTTTCCCGACATTTCCGCCCCGATTCCCGCGACCGATGTCCCCCGTCAAGACCCGCCAGCGCCTGTCCGAAGTCCGTTACGAAATCCGCGGCGAACTCGCCCGCCGCGCGCGCGAACTGGAAACCCAGGGCCGCACCCTGGTGAAGCTGAACATCGGCAACCCGGGCGCCTTCGGTTTCCGTGCGCCGGAAAACCTGCAGCACGCCATCGCCGACCGCATCGCGCGCACCGATCCCTACACCCACCAGCAGGGCCTGCCGGAAGCGCGCGAGGCCATCGCCGCGTTCCACGCCAGGCGCGGCACGCCGAATGCGAGCGCGGAACGCGTGTTCGTCGGCAACGGCGTCAGCGAACTGATCGACCTGTCGCTGCGCGCACTGCTCGATCCCGGCGACGAAGTGCTGCTGCCCTCGCCCGATTATCCGTTGTGGTCGGCGGCGACCATCCTCAACGACGGTCGCCCGGTGTATTACCGCTGCCGCGCCGAGGACGGCTTCCTGCCCGATCCGGAGGAAATCGAAGCGCTGGTGTCCTCGCGCACCCGCGCCATCGTGCTCATCAACCCCAACAACCCGACCGGCGCGAACTATCCGCGCGAATTGCTGGAACGCATCGTCGCCATCGCCGCCAGGCACGGCCTGCTGTTGATGTGCGACGAGATCTACGACGGCATCCTTTACGACGACAACGCATTCCAACCAGTCGCGCCGCTGGCCGGCGACGTGCCGTGCCTGAGCTTCGGCGGCCTGTCGAAAGTGCATCGCGCCTGCGGCTGGCGCGTGGGCTGGGCGGTGCTCAGCGGAGACAACGCCGTCGTCGGCGATCTTTACCACGCGATGGACCTGCTCGGCGCGCTGCGCCTGTGCGCGAACGTACCGGGGCAATTCGCGATCGAAGCCGCGCTCACCGCCGACGATTCCATTCGCGCACTGACCGCGCCCGGCGGTCGCCTGTACGAAACCCGCAAGGCGCTGGTCGAAAGCTGCGCCGCCAGCGAACACCTGGAACTGGTCGCCCCGGCCGGCGCGCTGTACGGCTTCCCGGCGGTGGTCGGTGACGCCGCGAAAGGCTTCGACGACCACGCCTTCGCGCTGGAATTGCTGGAAACCGAGGATGTGCTGATCGTGCCCGGTTCCAGCTTCAACGTGCCGGACCGCAATTTCTTCCGCGTCACCCTGTTGCCGGAAGCGCCGGCGCTGCGCGAGGTGCTCGCGCGCATCGATCGCGTGCTGTCTCGTCGCGCGGAAGCGGCGGGCAAGGTGGTTCCGATGAAGCGCGCGGACAAGTCGGCGGCGTGAATCGAAACGGTTGCTGGCTGTTGGTTCCTGGTTGTTGGTAAAGCCGGATACGATTCCGCCAGGAACCAACAACCAAGAACCGACAACCGATGTTGACCTACCTCGCGCTCGGCGATTCGTACACCATCGGTGAAGGTGTTCCCGAAGCGGATCGTTGGCCTGTCCGACTTGCCGCTTTGCTGCGCGACGAAGGCATCGACCTTTGGCCTCCACGCATCATCGCCCAAACCGGTTGGACTACCGACGAACTGTCCACCGCGATGGACGCGGCCGAACCGCTAGACGAGTGGGATTTCATCAGCCTGTTGATTGGTGTGAACAACCAGTATCGTGGGCGCCCGATCGACGACTATCGCGAGCAGTTTTCCGCTTTGCTTGAGCGCCTTGTTGGTTATGCGCACAGCTTCCCTCATGGCGTCATCGTGCTGTCGATCCCCGACTGGGGCGTGACCCCGTTCGCGCGCGATTCCGGCCGCGATCTTGCGCAAATCGCTGCCGAGCTTGACGCGTACAACCGAGCCGCGCGAGAAATCTGCGCATCACTCGGCGTCGCCTTCGTCGATATCACTGGCATCAGTCGAGAAGGTGGTGGGGAGCCGGACATGCTGGTCTCTGATGGCCTGCATCCATCGGCCGCGATGTACGCGCGCTGGGCGCAAGCGGCGCTGCCCGTCGCGCGCGAAATGTTGCGTTGGCAAGATTCGTGAACAAGCCGAGCACGATCGCCGATGCCTTCACCGAACCGCGCTGGCCGCCGCGCCGCTACCACTACTACTACGTGCGCGGAAAACTCGCGAGCGATCCGCTGTATCCCGGCGTGGTCGCGGCCCTGCGCGGCTGCGACGCCCCGCTGCTCGACCTCGGCTGCGGCATCGGCCTGCTCGCGCATGCGCTGCGCGCCGACGGCCAGGCGCTGCGCTACGCCGGCGTGGATTTCGACGCGGGCAAGATCGCGGTCGCGAAGGCCGCGGCCGATCGCGCGAAGCTCGCCGGCGTCGCGTTCGCCACTTGCGACCTGCTGCGCGAACGCCCGTCGCACCGCGGCTCGGTCGCGCTGCTCGACGTGCTGCAATACCTGCCTGGCGAGGCGCAGGAACGCGTGCTCGACGACGCGATTGCGATGCTTGAACCCGGTTCGCGACTGGTAGTACGCAGCGGCCTGCACGACGACAACGCGCGTGGCCGCACGACGCGGATGGTGGATCGCCTCGCCAATGCCATCGGCTGGATGCGCAGCGGGCCGCTGTGCTACCCGAAACAAGAATGGTTCGAGCGCAAGCTCGCGAATGCCGGACTCGCCGCCGATTTCCGCCCGCTGCACGGGCGCACGCCGTTCAACAACTGGCTGATCGTGGCGACGCGTTGATCGCTTCCGTTTCGCCTGCCTCCAGCGTTTCCGGCAACACGCTGCGATAACCGAGCGCATCGAGCCGGTCCAGCAGCAATCCAATCGTTTCGATATTACGCCCGTGCGCCGCGCCTTCGTGCAACAGCACGATCGCACCGGGGCGTAGCCCGCGTTCGATCCGCGCGACGACGGATGCCGGATCGGCGGCGACCGCATCGAAGCCGCGCGCGCACCAGGCCACGCGCGCGAGGCCGAGGTCGCGCAGCGGCGCCGACACGAAGGGATTCGCCATGCCGACGACCGCGCGGAACCAGCGCGGCGCACTGCCGGCGGTGTCGCACAGGATTTGCTGCGTGCGTTCGATTTCGGAACGCATGCGCTTCGGGCCCAGCGCCCAGAACATCGCCGACGGATGGCTGGCGCTGTGGTTGCCGATGCCGTGGCCGCGGCGTGCGATTTCGCGCACGTCGTCCGGACGCTGCGCCGCGCGTTCGCCGACGAGGAAGAACGTGGCCTTCGCACCGCGTGCATCGAGCAGGTCGAGGACGGCGCGGGTCTCCGCCGACGGACCATCGTCGATGGTCAGCCACGCGACGTTTTCGTTCGTCGGCAGGCGCGACAGAACCGGCGAATACAGCCGCGACTGCGGACGGAACACGCCCCACCAGGACAGCGCGTGGCTGGCGAGCATCAGCGGCAAGCCGACCCGCGTGCCAAAGCGCCACCAGGCCCACGCCACCAGCAATTGCGAAGCGAGGAGGCATGGCCACCACGCCTGCGGGTGGCGCGGAATCCGATGCAATCCTTGCGGGTTTGGCGCCATCGACATCGTCGCATGATGCCACGGCGTACACTGCGCGCCTTTCCTAGCGTCCGGTCCTCGCCATGTCCCTCGATCCCGTCGTCCAGCAGCGCATCCAGGCGTTGCTCGAAGCCCATCCGGTGGTGTTGTTCATGAAGGGCACGCCGCGCGCGCCGCAATGCGGTTTTTCCGCGCGTACGGTGCAAGCGCTGGCTGCGATCGGGCTGGACGACTACCACGCGGTCGACGTGCTCGCCGACGCGGACATCCGCGAAGGCATCAAGCTCCATGGCAACTGGCCGACGATCCCGCAGCTCTACATCCATGGCGAACTCGTGGGCGGAAGCGACATCGTCGGGCAGATGGCCGATTCGGGCGAACTGCAGTCCGCGCTCGGCCTGCCGCCGCCGGATCGCACACCGCCTTCGATCGAGGTGACGCCCGCGGCGATCGCGATGCTGCGCGATGCCATCGACAACGCCGGCGAAGGCATCGCGGTGCAGGTGCAGCTCGATCCGCAATACCAGGCGCGGTTGCAACTGGTGCCGGCCGAGACGAACGCGATCGCCACGTCCGTCGATGGCGTGCGCCTGCAATTCGACCTCGCCTCGGCGCGGCGCGCGAGCGGGCTGTCCATCGACTGGGCCGACGACGAACGCGGCCGCGGACTGGTGATCGTGCATCCGTCGGCGCCGAAACCGGTGCGCGAACTCGCGCCGGAAGCGGCGCGCACAATGCTCGCCGACCAGCGCGTGACCATCGTCGACGTGCGTCCGCCGCAGGAACGCGCGCTGGCGGAACTGCCGCATCCACATCGCACGCTGGACGATGGCATCGATGCGCTGGAATCGTTGCCGAAGGACGCGCCCATCGCGTTCATTTGCCACCACGGCGGACGCAGCGCGCAAGCCGCGGAGCATTTCCGTGGGCTGGGTTTCCGCGAGGTCTACAACGTCACCGGCGGGATCGACGCCTGGGCGCAGATCGATCCGGCGATTTCGCGGTATTGAGCAACCTGCCGATCATGGGCATCGAATCATTCAACGATATCCTCCTTGAAGATTCATTCGTCTTCGGATGGCGTCGCGCCTCGGAGTCGCTCAGCTTCAATATTGACGCCAGCTTGCTGCAAACTCATCCAAGGGCAATGCCGCCTTCAAGCGGCGAGTGGGCCTGTTACAAATCCGGTGTAATTCTCTTTTCAGGCGTCTCTTCGGTAAGCGGGCTGCTTCCACAAGAATCGGTTCGACCCACCCTGGACCCTGACGGCAGCGCGGATTACGGCTGCATCGATGACCTGTCGGTTGTCCAGCCAGGTGAGTACCGTATCGCTGGAGAGTTTGGTGTTGTCACGGTTTTAGCGCGCGATGTCACGCTAGTTTTTGATGACGTGGCATAAAATTTATTCAGACCGAACCGTAACCTCAGCCACTTTCGGCATCGTCAAAACCCGCCGCCCGCCTCCAGCCACGCCCGTTCCTCCGGCGTGCTGATGCGCCCGAGCACGGCATTGCGGTGTGGAAACCGCCCGAAGCGCGCGATCACCTCGCGATGGCGGCGCGCGTAATCGACATAGTTCGCATCGCCCATCGCCGTCAGCAACTGCAGCGAACGATCCTGGTCGGCCATGGCTTCCGAATGCTCGAACGGCATGTAGAAGAAGATTCGTAACGGGACATCGATTCGCATATCGAAACCGGCATCGACCGCGTTTCGCGCGACTTCGCGGGCGAGGCCGTCGGTAGCGAAGGCGTGTCCGCTGCCGCGGAACACGTTGCGAGGAATCTGGTCGAGCAGCAGCACCAGCGCCAGCGCTCCTTCCGCATCTTCCGTCCAGCCGTCGAACTCGCGCCGCGCGGCGGAGAAATGCGCTTCGAGGAAACGCGTTCGGCATTCGACGTCGAAATCCGCGCCGCCGTTGAACCACTTCGATGCGCCGGCATCGCGCCAGAACGCGAGCACATCGTTCGGAACGATGCCCGGCATTACAGGAACTTCTTCTCGGCTTCGGACGGCTCGTGCCACCAGTCGTTGTCGCGACCGTTGGCGTAGCGCATCGGCGCCGCGGCCAGCGCTTCGTCATCGACATCGTCGAGACAGGCCAGTTGCACGCTGTAGAACTCGCCACCGACTTCCGGGATGTCGCCATGGCCGTAGGCGCGCACGCCGCAGGTCTTGCAGAACGGCCAGTGCACCGCGCCGTTGCGGAAGTAATCGGTGGTCGCGGCCGGGTCGCTGAGCAGGCGGAACGCCGCGGGCTTGATGCTCGCCGACCAGTTGCGCGTCTTGCGGCAGATCGAGCAGTTGCACCTGCCGCCGCCTTCGGCGAGGTCGATGTCGGCTTCGAATTTCACTGCGCCGCAGTGGCAACTGCCGGCATAGGTCTTCGTCGTCATGGCGATTCCAGCGCGTGGGGAGCGCCGAGGATACGCAATCCGCGTCGATATCCCGTTACGCCGCCACCACCCGGTTGCGCCCGGCTTCCTTCGCCGCGTACATCGCCGCATCGGCGCGCTTCACCAGCGCATCGGGCGTTTCCGGCGCAACGTATTCCACGCTGCCGATGCTCACGGTCATGCCCACCCGCACGCCGTCGAGCACCACGCTGCGGCCCTCGACCTTGCGCCGCAGGCGTTCGGCGGCATCGCGCGCGTGGCGGCCGTTCACGCCCGGCAGCACCAGCATGAATTCCTCGCCGCCGAGTCGGCCGAACGATTCACCGGGCATCAGGTCTTCCTGCACCAGCCACGACAACTGGCGGATGCAGGCGTCGCCCAGCGCGTGGCCGTGCGTGTCGTTGATCTGCTTGAAGTGGTCGATGTCGAGGAACAGCACCGCGAGCTGCCGCGATTCGGCGCGCGCCTCGGCCACCGCGTGCTGCAGCCGCTGCATGATGCCGACGCGGTTGTACGCGCCGCTGAGCGGATCGTGCTGCGCGTCCTGGCGCGCGCGGTCGCGCTCGCTGCGGAACGCCTGCATGCGATCGGCCAGGCCAAGCATCAGCACCACCGCCGTACAGGCCAGGACCAGCGGCAGGCCGTATTCCAGCCACGGCGACAAGGGCGCGCCGATGCTGAGCTGGACGGCGCGCGCAGTGGACATCACCACCAGCGGCACCCACGCCAACAGCATCTGCCCGGCATGCCGGCCGCCGCGGCGCCACGCCAGCGCCAGCGCGGCGATGGCGACGATGTTCGCCAGCAACAGCAGCAGGTTGCCGATGCCGGGGAACCAGTCCTTGTTCGCCGGCCACGGCGACACGAGCAACGCCAGCAACAGCAACGGCAGCCACGCGCCGACCAGCATCAGCAACCGGCTCAGGCGCGGCACGCGCGTGCGCAATTCGGCGAAGACGAGCAGGAAGTTCACGCCGATGATCGTGGACAGCGTGGCCACGAACCACACGCCCGGCGCGGCGAAACGCCCGAGCAGGCGCAACCCCGGCATGGCATAGGCCTCGCCGTTCGAGCACAGCAGGTACAGCATCTGGCTGGCCATGCAGGCCGCGTACCAGAGGTAGATGCGATCGCGTAGCACCAGCCAGAACACCAGCGCGACCAGGCAGACACCGACCAGCACGCCAATGCTGGTGAACAGCACGCGCGTGTGGCCGCGGTCCTCGGCGGTGTGTTCGCGCACATCGCGGATTGCGACCTGCAACGGATAGCGCGCGCCATCGATGCCGATGAACACCGGCCCGGGCGCCTTCAGCGGGAACGCGAGCGCGCGCCGCGACCACGCCGGATCGAGGTCGGTTTCGAAAATGGTGCGCGCCTGGACGCGGTAGTCCGGCGGCAGGCGCACGCTCACCCGCGCGCTGTACGGGTGGTAGACCAGCAGCAGGCGATCAGGGCCGGAAACCGCGGGATCCAGCCGCCACCAGCCGCCACCCGCGGGCATCGCCAGCCGCACCTGCGCCAGGGTGGGCGACGTGGCTACCTGCGCGTTCGCGACCGCGGGCGGCTTGGCCGTGGAAACCGAATCCGGAACGGCCGTGACATGCGCGATGCCGCTGTCGCGCGCCATCGCCGGCGCGACCGCGCTCCATGCGCACGACAACAGCAGCAGGATCCAGGTTCGCCTCATGCTCCCCCCGTGCGGGCAGTGTCCGGCGAGCGGTGGCCCGCGGCAAGTGGCGCGGCGTGTTCGCCGGCCGCTGCGCTATCCTTGCGGGATCGATTCCCTGCTTCGATCGTGATGCCTTCCGCCAACCGACATGCCGGCCATTACCGGCCCGACATCGATGGTTTGCGCGCGATCGCCATCCTTTCGGTGCTCGCCTTCCATGCATTCCCCGCCGCGTTGCCCGGCGGGTTCGTCGGCGTGGACGTGTTCTTCGTCATTTCGGGCTTCCTGATCACCGGACTGCTGCTCGACGACCTCGCCGTCGGCAGGTTCAGCCTCGTGGATTTCTACGCGCGCCGGATCCGGCGCATCTTCCCGGCGCTGATCGTCGTGCTTGCCGCGTGCCTGGGATACGGCTGGTTCGCGCTCAGGGCAGAGGTCTACGCCTTGCTCGGCGAGCACACCGCATGGGGGGCCGGGTTCGCCTCGAACCTGCTGCAATGGTCGGAAGTCGGGTACTTCAATCCGGCGGGCATCCGCAAACCGCTGCTGCACCTGTGGTCGCTCGGGATCGAGGAGCAGTACTACCTGGTCTGGCCGCTGTTGCTGTGGTTGGCCTGGCGGTTGCCGCGGGGCCCGCAGATCGCGATCGGGCTGGTATTGGCCACTTCCCTGGTCCTGTGCCTGTACCTGTCGCGCGGTAACGCGGTGGCGGCGTTCTATTCGCCCTACTCGAGGTTCTGGGAATTGGCGGCGGGCGCCATGCTCGCGATCCGGGCGCATCGGATGGCGGGCACTGTTGCGCCTCGCGCGATCCCGCTCGCGAACGCCGCGTCATTGGCAGGGCTGACGTTGATCGTCGCGGCGACCGTTTACATCCGCCAGAACCCGCCATACCCGGACTGGCGGGCCTTGCTCCCGGTGGCGAGCAGCGCATTACTGGTCGCCTCGGGGCCGGGCGGTTTCGTCAATCGCGCATTGCTGTCGCGGAAATGGATGGTCGGCATCGGCCTCGTCAGCTACCCCCTTTATCTCTGGCACTGGCCGATCTTCGTATTCCAGAATTTCGCCCACGATGGCGACGTGTCGTGGCCACAGCGACTCGCCGGCCTAGCGCTGGCGTTCGTGCTGGCAATAGCGACTTTCTTCTTCATCGAGAAGCCGATCCGGTTCGGCATGCCCGCGCGGCGCAGCGCACCGGTGCTGTTCGCCGCCATGCTGGCGATCGGGCTGTGCGGCGCCGCGATCGCGCATTTCGACGGATTCCCCGCGCACTTCCGCGGCCCCGCGGCGCCCTACGGCGCATATCGCTTCGACTACCACGCCGACGCCCGATCCCCGCAGTGCTGGCTGCCGCCCGGCAGCCGGGCCGATGCCTATGCGCCCGAATGCATCGACCCGGACAACGGGCAGCACCTGCCGCTCGTGCTGCTGTGGGGCGATTCGCATGCGGGCCGGCTGTATCCAGGCTTGCGCAAGATCGCCGACGGCCGTTTCCGCATCGCGCAATTCACGCGCAGCAGCTGCGCACCGAACTTCTGGACGTTCCACCCGCGCCGGAAGGTGGCGGTCTGCGCGGAGGGGAACATCCACGTCATGCGCGTGGTGCAGGAGCTGCACCCGGACGTGGTGGTGCTGTTCGCGTACTGGTCTGGCTGGAAGCCGCGCGCCATGGACCGCATCCTCCTGCCGACGGTGCATGCGCTGCGCCAGAACGGCGCGCGGCGCGTGATCGTGGTCGGGCCCGCGCCGGCATGGCGCTGGCCGTTGCCGAACATCCTGTTCCGCATGGCGCGCGAGCAGGACCGTGCGCCGCCGATGCGGATGAGCCAATCGATGGAGACGGACCGGGCGAGGATCGACGCCGACATGCGCGCGGCGATCGAGCGCCAGGGCGAAGCCGAATACGTCTCGGCGATGGATGCCTTTTGCGATGCGCGGGGCTGCCTGACGCGCACGGGCCAGGACGCTTCCACGCTCACCACCTGGGACTACGGCCACCTGACCACGCACGGCGCCGAGTACCTGGCCAGGCGACTGCCCCTGCCTCCCGCAACCGCCCCGGCTGCCGCAACGCCGGATGCGGCGCCTGCTACGATGCGCTAGGGCCCATACGGCCGCGGATCGGGGGAAAACATGCGCATCGGCATCGTCATCGATTCGGCCTGCGACCTGCCGGCGGACTTCATCGAACGCGAGCAGATCACCATCCTGCCGGTGACGGTGCAGATCGGCCAGGCCGTCCTCGCCGACATGCGCAACGAGGAAGCCACGCTCAACTTCCTCACCGGCGATACCGCCGCGCAGGCCTACAACGCCGACACCACGCCCTACACCGTGCAGCAGGTGCACGACCTGTTCCTGTCCAAGCTGGTGCTGGACTACGACTACGTGTTCTGCATCACCACCACGCGTTCGCGCAGCGGCATCCACGACAACGCCGTGCAGGCCAGCTACACCATCCTCAACGAATACCGCCCGGCGCGGCAGGCGGCGGGCAACAACACGCCGTTCTCGCTGCGGGTGATCGACAGCCAGAACGTGTTTTCCGCGGTCGGCGTGCTCGCGGTGGAAGCGGCGCGGTTGCGCGCGGCCGGCGAAGGCGCGCCCAAGATCCGCGCGCGACTCGAGAACCTGGCGCTGCACACGCAGGGCTACATGGTGCCGCCGGACCTGCATTACCTGCGCAACCGCATCAAGAAGCGCGGAGACAAGAGCGTCAGCTTCCTCAGCGCCACGCTCGGCACCGCGCTGGACATCAAGCCGATCCTGCACTGCAACCGCGGCGAAACCGGGCCGGTCGGCAAGATCAAGGGCTTCGAGCCCGCGGCGGAAAAGCTGTTCGATTACGCCGGCAAGCGCGTGCGCGCCGGGTTGATGACCCCGACCATGGGCCTGAGCTTCGGCGGCGAACTCGAGGGCATGCGCGCGCTGCCCGGCTACCAGCGCCTGATCGACACCTGCGCCGAACACAACGTCGAGGTGTTCGAAAGCGTGATGGGCCTGTCCGGCATGGTGAACGTCGGCAAGGGCGCGCTGGTGATCGGCTTCGCCGCCGAGAACGCGCCGTTCGCCTGATCGCACGGCGCGATCCCTCCATCCTTGACGCCATCGCCACGCCTGCGCCCGCAGGCTGGCATGCCATCGACACGCCGGAGCCGAAGCACATGCCGACTCGCTATTTCCTGCGCCTGCCGGACACCGCACATGCGCGCGGCGGCGATCCCGAACTCGCATTCCGTTCGCAATCGGCGGAAGGAATGGCCACGGAACTGCAGGAAGCGTTGCGCAGCGACGCGTTGTTCCAACGCTGGCGCGCACGGCAGGACGACCCCGATGGCGTGGATCCGACACTGGGCGCGACGGATCCCGGCGCGAGCGTGCAGGGTTCGCAACACGACCTGCACGTCGAGCTGGTCGCCACCACGTCGTTGTCAGGCAACCTGCTCAAGCAACGATTGCGCTGGCTCGCCGGCAGCGGTTGGGAACTGCGCGACGTGACCGCGGCGTGACGCCTGCGCTACTGTCGTGGAGTGGCGATATCTATGCCTTCAAGTGAGTCACGATGATCATCGACGACCGGCCGTCGGTTGATGTTCGAGTCTGCTTGACCGTTTACTGAGCGCGGGTATGAAATCCCGAACGACCGGTGTGCAAAGCCCGGCCTGATGTCCATTGTCCCCGGCACTTCAGGAGCATCGTCATGACGCGACTCACGAAACGGCACTTCATCGCACGCGCTATCGGATGCGCGCCGATTCTTCTCCTCGGCCTCGCGAACACGGCTTGGGCCACCTCGGACGTCCTCGTGTCCCCCGATGACATGAGCATTGTGGACATTGAGTTCGATACGGCCGGCCACAGTGCACGTTACGTCTACTGCCAACCTTTGGACGACGATGGCCCGGGCGAGCTGTACACAGGCAGGGTGAAACTGGATGGCTCCCTCACCGTGCCGACCGACATGGAAACGACCTGCGCATTCGTTGGCAACGGGCCTGAGTGGGGTCAGGATTCCAGCGGCACATTCGTCGTTTACATGGACTACAACGACGACGACCCGAACAATCCCGTACTCACGATCAGCTACATTCGCCCAGTCGGGATCGCGGCCTGGACGTCACCGTTTCCAGTGAGCACCAGCCCCCTGGTGTTGGCATCGCGCAATGTGGTCTATCCCTCCCAGAATCCGAACCCGGGATCCGCGACGCGCGTGGTTTTCATGGCGCAGCAGGCCAACAACCAACGGCTCATCACACAAGCGCTGGATGGCACATCTCGTTGTACCCCCCTGCCCACGAACACGACAGGCAACTTTCCGCGCTTCAGTTCGTACGAGAACTTCTTGATGTACACCAAGGTTCCGACCTCGGGTGGCACACGCGAGCTCTTCAAGGCGAACATGGATCTTGCAAATTGCCCCTCCACTCAGTTGACGACCGATGGCCTGGGCAAGAAGACCACCGCGTCTGCCTGGGCGGCGCCGGAACTCGCTGGGAGCGCGGTCTACGGCGTGCTGATGGACGACAATAACGAAGCGACTCAGTACAAGGTCTACAGTGCCTCCGGCAGCAACGTCGTCTTAACTACGGTCGACAGCATGGATGGGAAAGCGTTCAGCTCCGTGGAAACCTTCCAGACGGGTACCTCCTCGTATCTTTTGTATGCCACCAAGAGTGGCGCTGGCACGGGCAACTCGAACATCTACGTCGCGAACCTTCACCTCGACACTGGCCTCGTGACCCAGAAGAAGATGAGCAGCGACGACACGATGCTGCGCTCCGAACCGGAGGTTGGCTTCATGCCTCCGATTGACGGAAACCCTCCTCAACCTCGAATTTATTTCTCCGCCCACACCGATCCTGGCGCCGAAGATGATGTGTTGGCAGTCTATCGAACCGTCGAAACCGACCTGCCGTGACCCAAGCGAATCGTACCCCGTGACCTGCAGCGGGAATATTCCGAGTGCCAATGCGTTGATCGGCGGCTCATGACGCCTGCGCTGCTGTCCTGGAGCGGTGGAAAGGATGCCGCATGGGCGTTGCATGCCCTGCGCCAGCGCGGCGAATTCGAGGTCGTCGGGCTGGTCACCACGATCACCGATGGCTACGAACGCATCTCGATGCAGGGCATCCGCGTCGATGTGCTGCATGCGCAGGCGCAAGCGGCGGGCCTGCCGGTGATCGAGGCGTGGATCCCGCAACACACCGACAACGCGACTTACGAAGCGAGCTTCGCGGATGCGCTGGAACGCGCGCGAGAACGCTGGCCCGGCATCGAGCGCATCGCCTTCGGCGACCTGTTCCTCGCCGACATCAAGGCATGGCGCGAGGCGCTGTGCGCGCGGCTCGGCTGGACGCCGTTGTTCCCGCTATTCGGCAGCGACACGGCAAAGCTCGCGCGCGAGATGATCTCCGGCGGCCTGCGCGCGGATATTTGCTGCGTCGATGCCACGCAACTGGACACGGGTTTCGCCGGCCGCGCGTTCGACGAAGCCTTGTTGCGCGAGCTTCCGGACACCGTCGATCCCTGCGGCGAGAACGGCGAATTCCACACCTGCGCCTGCGCCGGGCCGATGTTCGACAAACCCCTCGACATCGAACGCGGCGAAATGGTGCTGCGCGACGGGCGCTTCGCCTACACCGATTTCACGCTCGCATCGCCGTAGACAGCTTCGCGAGCGACGCCTTCACCGCGACAGGCGCAAGCTCCCGGCACCCCGCGCAGGAGCAAGATCATGTCCGAACTCGATGCCAGCCACCGCAATGCGCTCGACGACAGTGCGTTCGCGTTCCCGAAGGAACGCAAGATGCCGATCAACGATGCCGAACACGTGCGCAATGCCGTTGCACGCTTCGACCAGGTGGAAGATGTCAGCGACGACGAACGCGACGCGGCGTGGAAACGCATCCTCGCCGCGGCCAGGAAGCACGACGTCGACGTGTCCGAGAAAAGCTGGCGCGAGCTCGGCAAGCCCGGTAGGCATTGATCCTTCACGTGACCGCTACGCCCGCAATGCGCGGGCATGGTGGGCAATGTGCTCGCCGACGAAACTGGCGATGAAGTAGTAGCTGTGGTCGTAGCCGGGCCGCATGCGCAGGTCGAGCGGATGGCCGGCGGCCGCGCAGGCATCGACCAACAGTTGCGGCTTCAATTGCGTTGCGAGGAATTCGTCGGCCTCGCCCTGGTCGACCAGCAGTGGCAGTTTTTCCGTCGTGGATTTCACCAGACTGGTCGCGTCGTACTGCTTCCACGCCCCGCGGTCGTCGCCGAGGTAGGCGGAAAACGCTTTCTCGCCCCACGGCACTTGCGACGGCGCGACGATCGGCGAGAACGCAGAAACACTGCGATAACGTCCCGGATTGCGTAGCGCCGCGACCAGCGCACCGTGGCCGCCCATCGAATGCCCGCTGATCGCACGCGCGCTCGTGATCGGGAAATGCGCTTCGACCAGCGCCGGCAATTCGTCGACCACGTAGTCGTACATGCGGTAATGCGCGGACCACGGCGATTGCGTGGCATTGACGTAAAAACCCGCGCCTTTGCCGAGGTCGTAACCGTCGGCATCGGCGACATCGTCGCCGCGCGGACTGGTGTCCGGCGCGACGATGACGATGCCGTGTTCCGCCGCGTAACGCTGCACACCGGCCTTGGTGACGAAGTTCTGTTCCGTGCAGGTCAGGCCCGAGAGCCAGTACAACGCCGGCACCGGGCCGTCCTGCGCCTGCGGCGGCAGGAACAGCCCGAACTTCATGTCGCAATCGAGAGTGTGCGAACGATGCGACCAGACTTCCTGGGTTCCGCCGCAGCAGGCGTGCGATTCGATCTTCTGCATGCCTAGTCCATGCGGCTCGTGGCGGGCCAAGGCCCGCCCTACAACACGCCGTTGCGCTTCGCGACGTGGGTGGAAATCGCATCCATCAGCGTCGGGTTGAGCGCGTCGTAGGGGGGCAGGCCGAGTTCGGCCAGGCGCGCGCGCACGCCATCCATCTGTTCGGGCTTCGCGCCGCCGCCCTCGATGATGGAGGACACGAACGCGGCAAAGCGCGGTTCCTCCCAGCCCTGCTGCGGCGAGAGTTCGGTGTGGATGAAGTCGAGGCCGAAGAAGGGATGATCCTTGTTCTCGATGCGGCCGTACATGTGCGTGCCGCAGTCCTTGCAGGCATGGCGCTGGATCGTCGCCTTCTCGTCGACGACGGCGAGCTTGCCCTCGTTGGCGGTGACGCTGAGCTTGTCGCGTGGCACCACGCCGACCACCGAGAACGCGGCGCCTTCCGGCTTCCAGCACTTGGTGCAACCGCAGGCGTGGTTGTGCGCGACGTTACCGTCGATCTTCACTTCGACCTTGTCGCTGGCGCAATTGCATTGCAGCGTGCCGCCGGCGAAACCGGTCGCGCCCTTCTTCACGCCGTTGTCGATGGATGGATGTATCGAGATTGCCATCGTTCCTCTCCTTCGCGTTGCGGTGGGAACGTCGCACGCATGCCGCGCGCGGCGCGAACTCAGCCGTAGTGCACGACGCTGCGGATCGACTTGCCTTCGTGCATCAGGTCGAACGCGGTGTTGATGTCTTCGAGCGGCATGGTGTGGGTCACGAACGGCGCGAGCCGGATATCGCCACGCATCGCGTCCTCGACCATGCCCGGCAATTGCGACCGGCCCTTCACCCCGCCGAAGGCGGTGCCCATCCACTTGCGCCCGGTTACGAGCTGGAACGGGCGCGTGGAAATCTCCTGTCCCGCGCCGGCCACGCCGATGACCACGCTCTGGCCCCAGCCACGGTGCGCGCACTCCAGCGCCGCGCGCATGACGTTGACGTTGCCGATGCATTCGAAGGAATGGTCGACGCCCCAGCCGGTCATCTCCACGATCACCTGCTGCACCGGCTTGTCGTGATCCTTTGGATTCACGAAATCGGTCGCGCCCATGTCGCGCGCCATGTCGAACTTCGACGGATTGGTGTCGATGGCGATGATGCGCCCGGCCTTCGCGCGCTTCGCGCCCTGGATCACCGCCAGCCCGATGCCGCCGAGGCCGAACACCGCGACCGAATCGCCTTCCTGCACTTTCGCCGTGTTCTTCACCGCGCCCAGGCCAGTGGTCACGCCGCAGCCGAGCAGGCAGACCTGTTCGTGGTTCGCTTCGGGATTGATCTTCGCCAGCGAGACTTCGGCGACGACGGTGTACTCGCTGAAAGTCGAGCAACCCATGTAGTGGTACAGCGGCTGGCCGTCGTACGAGAAGCGCGTGGTGCCGTCCGGCATCACGCCCTTGCCCTGGGTCGCGCGCACCGAGGTGCACAAATTCGTCTTGCCCGATTTGCAGAACAGGCACTCGCCGCATTCGGCGGTGTACAGCGGAATGACATGGTCGCCGGGCTTCACCGATGTCACGCCCTCGCCGACTTCGACCACCACACCCGCGCCTTCGTGGCCGAGCACGCAGGGGAACAGGCCTTCCGGATCGTCGCCGCTGAGCGTGAACGCATCGGTGTGGCAGATGCCGGTGTGGCTGATCTTCACCAGCACCTCGCCCTTGCGCGGCGGTTCGACGTCGATCTCGACGATCTTCAAGGGCTCGCCCGCGGCGAAGGCGACGGCGGCACGCGATTTCATCGGGGAACTCCCGGGCGGGGGAAAGGACTCGATTCTAGAACGCTTCGCATTGCATGGCCGTTATCCCCGGCCGCGCCCGTTCCTCGATGGAAAGTCCCCCGGGGGAACCGCCATGTCCCGCCACGCCGCCGCCGTCTTCGCGATCGTCCTGCTGCTCGCCGCATGCAAGGCCCCGCAACCCGTGGCCGAAGCCGCGCCGCCCCCGGCCGGGCCGAAGCTGTTCGACAGCTTCGGCGACCTGCACCGCGATATCGGGACGAAAGTACCGGCCGCGCAACGCTACTTCGACCAGGGCCTGCGCATGGCCTACGGTTTCAACCACGAAGCCGCCGGACGTTCCTTCGCCGAAGCCGCGCGACTCGATCCCGATTGCGCGATGTGCTGGTGGGGGCAGGCGCTGGTGCTGGGGCCGAACATCAACCTGGCGATGCAACCCGAGGCGAACCAGCCCGCGTTCGAATTCTCGCGCCGCGCCGCCGCGCTCGCCGCGCACGCGACGCCGGCCGATCGCGCGCTGATCGAAGCCTTGCAGGCGCGCTATGCCGATCCCGCGCCGGACGACCGCAAGCTTCTCGACAAGGCCTACGCGGACGCGATGGCCAAGGCCGTCGCGCAATTCCCACGGGACGACGACGCGGCGACGTTGTACGCCGAGGCGCTGATGGACCTCACGCCCTGGTCCTACTGGACCGCGCAAGGCCAGCAGACCGAATACACGCCGCGCATCATCGGCGAACTCGAACGCGTGCTCGCGCGCAACCCGCGCCACATCGGCGCGATGCATTACTACATCCACGCCACCGAGGCTTCGCCGAACCCGCAACGCGCCGAACCCTACGCCGACGCGCTGGCCGCGCTCGCGTCCGGTTCCGGCCACCTTGTACACATGCCGGCGCACACCTACATCCGCCTCGGCCGCTACCACGACGCGACGCTGACCAATTT
The DNA here is from genome assembly GCF_007556775.1 of Lysobacter lycopersici. Classification (GTDB taxonomy): domain Bacteria; phylum Pseudomonadota; class Gammaproteobacteria; order Xanthomonadales; family Xanthomonadaceae; genus Pseudoluteimonas; species Pseudoluteimonas lycopersici. The sequence goes on from NZ_CP041742.1 coordinate 1,647,038, forward strand.
CGCCGCGACTACCGCGGACAAGGCGTTCCTGTCGTTCTGCCGCGGAACCAACGGCGTGTACCCGCTCGGCTACGTGCCGCACAACTGGCATTTCGCGACGATGACCGCGAGCCTGACCGGTTCGCGCACGCTGGCCTTGCGCGCGGCGGAGCAAACCGCGCAGCGCGCCGACCGCGACAAGATGGGCGTGCCGCCGCTGGAAGCGATGCAACTGTTCGTGATCACGCCGCTGTTCACCCAGGTGCGTTTCGGCGAATGGGACGCGATCCTCGCGCAGGCCGAACCGCCGTCAACGCTGCCGTTCCCGACCGCGGTCTGGCATTTCGCGCGCGGCATGGCCTACACCCGCACGAACAAGGCAGCGGAGGCGCAGCGCGAACTCGATGCCCTGCACGCGATCGCGATCGACCCGGCCACGGCGAAAATCAGCTTCCTCGACATCAACCACGCCGATGGCCTGCTGGGCGTGGCCGACGCCTTGCTGCGCGGCGAACTGTTGCGCGCGCAGGGCCAGGACCGCTCGGGCATCTCGGCCCTGCACGATGCGGTCGCCGCCGAGGACAAACTCAACTACAACGAACCCGCCGACTGGCCGTTGCCGACGCGCTGGTACCTCGGCGCGGCGTTGCTGGAAGCCGGTGATGCACGCGGCGCGGCGGAAGCCTATCGCCAGGACCTCAAGACCTATCCTGACAATGGCTGGTCGCTGTTCGGCCTGGCGCAGGCGCAACGCAAGCTCGGCGACGCGGCCGGCGCCGCCGACAGCGAGCGCCGCTACAAGCTCGCGTGGCAGTGGGCGGATGCGCCGTTGGTGGCGTCGCGGTATTGATCTATTTTTCCTCTCCCCTTGTGGGGTGAGCGGGGCTTTCGAGCGGCTTGAGCCGCGAGCCCGTGAACGCCGGTTGGCTTGCAGGCCAACCGGCCGGGGCGTGATGCCGCGTAGCGGCAGGAAAGGGGAAAACCCCGCGAATTCCTTCACCCTCTCCCGGCCTGCGGCCACCCTCTCCCTTCAAGGGAGAGGGAAAAGCTAATCAGTACGCGAACTCGCGGAACACCGGATCGACCGAACCGTTCCACTCGGTGCGGAACAACTCCAGCTTGCGTTCGGCAGGCGTCTGCCCGGCCGCGGCGATTTCCAGCAGCGGTTCGATGAAACCGCTCTCGTCGATGCCGCAGCTGTCCGCCTTGGCGCGGCGACGCAGGCCCGCATGCGCGATCTTCAATGCCTCGCGCGCGAGGTCGTTGAGCGTGCCGTTACGGAATGGCGTTTTCAGCGCAAGCCTTGGCACGCCGTCACGCAGCGCGTTGCGCTCCGCGAGGCTGAAGTCCTTGACCAGGTCCCACGCGGCATCGAGCGCGGCATCGTCGTACAACAACCCGACCCAGAACGCCGGCAGCGCGCAGATGCGGCTCCACGGGCCGCTGTCGGCGCCGCGCATCTCCAGGAATTTCTTCAGCCGCACTTCCGGGAACGCGGTGGTCATGTGGTCGTTCCAGTCGCGCAGCGTCGGCAGCGCGCCGGGCAGCACGTCGAGCTCGCCACGCAGGAACTTGCGGAACGACTTGCCGGAAGCGTCGATGTATTCGCCGTCGCGGTGCGAAAAATACATCGGCACGTCGAGCAGGTAGTCGACGTAGCGTTCGTAGCCGAAGCCGTCCTCGAACACGAAGTCGAGCATGCCGGTGCGATCCGGATCGGTGTCGGTCCAGATGTGCGAGCGGTAGCTGAGGTAGCCGTTCGGTTCGCCTTCCTTGAACGGCGAATCGGCGAACAGCGCGGTCGCGACCGGCTGCAACGCCAGCGAGACGCGAAACTTCCTGACCATGTCCGCTTCGCTGGCGTAATCGAGGTTGACCTGCACGGTGCAGGTGCGGGTCATCATGTCCAGGCCGAGCGTGCCGACCCTGGGCATGTAGTCGCGCATGATCCGGTAGCGGCCCTTGGGCATCCACGGCATCTGCTCGCGGCGCCATTTCGGCTGGAAGCCCATGCCGAGGAAGCCGAGCCGCAGTTCGTCCGCGACTTCGCGCACTTCGCGCAGGTGGCCGCCGACTTCCTTGCAGGTGTCGTGGATGGTTTCCAGCGGCGCGCCGGAAAGTTCGAGTTGTCCCGCCGGCTCCAGCGTCACCGAGGCCATGCCGCGGGTCAGCGCGATGGTGCGCTCCGGCTTGCCATCAACGCTTTCCCGGTACGGCGTCCAGCCGAAGCGGGTCAATCCGGTCAGCAATGCTTCGATGCCGCGTTCGCCATCGAATTCCGGCGGGCGCAGGTCGTCGAGGCGGAAACCGAACTTCTCGTGCTCGGTGCCGATGCGCCAGGCCTCGCGCGGTTTTTCGCCGGACGCGAGCACTTCGACCAGCTGGCGATGGTCGGTGATCGGCGTGTCGCTGGCGCTGCTGGGTCCGGACATGGGCGGGCTCGCGGGGAGAAGGCGGATGATATGGGCTGGCGTGCGTCAGCCTTCAAGCCACAGCCAGCGCGCAACGACCTCGCGCGCCTGCTCGACGCCGGTCTTGGCCTCGGCCGAAAACGCCTGCACGCCAATGCCTTCGCCGAAGCTGCGCGCCAGCTCCATCCGCACCGCCTGCACCGTGTTCGCCGCCGCGCCGCGCGAGAGCTTGTCGGCCTTGGTCAGCAGCGTGTGCGCCGGGATCCCGCGTTCCATCGCGTAACCGAGCATCTGCCGGTCGTAGTCCTTGAGCGGATGGCGGATGTCCATCACCACCACCAGCCCGCGCAGCGCCTCGCGCTTGCGGAACCAGGTCTGGATGAACGCCTGCCAGTGCGCCTGCAACTCCTGCGGCACCTTGGCGTAGCCGTAGCCGGGCAGGTCGACGAGGTAGCGCTGGTCGAACTGCGGCAGTTCGAAATACACCAGTTGCTGCGTCCGGCCCGGCGTCTTCGACACGCGGGCGAGCGCGCCCTGGCGGCACAGCGCATTGAGCGCGCTGGACTTGCCGGCGTTGGAACGCCCGGCGAAGGCGACTTCGAAACCGCCATCGGGCGGCAATTGCCGCGGCTGGTGCGCCGCGAGCAGGTAGCGAGCGCGATCGAACGGCGTGGGTTGGTCGCGGGCGGCGGGAGGTTTGGGCTGGCTCATGCGGCAAGGATGGCATGGCGGTTTGACCGGCGCCGGGGCGCGCACGGATAATTTCGCGTTCATGCGGCCCGCGGGGCTGCATCCGTATTCCCGGAGCATGCGCATGCGCCATCCACGCCTCCTTGGCATCGCCGGCCTCGCCATCGCGGCCGTCGCCGCGGCCGCCTTCGCCCAGTCCACCGTCACCCCGCTGCCGGAGCAGGCTCCGGCGCAGGCCGCGCCGCTGGGCGATGCGGTCGCCGACCTCGCCAAGACCCACTGGGGCGACGCCAAGGCCGGGCAGGCCAAGGCCGGCGCCTGCGCCGCCTGCCACGGCGTGGATGGCAACCCGAGCGATCCGCAGTACCCGCGCATCGCCGGCATGCCCGAACGCTACGTCGCGCAGCAGCTGGCGCTGTTCAAGGCCGGCGTGCGCACCAGCGGCATGGCCGCGATAATGGCGCCGATGGCCGCGCCGCTCAGCGCGCAGGACATGCGCGACGTCGGTGCCTACTTCGCCCAGCAGAAGGCGGGCGCGGGCGTGGCCGACGACACCGCCATCGCCTCCGGCCCGTACGCCGGCATGAAGTTCTACGAAGTCGGGCAGAAGTTGTTCCGCGGCGGCGATCCAGCCCGCGGCATCCCGGCGTGCATGGCCTGCCACGGCCCCGCCGGCGCCGGCAACCCCGGCCCAGCGTTCCCGCACATCGGCGGCCAGCAGTCGGCCTATGTCGTGCGCCGCCTGCAGGAATACCGCACCGGTACCACCGCCGAGCAGGACCACCATCTGTTCGACATGATGGCGACGGTGGCCAGGAACCTCAGCGACGATGAAATCCAGTCGCTGGGCAGCTACCTGCAGGGCCTGCACGAGCGCTCCGACGCCGATGCCGGCAATGCGCAGGCGGATGCGGCCACGCCGCCGAAGGCCGGCTGACCCAGGTCGCGGGAACTTCCCGCGGCGCCGGCAGTCCGAACCCGTACAGCCCTTGCATCAACCCGCCGGTACAGACCCTGTACCGGCTTTTTTTTGCCCCGACGCCATGACCCGCATCCTGCTCAGCCTGTTGTTCTCCCTGCTCCTGCCCGCGAGCGCGTTCGCGGCGGCGCCGGCGCCCTTCGTGCCGACCGAAGGCGTGGACTATGTCGTGATCGACGGCGCCCAGCCCTATCGTCCGCTGCAGGGCAAGGTCGAAGTGGTCGAGGTGTTTGCCTATTCCTGCTCGCATTGCGCGGATTTCCAGCCAAAGCTCGATGCCTGGCGCCACAGGCTGCCCCGCGATGTGCGCTTCACCTTCGTTCCGTCGGCGGCGGTCGGCAGCGAGCCGCTGAGCCGCGCGTACTTCGCCGTCGAATCGCTGGGTGCGGTGGAAGCAGTCCACGCCGCGCTGTTCCGCGCCATCCACGACGACGGCACGATGCCGTCGAATCCCACCGATTCCGAATTGCAGCAATGGCTAGTCGGCCAAGGCCTCCCTGCCGCGAAACTGAAGGCCGCGTGGGATTCGCCGGCAATGGTCGCGGCCCTGCGCCATGCGAACGACTTCCAGCAGGCGGTCGGCATCGAGGGCACGCCGACGCTGGTCGTCGACGGCAAGTACCGGATCCTCGGCAAGTCCCGCGACGACCAGCTGCGCATCCTGGATGCGCTGATCGCCTCGCAGCGGCGTCGGCACCGCTAAACTCCCCTTTCCCGGACACCACGTTCACGAACCACAGGCGCGACCCATGAACCTGCGACTCGTCCCGATGCTGCTCGTCCTGTCCCTGGCCGCCTGCGCGAAATCGGAAGCGCCTGCCGCCACCGGCGATGCCGCGAACACGCCCGCCGCCGCCGCGAACGCCAACACCCCGCCCCCGCCTCCGCCGGGCGTGGACGAGGAATCGGCATCGGTGATCGCCAACGCCGCCAAAATCGCCGCCGGCAGCCCGCCGCCGGTCGAAGGCGTGGACTACGCCACCATCCCGAACGGCCAGCCGTTCGATCCGGCCAACGGCCAGGTCGAAGTGGTCGAGGTGTTCGGTTACGTCTGCCCGGCGTGCAACATGTTCCAGCCGCTGATGCGCGCGTGGGAAGCCAAGATGCCCGCGAACGTGCGCTTCACCTACGTGCCGGCGCAGTTCGGCGGCCCCTGGGACCGCTACGCGCGCGCCTACTACGCGTCCGAATCGATGGGCCTGGTGCCGCGTACCCACGACCTGCTCTACAACGCGATCCACCTCGAGCAGACCCTGAAGGGCGAGCGCGGCGAGGATTCGGTGCAGGACATCGCCGCGTTCTACGCGCGCTTCGGCGTCGACCCGCAGCAGTTCGCCTCGACCATGTCGAGCTTCGCGATCGACGGCAAGCTGCGCAAGGCCAAGCAGTTCGCCACGCGCAGCGCCATCGAGGGCACGCCGACCCTGATCGTCGACGGCAAGTACCGCGTGCTCGGCAAGACCCGCGAGGACCAGATCCGCATCCTCGACCAGCTGGTCGCGCAGGAGCAGGCGGCGCTCGGCGCGAAGTAAACCGGCGCGCGATGGACACGCGCCGGCTGCGGCTGCTCAGCGCCAACATCCAGGCCGGTTCGAGTACCCGCCGCTACAGCGATTATGCGACCCGCAGCTGGTCGCACGTGCTGCCGGCAGGACGCAAGCAGCATGCACTCGACGACATCGCGCGCCTCGCCGGCGGATACGACATCGTCGGGCTGCAGGAAAGCGACCCGGGCAGCTGGCGCTCGGGCTTCACCAACCAGACCCATTACCTCGCCGAACGCGCGGGCTTCGGGTTCTGGAGCCACCAGCCGAATCGCCGCGTCGGCGGCGTCGCGTCCAGCGCGAATGGCCTGCTCAGCCGGCTGGAACCGGTGGAAGTGCTCGACCATCCGCTGCCGGGGCGCGTGAAGGGCCGCGGACTGCTGCTCGCGCGCTTCGGCGCCGGCGACGATGGCCTCGTGGTCGCAGTCGCGCACCTCTCGCTCGGCGCCGCATCGCGGCATTCGCAACTTTCGTTCATCGCCGAACTGCTCGCCGGCCATCGCCACGCGGTATTGATGGGCGATTTCAACTGCGTCGCCGAAAGCCCCGAAATGGCGCTGCTGTACCGGCACACGCAGTTGCAGCCGCCCAAGCATGCGGTGCCGACCTTCCCCGCGTGGCGCCCGCAGCGCGCGATCGACCACATCCTCGTGACCCTCGGCCTCGGCCACGCCGACATGCAGGCGCAACCTGCCGCCCGTTCCGACCACCTCGCGCTGTCGCTGCAACTCGACGTACCGGCGTCCGCGCTGGCTTGACCAGCCACTGTGGGAGCGGGTTGAACAGCCATTCGGCCGTTAAAAGCAGCAGCCGCGACGAATCCCGGTAGTCGGGGCTAAAGCCCCTCCCACATGAGCACCTCGCAAACAAAACGGGCGGCGATTGCTCGCCGCCCGTCCGTACATCGCGACCGGAACGATCAGAACTTCAGGTTCGCCCGCACGTACCAGAAACGACCCGGCAAATCGTAGGTCGAAGCGTCGTAGCCGTTGAGCGAGCAGCTCAGGCACACCGGCGGATCCTTGTCGCCGAGATTGTTCACGCCGCCGATCAGTTGCAGGCCCTTGAACAGCGCCGTGTCCCAGGTCACCTGGAGGTCGTGGTAGGTGACCGAGCCGAGGTGGTTGAGGCTGGGCGTGTTGGCCGTGCTGCTCACGTCGCAGATCGGGAATCCGTCGGCGCCGGCGCAGGATTCGGTCAGCGAGCTGATATGGCGCATGGTCCAGGTCACGCCCCAGTTGCTCTTGTGCCACTGCGTGGCCAGCGTGGAGGTCCACTCCGGGATCGCGCTGTCGTTGGTTTCGATTCCAACGCTGCGAGGTTCCTTCGCGCCTACTTCGTTGGTGAGGTCGTACTTGCCGACGAAGGTGTTGCGCCAGTCGACGCGCAATTGGCCCCACGACTGCGACGGCACCGTCCAGCCCAGGTCCACGTCCCAGCCATCGGTGTTGATCGTGCCGAGGTTGTCGAGGATGTCGTTGAAGCTGTTGATCGCGCCATTGGCGTTGCGGGTGTAATGGCTGCAGGCCTCGGCGTCAAGCGTGGCGACGCAACGGTTCAGGATGGTCTGCGCGTCCGGCGCCTGGATCGCGTCCTGGATGGTGTGGTGGTAGTAGGTGACGCCGAAGTCGAATTTCTCCGACCACGACGAGTTCGTGCCCCACGTGGGACTCCACACCGCACCGAGCATGTAGCTGTGGCTGGTTTCCGGCTGCAGGTCGCGGTTGCCGGCGGTGACCACGGAGATCTGCGGGTTCGGCTGCTCGTAGCCGGCCGGGACGCCATCCGCCACGCAGTTCGGCAAGGTCGCGCCGGCGCCGGAGCAGGGATCCTGCAAGGTGGCGTCGAAGCGGCTGAAGGTGCCGTACAACTCGCCGATCGACGGCGCGCGGAAGCCTTCCGCGAACGAACCGCGGACCAGCAGCTCGTCGGCGATCTGCCAGCGGAAGCCGGCCTTGCCGGTGAATTCGCCGCCGAAGGTCGAATAGTCCGAATACCTGCCGGCGAGGCTCACGTCGAAGGCCTTGCCGAACGCCGAATCGCGCGTCAGCGGGATGTTGAATTCCGCGTAGGCCTCGTTGACGTCGTAGCTGCCGCTGGTCGCGCCGGACGGCACGCCGTTGTATTCGCCGGCCACGGTGATCGGATCGGGCGTGTAGCTGCCTTCGTACTTGCGGTATTCGAAGCCGGCCGCGAACGAGGCCGGGCCCGCCGGCATCGTGAACAGGTCGCCGGTGATGTTGGCCGAGAACGAGGTCAGCTTGTTCTCGCTCTGGTCGTGCACGACCGGCTGGATCCACGCCAGCATTTCCGGCGTGATCGTTCCCGGGCCGCCGAACAGGTTGAGCGGCACGCAGCCGGCGATCGCGAGGCAGGCATTGACGTCGCCGAGCGCCTCGTTGATGCGCTTGAGGTTGTAGCTGCCGTAGTTGGTCTGGTCGGCGCTGCTTTCGCTGTGGACGAAATTGACGTCCCAGTCGTAGACGTGTTCGCTGCCGAAACTGCCCTGCAGGCCGCCGTTGACATACCAGGTATCCACGTCCTGCTCGTACACGCGCGGCCCGCCCTCGACCGGGCGCCGGCCGAGCAGGAACAGATTGGCGTTCGGCCCGACCGTGGTCAGGTCGAAGCCGAACGGGTTATAGGGATTGTTGGCGGCGATGACCAGGTCGGTTTCGGCCCAGTGGTTGTACACGCCCGCATCGGTGCCGAGGAAGATCGGTTCGGGCGCGGCCTGGTTCACCGAATGGCGCTGGTTGTAGAGCACCTTGAGGTAGCCGGTGACCGCCGGCGTGAAGTCGTAGTGGACCTGCCCGAACACGCTCTTGCGTTCGGAAGGCGTGAGCAGGAAGTTGTACGGCGCGAAGTTGAAGCGGTCGTCGGTCGTGAAGCAGTGGAAGTCGTCGCTGCGCGTGGCCGGGCAATCCGGTTCGCCGCTGGTGTAGGTCGGGTCGGTGGCGCCGGTATTGGGCGTGATGCTGTACACCTGCCCGGTGTTCGGATCCTGGAACACGAAGCGGCCGTAGGGCGTGGCCGAACTGCCGTTCGACAGGCCGGTGCCCGGCACCGGGAACTGCGAGATGTCGCGGTCCGCGGCGGAGATGTCGTCCTGCTTGTAGTAGCTGGCGCCGAGGAACCAGTCCGCGCGGTCGGTGCGTCCGCCCCAGCCGAAGTCGGCGCCGTAGGTCGCGCCATCGCCTTCGTCGTACTCGCCGTAATGCAGGTTGAGGGCGAAGCCGTCGATGCTGCGCCGGGTGATGATGTTGACCACGCCGCCGATGGCATCGGAGCCGTAGATCGCCGAAGCGCCGTCCTCCAGCACTTCGATGCGCTCGATGATCGACAGCGGGATGGTGTTGAGGTCGACCGAGGAACCCACCCCGGAGGCCGAGGATTCGTTCACCCAGCGGATGCCGTCGACCAGCACCAGCACGCGCTTGGAACCGAGGTTGCGCAGGTCGACCGTGGCCGCGCCCGCGCCGACGCCGCCGCCATCGGGCGGGAAGCCGAAGTTGCCCGAGGAATTGAACTTGGTGTTCAACGCCGAGCCGCTGGCGGTCAGGTTCTGGACGATGTCCGCGACGGAGGTGAAGCCGCTGCGGTCGATGTCCTCGCGGGTCAGGACCTGGACGGGCACCTGCCCCTCGACCTCGGCGCGGCGGATGCGCGTGCCGGTCACGGTGACGGTATCGAGGGTCCTGGCCTGCTGGCCGGTGGTGGTGTCGGTGGTCGCGTCCTGGGCGAATGCGACGACGGGCAGGGCGGAAAGCAGCAACGAAACATGGACGGCCGTGGTCAGCCGGTGGCGGCGCAACGACTTCATGTGAGATCCCCAAAGGAATTGAGAGGTTCCATTCACGCCAGCCCCCTGCTTCGCGGGAATGTGACGTCCTTGTAAACAATTCGTAAAGGCGGTTCAAGCACCGGCGTCCCGGGAATTCAGCCGTGCTTGGCTATAGTCGAACGAATGCCTTTCCGGAGCGTATCGACATGAGGACCGTCGCCCTGCTGCTGGCCATGTCGCTGGCCACTCCGCCCCTCGCAGCCGCCATGCCGGGCGATGCGCAGGTGCAGGCCGCCCTGCAAGCAGCCGAGGCCGGCCAGCCCTACGACCCGGCAGCGGTGGCCTCGAGCCCGGTCGCGGGCTGGGTGGAATACGCTTCGCTGCGGCGCAACATTGATAGTCTCCCGCCGCAACGTGGCCAGGACTTCCTCGCCCGCTACCGCGGCCAGGCCGTGGCCGAGGCTTTCCGCCAGGTCTGGCTTCCGGCGCTGGCGCGCCGCCAGGACTGGACCAGCTACCTCGCCGCATGGTCGCCGGCGGTGCAGGACACCAGCCTGCGCTGCGTCGCGCTCAATGCGCGGCAGGCGCTCGGCCAGATCGATGCGGGCTGGACCAGCGACGCGCAGGCGATCTGGCGCAGCAGCGGCAAGTCGCTTCCCCCCGAGTGCGACCCCGTCTTCGCCCTGCTCGCCGCCCGCGGCGGATTGCCGCCGGCGTTGCGCTGGGAACGCATCGACAAGGCCGCCGGCGAATGGCAACCGGCGGTGATGCGCGCGGCTGCGCGCGGCCTGCCCGCGGACGAAGCCGCGCTGGCGAACGATTACGCGTCGTTCTTCGAAGCCATCAACGAACGCGCCTTGAACTGGCCGAAAACCGACCGCAGCCGATGGATGGCTTCGCAAGGGTTGGCGCGACTGGCGAAATCGGTGCCGGTCGCGGCCGAAGCGCAATTGCCGAAGTACGCGCAGGCACTGGGCTTCACCGATGCCGACCGCGGCCGCGTGCTGTACCAGGTCGCGTTGCAGTCGGCGTCGTCCTACGAACCCGAAGGCGCGCGCCGCCTCGCCGCGGTGCCGCTGTCCGCCTACGATGACAAGCTGCACGAACTGCAGGTTCGCGAGGCCATCGCGCGCAGCGATTGGGCCGGTGCGCTGGCCGCGATCCGGCGCATGGGCGACGCGCAGCGCAGCCAGGCGCGCTGGACCTATTTCGAAGCGCGATTGTCGGAACTCACCGGCGACAAGGCCGGCGCGCAAGCCTTGTATGCGAAAGCCGCGACCAAGCCGGAATTCCACGGCTTCCTCGCCGCCGACCGCATCGACCAGCCGTACACGCTGTGCCCGCTGATCCCGCACGACACGCCGGCGGCGAAGGATGCGGTCGCGCAAACGCCGGCACTCATTCGCGCACTCGCGCTGTACCGCATCGACCGCCGCGGCTGGGCGCAACGCGAATGGGACGACGCGCTGTCGCGCTTCAGCGACGACCAGCGCCGCATCGCGGTCGGTTTGGCCGAGGACGCGGGCTGGTTCGACCGCGGCGTGTTCGGCTTGGTCAACGTCGGCGGCAAGTCGTATCCGGACGAATCGCGTCTGTACCTGCTGCGTTTCCCCATGCACCACGACGCGACCATCCGCCGCGAAGCGCAACGCAACGGCCTCGACCCGGCCTGGGTCGCCGGCGAGATCCGCTCGGAAAGCGTGTTCGATCCGAAAGCGCGTTCCTCCGCAAACGCGCGCGGCCTGATGCAGCTGTTGCCCGGCACCGGTGCCGAGGTCGCGCGCAAGCTCGGCCTGCCCTGGGGCGGCGCCGACAGCCTCTACGACCCGGATACCAACATCACGCTCGGCAGCGCGTATCTGCGGCAGTTGCTCGACAAATACGGCAAGCCCTACCAGACCATCGCCGCCTACAACGCCGGACCGGCGCCGGTCGCGCGCTGGACTTCGCAACGCCCGACGATGGATCCGGATTTCTGGATCGAAACCATCAGCTACAAGGAAACCCGCGAGTACGTCGCGCGCGTACTCGCCTTCAGCACGATCTACGACTGGCGCCTCAACGGCAACGCCGCGCACCTCACCGATCGCATGAATGGCGTCGCGAGCGGCAAGCGCATCGCCTTCACCTGCCCGTTGGCGACGCCCCCAAAGCAATAGAACTCCTCCCCTTTGCGCAAGGCGCAAGGGGGAGGCTGGGAGGGGGTTGGCATCATTCTCCACACCCCTCCCCAACTCTCCCCTTCGCTGCGCGAAAGGGAGGGAGCGCAATTCGTGCATCATCCCTCCATGGACACCTACCTCGTCGGCGGCGCGGTGCGCGATCGATTGCTCGGCCTGCCCGCCGGCGATCGCGATTACGTCGTCGTCGGCGCGACCGTGGAACAGATGCGCGCTGCCGGTTACCGACAGGTGGGTCGCGATTTCCCGGTGTTCCTGCATCCCGGCACCGGCGAGGAGTACGCGCTGGCGCGCACCGAACGCAAATCCGCGCGCGGCCATACCGGTTTCGTGGTGCATGCCGATCCGTCGGTGACGCTGGAAGACGACTTGCGCCGCCGCGACTTCACCATCAACGCCATCGCGCAGCGCGAGGACGGTTCCCTGGTCGATCCCTTCGACGGCGCGCGCGACATCGAAGCGCGTGTGCTGCGCCACGTCGGCGAAGCCTTCGTCGAGGATCCGCTGCGGGTGTTGCGCGCGGCGCGGTTCATGGCGCGATTGGCGCCGCTGGGCTTCAGCGTCGCGCCGGAAACGCTGGCACTGATGCGCGACATGGCGAAGGGCGGCGAGCTCGCTGAACTCGCGCCCGAACGCGTCTGGCAGGAGTTGTCGAAAGCCTTGCGCAGCAAGGCGCCGTCGGCCTTCCTGCGCACCCTGCGCGATGCGAATGCGCTGGTCGCGGTGCTGCCGGAAGTCGATGCGCTTTACGGCGTGCCGCAGCGCGCGGAATTCCACCCGGAAATCGATACCGGCACGCACGTCGAACTGGTTTGCGACATGGCGGCGACACTCGCGCCGGGCAACGACCTGGTCGGTTTCGCCGCGCTGATCCATGACCTCGGCAAGGCGCTGACTCCGGAGGGCGAGCTGCCACGCCACGTGATGCATGAGCAACGCGGCATCGCGCCAGTGGTCGCGCTGTGCGAACGCCTGCGCGTCCCGAACGAGCACCGCGAACTCGCGGTCATCGCCTGCCGCGAGCATTTGAACGTGCACCGCATCGACGAGCTGAAACCCGCGACAGTGCACGAACTGTTCGCGCGCTGCGACGGTTTCCGCAAGCCTGCGCGGATCGCGCAACTCGCGACCGCGTGCGAAGCCGATGCGCGCGGTCGCGCGGGACTCGACGATTCGCCGTATCCGCAGGCCGGCATCCTGCGTCGCCTGCACGCTGCGACGCTGGCCGTGCGCAGCGCGGACGTGGCCGCCGGACTCCAAGGCTCTGCCGTCGGCGAAGCGCTGCGCAAGGCGCGGATCGCGGCGATCGCGAACGCGCGTTAGCGATCCAGCGGGCTCAGCACGCCGCCGGCGCCACGATTCAATACGTGCGTGTAGACCTGCGTGGTGCACACGTCCTTGTGTCCCAGCAGTTCCTGCACCGTGCGGATGTCGGCGCCGTTTTCCAGCAGGTGCGTGGCGAAGCAATGCCGCAGCGTGTGCGGGCTTGCCGGCTTGTCGATGCCCGCGCGCCGCGCCGCCGCGCGCACGGCGCGCTGCAATCCGCTTTCGTCGGCATGATGGCGTTTCTCGCGTCCATCGAGTGGATCGCAAGCACGACGCGCGGCAGGGAACACGTATTGCCAGCCGAGATCGCGCTCCGCGTTCCGGTATTTCCGCGCCAGCGCGCCCGGCATCGACACCGCGCCGAAGCCGGCTTCCAGATCGCGTGCATGCAGCACGCGCACGCCGTCCAGCTGCGCCTGCAATGCGGCTCGCAGCGTTCGCGGCAACACGGTCTTACGATCCTTGCCGCCCTTGCCCTCGCGGATGGTGATTTCGCCGCGCGCCATGTCCACATCCTTGACCCGCAGGCGCAGGCATTCCATCAACCGCAAGCCGCTGCCATAGAGCAGCCCGGCCATCAACGCCTCGCGCCCGGCCAGATGGTGCAGCAACGCCAGCGTCTCCGCGCGCGACAACACCACCGGCAAACGCGGCGCACGCTTGGCCCGTACCACGTTCTCCATCCACGGCAGATCCAGCGCCAGCACTTCGCGGTACAGGAACAACAATGCCGACAGCGCCTGGTTCTGCGTGCTGGCGGCAACACGGTCCCTCCGCGCCAGGTCCGAGAGGAATCGCTCGACTTCCATGCCACCCATTTCGCGCGGATGGCGCATCGTGTTGGCGTGGATATACCGGCGAATCCAGTACAGGTACGCCTGTTCGGTGCGCAGGCTGTAGTGTTTTGCCCGCAACCTGCGCCGAACTTCGTCCAACAGGCGCGGCCTGCCAGCGTCGGCCCGCGAACCTGTTATGGCTGCAGCCGTGCGGTCATATTGCATATGGACGTCTCCATGCCGGATAACGCCATCAATGTTCCATCCCGAACGCCGCCGGCACATCCAGCAGAACCGCAATTTTCCCTAGGAAACCCCCGATTGACGCCTCGCATGCTCGGGAACAGAATCCGGATACGCCCCAGTTCGGGGTCTAATAGTAGTTAGACGACACGAGAAATGTTCTCTCGAACACCACGGCGGCGGGCGGTTTTCCTTGCGTACATGCTAATCGTGTTTCTTGCTCAACCCGCCGTTGTTGCCTGGTACTACCAAGAGACGCTTCGCCGGGGCTGGTATGAGAAAGACGGCGACACCATCGGCATCCCAATCGTTGGCAACCTGCTGGTTTGGGCATTTGTGCTGCCGTTGGTCGCTTGGATGCTCGTTTGGCTTTGGCGACGCTACGAACCTGCCGTTTCGATCTTTGTAACAGGCTCAGTTTCGCGGTTGCGGTCCGTCGGGTACACAATTTTGGCCGGCATTGTCGTACTAAGCGCGGCACTTTGGGTCGCTGAGGGTGTTCAGGAGGCACTTTGGCTCACCACCATCTACGCGCTCATTTCGATGCATGCGGCACTTGTGCTTCGTGCATCAGGCCTGGGTGCACGTGTCGTCTAACAACTCGCTGCAGCGGACGGCCGGGCTTCGCCCGTCCGCCGCTGAGCTCATGATCCGTTAGCCCCCAAAGAAATATCTACGTTCTGCCCGGGATCGCGTCACATCACTTCGAGGTTTAGAGATGAGTAACTTTGCTACTTCATTCGCACAAGACGTTATCTTTTTTTCAATTCCTGTAGTGATTGGGGTCCTGATCGCGAGCCGTCGGAACCGTAGCAAGGTACTTTGGGGCGTGTTGTCCGTATTTATCGTGCCGTTGTTTGTATTGATTTTCTTGCCTAAGAAGCAGGCTGTTGTGGAGCCACATGGGGGCTAACAATTCGTTCAAGCCGAAACCGCTTCGCGGTTCGGCTTAACTCAAGCGTTAGGCCGCTTTTAGCCAAATGAAGATTTCAGTCCTTTTCTTCGTAATCATTGCGCTCTCCAGTTGTTCTCGCGGAAAGATATTTACACTTGAACTTGGCGGCCCAATAGAAAACCCGAGCAACCCAGAATGGGTTGAGCTATTTCAGAAAAAGGCCAATGAATTCTGTTCTGGCCATGCCATGATCGTTAAAGACTCAGTAGTCTTCACCCAGCATGGCATGGAGGGTCGTGTGGTATGCGAGTAACGCGGCCTAACAATTTATTCAAGCCGACGCCGCTTCGCGGCGCGGCTTAATTCAGGTGTTATGTTGCACAACCAACCTCAGAGGGAACTTGAAATGTCTAAAATCCAAATGAAGCAATGCATGCTCTGGGGAGATCTGTCGTCCGATCGAGCATCAGAACAGTACCCAGAAGAGCCGGTCTGCACCGGTTGCATCAAAGATGAGGAGGCCCGTGGTGAGGACTCGCGCATTGTAAGTGTCGGCGACTTGGTTACAGATCCCGAGGCCGTCTGCGCATTGTGCGATTGCGGCTTTGATGACTAAGCACAAGCCTCTGGTGCAACATAACCAGTCGTCCAAGCGGACGCGCGAAAAGCCGCGCGCCGCTTAACTCCAGCGTTAGGCCGCTATGGAAGCATCTCTGACAACCCTTGGGTACGCCGTTGGCATTGCCACACTCGCTTGGATTGGTGATCGCTGGCTTCGGTCATACATTGATTCGCAGAAACGGAAGCAGCTTGAGACTGAAATTCGTGCAATTGCAGATGATTTGACAACCGACCCAAAAGGTCTTTCGTTAAGAGACGCGATTGACCTACTTGAGATTAAATTGATCCATGAACTTGTCATTGAATTGCGCAAGATGCCGCCAGGTTCTCGCAGTTTGCAAAGAGCGATCGAAATAACTAGGGATACGAATTATGGGCGCGCGGCCTAACAATTCATTCAAGCCGACGCCGCTTCGCGGCGCGGCTTAATTCAGGCGTTAGGGCTCATGAGAAAGATCATTCTCTGTTTCGGGATAAGCCTCTTTTCTCTTGGCGCTCTCGCCGGAGAGTCGGCTGTGTTTAGCGTCAGTAGTAGCGCTCTTTCTTGTTCGCCGTCTGTGGTCAAAGTTGGCAATTCGCTCAATCTCGTGCTCGCGGCTGGCCACGGTCGGGAGCTTGCTGTTCGCCGCGTTTTCGATAACGCTTGGTTCTTTCTGGTCGTGTCCGGCTCAAACCCGGATGAGCCCCAGCTCATGCCGGTCGATGCATTTGCTGCTTCCCGTAGTGTTGCAATCCCGGCTACGGTGATATCGGTTCCATCAGGTAAAACATCACCGGAGCGAGTCTTCTCTGGGCCCGGCAAGTACGAGGTGTACGTTTCGGACAATCTGGAGTCGGAGATCGGCGGGTTCATGTGCACGGTGCAGGTCGTCAGATGAGCCCTAACAATTCGTTCAAGCCGAAGCCGCTTCGCGGCTCGGCTTAATTCAGGCGTTAGGCCTAATGACAAAATTTCTCGCAATCGTGATCGCGGCAGTGGCAATAACAGGCTGCGCAGGCTGGCCGGAAAAGCCGCGTATTTGCTTTGCTTCTGAGCCGTTGATTGCACCGGGAACCGCAGCGGAAACCCGAGCCATTGAGTTCGTTAAGCGCAGGGAAGCATCTAGCTGCAGACCCGCCAACGTCGAGTGCGACTTGCGGCTACGGCGCGATCCAAACGGAGAGATCACAATCATATCTTCTAAAGCCTTCTTTGAAGGCGGCTCTACGACTTGCACAAGGCTAGAAGGCGGCTTCATGAACTACGTGTTCTCACCTAAAGGCGTTCATGTCCGCACAGAACTTGGCCTTTAGGCCTAACAATTCGTTCAAGCCGAGACCGCTGCGCGGCCTCGGCAAAGTCCCGTAGGATTGTGACTCTGCCGTGGCCGCGCAGCGGTCCGGCTTAACTCAGGCGTTAGGCCCCGTCTCGAACCTTTGGCGGCCATGCAGACGTAGTGGTTGATCGCAGCCGATCGCACGCTGCGATGGTTTCCGCGAGCCAGTGCGCTCAGCGCCCAGGTTCGAAACGCAGCAACGCGTCCCGCCACGGCGTCAGCGACGTCGCCAGCCCGGCGAGCACGCCCAGGCTGTTGGCCAGCGCATCGGCGGCATCCATGGTGCGGGTGGTGGTGAGCGCGCCCTGGGCAAACTCCAGGCCGATGCCCAACAGCGCCAGCGCGATGCACACCGACAACCACGACAGCCGCCGCGCGAATAACTGCACCGCGCCGGCAGCCAGCAATGCGTAGGCGGTGAAGTGCTCGCTCTTGTCGCTCACGTGCAGGTTCGGCAGGTCCGGCGCCGGCAGCAACGAAGCGACCACGACCGCGGCGATGCCGAGCGACCACAACCCAGCCCACAACCATGGCCGCCGGAATGGCTTGAGCGAACGTCCGAACCGCCGGCGATGCGCTTTCACAGTCGATGACTCAGATCGCCGGCAAGAAACGCCGTCCCAAATTCCACGTCGCGCGAAAACCCCATTGCCTGGAAGCGCTCGCCCATCGCTTCTGGCAGCGTGAGCTGCTTCGCTTCCTGGCGCAGGCGCAGTTTCGCGGTGTCGTCCTTTGCGCGTTCCTCGGCTTCGGCGAGCCGCTGCATCAGGCCGTTGCCGACCAGGAAACTCGCTTGCGAACAGTAGCCGGCGAAATCGAAACCGGCGCCGGTTCCGGCTTCGGCCAGCGCGGTGAAATCCACCGACGCGGTCAGGTCCTGCAATCCGGGGAACGCATACGGATCGTCGCCGACATGGTGGCTGCGGAACGCGCGCAACGTACCTTCGCTGCGTTGCGGCTGGTAGTACTCGCCTCGCGCATGGCCGTAATCGACGAACAGCATCGCGCCACTGCGCAGGCCGCCCGCCACCGCCTGCAGCCAGTACGGCAACTGCGCCAGAAGCTCGGAACGATAGCCGTCGACGAAAGGCGCATCGAGGCCGCGTTCGACATGCCGCACCGCGGCAGACAGCAGTGAGTCCGCGGGACGATCGCGGCGCACGAAGCGGCCTTCGCCATCGAGCGCGACGTGTTCCTCGAATACTTCGCCATCGCGCAGGGTGAAGCGCGGCGTCGGCAGCGCGTCGATCACCTCGTTCGCGAACAGCACGCCGTTCCATTCGTGCGCGATCGGCCCGTCGAGCCATTCCACCAGTTCGAACAACAAGGGTGGAAGCCGTTTCTGCAGGCGTTCGCGCTGGCGTTCGCGCAGGTCGGCGCTGGGTTCAAGCAGGGCGTAGCGCGACGGCAGCGCGTCGAGCGCGAGCAGGCGCTTGAGCGCGACTTCGGCGAAGGCGCCGCTGCCGCCGCCGAGTTCGAGCATCACCGCGTCCTGGCCGAGTTGCTGCAGCACCGGCGCGATGGCGTCGGCGACCGTCGCGGCGAACAAGGGTCCGAGTTCGGGCGCGGTGACGAAATCGCCGCCCATGCCGAACTTGTGCGAACCGGCGCTGTAGTAGCCGAGCCCGGGCGCGTACAGCGCGAGTTCCATGAAGCGCGAGAACGGGATCGCGCCACCCGCGGCGATGATCTGTTCCTGCAACAGCTTGCGCAGGTGCTCGCTGTGGGCGAGGGCGTCGGCGTCGGGCACGGGCATCCGGGACATGCGCACAGGTTAGGACCTCTGAAAGCGGGGCGCTATCCTGTGGCCATGGGCGAAACCGCACCCGTCGCACTCGTTACCGGCAGCGCGCGCCGCATCGGCGCGGCGATCGCGCGCCGCCTGCACGCCGCCGGTTACGACCTCGCCCTGCACTACCGCGATTCCGAAAGCGATGCGCAGGCACTAGCCGCGGAACTCGAAACCGCGCGCGCGGGCAGCACCTTTCTGCTGCAGGCAGACCTCGCGCAATTCGACCGCCTCCCGGAGCTGGTGGCGAAAACCCTCGGCCACTTCGGTCGGCTCGATGCGCTGGTCAACAACGCCTCGGCGTTTTACCCGACCGCGTTCGGCGCGACCACGCCGGCGCAATGGGACGCGCTGTTCGCGGTCAACGCGCGCGCGCCGTTCTTCCTCGCCCAGGCCGCGGCATCGCATCTCGCGAGCGCGAATGGCGCCATCGTCAACATTGCCGACATCTATGCCGAGCGCCCGCTGCACGGGCATGCGGTGTACGCGATGAGCAAGGCCACGCTGTTGCACATGACCCGCGCGCTGGCGCTGGAACTGGCGCCGCAGGTGCGCGTGAACGCGGTCTCGCCCGGCGCGATCCTGTGGCCCGAGGGCGGCAAGGATGCGGATGCGCAAGCCGCATTGCTCGCGCGCACGCCACTCGGGCGCATCGGGACACCGCAGGAAATCGCCGAAGCGGCGCTATGGCTACTGCGGGACGCGCGCTACTGCACCGGGCAGGCGCTGCATGTCGACGGCGGGCGGATGCTCGACGCCTGAGCGAACGCTCAGGCCTTGCGCTGGAACGCGTCGCGCAACAGCACGCCATCGAAGCCGGCCGGCGCATCGCCGGCGACCGCGTAGCGGTACAGGGCCGCGGAATAAATCCCGCCCAGCGCGGACTGCACGAGGCCGATGCCGACCACCGCCAGCACCGACAGCGCGATCACCGCGATCGCCGCCGTGCCGAGCCCGGCCTTGGCAAGGAATCCGGTCAACGCGAGCCCGACCAGCATCACTGCGAACGCGGCGAGTCCGCCGATCAGGCCGATGCCGCCGTTGCCGATCAGGCCTTCGCCCCAGGTGCGCTTGAGCAGGGTCGCGCTTTCCTTCACCGCCTCGACCGGGCCGACGTCCTGCGCGACCAGCACCGGCACGGTGAGGAAAGTGGCCAGCGTCCACGCCACGCCGACGAAGCCGGCGACGACCTTGCCGACGATGCCGGCGCGCTGTTCGATGCCGCGCAGGATCATGCCGACGGTCGCGGCGATCGCGGCATAGCCGAGGATGGATATCCACTTGCCCGCGGCGATGCGCAGGCCGGTGCCGACGGTGGGATCGCCGCCGTCGAGGCGCACCATCGCCGCACCGACCAGCGCGGTGGTGAAGAAGAACACCACGAAGTACTGCACCAGGTAGAACGCGAAGCCGAGGATGTAGAAGCCGAGCGGCACGCCATCGCTACGGTCGGCGTGTTCGAGCATGCCGAAGCCGAACAATGGCAGCAGGAAGGTCGCCGCGACCAGCACCACGCCGAGCACGGACAACAACGGGAACACCAGCAGTTCCTTATCGGAACGCAGGATCGACAGGCTGGCCTTGGCCAGCGCCCAGCTGCGCGCGAACTTGCCCATTGCGGATTTCCCCCGGTTTTCGATGCGGATGATGGAACGATTCGGCTACAACTCGATCGCCACTGGTTGTGGCGGTGCATCGTGCTCGGGGTGCGCTTCCCACAACTCCTCGAGCGAGGCGCCGCGCACCGGATCGACGAAGTGCGGCGCGATGTCGGCCAGCGGCTTGAGCACGAAGGCGTGGCGCAGTTCCGGCCGCGGCAGCATGAAATCGCCCGGCCCTTCCAGCACCAGCTTGCCGAAGTAGATGATGTCCAGGTCGATCGGGCGGTCGCTGTAGGACTTGTCGCGGCGATCGCGGCCGTGGGCGATCTCCAGCGCGTGCAACCAATCGTTGAGTGCGAACGGATGCATGTCGCTTTCGATCGCGGCGATGGCATTGAGGAAATCCGGGCCGTCGAAGCCGACCGCGCGGGTGCGGTACACCGGCGACAGCCGCACGTTCCCGAAGCGCGCGCGCAGGGCTTCGACCGCGCTGCGCAGGTTACGCTCGGGTTCGATGTTGCTGCCGAGGCTGATGTAGGTAGTGACAGTCGGGCCACGCGCCTTGTGCGCGGCTTCGTCCTGCGGCGACGGCTTCGCGAGCGGCGCTGGTGGAGGCGATGGCGTGGCTTGCGCGATGGTTTCCTCGAGTCGGCGCGCGAACGCGCGCGCGGCGGCCAGTTGCACCGCGGTCGGCGCCGGTTTCGCGGCCGGTTTCGGTGCTTGCTCGGGCTCGGCCGCCTGCACCGGTTCCGGCGGCAGCGAGGCGCGGTCGCGTTCGATCGTCACGCCCACCGCACGCGCACCGCGTACCGCGCCGGGCTTGGACAGTTTCAGCTTCAGCGATTCCACGCCGAATTCGCGCAGGATGATTTCCGCGCAGCGCTCGGCCAGGGTTTCGACCAGCCCGAACGAGGACGCGGACACGAACGCGACGATGCGCTTGCTCACTGCCTTGTAGTCGAGCGTGTCGGAGATGGCGTCGCTGGCCGCGGGCTTGCGGTTGTCGAACGCCATTTCGATGTCGAACAGCAGCGGCTGGCGGATGCGCCGCTCCCAGTCGTAGATGCCGATCTGCGCCTCGATCTCGAGGCCTTCGATGAAGACACGATCCATGGCGCTTCCCTCAGGCAACCGCCGGCAACGATGCCATATCCCAGCGCGGGGCGACGCGCACCGAGGCATCGTCGTGCTGGCCAGCTTCGAGCCGCAGCGCCCCGGCGAAGGCGATCATCGCGCCGTTGTCGGTGCACAGCGCCGGGCGCGGGAACGCGACCCGGCCGCCGCGCTTTTCCGCCATCGCCTGCAGTTTCGCGCGCAGGCGCTTGTTCGCGCCGACCCCACCGGCCACGACCAGCGTGTCGCAGCCGGTCGCGTCCAGCGCGCGTTCGCACTTGATCGCGAGGGTGTCGACCACCGCATCCTCGAAGCCACGGGCGATGTCGGCCTTGGTCTGGTCAGACTGGTCCGAATCGCGCCATGCCAGCAGCACCTGGGTCTTGAGCCCGCTGAAGCTGAAATCCAGGCCGGGGCGATCGGTCATCGGCCGCGAGAATTTGAAGCGCCCCGGCGTGCCGTGTTCGGCCAGCGCAGCCAGTTGCGGCCCGCCCGGATACGGCAGACCCATCAATTTGGCGGTCTTGTCGAAGGCCTCGCCGGCGGCGTCGTCGAGGGTTTCGCCCAGCAGCCGGTAGCGGCCGATGCCCTCGACCATCACCAGCTGACTATGCCCGCCGGACACCAGCAAGGCCACGAACGGCGGTTCGAGGTCGGGCGCCTCCAGCAGCGGCGCCAGCAGGTGGCCTTCCATGTGGTGGACGCCGATCGCCGGCACGTCCAGGGCCCAGGCCAGCGCCCGCGCCGCGCCGGCCCCGACCAGCAGGGCGCCGACCAGCCCCGGCCCGGCGGTGTAGGCCACGCCGTCGAGGTCGGAAGGCGCCAGCCCGGCTTCGGCCAGGGTCTGCCGGACCAGTGGCAGCAGCTTGCGCACGTGGTCGCGGCTGGCCAGTTCGGGCACCACCCCGCCGTACTCGGCGTGTAGCGCGACCTGGCTGTACAGGGCCTGCGCGCGTAGGCCTTCCGCCCCCGGTCTGGCGGTGTCATAGACCGCGACGCCGGTCTCGTCGCAGCTGGTTTCGATTCCGAGGATGATCATGGACTTATCTTGCGCCGGTTTCCGGGCCGCTGCTATCATGCACGGCTCGCCTGGCCCGAGAAGGCCCGGCTTTTCCACCGAGACCACCCAATGCCCAGCGTCAAAGTCCGCGAAAACGAGCCGTTCGAGTTTGCCCTGCGTCGCTTCAAGCGCACCTGCGAGAAGGCCGGCGTGCTGGCCGAAACCCGCAAGCGCGAGTTCTACGAGAAGCCGACCCAGGAGCGCAAGCGCAAGGCCGCGGCCGCGGTGAAGCGCCAGGCCCGCCGTTCCTCGCGCGACGTCACCAAGCGCCAGCGCCTGTACTGAGCGCGGTTGTCGCGACACCAAGAAGCCGGCCGCGCCACGCGTCGCCGGCTTTTTGCGTTTCTGAGCAACGCGTTCCGCACGACCCGAAATCCATGGAGATGGCCATGAGCCTCAAGACCCAGCTCACCGACGACATGAAGACCGCGATGAAGGCCGGCGACAAGGTTCGCCTCGGCGTCATCCGCCTGATCAACGCCGCGATCAAGCAGCGCGAGGTCGACGAGCGCATCGAGCTGGACGACGTCGCGGTGCTGGCGGTGCTGGAGAAGATGGTGAAGCAGCGCCGCGATTCGATCAGCCAGTTCGACGCCGCCGGCCGCGACGACCTCGCCGGCATCGAGCGCGACGAGATGGCGATCATCGAGCACTACCTGCCGGCCAAGCTGGGCGAAGGCGAGATCTTGGCCGAGATCGACAAGGCCATCGCCGCGACCGGCGCCACTGGCCCGGCCGACATGGGCAAGCTGATGGGAGTGCTGAAGCCCGCGCTCGCCGGCAAGGCCGACATGGGTGATGTGTCGAAGCTGGTGAAGCAGCGCCTCGCGGGCTGACGCTTTGAAACTACTGCGTTTCGTGATCTCGGATCGCGATCGGCGCACGGGGCAGCCGATGGGATTGTTGACCTTGGCCTATCAACTCCTGAGATCCAACGATCTGACCAAGGAAGACGACCACGAATTGCGACGACTCGTCACATGGATGGAAACGCAGGTTCCCATCCCTTCCCGTCTTGCTCGCAAACGGAACGTTTCCCACAAGGAAACGCATGGCGTTTCATGGATGAAAGCCGATGCTGCAGAGGCTATTCGCCACCTGCATTTCATCGCCGAGATCGTTCGAAGGCATGGCTACCCGGTCGACATCCTGCAAACCGAACGTCCCGGGTACGTGGTCCACGAAGATGCCTGGCAAGTAGTGGCGGAACCCTTCCACGGCGAACAAGGTTGACCTCCGCATGACCGACACCCTCGTCACCATCCGCCCCGCCACCGACGACGACGTGCCGCTGATCGCGCAACTGATTCGCGACCTGGCCGAATACGAACGCCTCGCCGACGCCGCGGTCGCGACCGAAGGCGGCCTGCGCGAACAATTGTTCGGCGAGCATCCGGCCGCGGAAGTGCTCATCGCCGAAGCCGACGGCGAGCCGGCCGGCTTCGCCCTGTTCTTCCATACGTTCAGCACCTTCCTCGGCCGGCGCGGGCTCTACCTCGAGGACCTGTTCGTGCGCCCGGCCTTCCGCGGCCTCGGCCTCGGCCGGCACCTGATGGCGGCGCTGGCGCGGATCGCGGTGCAGCGCGACTGCGGTCGCTTCGAATGGAGCGTGCTGGACTGGAACGAACCCGCCATCGGCTTCTACCGCGGGCTCGGAGCGGTCGGCATGGACGAATGGACGGTGCAGCGGCTGGAAGGCGACGCCCTGCGTGCGCTGGCATCGCACGACGCGCTCTGAGCCGCGTGGCAAGCTAGGCCCATGGCCCGCATCCCCGACGCCTTCATCGACGAACTGCTCGCACGATCGGACATCGTCGAGATCGTCGGCGCGCGCGTTCCGCTGAAGAAGCAGGGTCGCGAATACTCGGCGCGTTGTCCGTTCCATGACGAGCGTTCGCCCTCGTTCACCGTCTCGCCGACCAAGCAGTTCTACCACTGCTTCGGCTGCGGCGCGCACGGCACCGCGATCTCGTTCCTGATGAACTACGACCGCCTCGAATTTCTCGATGCGGTCGACGAACTGGCCAAGCGCGCCGGGCTGGAAGTTCCGCGCGACACGCGCCAGCGCAACGAGGACGGCGACACCCGCGACGTCTACTCCGCGCTGGACGCGGCTTCGACCTTCTTCCGTCGCCAGCTCGCGCAAAACGACAAGGCGCGCGCCTACGTCGACAAGCGCGGCATCGACGCCGGCATCGTCGAACGCTTCGGGATTGGTTATGCGCCCGACGGTTTCTCCGCGCTGCGCGATGCGCTCGGCACCGATCCGCGCCGAATGCAGTTGCTCGAACGCGCCGGGCTGTTCTCCAAGAACGACCGCGGCAATATCTACGACAAGTTCCGCGACCGGCTGATGTTCCCGATCCACGACCGCCGCGGCCGCGTCATCGCCTTCGGCGGACGCGTGATCGATCCGGAAGACACGCCGAAGTACCTGAACTCGCCGGAAACCGCGCTGTTCCACAAGGGTCGCGAACTCTACGGCCTGTGGCAGGCAAAGCAGGCGAACACCAGGCTCGAGCGCCTGGTCGTGGTCGAGGGCTACATGGACGTGGTCGCGCTGGCGCAGTATGGCGTGTCGCAGGCGGTGGCCACGCTCGGTACCGCGACCACGCCCGAGCACGCGGAACTGCTGTTCCGCAATGCGCCGGACGTGTATTTCTGCTTCGACGGCGACCGCGCCGGCCGCAGCGCCGCGTGGAAGGCATTGGAATCGGTACTGCCGCGCATGAAGGACGGGCGCCAGGCCTTGTTCCTGTTCCTGCCCGAAGGCGAGGATCCGGACACGCTGGTGCGCAAGGAAGGCATCGCGGGCTTCGATGCGCATTTGCACGCGGCGACGCCGCTGTCCGAATTCTTCTTCGCGCACATGTCCGCCGACGTGAACCTGTCCAGCCTCGATGGCAAGGCGCGGCTGGCCGAACGCTGCAAGCCGCTGCTCGCGCAGATTCCCGATGGCGCCTTCGGCGACCTGATGCAGCAGCGCCTCGTCGAACTCACCGGCGTCGGCGCGCGCGCCAGCGCGCCGCAGGTGCACGTTCCGATGCAACGACCGCGCGGCGGTCCGCCTTCGGCGCAGAAACCCAGCCTCGTGCGCAGCGCGATCCAGCACCTGCTGCACCGGCCCGCGATCGCGCTGGAACTGCAACCGCCGGACCGCTACGCCGATGCGCGCCAACCCGGCATCGAACTCCTGCGCGAACTGGTGCAACTGGTGCGCGAGCGCCCGGACATCGGCACCGGTGGCCTGCTCGAGCATTTCGCCGGCCGCGACGAATCCGCGGCGCTGCAGAAACTCGCCGCGCAGGAACTTCCGGGCGAGGAGCCCGCCCTGCGCGCGGAATTCCTCGGCGCGATCGAGCAGTTGGAGAAGCAGGTGCTGCAGCAGCGCATCGACGAACTGCAGCAGCGCATGTCCGAACTCGGCGAAGCGGAAAAATACGAATTGCGCGCGCTGTTGCAGTCGCGACTGCAGCGTTAGCGCTTGGCCTGAGCCGCGCGCGAACTCGCGCGCCAGCGGATGTGCCGGCCGCCTTCGTGCGCTTCCTTCAACCGCCGTGCGTGCGCGGACAAAATGTCGCCGCGGGTGAGAATGCCGACCAGCGGATGCGGCGCATCCACGCCGACCACGATCAGCCGGCCGACGTTCTCCGCGACCATGTGGTCGGCGGCCTCGCGCAGCGAGTGGTGTTCGTGCACCACCATCGGCGGACGCAGCGACAATTCGCCGATGCGGCGATTGCCGGGTTCGGACGGATCGAGCAGCATGCGCCGGGTCACCAGGCCACGCACGCGTCCGGCATCGTCCACGACCGGATAGCCTTCGTGCTGCGCCTCGGCGCGACCGGACTGCATCCAGTGGCGCACGTCGCCGAGGGAATCCTTGGTCCGCAACGACACCACGTCGCGGGTGCAGGCATCGCGCACCAGCACCTGTTCGAGGTAATCGGCCGCGTATTCGGTCGGCACGCGCACGCCGCGGCGCGCGATCTTCTCGGTCATGATGGTGTTGCGCATGGTCAGCGCCGACACCAGGTAAGCCGCCGCACAACCGCCGAGCAGCGGCAGCAGGCCGTGCGGCTGCTGCGTGGTCTCGAACGCGAACACCACCGAGGTCAGCAGCGCGCGCGAAGCGCCGGCGAAGATCGCGGCCATGCCGACCAGGCCGGCGATGCGCGGATCCACGCCGAGCTGCGGCGCGATCGCCATGACCCCGAAACCCGCGAGCGCGCCGAGCGCGCCGCCAATCGTGAACAAGGGCGCGAGCGTACCGCCGGAAGTACCGCTGCCGAGCGCGATCGACCACGAAATGAACTTCATCGCGCACAGGAACGCCAGCGCGCCCACCGCAAAATGGCCCGCGACGATATCCTCGATGTTGGTGTAACCCACGCCCAGGGTCAGCGGCGCGAAGTAACCGACCACGCCGACCGCGACGCCGCCGATCGCCGGCCACCACATCCAGTGGATCGGCAGTTTCTCGAACGCATCCTCGATGCCGTAGACGATGTGGGTGATGGCGACGCTGACCAGGCCGATCGCCGCGCCCAACGCCACGTACACGCCCAGCGCGCCCATGCCCGGCTCCGCGACGTAGGGCATCGCGAACACCGGCGTGGCGCCGACCATGGCATAACGCACGCCGGCCGCGGCCACCGTCGCCAGCGCCACCGGGATCAGCGAGCGCGGGCGTAGTTCGAACAGCAGCAATTCGACCGCGAGGATCACCGCCGCCACCGGCGAGCCGAAGATCGCGGTCATGCCGCCCGCTGCGCCGGCCGCGAGCAGCACCTTGCGCTCGTGCCCGGTGACGTGCAGCAACTGGCCGAGGAAGGAACCCAGCGCGCCGCCGGTGGCGATGATCGGGCCTTCCGCGCCGAACGGTCCGCCGGTGCCGATCGCGATCGCCGACGACACCGGCTTGAGGAAGGTGATGCGCGGCGGGATCTTCGATTCGTTGAGCAGCACCTGCTCCATCGCCTCGGGAATGCCGTGGCCGCGGATCGCGCGCGAACCCCAGCGCGCCATCAGCCCGACGATCAGGCCGCCGACCACCGGCACCAGCACCACCCACGCGCCGAGGTGGTGTTGCGCCGGGGAAACGTCGGCGAACGACCAGCGGCCGAGGAACGCGAGGTTGGTGACCAGGTCGATCAGTTTCACCAGGATCCGCGCGATGAACGCGGCGGCGACACCGAGCAGCACCGCCAGCGCGCACACGAACAGCACGCGCGGCTCGACCAGGGTCGAGCGCCGCGGCATGCGCGCGGCATCGAGGCTGGCGCCGAGCGCAGGCGATACCGGCAAGGCGTCGGTGCTGGCGTCGTCGCGGAGGTGCGGGTGGGTCGACCGAGAATCGGGCGTAGTCATCGGCGACACGCGTGCGAAGGAATGCCTATGGTAGGCACTCCATCACGGAATTTCAGGTGTTTTCTGCGTTCAATGGTCCGCACCCTGAATCGCCGGTGGCGATGCGGTAAATCGTGGCAGGGTCAATTCCGCGTCCCAAGCCGACTCAGTGGGCGGTAACTGCTTCAGCGTGGCCTGGGCGATGGCAGGCCTGGCTGTGAGCGAATGCGCGCGGCAACCGTCCTGCGCGCAGTTCCACGCATCGCCATTCGCAGCGCCGATATTGATCGACTGCGGCGCAAGATCGGCGAGGTAACGACCGACCGTCATCGGTGGTTCGATCAACTTTCCGTTGGAAGTGAACATGGACCATGGCGGCCTGCGCGTCATTGCGTGCACGTTTCCGGTCAACACCAGAATTCGCGCCCGCTGCGCATCCGCGGCGGTCGCACGCAAATGCCCGGACATGCGCAAGTCGCGGTCGCCATCGCCCGATGCGTCGAACAGGTCGATGCGGACATCCGCACCCTGCAGGCGCAGTTCGCGGACGCGATCGATCAATTCCAGCATCGCTTCGCTGTCGCGGCCATCGTGCATCGCGCCTTGCCAGTGTTCACCCGCCAGCAAGGCCTTGCGATCACCCGCATTTCCCGGCGATTCGAGGTAGCGATCGATGCGTGGCTGCTCCCGTGCCGAAACTTCGAGGCCGAGGGTGACAGGCCCGCCACCATCGACGTAGTACGCAACGAGGTCGCCGACCAATGTCGGTGTTTCGCGCGTGCCGTGTACTTCACCGATCAGCACGAACCGGTGTTCGCCGATGGCGGCCACCAGCATGTCCAGCGGCGTTTGCACCGACTGCGGCTTCGCCATGGCTGGCTTCTGCGACGCCACTTGTAGCGCCGGAGCGGACTGGCGAGTGCAGGCCGCGAGCATCAGCGCCATTGCGACCAAGAGCAACCGCATTCTCGATCCTTCGAAGATATTAGAGTTACGCCACGCCCGCCGGCCGCAACCACGGCGCCAGCCAGTGGTCGACCAGCAACAGCGCGAAAAGCGCCATCAGATACGCGATGGAATAGCCGAACACGCGCATCGCATAGCGTTCGTCCGGCGGATCCATCAACCGCCACGCATGCCACACGAACACCACGCCGAGCACCAGCGCGCCGCCGAGATAGCAAAGTCCACTCATGCCCGCGACCCAAGGCAGGATGGTGACGATCAACAGCAGCAGCGTGTACAGCAGGATCTGCCAGCGCGTGTATTCCACGCCATGTGTCACCGGCAGCATCGGCACCAGCGCGCGCGCGTAGTCCTCGCGGCGGAAGATCGCCAGTGCCCAGAAATGCGGTGGCGTCCACACGAACACGATCAGCACCAGCAGCAGCGCGTGCGCCCAGTCCCATTCGCCGCGCATGCCGGTGACCGCGGCCCAGCCCAGCAGCGGCGGCGCCGCGCCGGCGATGCCGCCGATCACGATGTTCTGCGGCGTCGCGCGCTTGAGCCAGGCGGTGTAGACGATGGCGTAGCCGATCAGGGATGCGAACGTGAGCGCCGCGCAGACCACGTTCACCAGCGCGATCAAGATCGTCATCGAAGCCGCGCCGAGGAACACCGCGAACGCCAGCACCTGCGCCGGCTGCAGCGCGCCGGTCGCGAGCGGCCGGTCCGCGGTGCGGACCATGACCTTGTCGATGCGCTGGTCGATGAGGTGGTTGATCGCCGCGGCCGACGCCGCCGCCAGCCAGATGCCGAGCAGGCCGAACACGGTTTCGCGCAGCGGCGGCAGGCCGGGCACCGCGAGGAACATGCCCACCAGCGCGGTGAACACGATCAGCGCGACCACGCGCGGCTTGGTCAGTACCCAGTACTCGTGGAACCCGGCGTTCGCCATCGCGGCCTCAGGTTTCCGGCGGGCGCAGGCGCGCCAGCAGCGTGACCAGCACGAACAACAGCAATGCCGCGCCGGCATTGTGCAGCACCGCGACGCGCAGCGGCAGGCCGAGTTTCACGTTGGCGATGCCGAGCCCGGCCTGCGCGCACACCAGCAACAGCAGCGTGATGCTCCAGCCGAGCATGCCCGGCGTGCGCATCAGCCTCAGCGCGAACGTGACGATGAAGGCGAACACCGCCACCGCACCGATGCGGTGCGCGAGCTGGATCGCGATCCGCGCCGCGCCATCGAGCACGCCGCCTTCGTAATCCACGCCGATTCCGCGCCAGAGCACGAAGCCCTGGTGGAAATCATGCGGCGGTATCCACTGCCCCACGCACTTGGGGAAATCGTTACCGCAGGCGAGCGCGGCGTAATTCGCGCTGGTCCAGCCGCCGAGCGCGATCTGCACGCCGAGCAACACCAGCCCGACGATCGCCCATCGCTTCAACTGCGGCGCTTCCGCGAGCCGGATCGGCGCATCGGTCGCGCGCCACGCGGTCCATGCCAGCAGCGAGAACGTCAGCAAGCCGCCGAGCAGGTGGCCCATCACCACCACCGGTTTCAGCAGCCAGGTTACGGTCCACATGCCGAGCAGGGCCTGGAACACGATCACCGCCAGCGTCAACGTCGATACGCGCGCGAAGTCCGTGTTCGACCAGCGCATCGCGCCGACGACCAGCAATGCTTCCGCGATGATCGCGAACACCGCCGCCGGCACGTGACGGCCGTGCATGTACAAGGGGATCGAACATGCCACCGCCACGGACGCCACGAGCACGTGCAGCCAGCCTTGCGGACGCTTGCGCGTCGCCAGCAAGGCGAGCGCGAACACCAGCAACCCGAGCGTACCGGCGAGCATGCGGTGCAGTTGCTCGCGCCATGCCTTGTGCGGTTCCACCGGGCGGATCGCCTCGGCGGCGCGATTGAGCGAATCGTGCGCGGCGCTCGGCCATGCGGCGCGGCCGTAGCAGGTCGGCCAGTCGGGACAACTCAGGCCCGCGTTCGACAGGCGCACGAAGGCGCCGAACACGATCACGCCGAAGGCCAGCGCCACCGCCAGCCAGGCGATGCGGTGGAAGTGCTTGTACGGCGCGGTGGAGACAGGTGTCTGCATCTCAGCCCAGCTTCAACAGTCGCGAAAGATCGGTGCGCAGGTCGCCGAGTTCGAAACCCGGCGCATAGCGCAGCACCACGAAGCCGTTCGGATCGAGTACGTATACCGGCATGCCGCGCGGATCGTCGGCGCGCGGCAAACGCGCGCGCAGCGCCGCGTCGTCGGCAAGTACGCGCACGCCACCGGTCGGCAGGTTGGCCGGATGGGCGCCGAGCCAGAGGATGTCCACGCGGACCATGTCCCGGCCGGCCATGGCGCGCACCTTGTCCACGCCTTCGGCGAGCTGCACGCATGTCGCATCGCACTGCGCGGGCGCCGGCACGAGGATGCGCCAGGTGCGCGACTCCGGATTCCATGCGTAAGTCCCACCCGCAGCCAAGCGCGGCGCGATATCGCGCAGGTCGGCGGGTGGCTGCAGCAACTCGCCTTTCTGGCGATTGATCTCGGGATGGCGGTCGGTGAAACGCAAGATCCCGGCCACTAGCATCGGCACGAGGAACAGCGCGGCGAGCCCCACGAGGATCAGGCGGTTGCGGTTGCGTTCGGAAGTCGAAGTCGGATTCATGCGCGTGGCTTGCGGAAAGTGAGCACGGCGGCCGTGGCCAGCACCGCGAGGGAAAGCGCGAACCACTGCACCGCGTAGCCGAGGTGGCGCGAGGGCGGCAGCGTGTTCGGCAGCACGTCGAGGTCGCGCGCGTAGCCGATGTCCTTCATCGCGGGATCGAGGCGGAGGACGCGCGGGGGAAGTTTTGCAATGCCGAGCAATGCAGGCAGGTTCGATGCATCGAGCGCGGTCGCGAGGATCTCGCCGTTCGGCGTGCGATTCGCGGTCGCGGCGACGAGACCGGGCGAAGGCGGCGACAACAGCAGGCCGCGCATTTCGGCATCGCCCATGATCGACGCGACTTGCGGCATCGCGCGATCACCCGACAGTGGCAACCATCCAAGTTCGACCAGCATCGGCACGCCCGATTCGGGAACGAACAGTCGATAGGCGCGCACCCCCGGGCGTTCGTCGCGCGACTGGTTGTCGAGCAACACCGATGGTGCTTCGGCGAAACGACCGCGGCCTGCGGACCAGTCGAAATCGTCCGCGCGCGACGAATCGGCGGCGAGCGAAAGTGGTTTCGGGACCCGCTGCGTGAGCACGGCCTGCACCGAGGCCAGCATCGCCTCCTTTTCGTGCATGCGCGCCAGTTGCCAGAACCCGAGGCGCGCGAAACCGGCCGCGACCAGCAACGCCAGCGTCCAGCCCAACCACTGGGGCATGCGCCGGGCTTTCATGCGCTAACGGCCACCGGCTGCGATAATGCGCATCCCGACGACGCCGGCGAGGCGCGCATGAACAAATCGCTCGAAACCCTGCTGATCGTCGCCTTCCTCGCGGTCATCCTGTGGAACCTCGGCGCCGGCCTGTACTACATGCTGGTGGACAAGGGTACGACCAAGCGCACCGTGAATGCCCTCACCCGCCGCATCGCGCTGTCGGTCGCGCTGATCCTGCTGGTCGCGCTCGCCATCTACATGGGCTGGATCACGCCCCACGGCGTCGGCCGCAACCCGGGCTGATCGCGAGCTCGATCGTTTCCGCGATCCTACGTTCCAACAACTCACTGATGCATCGGGCAGCGACGGATCCTGCAAACCGGGCGATGCGCTGGCCAGGCGCAGCAAGCGCGCAAAGCGGAGTTGACTGACGCGTCAATGAGCATTTGCGCGCGCCGCTGCAACACCGACAGCGCGAGCTCCGGGCAGCCGAATCAGAGGACGTAGACGAACAGGAACAGACCCAACCACACCACGTCCACGAAGTGCCAGTACCAGGCCACCGCCTCGAACGCGAAGTGGTCGTCCTTGTTGAAATGGCCCTTCAGGCAACGCAGCCAGATGATCGCCAGCATCAGCGTGCCCAGCGTCACGTGCAGGCCGTGGAAGCCGGTCAACATGAAGAACGTGGAACCATAGATGCCCGAGCCGAGCGTCAGGTTGAGCTCGCGGTAGGCCTCCATGTACTCGTGCGACTGGAAGTACAGGAAGGTGCAGCCGAGCAGGATGGTCAGGCCGAGGAACACCAGCAGCGCCTTGCGATGGCCGGCCTTCAGCGCGTGGTGCGCGATGGTCACGGTCACGCCCGAGGTGAGCAGGATCAGCGTGTTGAGCAGCGGCAGGCCCCACGCCGGGATGGTCTGGAAGCTGCCGCCGATGTCCGCGGGGCCGTTGCTTGGCCACGACGAGGAGAAGCCGGGCCACAGCAACGCATTGGTCATCACGCCGTCGCCCGAACCGCCGAGCCAGGTCATCGCGAACTGGCGGGTGTAGAACAGCGCGCCGAAGAACGCGGCGAAGAACATCACCTCGGAGAAGATGAACCACACCATGCCCATGCGGAACGAGGTGTCGACCTGCTTGTTGTAGTAGCCCCGCAGCGACTCGGTGATGACGTCGGCGAACCACTTGAACAGGATCAGCGCGAGGAACACGAGCCCGCCGAAGAACAGCTCCTTGCCGAACGACAATTCGTTCAGCCAGCGCGCGAAGCCGAGCATCGCCGCGAACAGGCCGACCGACGCGATGACCGGCCACTTGCTCCCGTGCGGGACAAAGTAGATGTTCTTGTCGTGTGCTTCTGCGTGGGCCATGGTCGGTTCTCGGCTTGCGTGTGCTGGCGTTGGTCGGGTCAGGGCGCGGCGCCCGACGCAGCGCCGGCGCGGGCCGGCAGCTGCGCGGTCAGCGCGTCGTTCTTGTAGAAGGTGTAGGACAGCGTGATCGTGCTGATGTCGTCCGGCAGCGCCGGGTCGACGATGAAGTGCACCGGCATGTCGCGCGATTCGCCCGCGGCGAGCGTCTGCGCGGTGAAGCAGAAGCATTCGGTCTTGTTGAAGTACTTCGAGGCGCGAGCCGGCGCGATCGACGGCGCGGCGCTGCCGACGATGGCACGGCCGCCGTCGTTGCGCGCGAAATACTGCGTGCTGTACTGCTCGCCGACGCGGACCTGCATCGACGCCTGTTCCGGATGGAACGCCCACGGCAGCTTGGAATTGGCGTCGCCGTCGAAGATCACGGTCACGATGCGCTTGGAGTTCTCCGCCGCGTTGGCGTCGGCCAGCGGCGCCGAGGGCGTGTTGTCGAGGCGGATGCCGAACACCTTCTCGCAGGCGACGCGGTACAGCGGCACCAGCGAAAAGGTAAGCGCGAACGCGGCCAGCACGATGCCGACCAGCTTCGCGATCCCGGCGGTGCGCGGATCGCTCACTTGCCGATCGTCCCGGTCAGCATGAACAACGCGTACACCGCGACCGCGACCACGGCCAGCGCGAGCGCAG
The DNA here is from genome assembly GCF_007556775.1 of Lysobacter lycopersici. GTDB lineage: Bacteria > Pseudomonadota > Gammaproteobacteria > Xanthomonadales > Xanthomonadaceae > Pseudoluteimonas > Pseudoluteimonas lycopersici. Next base: position 1,681,070 of record NZ_CP041742.1, read on the forward strand.
TGCGGCGCACGCCGCGACGGCGGCGCGCGTCCAGGTCCTGCGCGGTGGCGGGCGCCTGCGGCATCGCGGTCAGTGGCTGATGTCGCCGTGGGCGAGGTCGCCCTCGCGGATCACCGGCGGCGTGCTGAAGGTGTGGTGCGGCGCCGGCGAAGGCACCGTCCATTCCAGGCCGCGCGCGCCTTCCCATGCACGCGCCGGTGCCTTCTCGCCCTTCTTCAGCGACCAGAACAGCACCGCGAACATCATGAACGGGGTCAGGAACATGCCGAACGCGCCGATCGAGCTGACCAGGTTCCAGTCCGCGAAGACGACGTTGTAGTCGGGGATGCGGCGCGGCATGCCGGCCAGGCCGAGGAAGTGCTGCGGGAAGAACAGCACGTTCACGAACACCACGCTCCACCAGAAGTGGAACTTGCTCCAGAACTGGCTGTACATGCGCCCGGTCCACTTCGGCCACCAGTAGTAGATCGCGGCGATGATGCCGAACAACGCGCCGGTGACCAGCACGTAATGGAAGTGCGCGACCACGAAGTAGGTGTCGTGGTACTGGAAGTCGGCGGGCACGATCGCGAGCATCAGCCCGGAAAAACCACCAATCGTGAACAGGATCACGAACGCCACCGCCCATAGCATCGGCGTCTCGAAGCTGAGCGAGCCACGCCACATGGTGCTCACCCAGTTGAACACCTTCACGCCGGTCGGCACCGAGATCAGCATCGTCGCGAACATGAAGTAGATCTCGCCGCCGAGCGGCATGCCGACGGTGAACATGTGGTGCGCCCACACGATGAACGACAGGAACGCGATCGCGGCGGTCGCGTACACCATCGCCTGGTAGCCGAACAGCGGCTTGCGGCTGAAGGTCGGGATGATCTCGCTGGCCACGCCGAAGGCGGGCAGGATCATGATGTAGACCTCGGGGTGGCCGAAGAACCAGAAGATGTGCTGGAACATCACCGGGTCACCGCCGCCGGCCGCGCTGAAGAAGCTGGTGCCGAAGTACTTGTCGGTGAGCAGCATGGTGACCGCACCGGCCAGCACCGGCATCACCGCGATCAGCAGGAACGCGGTGATCAGCCAGGTCCAGCAGAAGATCGGCATCTTCAGCAGGTCGACGCCCGGCGCGCGCATGTTGAGGATGGTCGCGATGATGTTGATCGCGCCCATGATCGAGCTGATGCCCATCATGTGGATCGCGAACACCGCGAACGCGACGTTGGTGCCGCCCTGCAGCATCAGCGGCGGGTACATGGTCCAGCCGCCCGCGGGCGCGCCGCCGGGCATGAAGAACGTCAGCAGCAGCAGGCTGAAGGCGAACGGCATGATCCAGAACGACCAATTGTTCATGCGCGGCAGCGCCATGTCCGGCGCGCCGATCTGCAGCGGCACCATCCAGTTCGCCAGACCGACGAACGCCGGCATGATCGCGCCGAAGATCATCACCAGCGCGTGCATGGTGGTCATCTGGTTGAAGAACTCGGGCTTGACGAACTGCAGGCCCGGCTCGGCCAGCTCGGCGCGGATCACCACCGAGAACGCCGCGCCCACGATCACCATCGTGAATGCGAACAGCAGGTACAGCGTGCCGATGTCCTTGTGGTTCGTGGAGAAGAACCAGCGTTCGAAGAACCGCGGCTTGTGGTCGTGGTCGTCGTGGTGATCGACAGCGGCGGGATGGGTGGCGGACATGTCCTACCTCGGATGCGTGTTCGGTGCGGCGATCAGCCGGCGGGGGTCGGCGCGGGCGCCGGGGTCGTCGCGGCGGTGGCCGCCGGTTGCTCGGGCTGCGTCGGCGCGGGCGCGGCAGCAGGTTCGGCGGCCGGGGCCGGCGGGGCGTTCTTGGCCTTCTCGGCGGCCAGCCACTGCGCGAATTGTTCCTTCGGCACCGCCTTCACCACCACCGGCATGAAGCCGTGGTCCTTGCCGCACAGTTCGGCGCACTGGCCGCGATAGATGCCGGGCTGGTCGACGCTGGCCCAGGCCTCGTTGACGATGCCGGGGATGGCATCCTGCTTCCAGCCGAGCGCCGGCACCCACCAGGCATGGATCACGTCGTCAGCGGTGACCACGAAGCGCACCTTGGTGCCGACCGGCAGCACCAGCGGGTGGTCGACTTCGAGCAGGTAGTTCGGATCCTGGTCGGCACGGATGATGCCGCCGCTCTGGCGCAGGTCGTCGCTGCGGCGCGCGAGGCGGCTGGTGTATTCGACGCCTTCGCCGAGGTATTCGTACTTCCACATCCACTGGTAGCCAGTGACCTTCACCGTCATCTCGGCGTTGCGGGTGTCGTACATGCGGATCAGGTTATGCGTGGCGGGCCACGCCAGGCCGATCAGGATCAGCACCGGGATGGTGGTCCACACGATCTCGGCCTTGGTGTTGTGGGTGAACTGCGCCGCGACCGCGCCCTTGGACTTGCGGAACTTGAACATCGCATAGGCCATCGCGCCGAACACGATGATGCCGATCGCCACGCAGATGCCGAACACGATCATGTGCGACTCGTAGGCGATGCGCGCCGTGCTGGTCGCGCCCTGCCCCATGTTCAGCTGCCAGCGGTGCGGCGCCGCGGTCCAGTCGGTGTCGGCGGCCCATGCCCAGGCCGGCGCCATCGCGGCCGCGGCCAAGCCCCATCGCAACCCACGCGTCTGCTTCATCTTCTCTATGCCCCGGGGAATCGTCGCGCGGGCGTGTGCGGCCAATGGCCCGCGCGCGAGGAAAGTAGCGGTGATTGAACCGTGAAATGGTAGCGGTCGGGGGGGCGAAGCGGCAAGCCGAGCCCGCGGCGAGGCGTTCGCGGCGGGCTAGAATGAACGGCTACCGCCCGAGCCAGACCGCGTGACCCGGATCCTTTCGCCCGAATTGCCCGCGCCCCCGGAACCGGCCCGCGCGGCCATCACCGCCGCCTGGACGCTGGACGAGGCCGCGCACGTGCGCGAATTGCTCGCCGCCGCGCGCCAGCCGGACGCCGACCGCGCCGCGATCCAGGCCACCGCCAGCGACCTGGTGCGCCGGGTGCGCGCCCGCGCCGCCGACCAGGGGGCGATCGAGGCCTTCATGCGCCAGTACGACCTCGGCAGCGAGGAGGGCGTGCTGCTGATGTGCGTGGCCGAGGCCCTGCTGCGGATCCCGGATGCCGAAACCGCGGACCGGCTGATCCGCGACAAGCTCGGCGAGGCCGACTGGAAGCGCCACCTCGGGCAGTCCGATTCGGTGCTGGTGAACGCCTCGACCTGGGGCCTGATGCTGACCGGCCACCTGGTCGACCTGGCCGATGCCACCAAGCGCGACGTCCATGGCGCGTTCAAGCGCCTGGTCGGCCGCGTCGGCGAACCGGTGGTACGGCTCGCGGTGCGCCAGGCGATGCGGATCATGGGCCACCAGTTCGTGATGGGCCGCACGATTTCCGAAGCGCTGGCGCGCAGTCGCAAGGGCGCGAACGCCGCCTACCGCTACTCCTTCGACATGCTCGGCGAGGGCGCGCTGACCCAGGCCGACGCCGACCGCTACCTCGTCGCCTACCGCAAGGCCATCGATTCGATCGGATCGACCGGGCCGTTCGCCGACGTGTTCGCCGCGCCGAGCATTTCGGTGAAGCTGTCCGCGCTGCATCCGCGCTACGAACACGCCAAGCGCGCGCGCGTGCTGGCCGAACTCGGCCCGCGCCTGCTCGAGCTTTCGCAGCTGGCGAAGAAATACGGCATCGGCCTGACCATCGATGCCGAGGAAACCGACCGCCTCGAACTCTCGCTGGACCTGATCTTCCAGGTGCTGGCCGATCCTTCGCTGCAGGGTTGGGACGGCTTCGGCATCGTCGTGCAGGCCTACCAGAAGCGTGCGCCGTTCGTGATCGATTACATCGCTGCGCAGGCGCGCAAGCTCGGCCGGCGCATCCCGGTGCGATTGGTGAAAGGCGCGTACTGGGATTCGGAAGTGAAGCGCGCGCAGGTCGAGGGCCAGGCCGGCTATCCGGTGTTCACCCGCAAGCCCAACACCGACGTCAGCTACCAGGCCAACGCGCGCCGGCTGCTCGGCAACATCGACGCGATCTACCCGATGTTCGCCACCCACAACGCGCAGACCATCGCCGCGATCCATCGCATGGCGCAGGGCATGGTCGGCGGCGCGCGCGACGATGGGCGTTTCCGCTACGAATTCCAGAAGCTGCACGGCATGGGCGACGACCTGTACGCGGAAGTGATCCCGCGCGAGCGCCTCGACGTGCCCTGCCGCGTGTACGCGCCGGTGGGTTCGCACGAGGACCTGCTGCCCTACCTGGTGCGCCGGTTGCTGGAAAACGGCGCGAATTCCAGCTTCGTCAACCGCATCACCGACGAAAGCGTGCCTGTGGAAGACCTCGTGCGCGATCCAGTCGAAACCGTGTCCGCGTTCGATTCCATCCCGCATCCGCGCATTCCGTTGCCGCGCGACCTCTACCGCGCGCAAGGCCACGACAGGGACAATTCCATGGGCATCAATCTCGCCAACGACGACCAATTGCGCGCGCTTGCCGAACAGGTCAACGCTGCGTCCACCGGCGAATGGCACGCAATCCCTCTCGTGCCGGGCGCCAGCGACGGCGCCGCGACGGTCGACGTCACCAATCCCGCCGACCGCCGCCAGGTCGTCGGCCAATGGCAGCCCGCCGATACGGCAACCGTCGAGAAAGCGCTGCAGAACGCCGTGGCCGCGCAACCGGCGTGGGACCGCACGCCGGTCGCTTCGCGCGCGGCGATCCTCGAACACGCCGCCGACCTGCTCGAACAACGCATGCCGCAATTCATCGCGCTGTGCACGCGCGAAGCCGGCAAGACCATCCCCGACGGCGTGGCCGAAGTGCGCGAGGCGGTGGATTTCCTGCGCTATTACGCGGGCGAGGCGCGCCGCCAGTTCGCGGTCGAGCCGCTGCCCGGGCCGACCGGCGAATCGAATTCGCTGCAACTCTCCGGTCGCGGCGCGTTCGTGTGCATTTCGCCGTGGAATTTCCCGCTGGCGATCTTCGCGGGCCAGGTCGCGGCCGGGCTCGCCGCCGGCAACAGCGTGATCGCCAAGCCGGCCGAGCAGACCAACCTGGTCGGGTTCGAGGCGGTGAAGCTGCTGCACGAAGCCGGCGTGCCGAAGGACGTGTTGCAGTTCCTGCCCGGAGACGGCGCCACCGTCGGCGCGGCGCTGACCCGCGACCCGCGCGTCGCCGGCGTGGCCTTCACCGGTTCCACCGACACCGCGCGCGCGATCAACCGCGCGCTGGCCGCGCGTGATGCCGCGATCGGCGTGTTGATCGCCGAGACCGGCGGCCAGAACGCGCTGATCGCCGATTCCTCGGCCCTGCCCGAGCAGCTGGTGAAGGACGCGCTCGCTTCCGCGTTCACCTCCGCCGGCCAGCGCTGTTCCGCCGCGCGCGTGCTGTTCGTGCAGGACGACATCGCCGACAAGGTCGTGCACATGCTCGCCGGCGCGATGGCCGAACTGTCCGTCGGCGACCCCGGCCTGCTCTCGACCGACGTCGGCCCGGTGATCGACGCCGACGCCAAGGCGCTGCTCGACGAGCACGCCGGCAGGATGCAGGGCAGCGCGAAGCTGATCGCCGAAGCGAAGCTCGGACCCGGCACCGAACACGGCACCTTCTTCGCCCCGCGCGCCTGGGAACTGCAGTCGCTCTCGCAGCTGACCCGCGAGAACTTCGGCCCGGCGTTGCACGTGGTGCGCTGGAAGGCCGATGAACTCGACAAGGTCGTCGATGCGATCAACGACAGCGGCTACGGGCTGACGCTCGGCATCCATTCGCGCATCGACGAGACCGTCGACCGCATCGTGTCGCGCGCCAACGTCGGCAACATCTACGTCAACCGCAATCAGATCGGCGCGGTGGTCGGCGTGCAGCCGTTCGGCGGGCAGAAGTTGTCCGGCACCGGCCCCAAGGCCGGCGGCCCGCACTACCTGCCGCGCTTCGCCACCGAGAAGACGGTGACCATCAACACCACCGCGGCCGGTGGCAATGCGAGTTTGCTGACGCTGGGGGATTGAGTCTCCAACAGGATTAACGCCCGAATGCGGGGAAAACTGTAATCAGACGTCGCATGGAGAGTTCCAAGAGGCCATGACAGCAGCATCTTTTGCCAAGGGTCTTTCCTATCTGGTGCTTCTACCTGGCATCGCTGGCTTGGCCATTGCAGTCCTGTTTGGAGCTTCACAGAGCCCTATTGCTATTTGGTTCAATGCGCATTGGTGGCAACTGTTTCTCGCCTGCACTGCTGCTCATGGAGCGCTTCGGATGGTTTCACATATTTCGGACAGACGATCTCGCCGAGCTTAGGCTTGCGTCATTCGACAATTCATTCAAGCCGAACCTCCTACGCAGCGACACAACATGAAATTCAGCGATCTTGAAAAGTCCGCGCTGCAGTTGAACGATCTCTACGAACAGCTCGAGACCAAGCGGTGGGGACGCGCCTGGACCACGCAGGAACTCGCCCTCGGTTTCATGGGCGACGTCGGCGACCTGGCGAAACTCATCCAGGCGAACGCCGGCATCCGCGACATCGACGACTGCAAGGCGAAACTCGGCCACGAACTGTCGGACTGCCTGTGGTCGATCCTCGTGCTCGCGCACAAATGCGGCATCGACTTGGAAACCGAGTTCGCCAGGAACACCCGCGAACTGAGCGAGTACGTTTCCGGTGAACTGGACACCTGACAAAAACCTGCACGGCAACGCAAACCTACTGATGCTGGAGTATTGAACCCCTGCCTTTCCCTCTCCCCTTTGTGGGAGAGGGTGGCGCGTAGCGCCGGGAGAGGGGAATCATTGCGACAAACGCCCCTCTCCTGCCCTTCGGGCATCCTCCCCCACGAGGGGGGAGGAAAAAGCAAACGCAACAAAAAAGCCCCGCCGAAGCGGGGCTTTTTCGTGACGATGACGCGTTCGATCAGAAGCGGTACTGCGCGGCGACGCCGAACAGGTCGGCATGGCCGTGGAAATCGCCGGTCAGCTCCGTTCCGAGCGAGGTGAACGCATCGATGCTCGGGCTCTTGATGCTGATGTGCTGGTAGGCCGCGTCGATGCTCAGCGCATCGGTCGCATGCCAGGTCACGCCGACCGAGAGCAGGGTGCGGTCGTTGTCGGGCAGGCGCGGGGTGCGCGTGTCGTCGTGGGTCGGGGTCTCGTCCTTGGCCACGCCACCGCGCAGGGTCCAGGCGGGGTTGATGTCCCATTCCGCGCCCAGCGACACCAGCGTGCTGTCCCTCCACTCGAAGCCTTCGCTCGACGGCGCCTGGTAGGGATTCTCGAAATGGATGTCGACCGACTTCAGCGAATGCCAATCGGTGCGCTGCACGTCGCCCATCAGGCGGAACGAATCGGTGAAGTCGTAGCGCAGGCTGAGGGTATCGGTGCTCGGCGTGGTCAGCGCGGCGCTGGCATTGGTCGGCACGAAGCCGTTGCCGAGCGCGAGCAGGGTCGGGAGCTGCGCGTAGCAGGGGTTACCCGCCGGCGCCAACATGCATTGCGCGGCCATCTGCCGGAACAGCGGCTGCGTGCCCGCGAACGAGGCCGGCGCGTTGAAGGTGGCGTCGCCCTTGATGTCCTGGTCGATTTCCGAGCGGTGCGAATAGCCGATCGCGAACCGATCGGTCGGGCGCCATTCGAAACCGGCGACCCAGCCGAAACCATGCGAATCGCCGCTGACCTTGGCCAGGCCATCGGCCGTGCCCGGGATCGCGCCGGGGATACCGGCGGAAGCCATGATCAGGCCGTAGTCGACCATTTCCGACAAGGTGACGTCGGCCTTCTCGTAGATGAAGCCGAGGCCGACCGAGAAGCGCGGATCCAGCTTGACCGCCGCCGACAGGGTCAGGTCGACGGTCTTCACGTCCGAGGTCACGGCGTTGTAGCGCCCGACCCAGTCGCTGTCGTATTCGGTCTTGAGGCCGAACGGCGCGCTGACGCTGGCGCCAAGGGTGAGCTTCTCGAGCGCGCCGTGCATCGGGAACACCGCCGCGATCGCCGGCACCGGGGTCGCGTCGCCCGGATCACCGCCGTTGCCGCCGCTGACCGGCATGCCGAGCGCATTGTGCGCGCTGCCGTCGAACTTGGCGGTGAGGTCGATGACGGTGACGTCGGCCTGGACCGTGTTCTGGTCGATGAAGCCCATCGCGCCGGGGTTGTTGCTGACCACCGCGGCATCGCCGTTGGCGACGGCGGTGCCGGCCTGGCTGCGGCCGAGGTTCTTGACGCTGTTCTCGCGCAGCTGGAAGCCCGAGGCATGCGCCTGGCCGAAGGCGAGCGCGCCGGCGATGCCGATTGCAAGCGCGGAAAACTGGGTGAAGCGGGAAGCGTTGGACATGGAACGGTCTCCGATGGATTTTTGGTCTGTGCGGCCGCGCTACGGCAACCTGCACCGGCACCCATCGGATTCTCCCTCCCCGACGGTCGACGCCGACCATACTATAGCGAAGGTTTAACCCTTCGGTAACATCCCGGAAGCCACGGAAACGGGGCGATTTCCCCCCGGAGCGGTTCATGTTCGTCAGCCTGCCCCGCCGCCACCGCCCCAGCCTGCGCTGGGCCTGCCCGCTGCTGTTCGGGCTGCTGTGGCTGGCGTTCTTCTGGTACAGCACCCGGGCCCCGGCGGCCCAGCAAGCCCTGCTCCAGGCCTGGGGCGCGCTCGATGGCGGTCCCGGCACCCGGCTGGACCTGCAAGCCGTGCTGCGCCTGTTCACCGCCCTGTTCCTGCACGCCGGCTGGGCGCACCTGCTCGGCAACCTCGTGTTCCTGCTGATCTTCGGCCTGCCCGCCGAGAAAGTGCTGGGCCCGTGGCGGTTCCTGCTGCTGTTCCTGATCGGCGGCGCGATCGCCAACTTGGCTGCCGTGCTGGTGCTGGCCGGTCCGCGCAGCATCATCATCGGCGCCAGCGGCGCGATTTCCGCGCTGATCGGCGCCTACCTCGCGCTGTTCCCGAACGCACGCCTCGGCGTGGTGCTGCCGCTGGGCCTGTTCCTCGAATTCGTGCGCGCGCCGGCCTCGCTGCTGATCGGCATCTGGGCGCTGCTGCAGGTGGTGTTCGCCTACATCGGCCCGGCGTTCGGCATGGTCGCCTGGGCCGCGCACGTCGCCGGCTTCCTGTTCGGCGGCGTGTTCGCGCTGCTGGTGCGGCGCGCGGTGGAACGGCGGCTGCGCCGGCAGAAGAGTTACTGAGCAGGGGTCGGGGAATCGCGCCGGCTCATGCTGCTCTTCCCTGACCTCTGATGCCCGGCCCCTGACTCCTGATCCCTATAATCCGCGCATGCGCAAGCCGCTGTACAAGGTGACCTTCCTCAACGCCGGGCGCGTGTACGAGCTGTACGCGAAGCACGTCGCCGCGAGTTCGCTGTGGGGCTTCACCGAAGTTTCCGACCTGGTGTTCGACGCGCGCGACGGCGTGGTGGTCGATCCGACCGAGGAACGCCTGCGCGACGAATTCGGCGGCACCCGCGTGCTGCACCTGCCGATGCAGAGCATCGTGCGCGTGGAGGAAGTGGAGAAGAAGGGCCAGTCCGCGATCCGCGACGCGGCGACCGGCGAAACGGTGGTGACGCCGTTCCCGCTGCCGGCGAAGCCGAGGTAGGTCTCTCAGGAGGAAGAATCATGTCTCCGTCAGTGCGCATCATCTGCGTTTTCAGCGTCTGCATCTTCACCGCCGCTTGCAGCAAATCTTCCGCTCAAACTGCGGATGCGAAAGCTCCGAAGGATGGGTTTCAAGAAATGATGGAGATGGCCAACGGGAAATGGGAAACGGCAACACTTGGCCCTTGGGAATGCCAGGTGCCCGCTGTATCGCACAAAGAAGTCCTGACATGCACTCTTGACGGCAAAATGGTCTTCAACGCAATCGGCGCGCCGGGGCAAGGCGCCCTCATCGGGGTGCCGGAGGATGCTCGCTCCTCGTCGTTTATTTCGGTTCGCGTGGACTCCTCCGGCGCCGTTAAAGACCTGAGTTATGACGGCCTGTCGAATGCAGGCGAACTCGTTCGGCATGTTGAAGATCGAGATGTCGACGGCCAGCCTGATAGGATCGTGGATTTCCGTACACATGCACAGAGCGTACGCATCAACGGCCAGATGCTTGATTTGACCAAGATTGGCTTGGATGAATCCAAGCGCGTCGTCTATACAACCAAGGTCGATGGCGTGGAGAAGCGGGTTCTACTGGACCGTTACCCGTTCCCGCTTGAAGACCTGCCTACACACATCACGCCGCTGAACGAATGACGGTGGCTAATGGCGGGTCAAGACCCGCCCTACATGAGGTGACTCAACCCTTCGGCGACACCGCCGCCTGCGCCACCGGCTTCTTCAGTTCCTGCAACGCCGCGGTGATCGGTGCATCGCCGGGGAGCACGTCGCCCGCATTGGTGCCGGCATCGTCCTCGTCCTCGCCCTGCAAATGCCCGGGCAACGACGCTTCCGTGTACGGCATGTCGCCGTCTTCCGCTTCTTTCTCAGCCGTCGCCTTGTCCGGCACCAGCGTCACGTCCGGCACGATGCCCACGCCCTGGATCGACTTGCCGCTGGGCGTGTAATAACGCGCGGTGGTGAGCTTGACCGAATCGCCGTTGTCCAGCGGCAACAGCGTCTGCACCAGCCCCTTGCCGAAGGTGCGGCTGCCGACGATCTTCGCGCGATGCAGGTCGCGCAACGCACCGGACAGCACTTCGGTCGCGCTCGCCGAACCGGCGTCGACCAGCGCAACGACGGGCGCGCCGTGCATGCGGTCGCCGGGCGTCGCGCGGAAGGTCGCGTCGTTGCCGGGCATGCGCCCGCGCGTGCTGACGATCACGCCGCTGTCGAGCAGGTCATCGGCGATCTGCACCGCGGACGTGAGCAAGCCACCGGGATTGCTGCGCAAATCGAGCACGAGCCCGCGCAGCTTGCCGCCGGACTGCGCCTGCAGCTTGTCGAGGTTCTTTTCGAAATCGGCGGCGGTGTCGGTCTGGAATTCGCTGATGCGGATGTAGCCGTAGCCGGGTTCGAGCATGCGGCTGCGCACGCTGGCGACGCGGATGGTGTCGCGCTTGAGCGTCACCTCGAACGGTTTCGCCATGCCTTCGCGCACCACCTTCAGCTTCACCGACGTGCCGGGCTTGCCGCGCAAGGGGCCGGGCCCGGCCGCATCGGCGGGCGTGAGGTCCTTGCCGTCGACGGCGATGATCGTGTCGCCCGAACGCAAGCCCGCCTGCGCCGCCGGCGTATCGTCGATCGCGGACACGATCTTCACCGAACCGTCGGGCAAGGTCAGCACTTCGACGCCGATGCCGTCGTAGGCGCCGCTGGTTTCCTCATCGAAGGCCTGCGCGTCGGATTTCTCGAGATAGGCGCTGTGCGGATCGAGGTCGAGCAGCAAACCCTTGATCGCCGACTGCATCAGCTTGTGGTCGTCGACCGGATCGACGTAGGCCTGCTTGATCGCGTCGTACACGCCGACGTAGCGGCGGATCTCAGCCAACGGCACTTTCGTGGTCTCGCTTTCGGCGGCGTCGGGATCGTCGCTGGAGGCAACCGCGTGTTCGCCGTCCGCATCGTTCGGCGGAACCTGTTGCTGCGCCTGCGCATTCGACAGGCCCAACGCGAGCAGGAGGGCGAAAAGGGGAATTCGGCGCATGCAAGCTCCGGGGGAAACGACGCGGTTCCGGTGTCAGACCGTCCGCATGGGCGGGGGTTCCGGCGATTATGCGCGGGAAGCACATGAACAACTCATGTGGGAGGGACTTCAGCCCCGACATGGACGCGCAAGTTTCTGTCGCGGCTAAAGCCGCTCCCACAAACGTTCGCCTAATGCGCGCGCAGCCACGCCGCCGGATCGACCGGGCTGCCGTTGCGGCGCAACTCGAAATACAGCGCCGGCCGGCCCTGGCCGCCGGAATTGCCGACGCTGGCGACCGGGTCGCCGCGGTGCACGTCGTCGCCGACGTCGCGCAGCAGCGCGTCGTTGTAGGCGTACAGGCTCATGCTGCCGTTGCCGTGGTCGACGATGCAGATCAGGCCGTAGCCCGACATCCATTCGGCGAACACCACGCGGCCGTCGGCGACCGCGCGCACCGGCGTGCCGGCCGCCGCGGCGATGAGCAGGCCGGAACTGCGGCGACCGTCCGGCAAGGTGCCACCGAAGCGCGCGATGAGGCTGCCCGACAGCGGCCAGCCGAGGCCGCCGACCTGGATCGGCGCGGCGTTGGCATAAGGCTTGGGTGGTGGCGGAACCGGCTTGCCTTCGCGCTTCGCGGCTTCCGCTTCGCGCGCGGCGCGTGCCGCGGCCTCGCGGCGTTCGCGTTCGGCGCGCGCGGCGGCGGCGCGCAATTGATCCAGTACGCGCTGCAGCGCCTTCGCATCGCGCCCCAGCGCCTGTTCCCGCCCGCGCTGGTCCTGCACTTTCCTGTCGAGTTGCGCGACCAGCGCCGAACGATCGCTGCGGTCGCGGGTGACCTGCGCGAGTTGCGCCGCCTGGCGGCTGCGCGCAGCGTCGAGGTCGCGGCGCGTGGCCACGATCCGCGCTTCGACCTGCTGCACTTCTGCGAGCTCGGCGGACAACACGGAGATCTTCTGCGCGCGTTCCTGTTGCAGGTAGCGATGGTAGGCGAGCAGGCGGTTGGCGTCGGCGACGCGATCCTGCGACAGCATCAGCTTCAACGGCGCGGCATCGCCGATCGTGTATGCGGCGCGCAGCAGGGAAGCGAGTTCCACCTTGCGCTCGCCGAGCGATGCCTGCAACGCCGTGCGCCGGGCCTGCAAGGTGGCGAGGTCGTCGCGGCCCCGCGCGATCTTCGCCTCGGTCTCCTGCAGGGCGCGGCTCGAGCGCCCGACCTGCTCGTCGGCTTCGCGCAATGCGCGGCTGGCGTCGCCGCGCTGGCCCTCGGTACGGCGGCGCTGCGCGGATACGTCCTTCAACTCGCGCTTCACCTTCTCCAGCTTGCGCTGGGTGTCGCCCGTGCCCTGCGCCTGCACGCCGCTGCCGGCGAGCAATACCAACGTCATCGCGAACGCGAGCGCACGGATCGATTTCATCCGGCGTTCGCGAACAGGCTGCGCCCGGTCATCGCGGACGGCGCCGGCAATTGCATCAGGTCGAGCAGCGTGGGCGCGACATCACGCAAGGCGCCGCCGCTGCGCAACTGCACGCCTTCGCGTTCGCCAACGTACACCAGTGGCACCGGGCCGACCGTGTGCGCGGTATGCGGTTGCCCGGTGGCGGGATCGCGCATCATCTCGAGGTTGCCGTGGTCGGCGGTGATGACCAGCGCGCCGTACACCGCGCGCACCGCATCGGTGATCGCGCCGATGGCCGCGTCCACCGCTTCGGCGGCACGGATCGCGGCGCCGAGGTCGCCGGTATGCCCGACCATGTCGGGATTGGCGAGGTTGCACACGACGAGGTCGAAGCGTTGCGCGCGGATCGCTTCGACGAGTTTTTCCGTGACTTCGGCGACGCTCATTTCCGGCTGCAGGTCGTAGGTCGCGACCTTGGGGCTCGGCACCAGGATGCGTTCCTCGCCCGGATACGGCGCCTCGCGCCCACCGCCGAAGAAGAAGGTGACGTGCGCGTACTTCTCGGTTTCGGCGATGCGCAATTGCGTCATGCCTCGCGCGGACACGAGTTCGCCCAGTGTGTCGTGCAGGTCGTCCGGCGCGAACGCCACCGGCGCCGGCAATTTCGCGTCGTATTCGGTGAGACAGACGAAGCGCGACAGCCGCGGGCGACGCGCCTCGAAGCCGTTGAATGCCGGATCGACGAACGCGGCGCTGAGCTGGCGCGCACGGTCGGCGCGGAAATTCATGAACACGATCGCATCGCCGTCCTCGACCCGCGCGCCGTCGCCGACCACCGTCGGCAGCACGAATTCATCGGTCTCGCCGCGCGCATAGGCTTCCTCCAGCGCGAGCAGCGCATCGGGCACGTGCAATTCGCTGCGCGCATCGACGATGGCGTCCCATGCGCGGCGCACGCGATCCCAGCGATGGTCGCGATCCATCGCGTAGTAGCGACCGCAGACCGTGGCGATGGCGGCATTGCCGTTCGCAACGCAAGCCGCCTGCAGCGCACGCAGGCTGGCTTCCGCGGATTTCGGAGGCATGTCGCGGCCGTCGAGGAAGGCATGCACCGCGACCTGCGGCACGCGTTCCCGGCGCGCGAGTTCCAGCATGGCGAAAATGTGCGCTTCGTGGCTGTGCACGCCGCCGGGCGAAAGCAGGCCCATCACGTGCAGGGTGCGCCCGGACTCGCGCGCCGCGGCGCAGGCCGCGCGCAATTCCTCGTTGGCGAAGAAGCTGCCGTCCTCGATCGCGGCGTCGATCCGCGTGAGGTCCTGGTAGACGATGCGCCCGGCGCCGAGGTTCATGTGCCCGACTTCGGAATTGCCCATCTGACCGTCCGGCAGGCCGACATGGCGACCTTCGGTGTGGACGAGCGTGTGCGGGCATTCGGACCAGAGCTTGCGCCAGTGCGGCAGTTCGGCCTGGGCCAGCGCGTTGTCGGCGGGATCCTCGCGATGGCCCCAGCCGTCCAGGATCAGCAACACGACGGGTTTGGGGCGGGCTGCGACCACGACGAAAGTCCCGGTGACCGATGACGGCTGAAGATTGTAGCCGCGCGGCGCACACTGCCGGCTGTCGGCGCAATCGCGATTCCGGCTTAAACCGTTCGCGCCTTCGCCGCATCCTCTTCCCCGAGTCCCCACGTGAGTCCGCCATGATCCGCACCCGCCTTGCCCTGTGCCTGCTCCTCGCCGCCGCCACGCCCGCCTTCGCCGACGGGCAGGACGTCGACAAGGTCAACGGCAGCATCAGCATCGACGCCACCCAGCAGGCCGGCGACCTCGATACCGTGAACGGCAGCATCCGCATCGGCGCCAACGCCACCACCGGCGACGCCAGCACCGTCAACGGCGGCATCCAGCTCGCCGACGGCGCCCATACCGGCGCGCTGGAAACCGTCAACGGCAGCATCCGCGCCGGCGGCGGCATGGTCGTCGACGGCAGCGTGGAAACCGTCAACGGCAGCATCTTCTTCGACCGCGGCAGCCGCATTTCCAAGGGCGTGAGCACCGTGAACGGCGCCATCGGCCTGGTGTCCACCGAACTCGGCGGCGGCATCGAGACGGTGAACGGCGACATCACCGTCGGCATCGGTTCGCACGTCAAGGGCGGGATCAAGGTCGAGAAGCCGACCAGCAGCTGGCTCAACATCCACATGGGCAAGCCCAAGCCGCCACGCATCATCATCGGCCCGAACGCGGTGGTCGACGGTCCGCTGGTGTTCGAACGCGAGGTCAAGCTGTACGTGCATGCGACCGCGAAGACCGGTCCGATCACCGGCGCGACCGCGGTGCGCTTCGACACGCCGACCGCGCCGCAGGACTGATCCTCCCCTTTTGTGGGAGCGGCTTTAGCCGCGACACTCTTTCGCGAGCTTTAGTCGCGGCTAAAGCCGCTCCCACAGGCTAGACTCGGGATTCCACGCAAGAGGAGCCCCGCATGCCACGCATCCTTCCCCTGTGCGCCGCCGTCGCGGCATTCGCGCTGGCGGCCTGCCAGCGCGAGGCGCCGGCGCCCGCCGCGACAGCGCCCGCGCCACAACCGACGGCGAACGCCGCTCCCGCATATGCGTTCTCGCCCGACATCAACGCCGCGGACTTCGCCGAACTCGACAAGACCTTGTCGTCGGATGCGTTCGAAGGCCGCGGTCCCGGCACGCCCGGCGAAGACAAGTCGGTCGAGTACATCAAGTCGCAGATGCAGCGCATGGGCCTCAAGCCCGGCAACAACGGCGACTGGTTCCAGACCGTGCCGATGGTCGAGACCACCGCCGATCCGAACACCACGCTCACGCTCACCGTCGACGGCAAGCCGCGCACGCTGAAGTTCGGCGACGACATGGTGATCGGCACCACCACCGGCCAGAAGGAAATCGACATCAAGGACAGCCCGCTGGTGTTCGTCGGCTATGGCGTGGATGCCCCGGAACAGCACTGGAACGACTACGCCGGCCTCGACGTGAAGGGCAAGACCGTGGTGATGCTGGTCAACGATCCCGGCTTCCACGTCCACGACGCAAGCCTGTTCGAAGGCAAGCGCATGACCTACTACGGGCGCTGGACCTACAAGTTCGAGGAAGCCGCGCGCCAGGGCGCCGCTGCCGCGATCATCATCCACGACACCGAAGGCGCGTCCTACGGCTGGGACGTGGTGCGCAATTCCTGGTCGGGCGCGCAATACGACCTGCCGGCGAAGGACGACCCGAACCCGCGCGTGCCGGCGCAGGGCTGGATCACCGGCGAGCAGGCCAAGTCCCTGTTCGCCGACGCCGGCCTCGACCTCGACAAGCTGCGCGCCGCCGCGAACAAGCGCGGCTTCAAGGCCGTGCCGATGAACGCCACGTTGTCGCTCGACCTCAAGAGCACCACGGTCGACAAACAGTCGCGCAACGTGGTCGGCATCCTGCCCGGCAGCGAGCATCCGGACGAAGCCGTCGTGTACATGGCGCACTGGGACCACCTCGGCAAGCACGACAGCGAACAGACGCCCGACGGCAAGACCGACGTGATCTACAACGGCGCGGTCGACAACGGCACCGGCGTGTCCGGCATCCTCGAGATCGCCGGCAAGTTCGCCGGCGCGCCGACGCCGCCCAAGCGCTCGGTGCTGTTCGTCGCGGTGACGCTGGAGGAATCGGGCCTGTTGGGTTCCGAGTACTACGTCGCGCACCCGGCGATCCCGCTCGACAAGACCGTCGCGGTGGTCAACCTCGACGCGCTGTCGCCGATCGGCAAGAGCCGCGACATCACCGTGGTCGGCATGGGCAGTTCTGAACTCGAGGACATCCTCAAGCCGATCGCGTTGCAGCAGGGCATGACCATGCACGCCGAATCGCGGCCTGAAGCCGGTTCCTACTTCCGCTCCGACCACTTCAACTTCGCCAAGGCCGGCGTACCGGCGCTGTACGTCGACAGCGGCGAGGACCTGGTCGACGGCGGCACCGCCGCGGGCGAGGCCGCGAACAAGGACTACAACGATCACCGCTACCACAAGCCCGGCGACCAGTACGACGCGGCGACGTGGAAGCTGGACGGCATCCTCGCGGTGCTGGATTCGGTCTACGGCGTCGGCGAGCAACTCGCGAACGACGACGCATGGCCGAACTGGTACAAGACCAACCCGTTCCGCGCCGCCCGCGACAAGATGATGGCGGCGAAGTCGGCCGCGCCAGCGAAGTAAGTGCTTTTTCCTCCCCCCTCGCGGGGGAGGATGCCCGCAGGGCAGGAGAGGGGGCATCCGACATGTCCCCTCTCCCGGCGCTACGCGCCACCACACCCCGGCCTGTCGGCTTGCATGCCGACAGGCGTTCGCGGGCTCGCGGCTTGCGCCGCTCGAAATCCCCACTCACCCCACAAAGGGGAGAGGGGAAATGCATCGGAAATTCGGAGTAGGCTGCCGCCACCATCCGCGCAAGGGGAAGTGCAATGGCCATGCTCGCCTCGCTCTGGTTGCCGATCCTGCTGTCCGCCGTCGCCGTGTTCGTCGCCAGCAGCCTGATCCACATGCTGTTCAAGTGGCACAACCGCGACTACCGCAAGCTGCCCAACGAGGATGCCGTGCGCGCCGCGATCAATGCCGGCCAGCCCGCGCCCGGCCTGTACGTGCTGCCGTATTACCTCGATGGCAAGGAATGCTCCACCGAGGAAGCCCAGGCCAGGTTCCGCGAAGGCCCGGTCGGCAAGCTCACGCTGCGCAGACCCGGCGCGATGTCGATCGGCCCGATGCTGCTGCAATGGTTCCTGCTGAACCTTGCGGTCGCTTTCGTTTCCGCCTGCATGGCGGTCGGTTCGATGACCGGCCACCACGCCGCGCACACCGCCGGGCTCGCGACCTTGCTCGCCTACGGCGCGGGCGCGGTGAGCGAGGCGATCTGGATGGGCAAGCCCTGGGCGGCGACGCTCAAGGACCTGCTCGATGCGCTGATCTATGCCGTCGTCACTGCCTGCGTCTTCATGTGGCTCTGGCCCTGAGTTCGGTTACGCATTTCCAAACCTGACGCCATTTCTTCGGAGGAACCCGCATGTCCACCGCCTACTGGTGCATCCTCGTCGCCGCGCTCCTGCCCTATGTCTGGTACACCGCCGCGCGCGCCGGCGCCGGCCGCATCGACAACCACGATCCGCGTTCGGGCATGGCGCGCCTCGACGAAGGCCGCGCGCGCCGCGCCAACAACGCGCAGTACAACGCGTTCGAAGCCTTCGCCGCGTTCGCCGCGGCGGTGCTGATGGCGCAGGCCGCGGGCGTCGATCCGGCGCGCATCGGCATGCTCGCGATCGCTTTCGTGGTGCTGCGCGTGCTGCACGGAGTGTTCTACCTCGCCAACATCCACGCCCTGCGCAGCCTGTGCTGGTTCGCCGGCTTCGCCGTGGTGGTGTGGCTGATGGCGCAGGCGGCGATGCACGTCGCCTGATCGAAGGCGCATGACGAATCGTTATTCATGGCCGCGGCGGATTGCGGCCATTTTGCTTGTGCTGGCGTTACTGGCGGTTGTCGCGTGGCGAAATGAACACGATTCGTCGCGCGAATCGCGCGTGGCAACCACGCCGGCATCCCGGACTGCGACCGCGACTGTCGCTCATTCATCGGACCGGCGGGTGGCCGCAACTTCGACGGTGGCGGCATCAGCTGCGGCTGAGGCCGAGAAAATGTCCGCCTTGAAGGCCTGTGACCGGGATTTCAAGCGAAATTTGCGCGGATATCGCGATCAATTAGGCCCCGCGCGTTCAGCGGATGAAGCCATCGATCGCCTCCTGCTCGACTTTGTCGCAACTGATCCTTCGGAATGGATGTCCGGAGAATTGGGCGACGAATACCGGGCCGCAAGCGATCGTTGGTCGAGCGACGTGGACCTTGCGTGGCTCGCTTTGGACTTCTGCAACGTCGATTGCGAACGCGACGCATATATCCGGCATTTGCTGTCCGTCGACCCCGACAATGCCGCTGCCTGGATGGTCGCGATGGATGTGGCCAGACAGCAAAAGGATCAGCACGGCTTCGATTCCGCTTTGCGGGAAGCTTTCCAGGCGAAGATCTACGATCCGCGCATAGGTGTCGTATTCCTGCATTTGCGCAGACAACTTGCCCATGTGCCACGGCTGGACAGTTGCCAGGGCCCGCAGTGGAAGTCCGAAATGCAACGCGATCTGGGTCGTGCGCCGACTAATGCGGATCTCCTCGACGGCATGGCCGGTGCTGTCGAGATGGCCATCGCCTTGCCTTCCTTCTCCGGCTTGTTCGGATGCAAAGACACCGCATGGCCGCTTACCGAAAATAGACGCAAGCGATGCATTGCCTTGCTGTCGCGGGTTGCGGCTGGCGATACGCTGATCGAGCAGATGCTGGCCAACGTCCTGTTGATCAAATTGCAACCGGACGCAGAAAAACTCGCGCAATTGCGCGAGCGCTATCGGCAATTGCGCTGGCTAATGTCGATAGCTCAACAAAAACCTTTCCCGGAAAACTACTTCGCGCGGATGTATGCGGATGGCGAAGTCGCCATGCTGCAGGCCATCGCCATGGAGCGCGGACAATGGCCACCACCGCCCGGTTGGTTGCCAGACGATGCCCGGGGGCGCGCATTGATCACGGGGGAACCACTGCCTTAGCCACGGCGCTTGGCTCCCGTGGGGCTTGGCTTGCCCGGCTCATGGATCGAACTTCGCGGATCCGTCGCGACTCCCGTCGCTCCTACAAGGGAATCCCGGCTTTGCAGCGAATCCGGATCAACCCGCGACCAGTTTCACCCGCGCGAAGTTGCGCTTGCCGACCGCGACCACGCCCTCGAAGCCGGGCGCGAACACGCGCTGCGCGTCCTCGAATACCTCGCCATCCACGCGCACCGCGCGTTCCTTGAGCTTGCGATTGGCTTCGCCGTTGCTCGGGGTGATGCCGGCGGCGGTGAGCAACGCGGCGATGCGCAGGCCTTCCGGCGGAACCGCGATCTCCTGCAACGGCAGGTTCGAAACATCGCCCTCGCCGCGCACCGCGGCGTGCCAGCCGGCGATGGCCTGTTCCGCGGCGGCATCGCTGTGGAAACGCGCAGCCAGTTCACGCGCGAGGCGTAGCTTCACGTCGCGCGGGTTGAGTTGACCCGACGCGATCTCGGCCTTGAGCTTCGCCGCTTCGGCGATTCCGATCTCGAAACTCAGCAAATCGATCCAGCGCCACATCAGTTCGTCGCCGATCTTCATCGCCTTGGTCACGATGTCGATCGCCGGTTCGTCGATGCCGATGTAGTTGCCCAGCGACTTCGACATCTTGTTGACGCCGTCCAGGCCTTCCAGCAACGGCATGGTCAGCACGATCTGCGCCGGCTGGCCGTGGTGTTCCTGCAGGCCGCGACCCATCAGCAGGTTGAACTTCTGGTCGGTGCCGCCAAGCTCGACGTCGGCCTTCAACGCGACCGAGTCGTAGCCCTGCACCAGCGGATACAGGAATTCGTGGATGGCGATCGGCTGCTGCGCGGCATAGCGCTTGGCGAAGTCGTCGCGCTCGAGCATGCGCGCGACGGTGTGCTGCGCGGCGAGCTTGACCATGTCGGCGGCGGTCATCGCGCCGAACCATTCGCTGTTGAAGCGCACCTCGGTCTTGTCGCGGTCCAGCACCTTGAACACCTGCGCGGCGTAGGTCTTCGCATTCGCCAGCACGTCTTCGCGCGTGAGCGGCTTGCGGGTGACGTTCTTGCCGGTCGGGTCGCCGATCATCCCGGTGAAATCGCCGATCAGGAAGATCACCTGGTGGCCGAGGTCCTGGAACTGCCGCATCTTGTTGAGCAGCACGGTATGGCCCAGGTGCAGGTCGGGTGCGGTCGGGTCGAAACCGGCCTTGATCCGCAGCGGGCGGCCGAGCTTCAGGCGCGCTTCTAGTTCCTCGCGCTTGAGCAGTTCGTCGGAGCCGCGGGCGATCATGCTGATGACAGCGGGGTCGAGGGCGGCTTGATGGGTGTCGGGCATCGGGGCAGTCTGGCGTGGCGTTCGGGTTTGCGGAAGCGGCCCGAATGCGGGCGGCACGAAAAACTGAATGCGGGGGAGCGGGGCGTGACGAAAATCCCATTCCGCTCAAGGGTTTGACGCAGGGAGTTCGCGTGACTATGGTACCGCGCTGACATGCCCGTCACGCGTCGGGGGAACCACCCAATGCAGGAACTCGACCAGGGCCGCCACGGCCGCATCCGCCGTCGCAACCTTCTCGCCATCGCCGCGCAACGCGCGCCCGCCCTGGCAGAACGCATTCCCGAAGGCTTCAAGGGTCGCTGGACCCGCCGGCATTGGGCGCATGCCAGCCTGTTCGCGACCTGCGGTGCGCTGCTGTTCGCGCTGGTGCCCGGCTTCGACCACGCGCTGGAATCGCCGGCGACCGCGCAACGCGCCTCGTTCCTGTTGCCGCTGCCGCAATTGCAGGCGAACGGTGCCTCGAATGGCGACCGCTGGCAGACCGTCACCCTCAAGGCCGGCCAGACCCTGAGCGCGGTGTTCGACGAATTGAACATCCCGCAGCGCGAACTGGTGCGGGTGGCGAAGCAGCCGACCCTGCAGCCGATGCTGCGCAAGTTGCGCCCGGGCACCGAGATCGCGTTCAACCTGCCCGCCGACGGCAGCGTGCGCGGCATGCGCATCGACGACACCCGCGGTGAGTCGGCCGAATACGAATTCGGCAGCGACGCGGTGCGCGAACGCGCGGTCCCGCACGAGACCACCACCCGCACCGTGGTGCTGAGCGGCACCGTCGGCAAGTCGCTGTTCGCCTCCGCGCGCAAGCTCGGCCTGGGCAGTTCGCAGCTGAACCAGCTCACCGACGAGATGTTCAAGTACGACATCGACTTCGATTCGGACCTGGACCAGAACGACCGCTTCAGCGTGGTCGTGGACCAAACCTGGCGCGACGGCCAGCTGGCGAGCACGGGGCCGGTGCAGGCGGCCACGTTCACCGTCGACGGCAAGCTCAAGAGCGCCTTCCGCTTCGTGCGCGACGGCCGCGCCGAGTACTTCACCCCGGATGGCCGTTCGCTCAAGCGCCCGTTCATCCGCATGCCGATCCCGTATGCGCGCATCACCTCCGGCTTCGGCATGCGCAAGCATCCGATCCTCGGCCGCATGCGCGGGCACATGGGCATCGACTACGCCGCGAGCATGGGCACGCCGATCATGGCCGCCGGCGACGCGCGCGTGGCCTTCGTCGGCTGGAAGGGCGGCTACGGCCGCGCGGTGATCCTCGACCACGGCGGCGGGCGCACCACGCTGTATGGGCACATGTCGCGCTTCGGCAGCGAGCATGTCGGCCAGCGCGTGGCTCAGGGCGCGGTGATCGGCTACGTCGGCATGAGCGGCCTCGCCACCGGCCCGCACCTGCATTACGAATTCCGCATCAACGGCGTGCACCAGAACCCGCTGAAGATGACCATGCCGCCGCCGGCGCCGCTGGCCGGCACCGAACTCGCCGCGTTCAAGGGCCAGACCCGCAACGCGCTGGCCAAGATCCGCGAGGTGGAGAACGTCGTGTTCCAGGACGACGACACCCGCGTCGCCAGCACCGACAAGCCCGCGAAACCGGCGAAGAAGGGCTGAAGCGCCAGTTGGTGGTTCGTGGTGGGTAGTTGGTCGAAATCGATGGATCGCGGATGATCCTCACCAACAACCAACCACCAACGACGAACCTCGCTTCCATGTCTTCCCTCTACCTCGGCCTGATCTCCGGCACCAGCGCCGACGGCATCGACGCCGCACTGGTGCGCTTCGACAACGACGACCCGCATTCGCATTGCGAACTCGTACGCGGTCGCACCTGCGCCTGGGACGAGGTGCTGCGCGCGCGATTGGTGGAACTCGGACAAGGCGGCGATGCGAAATCGCTGGACGAATTCGGCACCCTCGACGTGCGCGTGGCCGAAGCCTTCGCCGACGCTGCGCTGTCGCTGTTGCGCGAAGCGGATGTCGCGCCATCGCAAGTCCGCGCGCTCGGTTCGCACGGCCAGACCGTGCGCCATCGCCCGCACGGTGCGGCGTTCGACGAAAGATTCCCGTTCACCCTGCAGATCGGCGACGGCAACGTGATCGCCGAACGCACGGGCATCACGACGGTCGCCGATTTCCGCCGCCGCGATGTCGCCGCCGGCGGCCACGGCGCGCCGCTGTTGCCGGCGTTGCACGCGGCGCTGCTGTCGTCGAACGACGAGGATCGCGCGGTGCTCAACCTCGGCGGCATCGCCAACCTGACGCTGCTTCCGGCGCAGGGCGAGGTGCGCGGTTTCGACACCGGACCCGCGAACGCGCTGATGGATGCCTGGTGCGAACGCCATACAGGAAACGCGTTCGACGCGAATGGCGATTTCGCCGCCAGCGGCAGCGTGGACGACGCATTGCTCGCGCGCCTGCTCGACGATGCGTGGTTCGCGTCGCCACCGCCGAAATCCACCGGCCGCGAACAGTTCCACCTCGTCTGGGTGGAATCGAAGTTGAAAGGTTACGAAGCGCCCTCCGACGTGCAGGCGACCCTGCTCGAACTCAGCGCTGCGACCGTCGCCGATGCATTGCGTGCGGCGCAGCCGGATACGAAACGCCTGCTCGCTTGCGGTGGCGGCGTGCACAACCCGCGCCTGCTCGCGCGCATCGCCGGGCGACTGCCGGGCGTCGTTGTCGAATCGACTTCCGCGCACGGCGTCGATCCGGATTTCGTCGAAGCGATGGGTTTCGCCTGGCTGGCGCGGCAGGCGCTGCTCGGGCGTCCCGGCAACCTGCCTTCGGTTTCCGGCGCGCGCGGCGCGCGCGTGCTCGGTGCGGTCCATCCAGCCTAGGCCGGATGGACAATCAGCACATGCCCGCTTAGGCGCCCTGCGCCGCGGGCACGCGCCCGATCAGGGCAAAGCCCGGATCGTCGGCGACGCCTTCCATCGCGTTGATCGCCGATTGCAGCGCGTTTTCCTCGCGGTCGTTCAGGCGCAGCGTCGCCGCGAGTTCGAGCGCATGCAGGCCGTGTTCGAGCACGCTATGCAGCGATTCGTCCGGTTTCCAGCCGTTGGCGGCGGCCACGCGGTTCAGGCGCTCGATGAGCGCAGGATCGATGTCCCTGAGCAAGATGTCGGTCATTCCGGCCTCCCTGGCCCCCTGTGGGCCTATTCCAGCACAGAAGCGGGGGCGTGGCGCAAGCGGGCCGGTCAAGCGTCGCCTGTTACCGCCGTCATCCGCAATCGCCTGATCTGCCACAGGACGAGCAATATGGCCGGCAAGGCGATCAACGCGGTATACACGAAGAACGCCGGATATCCGTACGCATCCACGACCTTGCCCCATTGGCTTGCGATGCTCTTGGCCGGCAAGCTCCATAGCGTGCCGAACAGTGCGTATTGGGTAGCGGTGTATCTGGCGCTCGTCAACGACGACATGTAGGCGATGAACGAAGTCCCGGCGATGCCGTTGGCGACGTTGTCGGCGCTGACGACCGTTGCCAGCCAGGCAATTCCCGGTTTGATCGCTGCCATGTGCGCATACAGCAAATTCGCCACGCTCAGCGCTACCAAGCCCAGCAACATGGTTTTTGCGACGCCCATCCGGCGAATCAAGACCCCGGCAAGCACTGCCCCGAGCATGGTCATGATCACGCCGTACAACTTCGAAACCAGCGCGATCTGGTCCAGGGTGAATCCCATGTCCAGGTAGAACGTGTTCGCGGCAACGCCCATCGTGGTGTAGTTGAGGCGATAACAAACGATGAGCAGCAGGATCGGCACCCCCACCTTCAATCCGTTGCGCTGGAAGAAATCGGCGAACGGACAGACCACGGCACCGATGAACCAGGCCGCCCCCCCCCGCAGCCACGTTGGCCAGTCCGTGGAGTGCTGCAGGAACCGCTGAACCAGCGGTTCGTCGCCCAACGTACTCGCGCGATCCATGCTTTCCGAGGGTTCCGCGATGAACAGCGTGGTGGCGATGCCCACCAGCCCGCACGTCGCCATGATCAGGTACGAGGCCTGCCAACCGTAACCGGCAGCCGCAGTCAGCGCGCCCGCGCCGGCGGTGATCAAGGCCACCTGGTAACCGATCTGGTAAGCGGCGGCCATGGCGCCCTGGTCGCGCGTCTCCGCGGCTTCGATTCGATACGCGTCCACCGCGATGTCTTGCGTGGCCGAACAAAAGGCTGTGAACACCGCCAGCCAGGCAACGCGCACGGCATCCAGCGCCGGATCGGCCATCGCCATGAGCACCAGCCCGGCAACGATGCCCAGTTGCGCCAGCAGCATCCAGCTGCGGCGCCGACCTAGCCGCCCCAATACCGGCAATGGAAGGCGATCAACAACCGGCGCCCAGAAATACTTCAGCGAATACGCCAGTCCCACAAGGCTGAAATAGCCGATGGTCGTGCGATCGATTCCCGCTTGGCGCAGGCGTGCCGACAATGTCGTCAGCACGAGGGAAAACGGAAGACCCGATGCGAAGCCAAGGAACAGCATCGCCCGGACCTTGGGGTTCGCGTATACGCCCAGCGATTGCCGCCAACGGGAAAACACGGCATTCATTCCGCGTACTCGATCAATACCGGCGCATGGTCGGAGAAGCGCGGTTGCGGGAAGATCTCGGCGCCGCGGATGCGTTCGGCGATCTTCGGCGTCGCGATCTGGTAATCGATGCGCCAGCCGACGTTGTTGGCGCGCGCGCCGCCGCGCGCCGACCACCAGGAATATTCCACAGCGTCCGGCTTGGCCACGCGGAACGCATCCTTCCAGCCCTGCTTCGGTTGCGGGCTGCCATCGCCGCAGTCGTCGGCGATCAGGCCGTTGAGCCAGGCGCGTTCGGGCGGCAGGCAGCCGGAATTCTTCTGGTTCGATTTCCAGTTCTTGATGTCGCGTTCGCTGCGCACGATGTTCCAGTCGCCGCACAACACGTAATCGCGGCCGCTGGCCAGCCATTCGTCGAAGATCGGTTTCAACCAATCCATCGCCTTGAACTTGAACGCCTGGCGTTCCTCGCCCGAGGTCCCGGACGGAATGTAGAACGAGACCACGCTGAGCTTGCCGAAGCGCGCCTCGATGTAGCGGCCTTCGTCGTCGAACGGTGCCCAGCCCAGTTGCGTGCGTACCTCGTCGGGTTCGCGCCTGGCGTAGATCGCGACGCCGCTATAGCCCTTCTTGGTGCTCGCATCCTTGAAATACGCGCGATAGCCGTCGGGGCGGAACACGGCATCGGTCAACTGGTGTTCCTGCGCCTTGGTTTCCTGCACGCAAAGCACGTCGACCTCGCGTGGCGCGAACCAGTCGAAGAAACCCTTGCTCGCGGCCGAACGCAGGCCATTGGCGTTGAAGCTGAGGATGCGCATGATCGGTAAGCGGTGAGTAGTGAGCGGGACAAGCCTACCCGAAACCCCATGGGCCATCGGCTTCCCACTCTCCGCCGTGGGCGGGCTTGTTAACATCTGCTCACCGCTCACCATTCGCCGCTTTCCATGTACCGCCATCGTTTCCTGCAACTCGCCCTCGATGCCGAGGCGCTGCGCTTCGGCGAGTTCACGCTGAAGTCCGGGCGCCAGAGCCCGTACTTCTTCAATGCCGGGCGCTTCGATTCCGGCGCACGGCTGGCCGCGCTCGCAGCCTGTTATGCGGATGCGCTGGATGCGGCGAAGCTGGACTTCGACCTGCTGTTCGGCCCCGCCTACAAGGGCATCCCGCTGGCGACCGCGCTGGCCTGCGAATTCGCGCGCCGCGGCCGCGACCTGCCGCTGGCGTTCGACCGCAAGGAAGCCAAGGACCACGGCGAGGGCGGGCGCCTGATCGGTGCGCCTCTGGACGGGAAACGCGTGCTGGTCGTCGATGACGTGATCACCGCCGGCACCGCGGTACGCGAGGCGTTGGCGCTGATCCGCAATGGCGGCGGCCTTCCTGCGGGCATCGTGATCGCGCTCGACCGCGAGGAACGCGCCAGCGACGCCGACCCGCGTTCGGCCGCGCGCGCGGTGGCGGAAGAGCAAGGCATTCCGGTGGTCGCGGTGGCGCGCCTGGCCGACCTGCTTGCGTTCGCCGGCGAAAGCGCGACACTTGCCACGGAACGCGACCGCCTGCGCGCCTACCGTGCGCGCTACGGCGCCGCTGACTGACACGCGCCAGTTGCAGCCAGGGGGGGCTCACCATGCGCATCGCCACTCGAACCGTCGCAGGCGCGACGCTGCTGCTGGGCATCATGCTGTCCGCGCACGCCGCGCCAAAACCGGTCGACAAGACCAAGAAGCTGTACTGCTGGGACGAAGGCGGGCACAAGGTCTGCGGCGATGCCCTGCCTGCCAGCGCCGCCGCCGCCGCGCGCACCGAGATCAGCGCGAAAAGCGGCCGCACGCTGGATACCGTCGGCCGCGCACTGACCCCGGAGGAACGCGTCGCCGCCACCGCCGCCGCGCAACAGGCGCAACAGGCCTCCGACCAGCGCATGCAGCAGCAACGGCGCGACCTGGCGATGGTCGATTCCTACGCGACCGAATCCGACCTGCGCCGCGCCTACGGCGATCGCTCCGACCTGCTCGACGCCTCGATCAAGGCCTCCGTGCTCAGCCTGCAGAACCTGCACCAGAGCCTGCTCAGCCTGCTCTCCCATGCCGCCGACGACGAGCTTTCGGACAAGCCCGTGGCGAAGCCGCGCCAGGACGCGATGCGCAGCCAGCATGCGGAACTGATGAAACAGCAGCGCATCCTCGCCGAACAGCGCGCAGACCGCGCCGCGCTGGACACCGAGCTCGCCGACGCAGTGCAACGCTACCGCGCGTTGAAGCATGCGGATGCGGCCACCATGCCGGAAGCGTCGCCGCCGGCGGAGACGCCGTAGGCAAAGCCGCCCTTGTAGGAGCGCGCTAGAACGGCAGGTTCAATCCCGGATCCAGCGCCAGCAATTGCGCACGGAATTCGCCCTGGATGCGCTTCAAGGCTTCATCGCTGTCGGCGTCGAAGCGCATCACCAGCACCGGCGTGGTGTTGGAGGCGCGCACCAGGCCCCAACCGTCGGTCCAGTCCACGCGCAGGCCGTCGATGGTGGAACTGCGCGCGTTCTCGAACTGCGCCGCGGTGCGGAAACGCTCGACGAAGGCGTGCGGATCGCCGTTCGGCGCATCGACCTTGATCTCGGGCGTGGACACGCCGTTGGGCAGGGCGCCGAGCACGTCTTCCGGCGGTTCGTTGCGCGCGGACAGGATCTCGATCAGGCGCGCCGCGGCGTAGATGCCGTCGTCGAAGCCGTACCAGCGTTCGCCGAAGAAGAAGTGGCCGCTCATCTCGCCGGCGAGTTCGGCGCCGGTTTCGCGCATCTTCGCCTTGATCAGCGAATGCCCGGTCTTCCACATCAGCGGGCTGCCGCCGTGGCGCAGGATGTAGCCGGGCAGGCGCCCGCTGCACTTCACGTCGTACAGGATCATCGCGCCCGGGTTGCGTTCGAGCACGTCGGCGGCGAACAGCATCAGCAGGCGGTCGGGATAGATGTTCTCGCCACTGCGCGTGACCACGCCGAGGCGATCGCCGTCGCCGTCGAAGGCGATGCCGAGGTCGGCGCCGAGGCGCTGCACCATGCGCACCAGGTCTTCGAGGTTGTGCGGCTCGCTCGGGTCGGGATGGTGGTTGGGGAAGGTGCCATCGATCTCGCAATACAGCGGTTCGACCTCGACCCCGATGGCCTCGAGCACGCGCGGCCCGAGTTCGCCGGCGGCGCCGTTGCCGGCGTCGACGACCACCTTCAGGCGGCGGTCGGCCTGCACGTCGCCGGCGATGCGGTCGACGTAGTCCTGGCTAACGTCGCGTTCGGCGAGCGTCCCCGGCGAAGTCGCGGTGTACAGGCGGTCGTCAGCGATGCGCTTGTGCAGGTCGGCGATGGCGTCGCCGGACAGGGTTTCGCCGCCGACCACGATCTTGAAGCCGTTGTAGTCCGGCGGGTTGTGGCTGCCGGTCACCGCGACGCCGCAACCGGTGTGCAGGTGGTGCGTGGCGAAATACACCGCCGGCGTCGGCACCACGCCGATGTCGATCACGCTGCGGCCGGCCTTGCGCAGGCCTTCGATCAGGCCATGCGACAGGTCCGGGCCGGACAGGCGTCCGTCGCGGCCAACCACGATGTAGTAGAGGTCCTGCTCCTGCATCAGCGAACCGATGGCCTGGCCGATGAGTTCGGCCACGCCGGCGTCGAGCGTTTGCCCGACCACGCCACGGATGTCGTAGGCGCGGAAGATGCCGCGGTCGATCGCGACCGGTTTGCGTTCGGCCTCGGGTGCCACCACGACCTTCGGCGCCACCGGACGCTCCGGCAGCGGCGCCTGCACGAGCGCCTGTTCCAGCGTGGTGTCCGGAACCGCTTCGGCCTCGACGTCCACCGCATGGCCGAGGAGACCGAGCTTGCGCCAGGCGAAGAACGCCAGCGCCGCCAGCAACAACGCGCCGGCCAGCGAGGGAATCGCGCCCAGTCCGAACGCGCGACCGCTGCCGTCGGGCAGGCCTGCGACGACGCGCAGGTCGGTGTTGGGAATCTTCGCCGCCATCGCCTCGGCGCCGTTCGCCAGCGCGGTGTCGCCGTTTTCCGCCAGCGTCGCCGTGCCCTGGCGCAGGGCGAGATAGCTGCCACCGGGTGCCGAGGCCTGTTTCAGCGGATCGACGATCGCATCCGGCGGCAACTGCACCACTGCGACCGCGACCGCGACCTTGCCGGCGGGCATCGGGGCGGCGACCACCAGTTTCTGGCCGCCGGCCTTGGCCAGCCGCGCGACCGGGGCCTTCGCGACGATCGCGGCTTCCGCCACCGCGAGCAAGCCGTAGCCGCCCTTGGGCAGGCTCGCGAACTGCGCGTCCATGTCGGCGGGCCAGACTTCGACCTGCCCGGCCTTCGGCCATGCCGCCTTCAATGCCGCCGCGGCCGCCGCGAAATCCGCTGCCGGCGCGACCGCCATCGCGGGTGGCGTGGCGGGCTGCGTCGCCGTCGCGTCCGTAGCCGGCGCGACCACCGGAACCGCCGCGGGAACCGGCAACAGCGCGGATTGCACCGCAGGCGTGGCGACCAGCTTGCCGAGTTGCGCGCTCTGCGTCTTCACCGCGCTGCCGATGGCCAGGGCGACGCTGTCGCGCGCGGTCGCCAGCCTTTCTTCGCGCTGGTGGTCGCGCCACTGGCCCACGCCGCTCCACGCCAGCCACAACGCGAGCAATCCGAGCACCACCGCCAGCGGCAACGCCAGCTGCCGCAGTTGCTCCATGCCCGGCTTCTTGAACTTGATGTCCATCCCGTTCCCCTAGCGCAGTCCGGTGTGGCCGAATCCGCCGCTGCCGCGCGCGCTTTCCTCGAAAGTATCCACTACCCGCAGCGTGGCGCGCACGATCGGCAGCACCACCAGCTGCGCGATGCGGTCGCCGGGCTGGATCGCGTAGGCCTCGCGCCCACGGTTCCACACGCTGATCATCAGCGGGCCCTGGTAATCGGCGTCGATCAGGCCGGTGCCGTTGCCGAGCACGATGCCGTGCTTGTGGCCCAGCCCGGAGCGCGGCAGCACCACCGCGCACAGGCCCGGGTCGGCGAGGTGGATCGCTAGGCCGGACGGAACCAGCGCGGCATCGCCCGGCGCGAGATCCAGCAGCGCATCCAGCGCGGCGCGCAGGTCGAGCCCGGCGCTGGCGTCGGTGGCGTAGGCAGGCAACGGCCATTCGCCGCCGAAGCGCGCATCCAGCACGCGCACGTCGAGGACATGTCCTTCGGGAGCAGGGTTCATCCGGAAATCCGTTCGGCGATGAAATCGAGCAATTCTGCGGCCAGCAGCGTCTTCGATGCCGGGCCGAAGCGGCGTTCGTCCTCGTTCCAGAAGACGTGCAACGCGTTGTCCTCAGCTTCGAAACCGCTGCCGGCGATGCCGACGCGGTTGGCGCAGATGAAATCCACGCGCTTGCGTTCGAGTTTGTCGCGGGCGTAACGCGCGAGTTCCGCGTCGTCGCCGGTCTCGGCGGCGAATCCCACCACGCAGCGCGGTCGCGACGGATGCGCGGCGACGTCGGCGAGGATGTCGGCGGTGCGCACCAGTTCCAGCGCGAGCGTGTCCATGCCGGGCCGTTTCTTCAGTTTTTGCGGCGCGACTTCGCGCGGCGTCCAGTCCGCGACCGCGGCGGCGCCGATGTAGAGGTCGGCGGGCAATCCGGACAACACCGCCTCATGCATGTCGGCGGCCGAACGCACGTCGATGCGGCGCACGTTCGATGGCGTTTCCAGATGCACCGGGCCCGCGACCAGCGTCGTGTCCGCGCCGAGCGACGCGGCAGCGGCGGCGAGCGCGAACCCCATGCGTCCGCTACTGCGGTTCCCGAGGAAACGCACCGGATCGATGTCTTCGAAGGTCGGGCCGGCGCTGACCAGCACCCGCCGTCCGGCGAGCGATGCACTCATGCGTGGCGTTCACCCAGCGCGGCGACGATGGCCAGTGGTTCGGCCATGCGCCCCGGCCCGGATTCGCCTTCGGCCAGCGGGCCGTCGTCGGGCCCGATCACCTGCACGCCGCGCGCGCGCAGCGTCGCCATGTTCTGTTGCGTGGCGGGATGCTTCCACATCACGTGGTTCATCGCCGGGCACACCGCGAGCGGCGCGGTGCTGGCGAGGCAGAGCGTGCTCACCAGGTCGTCGGCGAAACCGTGCGCGAGCTTGGCCAGCGTGTTCGCCGTGGCCGGCGCGATGACGATGCGCTGCGCCCATCGCGCGAGTTCGAGGTGGCCCATCGCCGCCTCGGCCTGCGCATCCCACAGCGAACTGCGCACCGGCTGCCCGCTCAAGGCCTGGAAGGTCTGCGCGCCGACGAAACGCTGCGCGTTCTCGGTCATCGCCACCCGCACCTCGGCGCCGGCCTCGCGCAGGCGACGCACTAGGTCCGCGGCCTTGTACGCGGCGATGCCGCCGCAGACGCAGAGCAATACGCGCTGACCCTGGAGCGTCATCGACACCTCGGAAAATTCCCATGCATGGACGCGGCACAAGCTTACCCGAAGGCCGGCAACACCCCGACTGTGCCCGTGCCGCGGCGCATTCACGCTTGGCGCATGCTCCTCCACGACTGGCCCGCCCAAGAACGCCCACGCGAACGCCTGCTTGCCGGCGGCCCCGCGCAGCTCTCGGACGCCGAATTGCTGGCGATCTTCCTCGGCTCCGGCCTGCGCGGGCAGGACGCGGTCGCCACCGCGCGCGACCTGCTCGCGCGCCACGGTCCGTTGCGCGAGTTGCTGGAACGCGGCCCGACCGAACTGATGAAACTGCCCGGACTCGGTCCGGCGCGCGCCTGCCGCCTGTCCGCGGCGCTGGAGCTGTGCAACCGCTACCTTGCCGCCGGGCTGGAACGCGGCGAGGCGCTGTCCGACCCGCATTCGGCCGGTCGCTATTTCGCCCAGCGCCTGCGCGGCCAGCCGCAGGAGGTGTTCGCCTGCCTATTCCTCGATGCGCGCCACCGCGCGCTCGCCTTCGAGGAACTGTTCCACGGCACCGTCGACGGCGCCGAAGTGCATCCGCGCGAAGTCGTGCGCCGCGCACTCGCGCACAACGCCGCCGCGGTGATCGCCGGCCACAACCACCCGAGCGGCAACCCCGAACCCAGCGCCGCCGACCGCGCCGTCACCGCGCGCCTGAAGCAATCGCTGGCGCTGGTCGACGTGCGCCTGCTCGACCACTTCGTCATCGGCGACGGCGCGCCGAGCTCGATGGCGGCGCGCGGTTGGGTGTGAACCTCGCACCAAGCGCGGGGAAACGGCGTGCCATGCCCCCGCAACGCAAATCGATCCGATTGCGGGGCTACGACTACACACAAGCTGGCGCTTACTTCGTCACGATCTGCGCGCAAGGTCACGCATGTCTGTTCGGAAACATCACCAATGGTGAGATGAGACTGAACAACATCGGCAATATCGTTGCTGAGGAATGGGCGAAAACCCGGGAAATCCGCATCGGAATGGAATTGGACGCTTGGGTCGTCATGCCAAATCATTTCCACGGAATCATCGTTATCGTCGATTCACGCCGTAGGGGCGACCGGCCGGTCGCCCCTACCGGCCCACAACCACGATCCGTGGGCGCGGTCGTCGCAGGATTCAAATCCGCCGCCACCAAACGCATCAACGCGCTGCGAGGAACACCGGGAACGCCTGTGTGGCAACGCAACTACCACGAGCACATCATCCGCAACGAGGGCTCCCTGGATCGCATTCGGCAATACATCCTCGACAATCCTGCGCAATGGGCGACAGATCGCGAAAACCCATCGAGCCATTCCGCTTGACCTCGCAATTCGCGTCGTAGGGGCGACCGGCCGGTCGCCCCTCCAAATCCGATAGCCGATACGCTGCAGCTTGCCGACCGCTGTTGCCCAGCAACCGGCCCACCCCCGAAAAGCTAGAATGTCCGACCATCCGGCCAGTTCACCGCCTTCGTGAAATCCCAGCTCCGCGCCCTGGTCGACCAGGGCATCGCCCGCCTCCGCGAGGCCGGTACCCTGCCCGCCGACGTCGCCGTGCCCGAATTCGCGATCGAGCGGCCGAAGGATCGCGCGCACGGTGATTTCTCCGCCAACGCGGCGATGCTGCTGGCCAAGGCGGCGAAGACCAATCCGCGCGCGCTGGCGCAAGCCCTGGTCGAGGCGTTGCCGCAAGACCCGGCCATCGCCTCGGTGGAAATCGCCGGCCCGGGCTTCATCAACTTCCGCCTCGCGCCTTCGGCGTGGCAGGCGATGCTGCGCGAGATCGCGACGCAGGGCGCCGACTACGGCCGCAACGCCAGCGGCAAGGGCCACACGGCTGGCGTCGAATACGTATCGGCGAACCCCACCGGCCCGCTGCACGTCGGCCACGGCCGCGCTGCGGTGATCGGCGACTGCATCGCGCGCGTCATGGCCGCCAACGGCTGGAACGTGAAGCGCGAGTTCTACTACAACGACGCCGGCGTGCAGATCGAGAACCTCGCGCGCTCCACGCAGGCGCGCGCCAAGGGCCTGAAGCCCGGCGACGCCGACTGGCCCGAAGACGCCTACAACGGCGACTACATCGCCGACGTGGCGAACTCATATTTGCGCGGCGATGCGGTGGAAATCGAAGGCCACGTGATCGTCGGCAAGAACGATGCCGATGACCTGGATGCGATCCGCAAGTTCGCGGTCGCCTACCTGCGCCGCGAACAGAACGCCGACCTCGAGGCCTACGGCGTGTTGTTCGACGTGTATTTCCTCGAATCCTCGCTCTACGTCGACGGCAAGGTGGACGAAACCGTGCGCGAGCTGATCGCCCACGGC
The DNA here is from genome assembly GCF_007556775.1 of Lysobacter lycopersici. Lineage (GTDB taxonomy): Bacteria > Pseudomonadota > Gammaproteobacteria > Xanthomonadales > Xanthomonadaceae > Pseudoluteimonas > Pseudoluteimonas lycopersici. The sequence continues at coordinate 1,715,376 of NZ_CP041742.1, forward strand.
CACACCTACGAGGACGGTGGCGCGCTGTGGCTGCGTACCACCGACTTCGGCGACGACAAGGACCGGGTGATGCGCAAGTCCGACGGCACCTATACCTACTTCGTGCCGGACATCGCCTACCACCGGTCGAAATGGCAGCGCGGTTACCAGCGCGCCGTCACCGAACTCGGCGCCGACCACCACGGTTCGCTGATGCGGGTGAAAGCCGGACTACAGGCGCTCGACGCCGGCATTCCCGCCGGATATCCCGATTACGTGCTGCACCAGATGGTCACGGTCATGCGCGGCGGCGAGGAAGTGAAGCTGTCCAAGCGCGCCGGCAGCTACCTGACCCTGCGCGACCTGATCGACGAAGCCGGGTGCGACGCGACGCGCTGGTTCCTGGTCGCGCGCAAGCCCGACTCGCAGCTCACCTTCGACATCGACCTCGCGCGTTCGCAGTCGCTCGACAATCCGGTGTACTACGTGCAGCTCGCGCATGCGCGCAGCTGCGGCGTGTTCCGGCAACTGGCCGAGCGCGGACTCGCGTTCGACGCCGAGAACGGCCGCAACCAGCCGCTCGATCTCGACGACCGCGCGACCGCCACGCTGCTCGCCTCGCTGTCGCGCTGGCCGGAAGTCGTGGCTGCCGCCGGCGCGCAGCTGGAACCGCACCTGGTCGCGGCCTACTTGCTGGAACTGGCGCAGGACTTCCAGTCGTATTACAACGAACACCAGTTCCTGGTCGACGACGCGAACCTGCGCGACGCGCGGCTCGCGCTCGCCGCGGCGACGCGGCAGGTGCTGGCGAACGGACTCGGATTGCTGGGCGTGAACGCCCCGGAGGCGATGTAAGTGGCGGTCAAGCGTGGCAAGTCGCAGGCGCGACGCAATTCCGGCAACCGCGGCGGCATGCCCGGCTGGGCCTGGCTGGTGCTGGGCGTGCTGATCACCCTCGGCGTGGTGCTGATCCTGCCGCGTTACCTGAAATCCGGCGACGGCGACGGTTTCTTCCGTCCGCACCCGAATCCCGACGCGCAGCCGCTGGCCGAGTCCTCGGACGACGACGAAGGCGTGGTCGCGCAGCCGGCTGCGGATGCGGCGACGAAGGACAAGCCCGACGCCGCCAGCAAGGACGGCGATTTCGATTTCTACACCCTGCTGCCGGGCAACGAGGTCGCGCTGAGCGATGCGCAGCTCGCGGCGGCGGAAAAAGCGGAACAGGCACGCGCGCAGCAGGCCACGCCAGCGCAGGCCGATACCGATGCGGCGCTGCCGAAGCCGCTTCCGGAAACGCCTTCGACGCCGGACACGAACAAGCCCGCGCAGGTCGCGAGCGCAACGCCCGCACCGACCAGCAGCGGCGGCAACGACACGCCCTACCTACTGCAGGCCGGCGCGTTCGGCGCCAGCGGCGATGCGGAGGCGGTGAAGGCCAAGATCGCGCTGCTCGGCCTGAACGCTCGCGTCGAGTCCGCCGCGATCGGCGGCAAGACGGTGTACCGCGTGCGCATGGGGCCCTACGGCACCGCGTCGGAACTGGCCACGGCCAAGGGCAAGCTCGCCGATGGCGGCCTGCCGGCGCTGGCGATCAAGGTGAAGTGAGCGCGATTCCGCAATCTCCAAATGTGGATGCAAAGGATGTCGATGCGTTCTGGCGAATTTGCAATCAAGCATACGAGTTGTGGCGTTTTCAGCAGGCACTCGAAAACAACCCATCCCTCCCAACCCTACTTTCCAACCAATGGCTTGGATGGTCGCTTGCAAGAATTCAAGGGGTCTTGATCGACGAGACTCTTCTGCAAATCGCAAGACTTCATGATCGCGCAAAATTCGGTCAGCGTTATAACCTTTGCATTGAATTCATGGTGTCTTTCGGGAAGTGGCCGGCCGAAACAAAAAAAGCGCTGGAAGGTTTAAAGCAATCCTTGGATGAATTGGCTAGTCATCTCTTGGATGCCAGAAAGTGGCTATTAGCTCACAACGACCGCGAAACACATCGCGAAGATGCAACGCTTGGTTTTTGTTCGTCTGGCACGTATGAAACGTATTTCCTGCGTTTGCAGGATTTCGTGAATACCATCGACCTCGCAACGAATGGAAGCGGAATCCGTCCATTTGTTGAGATAACTGGCAACGACATGGATGGCATGATCGGCATCCTTATGCGGGGTCTCGACGACTGAGACCGGCTGGTGTGACACTGCGTGCTGAGGAGAAACCCATGGCCATCGAAGCCGCGCTGGTGAAACCCGTCGTCGACGCGCTGATGGCGCTGTTCCGGCGCGGCGAGAACATGCACCTCAAGCACGATGCCGAGGCCGCGCTGCGCGAAGCCATCCGCGAGCTGCTGCTCGCCAATCCCGACGAGAACAAGGCGCAGGCCAAGATCGCGATTGCAAAAGCCGCGGGCATCCTGTCCGAAGACGTGGTGCTGGCCGAGGACATGCTCAAGAAGACGCGTGCGGCCAAGGCGAAAACCGCGGGCAAGGCTTCGACCGGTCGCGGGCGCAAGACGCGCGCGGCCTCGACCGAGGCGAAACCGGCGAAGAAGGCGAAACCGGTCGCGAAGAAGCCTCCGTCGAAGCGCGGTTGAGCGGACGCATGATCCGGCCCGACACGCTGTTCCTCGCCCTGAGCGCGACCTGGGTCGCGAGCGAAATCTGGATCGGGCGCAAGCGCGCGGCCGATGGCGGCAAGGCCCACGACCGCGGCAGCCTGCAGGTGCTGCACCTCGCGATCTGGGGATCGATCTTCGTCGCGGTGTGGCTGTCGCGGAAAGAATTCGGCCGTTTCGACGATGGCCTGGTCATGCCGCTGTTCTGGACAGGCTGTGCATTGATGGTCGCGGGCATGGCGTTCCGCTGGTGGGCGGTGCGCGTGCTCGACCGCTACTTCACCGTGGACGTCGCGATCCGCGAGGACCACAAGCTCATCCGCACTGGCCCGTATCGCCTGCTGCGGCATCCGTCCTACACCGGATCGCTAGCGACGTTTTACGGCTTCGCGCTCGCGCTCGGCAGTGCCTGGTCGCTCGCATTGATCGTGGTCGTGGTCACCGCCGCCTTCCTGTGGCGGATCCGCGTCGAGGAACGCGCGCTTATGTCCGCTTTCCCCCGCGATTACCCGGCTTACGCGCGGGAAACCAAGCGATTGATCCCGTTCGTGTGGTGAACGTGCGACGATCCGTCGCCGGATACGGAGGCATGCGCATGGCGGCGAATTCGCAATGGCTGGTGTGGGCGCTGCTGTCGGCGGTATTCGCCGCGGCGACCGCGGTGCTGGCCAAGGCCGGCGTGCAGCAGGTCGATGCCGACCTTGCGACGCTGTTGCGCACGCTGGTAATCACCGCGCTGCTGGCGGGATTCGTCGCGATCGGCGGCAAGTGGCGCAATCCGTTGTCGTTGCCGCCGGCCACGCTCGGCCTGCTCGCCGCCTCCGCGCTCGCCACCGGCGCGTCCTGGGTGTGCTATTTCCGCGCGCTGAAGCTGGGCGATGCCTCGCGCGTCGCCGCGATGGACAAGCTCAGCCTCGCCCTGGTGGCGGTGTTCGCACTCGTGTTCCTGCACGAGAAACTCGACCTGCGCGGCTGGCTCGGCGTCGCGCTCGTGGTCGCCGGCATCGTTCTGTTGGGATTGCGTCGATGATCGCTTCGAACCCGAAAACCGCTTTCATCACCGGCGCCACCTCGGGCTTCGGCCGTGCCGCCGCGAAACGCTTCGTCGAAGCGGGATGGCAAGTGATCGGCAGTGGCCGTCGCACCGAACGGCTCGACGCGCTGCGCGCCGAACTCGGCGATGCATTCCACCCGCTCGCGTTCGACATCCGCGACGAAGCCGCGATGCGCGCGGCCATCGACACGCTGCCGGAACGCTTCCACGGCATCGACCTGCTGGTGAACAACGCCGGCCTCGCGCAGGGCACCAAACCCGCGCAGGAAGCGCTGTTGTCCGACTGGCGCACGATGATCGACACCAACATCACCGCGCTGGTGACGCTGACGCATGCGCTGCTGCCGACGCTGATCGAACGCAAGGGCGCCATCGTCAACGTCAGTTCAACCGCGGCGAATTACCCCTACGCCGGCGGCAACGTCTACGGCGGCAGCAAGGCCTTCGTCTCGCAGTTCTCGCTCAACCTGCGAGCCGACCTGCACGGCACCGGCGTGCGCGTGACCGCGCTGGAGCCGGGCATGGCCGAAACCGAATTCACCCTGGTCCGCACCCACGGCGACCAGGCCGCCTCCGACGCGTTGTACGCAGGCATGGACGCGATGTCCGCGCAGGACATCGCCGACACGATCTTCTGGATCGCAAACCTGCCGCCGCACCTCAACGTCAACCGCCTCGAAATGATGCCGACGCGTCAGTCGTTCGCGGGATTCCAGCTGGCGCGGGCACCGCAGGCATGAACCTCGTCGGCGCCTTGCTGGTCGCGGTGCTGATCGGCGCGATGCTGCCGTTGCAAGGTTTGGTCAATGCGCGTCTGGGCGTGCACAGCGGTGGCCCGGTCGTCGCCGCCTTCGTGTCGTTCCTGGTCGGCACCGCGATGCTCGGTTTGTATCTGCTGGCCACGCGCACGCCGATGACGTTGCAGGGCGCATCGAAATGGCCGGCATGGATCTGGGCCGGCGGCGCATTGGGCGCGATCTACGTCGCCTGCTTCACCCTGCTGATTCCGCGCATCGGCGCGGCAGGCATGGTCTGCCTCGCCGTACTCGGGCAGGTCACGGCTTCGTTGCTGCTGGACCAGTTCGGCGTGTTGCAGGCGCCGAAACCGGTCGATGCCTTGCGCATCCTTGGCGCGCTTCTGGTGCTCGCCGGGGTGCTGCTGGTGGTCGCGCCGTGGCGATCACAGGGCGCTGCGTCGAAGACTGCGACGCAGTCAATTCCGGCGGATCGTCAGTAAATCCCGTCATTCCCGCGAAAGCGGGAATCCAGCCTTATCGTGTTTGCTTAAAATACTTGACGTATTTTAAGCAAACAGTTAGTCTTTGGCTCGCATCCATGAGCGGAGAACTGCCATGCCTCATCAAGTCGAAGTCGACGATGAAGTCTTTGCTTTCGTTCAAAGCCACGCCGAGCCACTGATCGACACCTTCAATACTTCGCTTCGGCGATTACTCCCGCTTGTTCCCGCGAAGGAAGGGATCGCTTCGTCTGTCGCTAAAAGCGCTCGCAGCGAAAGACCTGTATTCCCCGGGGGCACGCCCAAAGCCCTGAAGCAAATCATCGAAGTGGCTTTGCTAGTACGAGGCGGCGCATATGACCGCACGTCTGCCACTCATGTCGTCGCAGATCGTTATCGAATCGCGGTGCAAACAGTACTCGACAAATATGCCCGGCAACTTGGACTCAATACACAACAATTCGATCGTTTACTTGACCAAGCAGACCTCAAAGAGTTGAAGCGGCTACTGCAATCGAAATTCAATAGCCATGCCGACTTGATCGATCGAACCCTACGCTGAGGCGCAGGGTATTTCAAAGACGCTGGATTCCCGCTTTCGCGGGAATGACGAGTCTTATTCCAGCGGCTCGTCGCTGAGATAGGTGTAGGCGGTCAATCCTCGCTCCAGCGCCTCGTTCATGCGCTCGGCCTCGGCTTTCGAAAGATCCACCGCGCCGACCATCGCCTTGTAGCGCCGGCGCAGGTCGTCGAGCTTGTAGCCGACGTAGTCCAGCATCACGTCGGTGGTGTCGCCGCGGCGCTGCTGCACGATGCGGCAGCCATCGCCCTCGATGCGGACCTCGATCGCGTCGGTATCGCCGAACAGGTTGTGGATGTCGCCGAGGATTTCCTGGTAGGCGCCGACGAGGAAGAAGCCGAGGCAGTAGCGCTCGCCCTTGCGCGGCGCGTGCAGCGGCAGCGAGGTGTCGAGGTCTTCGTTCTCGACGTAGGCGTCGATCTTGCCGTCGGAATCGCAGGTGAGGTCGGCGATCACGCCGCGCCGGGTCGGTTCCTCGTCCAGCCGCGAAATCGGCACGATCGGGAACACCTGGTCGATGGCCCACACGTCCGGCATCGATTCGAACACGCTGAAGTTGACGAAGTACTTGTCGACCAGGCGTTCGTTGAGTTCGTCGAGCAGGTCGCGATGGCTCTTCTCGTCGTAGGTCAGGCGCGACTTCACCGCATGGGCGATGGCGTAGAACAGGTCGTCGATGCGCGCGCGATGGACGAGGTCGAGCTGGCCGAGCGAATACAGCGCGAGGCCTTCGGCGTGCGCCTGCGCGGCTTCGTGGAACAGTTCCACTGCCGGCCGCGAATCGAGTTCGCCGTGGATCTCGCGCAGGTGGCGGATCGGCGTGGGTTCATCGTCGTGTTCCGGCGGCACGCGGCCTTCCGGCGCTTCCTCCACCTCCGAGACGTTCGCGACCAGCACCGCGTGGTGCGCGGTCATCGCGCGGCCGCATTCGGTGACCACGCGTGGCGGCGCGATCGCGTTCGCCTCGCAGGCCTCGGCCAGCGGTTGCACGATGCTCGAGGCGTACTGGCCGATGCCGTAGTTGATCGAACAGAAGCTGCGCGAACGCGTGCCTTCGTAATCGATTCCGAGCCCGCCGCCGACGTCGACGTGGCTGATCTTCGCGCCGAGCTTCGAGAGTTCGACGAAGTAGCGCGTGGCCTCGCGCATGCCGTTGGCGATGTCGCGCACGTTGCTGATCTGCGAGCCCATGTGGAAATGCAGCAGCTGCAGGCAGTCGCCCATGCCGGCGTCGCGCAACTGCTTCCACAGGTCCAGCACCTGCCGCGGCGACAGCCCGAACTTGGCCTTGTCGCCGCCGCTGTTCTGCCACTTGCCGGCACCGAGCGAGGCCAGGCGCATGCGCACGCCGAGGCCGGGCACGACGCCGAGCGCCTTGGCTTCCTCCATCACCAGCCGCAGTTCGGAGGGCTTCTCGATGACGATGAAGGTCTGCAAGCCGAGCTTGCGCCCGATCAGCGCGAGGCGGATGTATTCGCGGTCCTTGTAGCCGTTGCAGACGATCAGGCCGCCCGGGCGCGACAACGCCAGCACCGCCATCAGTTCCGGCTTGCTGCCCGCCTCCAGGCCGAAGCCTTCGCCCGAGTGCGAAGCCAGCGTGCCGGCCACGCCCGCGTGCTGGTTGACCTTGATCGGATACACCGCGGTGTAGCCGCCGGCGTAGTCCCACTCCTGCATCGCCTGCGCGAACGCCGCCTGCAGCTTGCCGAGCCGGTCGCCGAGGATGTCGGGAAAGCGCACCAGCACCGGCAGGTCGCCGCCCTGCGCCAGCGATTTCTCGACGACCTCGGCCAGCACCACCTCCGGGCCGTTCGTGCCGCGCGGGCGCACGACGATGCGGCCGGCCGCGTCGACGTCGAAATAGCCTTCGGCCCAGTGCGGGATCGAATAGGTCTTGCGGGCGTGTTCGATCGACCAGTCGGCCATGGGGCGCGTCCGTTCGCGGCGGGGAGGCGCATTGTAGGGCGGGCCTTGGCCCGCCGTGCGAAAATCGCGCAGCGAATACGGCGGGTTAAAACCCGCCCTACAATTCCCGCCCACTTCCGCCACTCCCGCCACGACCATGACCGACGCCTGGCACTACGAGCAATTCGACCGCGCCGGTTCGGCGATCGGCTTCCGCATCACCGGCAAGCTCGACGAGGTGCAGTCGCCGTTCCAGAAGATCGAGATCTACGGCTCGACCGACTGGGGCAACCTGATGCTGATCGACGGCGCGATGATGCTGACCGCGCGCGACAACTTCCTCTACCACGAGATGATGTCGCACCCGGCGCTGTTCACGCATGCGGACCCGAAGCGCGTGGTGATCATCGGCGGCGGCGACTGCGGTACGTTGCGCGAGGTGCTGCGCCATCCGGGCGTACGGAGCGCCACGCAGTGCGACATCGACGAACAGGTCACGCGCATGTCGGAGAAATATTTCCCGGAGCTGTGCGAATCCAACGGCGATCCGCGCGCGGAACTGCTGTTCGACGACGGCATCGCCTACATGGCGAACTGCGAACCCGGTAGCGTCGACATCGTCATCGTCGATTCCACCGATCCGGTCGGCCCGGCCGAAGGCCTGTTCAACAAGGCCTTCTTCGAGAGCTGCCATCGCGCGCTCAAGGATGACGGCATCCTCGTGCAGCAGTCGGAATCGCCGCTGGTGCTGCTCGACCTGATCCGCGAAATGCGCGCGGAAATGGGCAAGGCCGGTTTCGCCAGCTTCCAGACCCTGCCGTTCCCGCAGCCCTGCTACCCGACCGGCTGGTGGAGCTGCACGCTGGCGAAGAAGGCGGCGAACGCCGGTTTCGGCTTCCGCGAGGCGGACGCGCGAGCCCGGCCGTTCCCAACCCGCTACTACAGCGCCGAGGTGCACAAGGGCGCGCAGGCGCTGCCGCCGTTCGTGGCCGAAGCCCTGGCCGGCTGAAACCGGGCCGGCGAAGGCCGAACTGCGAACCGGGGCACGGATGCGCCCCTCGGTCCCGGCTATTTTCGGCGGTTGACTGGCGCCGTCGGGGGACGGGATGCAGGGTTCGAATGCCAATCGCAGTGTGTTGCGGCGCCTCGCGGCGCTCGCGCTGGCGTGGCCGTGCGCCTGTTTCGCGGTGGGCTTCGTGCCGCCGGATGCGGTGGAACCGAAACCGCCGGCGCCAGCGGCCGAGTTCGACACGGTGTTCCAGCGCGTGGTCGGGCCCGCGTCGCTCGACGCCAGCACGCATGCGTACGAGGAGGACCTCGACCGGTTGCGCGCCCTGCTGCCGGACGTGGATTCCGCGCGCGAGGTGCGCTATCGCTCGGTGGACTGCGGCAGCACGCGCTGGAAGGACGTGGCGCGCGGCCTGGCGTATTCGGACCAGGCGCTGCAGGCGGCGAAGGACATCGGCGACCGCGCCTCGCAGGCGCGCGCGCTGGTCTGCCGTTCGAACTTCATGATGCTGCGCGACGGCAGCCGCCATGCGCTGCCCGACCTCGACCGCGCGCTGGACGTCCTGAAGGGGCAGAACGAGCCGCAACTCGAGGGCGAGATCCTGGTGATGCGCGCCGACCTGCGTTCGCTGATCGGCGAACAGGCGCAGGCGTTGCTCGACTTCCAGCGCGCGCGCGCCGCGTTCCGCGATTCGGGCATCGACCACGAAGTCGACCGCCTGCTGCAGGGCATGGCCACCGCGTACCGGCGCATGGGCGATTACGCGCAGGCGGTGGACTATTTCGAACAGGCGCGTCCGCGATTGCAGGCGAAGCAGGATTTCGAGGGGCTTGCCGTCAACCTGATCCAGCTCGGCTTCCTGCACGACGAGGCCGGCGCCCCGGACAAGGCGCGCACCGCGTTCGAGCAGGCGATCCGCGTCGCGTCGGCGCATGGCGACGAAGCCGACCGCAACGGCGCGCTGCTCGGCCTCGCCGAGGCGCAGATCGCACTCGACCAGCCGCAGGCCGCACGCGCGACCCTGCACGAGGCCGCGACGCGTTTCGCTGCCGCGCAGGACGATTCCAGCAACGACATGCTGTTGCTGCTCGGCGGCAAGGCGCTGGCGAAGCAGGGCCTGCACGCGGAAGCGCTCAAGCACTACGATCTCGCGCAACCGCTGATGGAAGCCGGCGGCAACCTGCGCTACCTCGCCTTGCTCCAGCAGGCGCGTTCGGCGAGCGAGGAGGCGCTGGGGCGCAACCACGACGCGCTGGCCTCGTTCAAGCGCTACAACGCCCTGCAGCAGGATCTGCAGGACAAGATGCGGCTGGAACAGGGGCGCCTGCTGCAATACGAATACGAAATCCGCCAGCGCGATTTCGAAAACCAGCGCCTGCGCGCCGAACGCAAGGCGCAGGCGCAACAGCTCACCGACCTGCGGCGCATCCGCAACTGGCAGACGCTGGCGATCATCTCCGGCCTGTTGCTCGCCTCGTTGCTGGGCGCGTTCGCATGGCGGCAATGGCGCAAGTCGCGGCGCCTGCGCGCGCTGTCGCTGGTGGATCCGCTGACCGGCGCCGCCAGCCGGCGCGCATTCGATGCCGCCGCCGCGGATGCACTGGCCGCGGATCGGCGCGACGACAACGCGCTGTCGCTGCTCGCGCTGGACATCGACCGCTTCAAGGCCATCAACGACCGCTACGGCCATCCCGCCGGCGATCGCGTGCTGGCCGCGACGGTGCGTGCGTGGCAGGCGCTGCTGCGCGACCGCGACCTGCTCGCGCGCATCGGCGGCGAGGAGTTCGTGGTGGTGTGCCCGGATACGGTGGCGGGCAAGGCGCACGCCATCGCGAATCGCCTGCTCGACGCGACCGAGGCGCTGCGCTTCGACGACATCGATCCGGCGCTGCGGGTCGGGGTCAGCATCGGCGTCGCGCAGGCGCAGGCCGGCGATACCGTGGCGACCGTGCTCGCACGCGCCGACGCGGCGCTGTACCGGGCCAAGCAGGCCGGGCGTGGACGCGTCGAAATTTAGAGATTTGACATCGCGGTGCCAGATCGCGATTCGTAATTTGTCGATCATGCGCGGCCATTCGGTTGCACATGACGACAATGAGATTCCGACTTGACTGGGTTGCTTTGCTAGGCGTGAAGCAATCTTGCCTTGGCATACAGCAGCACTGGAGCCAACAAGAATGCGATTGTGCCGCCTAGATAGGCCACGGGCGATCCGAAAGACTTACGCAAGAACCAGTAAGCGAGGAAGCTGAGTCCTGCAGCCGCACAGGTCATCGGCAGGAACAGCAACACATATGGAACCGCAACCATTGTTTCCGGCGCGCCGATTGCCGCGGCGATGACGATTCATGCGGGCACCAGGGCAAGAAAGGCGAAATAAGCGATGGCGATCCAAGGGGTCTTGGATCCTGCGCGCGTGGACTCACTCATCCTCAACTCCAATGGCAACCCGTTTTCACGGTGCATGCGCCGCGATTCATGCCATTCCGCACCTGGCTTCGACTGCGCGATCGACGTTCACCGGCTTTCGCAGAACGTCCCGGCGCAGGTCAGCGTATTGAAGTCGTACAGCACCGAATGGCCGAGGTTGCCGGTCGGCCTCGACACCCCCTTCGGCACGAAGAACGTGGCCGAATGCGCGCCGTACAAACCTGCCGGCAAGCGGAACGGTTTCAACACGACATAGCCGTTGTGCACCGTCATGCGCCCCGGCTGCGCGCCACCGGCGATCGGCGGCACGTCCGCCTGCGGCCGCGATGCGCGCGCGGCGATCCACGCATCGGCATCGGACTGCATCGCCTCGCGCAGCCACCCGCGCGACACCGCGTAGGCCAAGCCGGCCTCGCCCGCGGCCATGGATTCGGCGATGCGGAACGCGTCGTCATCCTGCGCCGAGGCGTCGGTGATCATGCCGCCCGCCGCCGCACCGACCAGCACGCTACCCTGCGAAGCCGGATACAGCATGTCGATGCCGCGCCCGAACGCGCGCCGCGCGATCGGGTTGAGGGTCGGCGCCTTGTCCGCAGTGACGTAGAAATAGCCGCACGGGCCCTTGTTGTCGTAGGTGCTCACGATCAGCGGCACGCCTTTCGGCAGGCCGGTGACGACTTGCTTGTGGTAACCGCCGACCAGCACCGCCACGATCCGCGTTCCGCTCGTCCAGCCGATGTGCCAGACGGTGGGATCGTAGCTGCCGAGCATCAGCGCGACCGCTTCGCCGGGCTGGTTCACGCCGACATCGATGCGCCCGGCTTCGTTGCCGCTCTGGTCGATCTGCATGCCGAGCTTGCGTCCGGAATACGCGCCCGCGGCGTACAGCTTGAACGGCTGTTTCGCCGCATCGAGCATCGGGAACGCGCAACCGTTGGCGGATGCCGCCTCGGTCGCGATCATCGGCGCGTCGAACGGCTTGGTCGCGCCCGGCATCGCGGCGGGTTCGACTGTGGGCGCCTGCGCGACCGGCGTGGAGGCTGGTGAAACCGCTTCATCCGGCTGAGCGGTGATCGGCGCATCGCCTTGCGCGCGGGCGGCGACCGCATCGGGCTGCGCTTCATCGGCGGGCGACGCCATGCCGTCGTGTTGCATCCACAACAACGCACCGGCGAGTGCCGCCAGCGCCAGCAGCGCTGCCGCGAGTTTCCAGCGCAACGACGATGCGTCGCGTTCCTCGTCGCCGCCGCTGATCGTGCCGTTGCGGTTCATAGCGCATCCGCATCCAGTTCGCCGGTGCGGATGCGCACCACGCGTTCCAGGTCCCAGACGAACACCTTGCCGTCGCCGATCTTGCCGGTGCCGGCGGATTTCATGATCGCCTCCACTACCGCGTCGACCTGATCGTCGGCCACCGCGATCTCCAGCTTCACCTTCGGCAGGAAATCGACCACGTACTCGGCGCCGCGGTACAGCTCCGCGTGGCCCTTCTGCCGACCGAAGCCCTTGACCTCGGTCGCGGTGATGCCGGCCACGCCGACCTCGGCCACCGCCTCGCGCACGTCGTCGAGCTTGAACGGCTTGATCACCGCCATCACCATCTTCATCCGCGCTTTCCTCCCCTCGCTGGCACGATAATAGGAAATCCCCGACGCCGGCGCGCGGCCTTGGCCGAATGCCGGGGAATGCGACCTGCGCCACGCTGGCACCGGACCCGCCAACACGGAAATTCGCCATGATCGACCTCGCCCAACTCGACGACCTCGCCCGCCGCCTCAGCGGCCTGGTGCCGCCCGGAATGCGCGAAGGCCGCGAGGAGTTGCAGCAGAACTTCAAGTCCGTGCTGCAGTCCGGCCTCGCCCGGCTCGACTTGGTGACGCGCGAGGAATTCGACGTGCAGCGCGCGGTGCTGCTGCGCACGCGCGAAAAGCTGGAAGCGCTCGAGCGCGAAGTGCAGGCGCTCGAATCCGCGACGACGCGCTGAAGCCGCCGCCATGGGTCTCGCGCTCGTGCACAGCCGTGCACGCGACGGCGTGTCCGCGCCCGCGGTCACGGTCGAAGTGCACCTCGCCGGTGGATTGCCGCGCATGTCGATTGTTGGCCTGCCGGAAGCGGCGGTGCGCGAAGCCAAGGATCGCGTGCGTGCGGCGATCCAGTGCGCGCAATTCGAATTCCCGGCGCGCTGCATCACCGTCAACCTCGCGCCCGCGGACTTGCCCAAGGACGGCGGGCGCTACGACCTGCCGATCGCGCTGGGCGTGCTCGCCGCGAGCGGACAGGTGCCGCTGGAAGCGTTGCGCGATTGCGAATTCCTCGGCGAACTCGGCCTGACCGGCGAAGTGCGCGCGGTCGACGGCAGCCTGCCGGCGGCGCTGGCTGCCTCGCGCGACGGACGCAAGCTGGTGGTGCCGTTCGCGAACGGCGGCGAAGCCGCGCTGGCCTCGAACAGCGACGTGCGCAGCGCGCGCACGCTGTTGCAGGTGTGCGCGGCATTGTCCGGGCGCATCGAACTGCCGCAGGCCGAACCCGAATCCTGGCCGCCGATGCCGGTGCCCGACCTCAGCGACGTCTGCGGCCAGGCGCATGCGCGGCGCGCGCTGGAAATCGCCGCCGCCGGTGAACATCACTTGCTTTTGGTCGGCCCGCCAGGTTGCGGGAAAACCCTGCTGGCTTCGCGCCTGCCCGGCCTGTTGCCGGAACTGGGCGAAGACGAACGCCTGCAGGTCGCGGCCATCGCTTCGGTCGGCGGCCGTCGCGCGGATGCACGGCGCTGGGGATCGCGTCCGTTCCGCAGTCCGCACCACACCGCGAGCGCAGTCGCATTGGCCGGCGGCGGTTCGGTGCCGCGCCCGGGCGAGATCTCGCTCGCGCACCACGGCGTGCTGTTCCTCGACGAATTGCCGGAGTGGTCGCGCAATGCGCTCGAAGTGCTGCGCGAACCGCTGGAATCCGGGCGCGTCACGATTTCGCGCGCGGCGCGGCAATGCGAATTCCCCGCGCGCTTCCAGCTGGTCGCGGCGATGAATCCCTGCCCCTGCGGCTGGGCCGGCGATCCATCGGGGCGCTGCCGCTGCGGCATCGAGGCGGTGCGCCGCTACCGTTCACGCATCTCCGGGCCGTTGCTCGACCGCATCGACCTGCAGGTGGAAGTGCCGCGGCTGGCGCCGGCGGAATTGCGCATGGGCCAGGTGCCAAACGAATCCAGCGCGGAGGTGCGCGCACGCGTCGTCGCCGCGCGCGAACGCATGCTGGCGCGGGCGGGCACGCCGAACGCGCGCCTCGACCAGGCGCAGACGCGCGAGGCCTGCCGGCTTGAAGCCGCGGACGAAGCGCTGCTGGAACGCGCGATGGACGGGCTGCAACTGTCGGCGCGCGCGCTGCACCGCATCCTGCGCGTTGCGCGCACGATCGCCGACCTCGACGGCAGCGCCGCGATCCGCACCCCGCACCTCTCCGAAGCGCTGGGCTACCGCCGTTTCGAACGCGCGCTGGCGGGCTGATCGCGTTTCCACGCGGCACGGCTACACTGGCCGTGAACGCGGAGATGCCACTGGAAGTCCTGCACGCCATCGACATCCGCCTGCTCGGCGGCGCCTTGCTGGTCCTCGCCGGCATCGCATCGTCGTTGCTCGCGCGCCGTTTCGGCGCGCCGCTGCTGCTGGTGTTCCTCGCCCTCGGCTTGCTGCTCGGCGTCGACGGCCCCGGCGGCATCCGCTACGACGACACCCGCTTCACCTACTTCGTCGGTTCGCTCGCGCTGTGCGTGATCCTCTTCGATGGTGGCCTGCAGACGCGCGCGGCGCAGGTGCGCGGCAGCGTCGCACCCTCGTTGGTGCTGGCGACGGTGGGCGTGGTGCTGACCGCGGCCATGACCGGCCTCGCCGCGCACTGGTTCCTACAACTCGCGCCGCTGCAATCCTTGTTGCTCGGTTCGGTGCTCGCCTCCACCGACGCCGCGGCGGTGTTGTTCCTGCTCCGCGCCGGCGGCCTGCACCTGGAACGCCGCACCACCAGCACGCTGGAAATGGAATCCGGCGCGAACGACCCGGTCGCGATCTTCCTCACCATCGGCCTGACCTCGTGGATCGCCGTGGGCGGCGGACACGGCGGCGTGGTCGCGCTGGCGATCGAACTGGTCTGGGCGATGGCGGCGGGCATCGCGCTGGGCTATCTCGGAGGACGCCTGATCGTGTGGGCGCTGAACCGCTTCGTGCTGCCCTCCGGCCTGCCGCCGTGGCTGGCGATGGCCGGCGCGGTCGCGTTGTTCGCGATCACCAACCGCATCGGCGGCAGCGGCTACCTCGCGGTCTACCTCGCCGGCATCGTGGTCGCGAACCGGCCGCTGCGCGCGCGCGGCGAGGTGATGTCGGTGCAGAACGCGACCACCTGGTTCGCGCAACTGGTGATGTTCCTGCTGCTCGGCCTGCTGGCGGCACCACGGCAACTGCTTGGCGTGCTGTGGCCGGCCCTCGCGGTGGCCGCCTCGCTGATGCTGGTGGCGCGACCGCTGGCGGTGCTGCTGTGCCTCACCCCGTTCCGCTATCGCGCCGGCGAAATCGGCTTCATCGGCTGGGTCGGCCTGCGCGGCGCGGTCAGCATCTTCCTCGCCTCGATCCCGTTGCTGGCGAAACTGCCGAACGCCGGCCTCTACTTCAACGTCGCGTTCGTGGTCGTGCTCGCATCGCTGCTGGTGCAGGGCTGGTCGCTGGCGCGCGCCGCGCACCTGTTCGGCGTCGCGGTGCCGCGCACCGATCCGGACACGCGCCGCATCCAGCTCGATCTTCCCGGCCAGCTCGAATACGACCTGGTCGGTTACCGCATCGCCGCCGGCAGCGCGGCCCTGCACGGCGCGCCGCTGCCCGGGCGCGTGCGCCTGGCGATGCTGGTGCGCGAGGGCAAGGTGCTGTTGCCCGAACACGCCGGTGCCTTCGCCGCCAACGATTACGCCTATTTCCTCAGCCCAGCCGGACAGGCGCACCGGCTCGACTGGCTGTTCGCCGAAGGCCGCGCCGCGCGCGCCGCCGAACAGGAAACCTTCGGCCTGTTCCTGCTGCCCGGGGACGTGCCGCTGGGCGAACTCGCGCAGTTCTACGGCCTGAAACTGCCGCCGCGCTTCGCCGCGATCACCGCCGCCGATCTGTTCGAACAACGCTTCGACGGCAATCCGCAGGTCGGCGATCGCCTCGCGCTGGGACGCGCGCTGCTGGTGGTGCGCGCCTTGCGCGACGACCGGGTCGAACGCGTGGGCCTGAAGTTCACCGGGCTCGGCGAACGCCTGATCACCGGCGGCAAGCGCTAGGCGAATCCCGGAAATGCAACGGGCGGCCGAAGCCGCCCGTGCGTGGACGTCGGGATGCGACGATCCGGTCAGTTGCCGGACTTGGTTTGAACGGTCGGCGCCATTTCGCGCATCTGTTCCTGGGCATCCTTCGCGCGCGCATTGCGCTCGGCAACGGTTTCGCAACGCTTGCTCACGATATTGGTGCCGATCTTGCGTTCGCGATAGCAGATCAGGCGGTTGCCTTCGTCCGACAGCAAAGTCGCCTTGATCACGTCGAGCGAATTGGAAAGGCTGGTCTTCTGGTCGAGGGTCAGCTGATCCAGCGAATCCACGCCGGAGAGCATGCTGAACACGCTGTCCTGGGCGCGCTTCATCTTCGCGATATCGGCTTCGCTGAAGCGGGAATATTCGCCGGTGGGGCTGTCGAGCTTGGAACGCAGGTCCTTCTGCACATGCAGGATCTCGGACACGGTCTGCGGCTGGTCCTGCGACTGCGGATCGGTGGTGTCGGCAAAAGCCACCGCGCTGCAGAAGAACAGCGACATGGAAAGGACGAGCGCGATGCGGCGTTGGAATTTCACGACGGTTCCCCGGGGAACGTGGAGGTCCGGGCATGACAGCACAACCTGGCGGGCAAGTCCAATGACCGAAGTCACCGTTTTTGCCTGCCTTTCCGGCGTCTTCACGCGGGCGCATTGATCAAGCTGAACAAGGTTGGCGCTGGACGTCAGTCTGCGTCATCCCTTGTCGTCGCCGGTTCCCACACCACGCCGTTCGGGTCGAGCTCCATCGTCTCCATCGTGTCGCCGCGCCAGCCGAAGCCGCACACCGCGAGCGCGCCCTCACGCAGCGGGTCGAGGCCGAACGCGGCCTCCAGCGGTTTCTCGTTGATCGCCGCGGTGATGAAGGCGCCGAGCCCGGCTTCGGTGGCGGCCAGGTACAGCATCTGCGACAGGTGCCCGGCCTCGAGCGCGACCACGCGATAGCCCTTCATGTGCCGGCGGTATTTCCAGAACGTGCGGTCGAAGCGGGGCGCCAATGCCACCGCCACGTGCGCGTCGGCGAACCAGTGCTGCTGCGCCACCGCCTGCATCAGGAATTCGCGCAACGGCAGTTCCGGCGCGGGCAAGGGTTCGAGCGCATGCGCGGTGGCGTGGTAGTGGTACAGCCCCGGCGCGAGTCCTTCGACGTGCTGCACGAGCAGGTAGGCCTCGGTCGGGTGCAGGCCGCCGCCGGAAGGACTCGACTTCTTCAGGAACGCGGTGTCCTCGCCCACCCGCACTTCGGCCTGCGCCGCGAATACGCGCTGCATGAGTTGCGAAAACAGGTCGAACGGCAACGCACGTGACGGATCGAAATTGCGGCAGGTCGCGCGCCGCGCGAGCAAGTCATCGAAGTCGTTGCCGGCGACGCGCGCGAGCGGGATGCGCGCATCCGAATCGCCGACGGCATCGGCTTCCGGCGGCGGCGCACCCAGCACCTCGCGCATCTCGACCGCGGTTTCGGTGCCGCTGTCCTGCATGTTCTGCACCGCATCGGCGTCGTCCCAGCGGGTGAAGGCGTGCAACGTCGCCGCCAGCGGGTGCCAGTGCGCGCCGCGCAGGCGCTCGTCGCGTTCGCGATGCGTGGCATGCGCGCGGGTCGAGCCGATCGCCAATCCCGCCTTCAGCAAGCGTCGCAATGCGGGTCGCGCTTCGGCCGGCAATTCACTGGCGGACATCCAGCGTTCGGGGCTGAGTTCGCCGAGCAGTTCGCGTTCGACGGCATCGACCTCGACTTCCTCGCCCAGGTGCGGCGCCAGCGCGACCCAGCGTCGCGTCCGCGCGAGGCCGTCGCCGCCGGCAAGCAGCGAGGTGAGGTCGAAGGCGGTGTCCTCGCGTGGTTCGAGGTAGAGGGTGGCGCAGCGGCGGACGCGCATGGCGATGGTTTCGGTGGAGCGACGCGCCACGTTACGGTTGCCGTCGCCGCCCGGGCAAGGCTAGAGTCGCGCAACGCCCGCGACGGGCACAGGGGAAAGGGGAACATGGCGACCAAGAAGGCGACGACGCCCGGGCTGGACCCGAAGGTGGCGGACAAGCTGCTGGACAAGCTCGGCACCGACAACGACTTCCGTCGGCTGTTCAAGAAGGACCCGGCCGCGGCGCTGGTGAAGGCGGGGCATTCGAAGGATGCGGCCGCGCTGGTTGGCGGATGCTGCCAAATCGATGGCATCGCGCCGAAGGCACAGATCCAGAAGTCGCGCGACGAATTGAAGACAATGCTGACGGCTGGTCTGTCGATGACTCCGGTTCGGCTGGACACCGGGACTCCGACAAGCAGATCACGGAAATAGGCTTTTTTGCTTCAGGCGAATGTCAAAGCCCGCTGGTTCAGGCGGGCTTTTTATTGCTTGGCCGAAAATCGATTCACTTGGTTGCTGTCGATCACATTCAACGTCTGCCGGCATTGACCGCAGCCTTGTTCGATGTAGGCAAGCCCTCGTCGCTGCTGGAGCCATTTGGCTTGTACGGCCGCCGAAACACGATTCCCGGCCAGCAAATAAGCCTGCATCAGTGCCTGATGCGTCTGATACCGCGCTGAACCGTCTGCGAACGGCTTGAGCAACGCAATGGCTTCGTCGCCGCGACCTGCGTCGATCGACTGCCAGGCGCGCACCACCGCCTTCATTTCGGCGATGTAATCGAGGTCGCGCAAGTGCGGGCGCGAGTCCAAGGCCACCAGCGCTTCTGTAGCGATCTGGCCGTCGCCGGCGCGCAAGGCGACCAGCGTGGCCGACAAGGCCAAGTCCAGTTCGTCCGGCAGATCGGCCAGGGTGTCGTGTTCCAGCGCCCGCAACGATTGGCGCGCGGTTCCGGACGCGAGTTTTCCCGCTTCGACCTTCTTGCCGCTCGCCAGCAGCAAGGATGCCTCGGTCACGGCGAAGGCACGCAAGCGAATCGGATCGCCCTCGATGGTCCCGGCAACCTTCCGTGCGGCCTCGAGGTTGCGGAAGGCGTTGGCCCAATCGCCCTTGTCGGCGGCCACGCTGATGCGGTCGATCCACGGATAGACATTGTCGACTTGCGCTTTCGCCAAAAGCGTTTCCGCTTCGGCGAACTTGCGTTGCGCAGCGAAGACATCGGCGCGCCGGCGCAAGCTGTCTGAACCCTTTTCCTGCAATGCGCGCTCGAACATCCCGGCGGCCTGGGTGTAGTTCTCGAGTCCCAGAAGGGCGCGCCCTTGCATGTCGTAGAACAGCGCATCCTCATCCTCGGTATCAGTGCCCATGCGCAGGTAAGCGAGGGCATCGGCGTACCGGTTCCGGTACAGCATTTGGATCGCCACGTTCTGCGGGCCCGGTCCGAAATCCGGATACATCTTCGCCAAGAGCTCCCACTTCGCCAGCGCTTGGTCCGGCGCTTCGAGCTCTGCACTCCAACCATCGAGGTACATGGCCTCGCGCGGAGGCAGGCGGTCGCGCAGTTGTTGCGCCCGATGCAGTGGCGCCATCGCCTCGGAAGTACGCACCATGGCATTCAGGGTTCGCGCCTGCCCGATCCATGCCAGCGCGAATTTCGGATCCAGCGTCGTGGCTTGTTGATACAACTGCAGGGCTTCGGAAAAACGGTCCTTGCCGTAGGCATCCTGCCCCAGTGCATACGCCTTCAACGCATCGAGGTTGGCGGTGCTGACTTGCGGCAAGGGCTTGGAATCCTTCTGCACCGAGGCCAAGGCCTCGCCCAGTTTCTGCCGCAGTTCCTCGGTGACATCGTCCACCGACGCGAGCGCGGAACTTGCGCCCTTGCCGTCGGCGTAGGCCGCGTACACCGTTGTCTGCGTGTGTGGGTCGATCACCTCGGCGCTCACGCGCAGGTGGCCGCCCACTTCCGCCACCGTCGGCAGGATCACCGCGCGCGCACCATCGCGCAGCGCGATTTCCGACGCGATGGCGCGATCGAGCGTGGTGTTGGCCGGGCGCTGCATGCGCCCGAGCGTGTCGCGTGCCTTGAGGTCGCTGAGCACGTTGACGTAGCGCGACTGCTCCAGGCTGATGCGGAACGCCTGTTCCAGCGCATCGTCCAGGCGCGCGTCGCCGGTGACGTTGCGCAGGTCGCCGACCACCACCCAGTCGCGTTCGGCGAAGGCGATGGCCGGTTGCGGGCGCGTCGCGAACCACACGCCGGTCGCGATGCCCGCGAGCACCGCGGCTTCCGCGACCAGCGCGGCCGGGCGCCGCCACAACGGGATGTCGCGCCAAGCCTTGGGTCCGTTGCGCGGTACGCGCAGCGGCGCGACGCCGGCTTCGCCGACTTCGAAGATTTCCTGCGCGCCGGGCACGCCCTTGAAGCGCCAGCGTCCCCACGATTTCCACAACAACTGCTCGCCGCGCGGACCGAGTTCGCGCGCGGCGCGATGCGCCAGCGGTTCGGCGACGGCGGAAACGAGGATCTGCCCGGGCCGCGCCAGCGCCATCAGGCGCGCGGCCATCGGCTTGGCCAGGCCTTCGACTTCCAGCGGCTTGGCGCCGAGGTTCACCGCCTCGCTGCTGTTCTGCCAGGTCAGCACTTCGCCCACGTGCAGCCCGGCGCGCGACTGCAGCGTGGCGTTCTGTTCCTTGCCGAGTTCGCGCAGGCCGCGGGTGTAGTCGAGCGCGAAGCCCAACCCGTCGATGGCGCGTTCGAACAGCAGCAGCAGGCCGTCGGAACGATCGATCAGGCGCGCGCGCCAGCGCTGCTGCAACTCCAGCACCAGGCGGTCGTGGGCCTGGAACAGTTCCGCGCTGCGCGTGTCGCCCAGCTTTTCCACCAGTTCGGTGGAATTGCACAGGTCGGTGAGCAGCAGCGTGCGCAGGCGCGGCGCGACATCCGCGCGGCTTTCGACGACCGTATCGATGATGGCGGCACTGGATGTGTTTGTTGCGGCCACGGCCAGCGCTCAGGATTCCCAGGCGACGTGCCAGGCGATGGTATCGCCGCCGCTGCGCTTGGCCCGGTACAACGCGGCATCGGCGTTCGCGTACCAGTCGCTCCAGGCGGAATCGGGGTCGACCCAGCAACCGCCGATGCTCAGCGTGCAGATCGCCGGCGGCTCGGATTGCATCGCGGCCAGGCTGTGCGCGGTGCCGACGATGAACCCGGCGATGCGCTGCAGGTCGGCCTGGTCGCGGGCGCGCACCAGCAACGCGAACTCGTCGCCGCCGAAGCGGCAGGCGGTGTCGCTGGCGGTGGCCACCGAGGTGAGGATGTTGGCCACATTCTGCAGCACGCGGTCGCCGGCCTGGTGGCCGTGGACGTCGTTGACGCGCTTGAACGCATCGCAATCGACCAGCAGCAGCGCGTGGCCGCCGAGCTGCTGCTCGCGGACCAGGCGCTCGACGTGCTCCTGGCAGGCGCGGCGGTTGCCGAGCCCGGTGAGGTCGTCGCGGCGGACCAGCTCCTCGCTGCGGGTCAGGGCCTGGGTCGCGGCGCGCAGGCGATCGAGCGCATCCTGCAATTCGTGGTTGTGTCGGCGCAGGCGGTGCGTGAGCACCTGCTCGTTGCGCACGATGCGGGTGATGGCGCGATGCAGGAACTGCGCGACCAGTCGCGGGTCGCGGTCGAGCAAGGTCTCGAGTTCGCCGTCGCCGAGCTCGACCAGTTCGGTGGCCGCCAGCACGCGCGCGCCGGCGCTGCGCACGTGGTCGCCGACCAGCAGGCCGAGTTCGCCGAAGAATTCGCCGGGGCCGAGGGTCTTGCGCGCGAGGTCGCCGCCGAAGTCGAGTTCGACCCGCCCGTCGAGGATCACGAACATGGTGCGGCCGTTGTCGCCGCGAGAGAACAGGCGTTCGCCGGCATCGAAGTCGCGGCGGCGCCCGACCACGTCGAACAGCGCGAGTTCGGACGGGCTCAGCGCCGCGTCCATGACCACGCCGTCCTGCCTGCGCAGGACCGGATCCGTCGCGACCGCATTGCCCCGGCCCTCGTCCATTGCGTCCCGCTCCCCCCACTGAGCGGCGAGCATACCACCGGCCTGAACCCGGGCCGGCGGCAGGCGGTCCCGGGGTCAGGCCGCGGCGCGTTCGCCGTGGAACTGCTCTTCCTCGGTGCTTCCCTTGAGCGCCACCGTCGACGACGCGCCGCCCTGGATGGTCTGGGTCACGGCGTCGAAGTAACCGGTGCCGACCTCGCGCTGGTGCCTGACCGCGGTGAAGCCGCGCTCGGCCGCGGCGAACTCCGATTCCTGCAATTCGACGAAGGCGCTCATCTGCCCGCGTGCGTAACCGTGGGCGAGGTGGAACATCGAGTAGTTCAGCGCGTGGAAGCCGGCGAGGGTGATGAACTGGAACCTGTAGCCCATCGCGGCGAGTTCCTTCTGGAATTTCGCGATGGTCGCGTCGTCGAGGTGCTTCTTCCAGTTGAACGACGGTGAGCAGTTGTAGGCCAGCAACTTGCCCGGATACTTCGCGTGGATCGCCTCGGCGAAGGCGCGCGCAAAGGCGAGGTCCGGCTTGCCGGTTTCGCACCACACCAGGTCGGCGTAAGGCGCGTAGGCCAGGCCGCGACTGATTGCCTGGCCGAGCCCTTTCTTCGTTTTGTAGAAGCCTTCGAGCGTGCGTTCGCCAGTGCAGAACGGACGGTCGTTGTCGTCGATGTCGGAAGTGAGCAGGTCCGCGGCCTCGGCATCGGTGCGCGCGACGATCAGCGTCGGCACGCCCATCACGTCGGCGGCCAGGCGCGCGGCATTGAGCTTCTCCACCGCCTCGCGCGTGGGCACCAGCACCTTGCCGCCCATGTGCCCGCACTTCTTCACGCTGGCGAGCTGGTCCTCGAAGTGCACGCCCGCGGCGCCGGCCTCGATCATGGCCTTCATCAATTCGAACGCGTTGAGCACGCCGCCGAAGCCGGCTTCCGCGTCGGCCACGATCGGCTGCAGGAAATCGATGGAATCGTCGCCTTCCGCATGATGGAGTTGATCCGCGCGCAGCAGGGTGTTGTTGATGCGCTTCACCACCTGCGGCACCGAGTTGGCGGGATACAGCGACTGGTCGGGATACATCTCCCCGGCGAGGTTGGCGTCGGCCGCGACCTGCCAGCCGCTGAGGTAGATCGCCTTCAACCCGGCCTTGACCTGCTGCATCGCCTGGTTGCCGGTGAGCGCACCGAGCGCGTTGACGAAGTCCTCGTGCTGCAGCGACTTCCACAACTTCTCCGCACCGAGTTTCGCGAGCGAATGCTCGATGGCGACAGTGCCGCGCAGGCGCACCACGTCCCCGGCGGTGTAGTTGCGGGCGACGCCCGCCCAGCGCGGGTTGTTGGTCCAGTCGAGGCGGAGTTGTTCGGCGGTGGGGAGCGTGGGCTTCATGGCGTGTCCTTATGTCGTATGGATTTGTAGGAGCGCCCGTTCGGGCGCGACGACGAATCGCTGGAGTAGTCGCGCCCTGAAAGGCGCTCCTACGGGGAAACCCGGATCAATCGATGCGTTCGTAAGCGGGAAGCGTGAGGAACTCGGCGAGTTGCTCGGCATGGGTCAGGCGGTCGAGCACGCCGATGGCTTCACGCACGCGTGAAACGCCGGGTACCGATTCGCCGGCGAGGCGCGAAGGCAGGTTCAGCAACGCACGTTCGAACAGCGCGAAGTCGACCGGCGAACCGTCGTCGAGGTGCAATCCGCCGTGGTGCAGCCATTGCCACAGTTGCGCGCGCGCGATCTCGGCGGTGGCGGCGTCCTCCATCAGGTAGTGGATCGGCACGCAGCCGTTGCCGTCCAGCCACGCGGCGAGGTAACGCACGCATACCTCGACGTTGTTCTCGAACCCCTTGCGCGTGATCGTGCCGAGGGACGGACGCAGCAAGTCGTCGCGGGATGCGACCACGTCCTCGCGCAGCATTTCGTGCTGGTTCGCGCCAAGCATGTACGCATCGAACACTTCGCGCGCGACCGGGATGAGCGCCGGATGCGCGACCCAGGTGCCGTCGTGGCCGGCGGCGACCTCGCGCAGCTTGTCCGCGCGTACGCGCGCCAGCGCCGCATCGTTTGCTTCGTCATCGTTGCCGATCGGGATCTGCGCGGCCATGCCGCCCATCGCATGCGCGCCGCGGCGATGGCAGGTCCTGACCAGCCGTTCCGAATACGCCTTCAGGAACGGCTGCGCCATCGTCACCTGCGCGCGTTCGGGCAGGGCGCGGTCGCGATGCGCGCGCAGCGTCTTGATGTAACTGAAGATGTAATCCCAGCGTCCGCAGTTCAGCCCGACGATGCGGTCGCGCAGCGCGTGCAGGATTTCGTCCATTTCGAACGCGGCCGGCAGCGTTTCGATCAGTACCGTCGCCTTCAGCTGCGCGTGCGGCAGCCGGAGTTCGCGTTCGACGTGGGCGAGCACGCGATTCCACAGCGCGGCTTCTTCCATCGACTGCAGCTTGGGCAGGTAGAAGTAGGGGCCGCGGTCCCTGGCCGCGAGCGCGGCGGCGTTGTGGAAGCAGAACAGGCCAAGGTCGAACAACGAGGCCGACATGCGTTCGCCCCTTCGACCCTGCTCAGGGCAGGCGTCGACCAGCACGTGCTTCTCGTCGAGGTGCCAGCCGCGCGGGCGCACGATCAGCACCGCGCGTTCGGCTTCAGGCTTCAGTGCGTAGCGCTTGCCCGCTTGGTTGACGAAGTCGAGCGTGCCGATCACCGCCTCGCGCAACGCACGCTGGCCTTCGACCAGGTTGGCCCAGGTCGGCGCGGTCGAATCCTCGAAGTCGGCCATGTAGCAATTCGCGCCGGAGTTCAGCGCGTTGATCACCATCTTCGGATCGACCGGCCCGGTGATCTCGACCCGGCGATCGGCCAGCGCGGCCGGGATCGGGGCGATGCGCCAGTCGCCTGCGCGGATCGCGGCGGTGTCGGCGCGGAAATCCGGAAGCCCGCCGGCGTCGTAGCCGGCCTGGCGCCGGGCGCGCGACTCGAGCAGGCCCCGGCGTTCGCCCTCGAAGCGGCGATGCAGGTCGGCGAGGAAAGCCAACGCGGGCGGGGTCAGCAGCCCGTCCTGGCCGGGAGCGCGGCCGACGATTTCGATTCTTTCCCCAACTTCAGGGACCCGTTGCAGCACTGCCGACATCGACGACTCCGTTGGCGAACCCGGAACCAGACCATGCGGTAGCGTGTTGTATTTGACAAAACAGATTTATCAATTTTTATTATTAGTCGAATAAATATCAAAGCCGAAACATGGCCGAATCCAAGCCCAGCGCCCCACGATTCGCCTACAAGGGCTCGCGCCTCAAGCCCTTGCGCGCGTTCTGCCAGGTGGCGCGGCTGGGCTCGGTGTCGCGCGCGGCCGAGGCGCTGTACCTCAGCCAGCCGGCGGTGACCTTGCAACTGCAGGCACTGGAGCGGGAATTGGGCGTGCGCCTGTTCGAACGCAGCGGCCGGCGGCTGGCGCCGACCCGGGAAGGGCAATTGCTGTACGACATGGCGCGGCCGCTGGTCGAAGGCCTGGACGGGCTGGCGACGAACTTCCGCGAGCAGGTGCGCGGGCTGGATGCCGGCGAACTGAACGTCGCCGCGGGCAGTTCGACCATCCTGTATCTGCTGCCGGGCATCGTCGAAGCCTTCCGCGAGCGCCATCCGGACGTGCGCCTGACCTTGCACAACGTCACCGGTGCCGGCGGGCTCGACCTGCTGCGCAGCGATGCGGTCGACCTGGCGGTGGGCTCGATGCTCGATGTCCCCGCCGATCTCGGCTACACGCCCGTGTACCGCTTCGAGCCGATGCTGATCACCCCGCCCGACCATCCGCTGGCGCAGAAACGCGAGCTCGAACTCGCCGACCTCTCGCCGTACGGCCTGATCCTGCCGCCGAAACGCCTGACGACCTATCGCCTCGTCGACCTCGTGTTCCAGCAGAACCGGGTGCCGTACACGGTCGCGCTGGAAGTCGGCGGCTGGGAAGTGATCAAGCAATACGTGGCGATGGGCCTGGGCATCAGCATCGTCACCGCGATCTGCCTCACCGACGCCGACCGCCAGCGCCTGGCCGCGCGTTCGCTGGCGCGCTGGTTCCCGCCGCGCAGCTACGGCGTGGTGATGCGGAAAGGGAAATTCCTCAGCGCGCAGGCGCGCGCCTTCGTCGAATTGATCCAGCCCGAGAGGTCGGCACCGCGCGACGCCTACGCCAGCGGCCCGTCGGAACGCTGAGCGGCGCGATGCTTCAGTCCGCCGGCTGTACCACGTCGTGGTTACGGCCGCGGTAGGGCTTGTACCAGCGCTGGATGCTGGCGATGTCGGCGTGCATGTCGGTGCCCGGCGCAAACGGTGGGCCGATGCCGATCACCTTGTTGGCGTAGTCGAAATAGGCCGGGACCACCGGCACCCCGGCCCGGCTCGCGATGTGCCAGAACCCGGGCTTCCAGCGATCGACCCACTTGCGCGTGCCTTCCGGGGCGATCGCGTACCACATGCGCTCCGCGTTGCGGATCGCTTCGGCCGCCTGGTCCACCACGCCGTGCGGTGCGCTGCGATCCACCGGGATCACGCCCTGCCAGCGCAGCAGCGAGCCCAGCACCGGGATCCGCAGCAGGCTGTCCTTGCCGAGGATGGACAGCTTCACGCCCATGCCGAGCTTGGCGGCGAAGCCCCATAACCCGTCCCAATTCGAGGAATGCGGCGCCGCGATCAGCACCAGCCTGGGGATGTCCGGCAAGGCGCCGACCATGCGCCAGCCGCCGGTGCGCAGGATCGCGCGACCCAGCCACTCGGCGAAGCGGTTGCGCGGCATCCGCGGCGCGTTCGCCGGCAGCGACAGCACGATGTCGTTTGTCTTCGGCGCTGCGCTCAATCCCAGTCCCGCCCCGTGCGTCCGCGCTTGATCGTCGCACGTCCGCGTTTCTCGCCCAAGCGCCGCTCCTTCGAGGCACGGGTCGGGCGGGTCGCGACCCGCGGCCTGGGCGCGTGCAGGCCGGTTTCGATGAAATGCGCCAGCCGTTCGCGCGCGTCCTCGCGGTTGCGCTCCTGGGTGCGGAAGCGCTGCGCGGCGATCACCAGCACGCCATCCGCGGTCACCCGCCGATCGCGCTTCGCCAGCAGGCGTTCGCGCACCGGTTCAGGCAACGACGGCGAACTGGCGATGTCGAAGCGCAATTCCACCGCGGTCGCGACCTTGTTGACGTTCTGCCCGCCCGGCCCGGACGCACGCACGAAGCGTTCGACCAGTTCCTCGTCGGGGATGGCGATGCGTTCGACCTGCAGCATGCGGCGAATTCTAACGGCCTGCGGTTGCCGCCCCGCGCGCGGATTGCGAGGATGCGCCGTCCATCCGGGAGCCTGCCATGCGCCGTTTCGTCCTTGCCCTCGTCCTCGCCATGCCCCTTGCGCCCGTTTTCGCGCAGGCCGCCGATACCGCGTCGACGGCCGTACCCGCGCCTGCGCCGGCCTCCGATGCCGACATCGACCGCCTGCTCAAGGCGATGGACATGCAATCGATGATGGACGACATGCTGAAGCAGACGACGACCGCGCAGCAGGTGATGGTGGAGGAAGCCTTCGGCAAGGATGCTTCCGACGCGGATCGCGAACGCATGCACGACATCCTCGAAAAGACCAATGCAATCACGCTCAGGCACATGTCGTGGACGGCGCTGGAACCGGTGATGCGCAAGGTCTACACGCAGGTGTTCAGCAAGCGGGAAGTCGAGGCGATGATCGCGTTCTATTCGACGCCGGAGGGCGCCTCGATGCTGAAGAAGATGCCGCAGGCGATGACCCTGAGCATGCAGGAGATCCAGCCGATCGTCCGCGACACGATGGCCGAGGTCAAGGCGATGATCGACGCGGAAACCTCGGCGCCGAAATCGAAAAGGCCACGGCCGTAACGTCCCTCACGCAACCGGCGCGGCGAACAGCGCCAGCGCCTTCGCGAATTCCGCGTCCACCGGTGCGCGCGCTTCCATGCGTTCGCCCGTGAACGGGTGCGCGAACGCCAGGCGCCCGGCATGCAACAGCATGCGCTGGATGCCGAGCATGCGGAACGCGCGGTTGTGGCGGCCGTCGCCGTGGCTGGTGTCGCCGATCAGGTGATGCGAAATGTGCTTGAGGTGGCGGCGGATCTGGCGGAAGCGCCCGGTCAGCGGCCGCGCGCGCAGCAGCGCGTAGCGCGAGGTTTCGAAGCCCGCCGAAGGCATGTCGAGTTCGCAGGTGGCGAGGCGCTCGAACTCGGTGAGCGCCGGCTTCTTCTGCGGTTTTCCCGGGCCGCCGTCGAGCGGGTGGTCGATGGTGAAGCGTTGTTCCGCCGGCCAGCCGCGACACACGGCCAGATAATCTTTCTCGACATCACGCGCCATCAGCGCCTTGCCGAGCGCGGAAGCGGCTTCGCGGTCGAAGGCGAGCAGCAGGCATCCGCTGGTCGCGCGGTCGAGCCGATGCACGAGGAAGATCGGCTTGCCGAACTGTTCGCGCAATCGATCGGCGGCGAAGTCGGTTTCGCCGCGCGCGAGTGCGCTGTCGTGGACCATCAGCCCCGCGGGTTTGCAGACCACCGTAAAGCGTTCTTCGAGCAGGCACACCGGCAAGGCGCCGGGCGCTTCGTCGATGTTCACGCGCTCATTGCCGCCGCGGCCACGCCGCGAGCAGCGCCCACACGCCACCGAGTCCGGCGATCCAGGTCGAGACCGGCACGCCCAGCCAGTGCGGGCCGCCGGCTTCGAGCGCGTACAGCACCGCGGCGATGATCAGCAGCCCCACGCCCAGGATCGCGGCCACGATCCGCCGCTGCATGCCCGCGATCTGTTGCGCGATCTCGCGCACGTCGCGCGAGCGCATCGCCAGTTCGTGTTTGCCTTCCACCTGCTGCTGAAGCCAGGCGTGCAGCAGCTGCGGCATGTCCGGCGCGTGCGTCACCATTTCCGGAAGGCGCTTGCGGAATTCGCCGAGCAGTCGCTGCGGGCTGTAGCGTTCGACCAGGATTTTTTCGAGGACCGGCTTGGCCACTGCCCAGATATCGATGTCCGGATCGAGCTGGCGACCGACGCCTTCGATGTTGAGCAGGGTTTTCTGCAGCAGGATCAACTGCGGCTGCAGGGTGAGCTCGTAGCGCTGCGCGGTGCGGAACAGTTTCACCAGCACTTCGGCCAGCGAGATTTCGCTCAACGGACGCGTGAAATACGGTTCACACACCGCGCGCGCGGCGGCTTCCAGCTCATCGATGCGGATGTGCGAAGGCATCCATCCAGCCTGCACGTGCAGCTCGGCGATTCGCCGGTAGTCGCGCTGGAAGATCGCCATGAAGTTCTCGGCGAGGTAGTACTGGTCCTCGCTGGAGAGCTGGCCGACGATGCCGAAATCGAGCGCGATGAAGCGCGGATCGGACTTGCGCGTCGGATCGGGGTCGACCCAGATGTTGCCGGCGTGCGCGTCGGCGTGGAAGAAATTGTCGCGGAACACCTGCTGGTAGAACACGCGCACGCCCTTGGCCGCCAGCGCCTTGCGGTCGATGCCGGCGGCGTCGAGCGCGACGATGTCGTCGGACGGAATGCCGCGCACGCGCTCCATCGTCATCGCGCGCTGCGCGGTGTGCGACCAGATCGGCTCGGGCACGAACAGGTCGGGCGAACCCAGCCAGTTGCGGCGCAGCACGGAAGCGTTCGCGGCTTCGCGCTGCAGGTCGAGTTCGGCGGCGAGCGTGTTCTCGACTTCGGCGACGACTTCGCGCGGGCGGATCTTGTCCGCGTTCGGATGGGTGCGATCGACGATGCCGGCGATCCACTTCAGCAGCGACACGTCGGCTGCGATCTGCTTTTCGATGTCGGGGCGAAGCACCTTCACCACTACCTCGCGGCCGTCGGACATCGTCGCCGCATGCACCTGCGCGATGCTCGCCGAAGCCAGCGGCGCGGTATCGAACGACGCGAACGCTTCGCTGACCGGGCGGCCGAGTGCGGCTTCGACCAATTCGCGCGCGGTGTCGCCGTCGAACGGCGCGACCTGATCCTGCAGCAGCGCGAGTTCGACCGCGATGTCCTCGGGAATCAGGTCGCGGCGCGTCGACAGGATCTGCCCGAACTTGACGAAGATCGGCCCGAGTTCCTGCAAGGCCAGGCGCAGGCGCGCGCCGCGCGGCAATGCGGCGATCTCCTTCGGCGCGCTGGGTACGAACGGACGCGCGAGCCGCAGCCAGCGTTCTGCCGGCGTGCCATTGGCCAGGTCGTCGAGCCGATAGCGCAACAGCACCCGGCCGATGCGCAGCGCGCGCAGCGCGGGCTTCATGCGCGATTCCCCGCACGCGGCAGGCGCGCGATGCGCGCGGCCAGGCGCTCCACATCATCGCGCAGCGCATCGACATCGTCGTGGAAGGCGTCGAGCTCCGCCTTCGGCACCACGTCGCGGCTTTCCTCGGTCACGTATTCGGCCAGCGTTTCCGCGCCGTTCGTCGCGAATGTGCGCGCCTGCTTCAGCGCGGTCGCGAAGGCATTCGCGACCTGCACGCCGATGACGTCGCCGAACACATCGGCAAAAGGTTTATGCCAGTCCGGGTCGAAATTCTTCGCCAGCGTTTGCAGGCGCCGCGCGAGTTCGGCATCGCCCTCGATCCGCAGCTTGCCCACCGGTGGCGCGTCGTCGCGACGGAACATCGGCAATTGGCCCAACAGGCCGGCGAGCGTGCCGCGTACGCCGAGGTCGGGTTCGCGTTCGCCGTTGACCGGGCCGACGCGCAATGCGTCGCCGTCCACGCGCACTTCCAGCGCCAGCGGCGGCGATTCGATGCGCAATGCGACGCGGCGACCGTCAAGCGCGCGCAGGGACGACTGCGCGTCCGGATCGAGCGCGAGCACGCGGTTGAGCGCGGCTTCCAGCGCGCGGCCGGCGGGTTGCTTCCAGTTGAACGGAGCGGCGTTCATGCCGGCATTATCGCCCGTTGGAGCGGCTTATAGCCGCGACTGCCTGTCGTTGCCGCAAAACGACCGGCGCAGCCTTTCCATGCCCTCGGCCATCGACACCTTCGGCGCGTAGCCGAAGTCGCGCCGGGCCGGTTCCATCGAATACCAGTGCGAAGTCGCCAGCTGTTCGGCGAGGAAGCGGGTCATCGGCGGTTCGCCCTTGAGCGGTATCGCATGCCACAGGCCCTCGCACACGACGCCGGCTGCATAGGCGGCGCCAAACGGCAGGTGCCTGTGCACTTCCGGCGCACCGGCGGCGCGCAGCAACGCGTTCAACAGATCGCGCATGGTCCACGGCTCGCCGTTCGAAATGAAGTAGGCCTTGCCCGCGCATGCCGAACCGGGAGCGAGGTGCTCGAACGCGTCGAAATGCGCTTGCGCGGCGTTGTCGATATAGGTGCAGTCGACCTTGTTGTCGCCGCTGCCGACGATGCGCAGTCGCCCCGCCTTCGCGCGTTCGACCAGGCGCGGCAAAATCTGCGCATCGCCCGGGCCCCAGATCAGGCGTGGGCGCAGTGCGACCACGGCGAGGTTCGCATCGTTCGCGGCGAGCACGGCTTTCTCCGCGATCGCCTTGGTCGCGGCATACGGCGCCTTGAAGCCTTCGCCATAGGGGACGGTGTCCGCAGTACCGCCTTCGACCGGATGCGTGGCGCGGTGGGTGACGCTTGGCGTCGAGGTGTAGACGAGTTTCGCGATGCCGTGCGCGCGACTGGCATCGATCACGTGCTGCGTGCCGACGACATTCGCGGAGTAATAACTGTCGTACGAACCCCAGGCCCCGGCTTTCGCGGCGTTGTGGAAAACGGCGTCGAATCCCTGCGCGAATGCCGCCATCACCGCATCGCGGTCGGCGAGATCGCCGCGGAGTTGCCGGACGCCGATGGCGTCCAGGGCCGGGTAATGCCCGCGATTGAAGCTCGCGACCTCGTGCCCACGCTCGACGAGGCCACGGCACAGGGCCTGGCCCAAGAATCCACCGCCACCGGTCACAAGAATCTTCATCCTTCCTCCGAACCATCCATGGTGCTGTGCTCCTGCCGGTCATCCATGACCGGCGCTCGCAGCAGCGCACGCACCTTGGTGGCGCGTGCAAGCGCTACTGCTCGCCCACCGCCACCGGTGACGAGGATTTTCATGGCAGTTCACTCCCTCCCCTTCCCTGAAGGGAGGGAAGATTTTTCGCCGCCCAGATCGCGAGTTTCTCGCGCCCGATCTTGGCGTTGTGGCGGATATCGACCGGGAACGGCTTCGAATAACGCAGGAAGCCTTCCACTTTCGCCGTATGCACGAATCCATCGGCAATATGACGGAGTTCTTCGACGATGCGCGGCCATTGCTTCGCATCGACGCCGCGCTTCAGTTCCACGCACAAGAGCGGACGTTGCGATCCTCGCGCTCCGACGCCGACCAACGCGGTGCGGGCGACCTCGGGATGCGTGTTGAACACCGGCTCGACCTGCTCGGTGCATAGCGTCGTCGCTTCATCGATGACCACACGCTGCGACTTGCGTCCGCAGAACCATAGCCGACCTTGCGCATCGAACCAACCGAGGTCGCCCATGCGGTGCACGATGCGCTGCGTACCGTCAGGCAGGACTTCCCGGATCTTCGCGAGTTTCGTTTGCGCATCGCGGTTCCAGTAGGCATCGGTCGCGGTCGGGCCGGCGACGGTGATTTCGCCGACCTGTCCAATGCCCACGAGCAGCGCGTCGTTCCATTCGGCGATCGCCTCGTCGCCGATCCTGACGATGCGCACTTCGTTCGGCCGCACCGGCCGGCCGACGCAGGTGCCGGCGCCGGACTCCGTCGCCGCTCGCGTCCCCTGCAACTCGCGCGCTTCGATCACCGCCACCGGCAGACATTCGGTGGCGCCGTAAGGCGTCCAGAAACACGCGTCGTCCGGCAAAAGCTTGAGCATTTTCGACACGACGTCCGGCGGCACCGGCGCGCCGGCGCTGGTCACGCGTTTCAGCGACGGCAACGGTTCGCCGTGTCCGGATAGCACGCGCATCAACGCCGGCGAACCGAACAACTGGTCGACACCGAATTTTTCGATCGCCGCATGCAGCTTGCGCGGATTAGCGCGCGCCGGGCGGGTCGGATCCATGTCGGGAATGATCGAGGTCAGCCCAAGCGCGGGATCGAACAACGCGAACGGCGGGAAGGTCGGAAGATCGACGCCACCGGCCTCGATACCGAATGCATTTCGCAACATGTCGATCTGCGCGACGAAATGCCGGTGCCGGTAGACCACGCCCTTGGGCACGCCGGTGCTGCCGCTGGTGAACAGGATCGCGGCGATGTCGTCGGGCTGCGTGTCGGCAAGCTGCGAAATGGCGTTCGCGCCATCGCGTTCGACCTCCGCCAGGGTCGCGTCGGCGAACCACGCGCGCGATCCGGTGGTGATGCGCATGCGCGTCGACTTCGCCCAGCCGAGCAGCGACTTCGCCAGCATCGCCAGCGGGATGCCGATGAAGGCTTCGGCTTCGGCTTCGCCCAGGCATTGCTTCAACGCGCGCTTGTCGATGCCCGGATCGACCAGCACCGGCACCGCGCCGGCCTTGAACAGCGCGAACATGACGAGGAAGAACTCCGGCGTCGGTCGCACCATCACCACCGTGCGCGTGCCGCGGACGATGCCGCGCTGCGCCAGTCCCGCGGCGATGGCGTCGCTGCGCGCGTCGAGCTGCGCGTACGTCAGTTCGACGCCGTAACGCCCGCCTCGGCCGGGGCAGCGCATGGCGACCTGGCCCGGATGCTCGCGCGCGAGGCGCGGCAGGGAAGCGGCGATGTTGCATGGTTCGCTCATGCCGCCATTGTCGCCGACAATTCCGCCATGCCCACCGCCCATCCCTGCCTGTCCTGCGGCGCCTGCTGCGCCGCCTTCGTCGTCGCCTTCCACTGGTCCGAAACCGAACCGGGCGCAGGCAGCGCCGGGTTGCCTGCGGAGCTCACCGAACGCCTCGATGCGCACCGGCTGGCGATGCGCGGCACCTGGGCGAAACGGCCGCATTGCGCGGCACTGCGCGGCGAGGTCGGTGTCGAAGTGGAATGCACCGCCTACGCGCAACGGCCCAGCCCCTGTCGCGAATTGCAGGCGGCGTGGCAACACGGCGAACCCAGCCCGCAATGCGATCGCGCGCGGGCCGTGTACGGGCTGCATCCACTCACAGAAAAGGATTGGAACGGCGATCTGTAGGAGCGCATCGCAGGGGCGCGACACGCCATGATCGCGCCCCTGCGATGCGCTCCTACAAAAGCGGGTTGCGATCGAGGAAAGCGCGGATCGCCGGCACGAGGACTTCGTGCTTGTCTTCCAGCACGTAATGGTTGGCGTCTTCGAACGCATGCGCTTCCGCGTTCGGCAGCGCCGCGCGGAAACCGTCGAGGAAATGCCGGTCGAACACGAAGTCCTTCAGGCCCCAGCCGATGAAAGCCGGGCGATCCGCGTAAGCGGGCAACGCCGCTTCCATCGCCTTCACCAGCGGCCACGCGCGATCGCCTTCGGCGAGCGGGATGTCCTGCATGAAGCGCAGCGTGGAAATCGCCTTATCCCAGCCGTTGTAGACGCCGGCATAAGCATCACGTACGTCACGCGGCAGCTTGCATTCGGTGCCGAAACGCGCGGCGCCGCGCGCGAACAGGTTGAAGCGGCGGATCAGCCAGCCGCCGAGGCGCGAATCGCGGCCCATCGCGATGCGTTTCGGGAAACGCTTCGCCACCGGCAGCGGGAACGCACCGGTATTGGTGATCACGAGCCGGCGAATCCGCGAAGGATCGCGCAGCGCCCAGCCGAAGCCGATGGCGCCGCCCCAGTCGTGCACGGCCAGCGTGACCGGGCCATCGATGCCGAGGTGCTTGAGCAACGCATCGAGGTCGTCGATGCGCGATTGCAATGTGTACGCGTAACGCGCGTCATCGGGACGATCGGAAAAACCCATGCCGACATGGTCGGGCACGATGCAGCGGTACTTGTCGCGCAGGCCGAGCACGAGATGCCGCCAGTAATAGCTCCACGACGGATTACCGTGCAGCATGACGACCACTTCGCCATCGCGCGGGCCTTCGTCGAGGAAGGACATGGCGATGCCGGGACGAACCTCGGAGCGGTTCGGAGCGAATGGATAATCGGGGAAGTTCATCGCGGCATTGTAGGAGCGCCGGTTCGGGTGCGATCCGCGGCTACGCCTTCTTCACGAATTCGGACTTCAGCCGCATCGCGCCGAAGCCGTCGATCTTGCAGTCGATGTTGTGGCCGTCGGCGCCATCGATCAGGCGGACGCCCTTGATCCGGGTGCCGACCTTGAGCGCGTTCGAAGCGCCTTTCACCTTCAGGTCCTTCACGACCGTGACGCTGTCGCCGTCGGCGAGCAGGTTCCCGACCGCATCGCGCACTTCAATCGAATCCGATTCCGCCGAAGCTTCGTTCGGCGACCATTCGTGGCTGCATTCCGGGCAGACCAGCTGGCCGCCGTCCTCGTAGGCGTACGCCGAACCGCATTGCGGGCAGGGCGGCAATGCGGTTTCGCTCACCTCACCAGACCACTTCGGCCATCGAGCAGTTCAGGCCCGAGCCGATGCCGAGCAGGGCGATGCGATCGCCCTTCTTCAGGCGCCCCATCTCGCGCAGCTTGCTGAGCACGATCGGCACCGAGGCCGGTCCGATGTTGCCGTGCTCGCCGAAGATGGTCAGCACCTTCTTCGGGTCGATGCCGAAGGCCTTCACGAACGCAGCGGTGTGCACCTGGCTGACCTGGTGGATGACGAATTCGTCCATTTCCTCCACCACCCAGCCCAGCGCCTGCTTGGCGGCGACGAAGGTCTTCTGCGCCAGCTTCAGGCCTTCGATCAGCAGCATGCGGGTGTCGGTGACCATGCGGTCGAGGTTGCCGCGGCACAGCTTGTTCCACTCGGTCGCGGCGCGGGTGACGCCGCCCTTGTAGCGCGGCGCGCCCGGGACGAGTTCGGCACGGGCCAGCACCATCGCCGCGGCGCCGGAGCCCAGCGTCAGCGTCGCGAGTTCGTTCTTGAACTGGTCTTCGGTGGCGTTGCCGTTGAGCAGGCGTTCGATGGTCTTCTCGTAGGCGAGGTCGGCGGTTTCGCCATCGACCACCAGCGCGTATTCGATCTCGCCGCGCTCGATCATGCGGCTGGCGATGTCCATGCCGTTGAGGAAGGCGAGGCAGGCGTTCGCCACGTCGAAGTTCTGGCAGGTGTCAGGCAGGCCGAGGTTGCCGGAGACGATCGAGGCCGTGGACGGCTCGAGGTAGTCGCGGCTGACCGAGGTATTGACCAGCAGGCCGACCTTGTCCGGGTCGATGCCGGCATCGGCCAGTGCCTTCACCCCGGCAAGGGTCGCGGCGTCGGAGGCCTGCACGCCTTCGTCCCACAGGTGCCGGGCATGGATGCCGGCGATGTCCTTGAGCACGTCGGTCTTGATGCCGAGGCGGTCGAGGGTGGGCTTGAGGCGGGTGTTGATCTCGTCCGAACTCAGCCGACGCGGGGCGTCGATGTGGGCGAGACCGGCGATGGCGACGTGCTGGAACAACATGGGGCGGACCGTGAAATGAAGCGCAGGAACCGCGCAGGATACCGCGTCGGCAGCCCTTCCTGTGCCGAAACCGTCCCGTTTCAGCCGCGGCAACGCCAGACGGTGTAGCGCTGGCGGCCGTCTTCCGGACCATCCAGCGGCTGCACGCTGTCGCCGTTCAGGCCCGGCGCCTCGTTGCGGGCCAGGGTTTCCAGCTCGTCGCGGACCCGCAGCGGGTTGCGTTCGTAGGGGCCGAGACTGTCCTTCACCGACACCTCCACCTCGCCGCGGTTCTCGCAGTTGGCCGGCGCCGGGCTGGCAGCGAGCACACGCACCGCGCTGGCACCGGGAGCCATGTGCACCCAAGTGCAGGCGGAAAGCGGGAGCAACAGGGCGGCGATCAGGAATGTGCGCATGTTGGGATTGTGTCGCGAACTGAATGAACGCGAGGAACAACCCTCTCCCCTTCGAGGGAGAGGGTGGCGCGAAGCGCCGGGAGAGGGGAAACAGCCAACGCCCCTCTCCTGTCCCTGCGGGACATCCTCTCCCACGGGGGGAGAGGAAAAGCTTGCCGCTTCGTTTACTTCGCCGGAGCCACCGGCTTGCCGTCGGCATCGATCACCTGCACCGGGCCGATGTCGAGGCCGCGGATGCCGGCCTCGATCTTGGCCAGGTCGCCGACGATCACCCAGGTCAGCGCTTCCGGATGGATCACTTCGGTCGCCGCGGCGCGGATCTGGTCATCGGTCTGCGCCTCGGTGCGCTGCTTGAGCGTGGCGACGTAATCGTCGGGGCGGCCGTACAGCGCGTTGCTCTGCAGCGCGCCGAGCACCGCGCCCGCGGTTTCGTAGGAACCGGGCAGGCTGCGCACGTTGCTCTGCTTGACCTTGGCGATTTCCGCGGCGGTCAGCGGACGCGCGCCGATCACGTCCTTTGCTTCCTTCAGTACTTCGGCCACGGATTCGGTGGTCTTGTCGGTCTGCACCGGCGCATAGAGCATGAACGGCCGTTGCCCCAGCGCGTCCTGCGAGAAGCTGTAGGCGCCGTAGGCCCAGTGCTTGTCCTCGCGCAGGTTCATGTTGAGGCGCGCGGTGAACTGGCCGCCGAACGCATCGTTCATGGTGTTGATCTGGAGGTTGTCCGGCGCGGTGGTCGGCGGCGCGAGTTCGCCGGCGAGGATCAGCGATTGCTGCGCGCCGGGCTTGTCGATCAGGAACACGCGCGGCGACGGCTGCGCGGCGACGACCGGGATGTTCTTCGTGCCTTTCGCGACATCGGATGCCTTCCAGTCGCCGAACACCTTGTCGAGCTGCGCGGTGATTTCCGGCAGCGTGGTGTCGCCGGCAACCAGGATCCGCACGTTGTCCGGGCGCAGCCATGCCGACTGCCAGGCGCGCAGGTCGGCGGCGGAAAGCGAAGAAATCGAGGCCTCGGTGCCGCTGCCGGTGAACGGAATCGCATACGGATGGCCGGCGCCGTAGACCAGCGGCGGCAGCGTGCGCAGCGCGATGCCGGTCGGCTGGGTCTTTTCCTGCGCGATGCCGGCGATCCACTGCGCGCGCACGCGTTCGAGGTCGGCGTCGCGGAAGGCCGGGTTGCGGACCACGTCGGCGAACAGCGCCAGCGACGGCGCGAGGTTGGACTTGAGGATGCTGGCGCTGGCGGTGCAACTGTCCAGCCCGCAGCCGGTGGCGAGGTTCATGCCGAGGCGTTCGCGCCGCTGCGCGATCTCGACCGAATCCAGCGTGGTCGTGCCTTCGTCGAGCATCGCGTTGGTGAAGCTGGCGGTGCCGAGCTTGGCGCCGGCGTCGCTGGCGTAGCCGGCGTCGAACTGCAGGGCCATGCTCACCACCGGCACGGTGTGGCGTTGCGCCAATACCACCTCGATGCCGTTCTTCAAATGCCCGCGCTCGACCTTGGGAAAGCTCAGGTCGGGGAAGCTGCTCACTTCCGGCACGCCCTTGCTGCGGTCGACGTCGCTCCTGGTGACGGTGAACTTGCTGGTGTCGGCGCCGGGAATGTCGGCCGGGCGATCCGGCGAAGCCGGCAAGCCCGCGACTTCTTCGACCTTCGGCGCGGTCTTGGTCGGCACCACGGTCAGGGTGTAATCGCCCTGCGCCAGCCACTTCTTCGCCACCGCCTGCACGTCGGCCGAGGTCGCCTGCTGCTGCCATTCGAATTGCTGCTTCCACGCATCCGGGCTACCGAGGTAGAGCGCGCTTTCGCCCAGCCGCGAAGCCTTGCCGAGCGCGCGCTCGAGGCCGCGGATGGTGCTGGCGCGATCCTGCGCCTGCACGCGCGCGAGTTCGTCGGCGGTCGGACCTTCCGCCAGGAACTTCGAGACTTCATCGGCGATCGCCGCCTCGACCTTGGCCGGGTCGGCGCCCTGCTTCACGTCGGCGGTGATCTCGAACTGGCCGCTCAACTCGAACGGACTGGCGCCGGCCGAGACCGAATCCACCAGCTTGTCCTGGTACACGAGGCGCTGGTACAGGCGCGAGGTCTTGCCGCCACCGAGCACGTCGGCGGCGAGGTCGAGCAGCACGAAGTCGCGTTCGCTGCGCGCCGGGATGTTCCATTCGCGCAGGATCCGCGTCTGCGACACCACGTCTTCCATCTGCGAACGCGTGGACGTGGTGCGCGGCGCGACCCATTCGGCCTGGCGCGCGACCGGCGGGCCGGCCGGGATGTCGCCGAAGTACTTCGCGACCTTGTCCTTCGCGGTCTTCGCGTCGATGTCGCCGGACAGCACCAGCACGGTATTGGCCGCGCCGTAATAGTTGCGGAACCAGTTCTTCACGTCCTCGAGCGAAGCGGCGTTGAGATCCGCCATCGAGCCGATGGTGTCGTGGTGATAGGGATGGTTGGCCGGGTAGATCTCGGCCAGTTCCTGTTCGCCCATGCGGCCGTAGGGTTCGTTCTCGTCCTGGCGCTTCTCGTTCTGCACCACGCCGCGCTGTTCGTCGAGCGTGGCCTGGTCGATCGCGCCGAGCAGGTGGCCCATGCGGTCGGATTCCATCCACAGCGCCATGTCCAGCGCGGTGGTCGGCACGGTCTCGAAATACATGGTGCGGTCGAGCCAGGTATTGCCGTTGATGTCGGAGACGCCGGCCTTCTCGAAGGGTTCGAAATACTCGCCCTTGTGGTTTTCCGAACCGTTGAACATCAGGTGTTCGAACAAATGCGCGAAGCCGGTCTTGCCCGCGGGTTCGTCCTTGGAGCCGACGTGGTACCAGATCGCGACCGACACCACCGGCGCCTTGCGGTCCTCGTGCACGATCACGCGCAAGCCGTTCGGCAAGGTGAACTGCGTGTACGGGATGTCGATGCCGGCAGTGGCCGAAGCGGCGAACGCGGGCGTGGACACGATGCCGCCGGACAACGCGGCGGCAAGCGCCATGCCCAGCAAGCTGGCGCGGGGACGGAGAGCGACGGACATGGCAAACCCCATGGAAGCGTGATGAAACGCACATGGTAGCGGGCCGCGCAACCGCGCCGCACTAGGCCACAAGTCCCGGAAGACGGGCCGGATCGCGTCCGGCCCGTCGCGTCGCGGGCGATCCGCGGCGATTACTTCGCCGGCTGCACCGGCTTGCCGTCGGCGTCGATCACCTGCACCGGGCCGATGTCGAGCGCGCGGATGCCGGCTTCGATCTTCGACAAGTCGCCGACGACCACCCAGGTCAGGGCCTTGCCGTCCAACGTGCGCGCCGCGGCATTCACCTGTTCCGGCGTGAGCGCCTCGACTTCGGTGTTGCGGCGCGTCACCCAGTCGTCGGGGCGGTCGTAACGCACGATGCCGCCGATGGTGTTCATCACCGCGTTCGCGGTTTCGTAGGCGCCGGGCTGGCCGCGGATGTCGTCGTCGACCGCCTTCTGCACTTCCTCGGCGCTGGCCGGCTTGGCGCCGGTCGCGTAATCGCCGATTTCGCGCTGCATCTCCTTCAGCGACTCCGCGGTCTTGTCGATCTGCACCGGCGCGAACGCCAGCCACGGGCGCTGGCCGACCGCGCCCGGCACGAAGCTGTAGGCGCCATAGGCCCAGTGCTTGTCCTCGCGCAGGTTCATGTTGAGGCGCGCCGAGAACAGTCCGCCCAGCACGTCGTTGGCGATGCCGAACTTCACCGCGCCGGGATCCTTGGCCGAAGGCACCAGCTCGCCGGCGAAGATGTTGGCCTGCACCGCGCCGGGCTGGTCGATGAGGAACACGCGCGGCTGTTGCGGACGCGCGACTTCCGGGATCGCCGGCGCCGCGTCGGCCGCGCCTTCGCCCTTCCACCCGCCGAGGGTGCGGTCGAGCAGCGGCACGATGTCCTTCAGCGTGGTGTCGCCGACCACGATCAGGGTCGCGTTTTCCGGCCGCAGCCATGCGTGCTGGTAGGCGACGAGGTCGTCGCGGGTCAGCGCGGCGACCTGGCTTTCGGTACCGCTGCCGGTGAACGGCACGCCGTAGGGATGCTCGTCGCCGAACAACAGCGGCGGCAACACGCGCAGCGCCGCGGTCTGCGGCTGCGCCTTTTCCTGGGCGATGCCGGCGATGCGCTGCGCCTTCACCCGGTCGATGTCCTTCTGGTCGAAGCGCGGTTGCTGCAGCATCGTCGAGAACAGCTGCAGCGAGGGAACGAGGTTTTCCTTCAGCGCCGACAGGTAGGCGTTGGCGCCGTCGAGCGAAGCGCCCGCGCCGACCTGCGCGCCCAGCGATTCGGCCTTGCCCTTGAACGCGAGGGAATCCAGGTCGCCGGCGCCTTCGTCGAGCATGCCCATCGCGAACGACGCGGTGCCGAGCTTGCCGTGCGGATCGGAGGCGTAGCCGCCCTTGAACTCGTAGCTCATCTGCACCACCGGGATCTCGTGGCGTTCGGCCAAAATCAGCGTGCTGCCGTTGGCGAGCGTGGCGCGCTGCAGCGCGGGGAATTTCAGTTCGGGGAACGCGGTCACCGCCGGCACGCCCTTGCTGCGGTCGACGCTGCTCGGCTCGGTCGTGTACTTCGGATCGACCGGCGGCAACACCATCGCCGCGGCCTTCACGCTCGGCTCCTCGGCCAGCGCGGTGCGCTTGCCGGGCATGACGACGAAGGTGTGGCTGGGATGGCCGAGCCACTTGCGGCCGATGTCGCGGATCTGCGCCGGCGTGGCGTCGGCCACGGTGGCGAGCGTGTCGCGGAAGCAACCTGGATTGCCTTCGTAGATTTCGCAACCGGCGAGGATGTCGGCCTTGCCGCCGAACCCGCCGATGCGCTCGATGCCGCGGATGAAACGCGCGCGGTACACGGTCTTGGCCTGCGCCAGTTCGTCGGCGGTCGGGCCGTCCTTGAGCAGGCGCTGCAGTTCCTCGTCGATGATCGCCTCGACCTTCGCCGGGTCCACGCCCTGCTTGACCATGGCGGTGACGGCGAAGTTGGACGACAGCTGGCTGCTGCTGTTGTAGGTACTGACCGAATCGGCGAGCTTGTCCTCGTGCACCAGGCGCCGGTCGAGGCGCGAGTCGGCGGCGCCGCCGAGCACCTGCGCGAACAGGTCGAGTTCGTCGGCTTCGCGCGTGCCGGCCTGCGCCACGTTCCACACGCGCTGCACCAGCGGCTGCGGCACCTTGTCCTTGAGCACCGTGCGCCCGGCCTGCGCCAGCGGCGCGACGTCGACCTTCGGCTGCGCCATGCTCGGCCCGGCCGGGATGTCGCCGAAATACTTCGCGACCTTTTCCTTCGCGGTCTTCGCGTCGATGTCGCCGGCCAGCACCAGCACCGCGTTGTTCGGGCCGTACCAGGTGCGGAACCAGGTCTTCACGTCCTCGAGCGAGGCGGCGTCGAGGTCGTTCATCGAACCGATGACGGTGTGGTGGTAGGGATGCCCGACCGGGTAGAGCGCGTGCGCCTGCACTTCCTCGAGCTGGCCGTAGGGCTGGTTCTCGCCTTCGCGCTTCTCGTTCTGGACCACGCCGCGCTGTTCGTCGAGCGCGGCCTGGTCGATGCCGCCGAGCAGGTGGCCCATGCGGTCGGATTCCATCCACAGCGCCATGTCCAGCGCGGTGGTCGGCACGTTCTCGAAGAAGTTGGTGCGGTCGTTGTTGGTCGTGCCGTTCTGGTCGGTGGCGCCGGCCTGCTCGAAGGGCGTGAAGAATTCGCCCTTGTGGTTTTCCGAGGCCTGGAACATCAGGTGTTCGTACAGGTGCGCGAAGCCGCTGCGACCCGCCGGTTCGTCCTTGGAGCCCACGTGGTACCACAGGTTCACCGCCACGATCGGCGCCTTGTGGTCCTCGTGCACGATCACCGTCAAGCCGTTGGGCAGGGTGAACTGCGTGTACGGAATGTCGATCGCGTTGCCGGAAGCGGCGGCGAAGGCGGGCGCGGACGCGATGCCGCCGGCGAGCGCAACCGCGAGCGCCGTGCCGAGGATGGTGGAACGGGAACGGAACGCGACGGGCATGACGGATCCTTCAGGTTCGTGACGAAGTTCCCATGTTAGTGCCGTGGGCCCAGCCCGTACTAGGCCACAAGTCCCGCGCATGTCGTCGCGACTCCGCGCTAGGCTGACGCCATGGATCCCTGCATCGCCGTCGTCACCGGCGCCAACCGCGGCCTCGGCCTGGAATTCGTCCGCCAGTTGCTGGCGCGCGGCGACCGCGTGCTCGCTGCCTGCCGCCAGCCGGGCAAGGCCTCGTCGCTCAATGCATTGGCCGGCGACCATCCCGGTCGCCTGCATGTGCTGCCGCTGGATGTCGC
Organism: Lysobacter lycopersici; assembly: GCF_007556775.1. GTDB lineage: Bacteria > Pseudomonadota > Gammaproteobacteria > Xanthomonadales > Xanthomonadaceae > Pseudoluteimonas > Pseudoluteimonas lycopersici. The sequence continues at coordinate 1,758,590 of NZ_CP041742.1, forward strand.
CAACGAGGCTTCGCGCACCGCATTCGCGCGCGAACTCGCGCTGGTACTCGACGACGACGCGCGCATCGACCTAATGGTGAACAACGCGGGCGCGCTGCATTCGGGCGAACGCTGGGGCCAGGTGCGCGAATCCGCGCTGGACGACAGTTTCCGCACCAATGCGATCGGGCCATTCCTGTTGACGCAGGCGCTGGCGCCGCGACTCGCCGACGCCTGCCCTGAGCAAGGTCGAAGGGGCGGCAAGGTCGCGTTCGTCTCGACCGTGATGGCTTCGATCGGCACGCGGCGCGAATTCCGTTCGCCCAGCTACTGTGCGAGCAAGGCGGCGCTGGACATGCTCGCGGTGCAGGCCGCGCACGCGCTGGCGGCGCGCGGCATCGCGGTCGCGTTGCTGCATCCGGGCTGGGCGCAGACCGACATGGGCGGCGATGGCGCGGACGTGACGGCGGCCGATTCGGTCGCCGGCCTGTTGCGGCAGGTCGATGCGACCGATGCATCGAAGCCGTTGCAGCTGCGCGACTGGCGCGGCGAAACGATTGCGTGGTGAATCGACGCGATGTTCCACGTCATCCTGTTCCGCCCCGAAATCCCGCCCAATACCGGCAACGTCATCCGCCTGTGCGCGAACACCGGCGCGACCCTGCACCTGGTGCGGCCGTTGGGCTTTTCACTCGACGACAAACAGCTGAAGCGCGCCGGCCTCGACTACCACGAATACGCGACGCTGCGCGTGCACGACGACCTCGATGCCGCGTTCGCGGACATCGCCGCGTCGACCATGGGCGAAGCTCCGCGCGTGTTCGCGCTGTCGACGCGCGGCGGCGTGCGCTTCGATGCGCCGCGTTTCCGCGCGGGCGATGCGTTCCTGTTCGGCTGCGAAACCGCTGGCCTGCCGGAAGCCGTGTTCGCCGCGATCCCCGAGGATCGCCGTTTGCGCCTGCCGATGCGTGCCAACAGCCGCAGCCTCAACCTGTCGAACGCGGTCGCGGTGACGGTGTTCGAGGCCTGGCGGCAATCGGGTTTCGACGGCGCCGCCTGAGCGCGTACGCTGTCGGCATGGGCCAGTCCGCTGCCATCCCGGTGCCGGCGTTCGATGTCGATGTCCTGCTCGACACCGCGGTCGCGTCGGTGCGCGACGTGCGCTGCCGCGGCGAATGCAGGCACCGCAGCGCGGAGGAATGCGCGTCGGCCACGCACCTGGTGTTCCCTTATCGCGGTGTGTACCTGCGCCATGTCGGCAGCGCACAAGCCGTGGCGGACGCCAACCACGTGCTGTCGTTCAACGCCGGCGAAGGCTATCGCGTCAGCCATCCGCTCGAAGGCGGGGATGCGAGCCTGTCGATCCGGCTCGACGAAGCGTTGTTGCGCGAACTGGCGCCTCCCGCGCTGCTGCGCGACGACGCGCCGCCGGCTTTCCGCCACCAGGCACTTCGCATCGATGCGCGCGCGCAAGCGCTGGTCGCGCTGTTGCGGCATGCGCTGCACCACGACCGGGTCGAGCCGCTGGAAGCCGAAGGCCTGGTGCTGACGCTGGCATCGCGCAGCCTCGGCCCGCGCACCGCGCGCACGCCGGGCGCGACGCGCGCACGGCAGCGATTGGTCGATCGCGCGAAGTTGCTGCTCGCCAGCGATCCCGCGCGCCGCTGGACCCTTGCCGGCATCGCCGCGCAAGTCGGCGGCTCGCCGGTGTACCTGACCCAGGCCTTCAAGCAGGTCGAAGGCATGCCGCTGTACCGTTACCAGTTGCAACTGCGGCTGGCGCGCGCGCTGGACCTGCTCGAAAGCGACATCGATCTGTCCGCGCTGGCGCAGGACCTCGGCTTCTCCAGCCACAGCCATTTCGCCGCGGCGTTCCGCCAGGCCTACGGCCGCACGCCATCCGGATTCCGCGGCGTCGCCGCGCATCGCTAAAGATCCTGACAGCGGCGACGATGCCGCGATGGTTTCCTGTGCATGCCCGTTCCGGGCTTCCCCACAGGAGAACCGCCATGCAAGAACGTACCTGCGCCGCCTGCGACTATCCGCTCGACGACAACGCCATCCAGGTCACCGTCGGTGGACGCACCGTCGAAGCCTGTTGCGAGGAATGCGCGCAGAAACTGCGCGAAGCGGGCGAAGCAGCGCGCAACCACTGATCGCAATTCCATTTCGCGCCTTTGGCGCCATGCCGCCGCCGCACCCGGGACGGCGGCGCATGACCCGGGCGTTGCGGAAAAGTTCCTGAACCCTTCGGTTCATTATTCAGGGCGTGTTGCGAGGGCCCGTCGATACTGCGCACGCCGGCTGCGAACGGTTCGCCTCAGCGCCGGCCATAACAAACAACAGAAGAGGTCCCCCATGAAGCGCGCTTTGCTTGCCCTGTCCCTGCTCGCCGCCCTGCCCTTCGCCGCCTTGGCGCAGGAAAGCGGCAGCACCGGCCTGAGTTACAACTACCTCGAAGGCGGTTACGCCGCCACCAACACCGATTCCGGCGACGCCGACGGCTGGGGTTTGAACGGTTCGGCCGCGTTCACGCCCAACTGGTCCGTGTTCGGCGCCTACAGCAACCAGAAGATCGACGACACCGACGTCGATTTCGACCAGTGGCGCCTGGGCGTGGGCTACAACCACCCCATCGCGACCAGCACCGACCTCGTCACCCGCGCCGCGTACGAGAAGTTCGACGCAGGCAGCGGCGCCGATTTCGACGGCTACAGCGTCGAAGCCGGCGTGCGCAGCGCGCTGACCACCAACCTGGAGGGCTATGCGCTGGCCGGTTACGAGGACGGCGACGAGTACGACAGCGATTTCTACGGTCGCCTCGGCGCACAGGTGAAGTTCAACCAGAACTGGGGCATCAATGGCGACGTGAAGTTCGTCGGCGGCGATACCCAATGGTTCGTCGGCCCGCGCTTCAGCTGGTAAGCGCGACCGAACTGCAGCACCCGCGACGACTCCCCTCTCTCTCCCCCGACGTCGCGAACGCCCCGGCCGGAAACGGCCGGGGTTTTTCGTTCCGGCGTGTCCGCTTTCGGCTCCTCGCCACGCATACACGGTGACCGGCCCGCATGGCCATTCCCGGAATGCATCGATGAACCCCCTGAATTCCCTGTTCGCCACCGCGTTCGTCGCCAGCGTTCTGGCCGCGTCGCCCGCGCAGGCAACCACCATGGCCCGCACGATGGAGGACCAGGGCGGTCCCGCCTGCCAGCTCAGCGTCCCCACGACGTCGACGCAAGTCCGTCCACGCGCGTCCGGGATGCGCAACGAGGGCACCACCAACGCCTTCGTGCTCTGCCAGTTCACGGCCACCTCGACCCCGTTCACGCAGGCCAGCATCGTCCTCGCCAGTATCGATGGCGCCGACCACAACCTGTCCTGCACCGGCATGAGCGGCTATGCCACGCAGACCGCCTACTACTCGACCTTCAACATCTTCGTGCGCGCCAGCGACCAGGCCGGAACGAGCATCGGCTGGAACTCGGGCTACTTCGATCCATCGTTGAGCACGCTTCCTTCCCGCGGGTTCTCGGTCACCTGCAACCTGCCGCCGGGCATGGCGATCATCAGCACCTTTGCCTTCTACGACGAAGACGTGGGTTCGTAAGCGCCACCCATTCCGAACCGCCATCGACCCCGGTCTGCAACGACCGGGGTTTTTCGTGCGCGCGTGTCCGCTTTTCGCTCCCTGCCACGCATACATGGCAACCGGCCCGCGCGGCCATTCCCGGAATGCATCGATGGACACCCCGAACGCCTTCGCGACCACGATCTTGGTGGCCAGCCTGATGGGCGCGACGCCCGCGTCGGCGGCCCCTGCGACCCGCTATCTCTTCGACCAGGGCGGACCGGCCTGCCAACTGAGCGTGCCCACCATTTCGTCGAAGGTGCGTCCACGTGCCAATGGCATGCGCAACGAGGGAACGGCCAACGAATTCGTGATCTGCCAGTACTCGAGGAACGGGGGTGGTTCCTTCAAGTACGTGTCGATTTCGGTTTCCACTTTCGACGGAATCGACCATGCCATCCAGTGCACCGCCATGACCGGCGACGTGGCGAATGGAACTTCCTATTCCAGCAAGAACTTCTCCACCGGCACGAACCCCAACTGGTACGGCTTCGCCCAATGGGTTCCTTCGGATTTCGGCCAAGCGGGCACGGCATTCGTCAATTCGACTGCTTCGGTGACCTGCATCCTGCCGCCCGGAGCTTCGATCATCCTTGTCGCCGCCAGTTACGACGAAGACGTGGGCGCGTAAGTCGCTTCCCGTTCGAACCACTATCGCACCGGTCGACAACGGCCGGGGTTTTTCGTGCGCGCGTGTCCGCTTTTCGCCCCCTGCCACGCATACATGGCAACCGGCCCACGGGGCCATTTCCGGAATGCATCGATGAACATCCCGAACGCCTTCGTCGTCGCAATCCTGGTTGGCGGCTTCGTGGCCGCGCAACCGGCGAATGCCGCAACAATCGACCGCACCTATCAGGATCAAGGCGGCCCCGCATGCCAACTCAGCATGCCGACCACGTCCTCGCAAGTGCGTCCGCGCGCGACCGGCATGCGCAACGAAGGAACCGCCAGCGAATTCGTGATCTGCCAGTTCCCTTCGAACGGTACGCCGTTTTTCCGTGCCAGCATCACTATCGTGCGCATCGACGAAAACAATCACGACGTGCAATGCACGGCCGTGAACGGCACCCAGTTGTCGGGTATCCAATACTCCACGAGAACCGCCACCACCGGCACCGACGGTACTCCTAACTCCATCACGTGGGATCGCGCCTGGGGGGACTTTCCCTCTCCATACCAGAACGGCCCGACCGACCGTTTTTCCCAACCCGCCCTCTCCGTCACCTGCATCCTGCCGCCTGGCGCCGCAATCCAGGGAGTCTATGGCTCGTACCACGATGACGTGGGCCAATGACCAGGCGGGGTTTTCATCGCCACTCGGGCCATGTCCGCTTCCACCCCGGTATTACGCATAGGCGGAAACCGGCCAACGCGGCCATTCCCGGATCATCCGCAAAAATGAGCGTAACGAAACTTGCCGCCATCATCGTCCTCGCGAACGCCGCATTCGCCGCCATGCCCGCGGCCGCGGTCGAGAAAAGCCGCGAATTGTGGGACCAGGGCGGCCCGGCCTGCCAATTGAGCGTCCCGACCACGTCGTCCCAGGTACGTCCGCGCGCGACGGGCATGCGCAATGAAGGCACCAGCAACCAGTTCATCATCTGCCAATACGCATCGACCTCGTCCGCATTCAAGGCCGCATACATCTACTTCCAGACCATCGACGGCGCCAACCATGCCGTGCAATGCACCGGCATGCGGGGCACCGCGGCCGGCGGCGACGCGTACTACGCCACCAAGAGCGGGGACACGGGCACGGGCAGCTATACCCAATTCTCCTGGTCCCCCGCGGATTTCGACGAGACGACCGATTTCGGCAATGCCATGTTTTCGGTGACGTGCATCCTTCCGGCCGGAACGTCGATCATCGCGACCCAGGCGATCTATGCGGAAGACGTGGGCGCGTGACCTCGCCGCCCCGAATCGAATGACCCAGCCCCGGCCGGAAACGGCCGGAGTTTCGTGTTCTACGGGAACAATTCCTGCGGGTATTCCGCCTTCTGCTCGCGCGCGAGCAGCCGCTGCAGCCCTTCCGCCGGCGTGAGGTCGCCGTGCAACACATCGCGCACGTTTTCGGCGATGGGCAGTTCCACGTCGTGGCGCGAGGCGAGGCGCATCACCTCGTCCGCGGTCTGCACCGATTCGACCACCTGGCCGATGTCGCGCACCGCATCGTCCAGCGATTGACCGCGACCGAGCGCGAGGCCGAGGCGCCGGTTGCGCGACAGGTCGCCGGTGCAGGTGAGCACGAGGTCGCCGAGGCCGGCGAGGCCCATCAGCGTCTCGGGCCGCCCGCCGATGGCGATGTTGAGCCGCAACATCTCGTTGAGGCCGCGGGTGATGAGTCCCGCGCGCGCGTTCAGGCCGAGCTGCATGCCGTCGGCGACGCCGGTGGCGACCGCGAGCACGTTCTTCATCGCACCACCGAGTTCGGCGCCGCGCATGTCGTCGCCGGTGTAGGCGCGGAACGCGGGACCATGCAGCACGTCGGCGACGAGCTGCGCGAACGCGGCTTCGTCCGAATGCACGGTGAGCGCGGTCGGCAATCCCTGCGCGACTTCCTTCGCGAACGAAGGCCCGGTCACCACCGCCAGCGGCACGCCGGTGCCGAGCATGTCGCCGGCGACTTCGTGCAGGAAACGGCCGCTGCCGGGTTCGAAGCCCTTGGTCGCCCACGCCACGCCGGCATCGGCGGGACGCAACGGCGCCAGCGCGCGCAGGGTTTCGGTGAACGCGTGCGAAGGCACCACCACCAGCACCAGATCCGCGTCGCGCAACGCCGCGGCGAGGTCGGTGGTCGCGCGCAGCGCATCGGGCAGTGCGATGCCGGGAAGGTAATGCGGGTTCTCGTGCCGCGCGTCGATCGCCTCGACCACGCCTGCATCGCGGCCCCACAACACGACGCGATGGCCGTGCCGTGCGATCAGCGCGGCGAGCGCGGTGCCCCAGGAGCCCGCGCCGAGGACGGCGACCGAGCGTGCGGCCGTTGCGTCCGGTCCCATGCCGGGCTCAGGCGTTGCCGGCGGTCTCGGTGCCGCTGCCGAGGGCGCCACCGGCCTGCTGCGCGGCGCGCTGGCGCAGGTTCTCGGCGTACAGCCCCTCGAAGTTCAGCGGCTGCATCAGGAACGGCGGGAAACCGCCGGCCTGGATCAGGTCGCCGATGGTCTGGCGCGCGTATGGATACAGCGAGGCCGGGCACAACGTGCCGAGCACCGCGTCCAGCGTCTGCGGATCGAAACCGGCGAGGGTGAACAGCCCGGCCTGCTTCACTTCGGCCAGGTACAGGGTCTTGTCGTCGACCGTGCAGGTCACGGTGATGTCGAGCTGCACTTCGTAGGCGACGTCGCCGAGGCGCTGCACGCTCTGCGCGAGGTTCATCTGCAGCTGCGGCTGGCCCGGGAGTTCGGCCGCGAACACCTGCGGCGCGCCCGGCGCTTCGAACGAGACGTCCTTGACGTAGAGCTTGTCGAGGCTGAAGGTCTGGCCCGCCGGCTGCGCGTCGGTCGCGGCGCCGTTGGCTGGGGAAGTCTCGGACATCGGGGTACTCCGGCTGGAACGTGGGGAAAGCGGCGATTATGGCACGCGCCCGCGGCCCGGCCGGGCCCGCCTAGCGGCCCTTGGCCAGCGGCAGGCCGGCCTGCTGCCAGCCATCGATACCGCCATCGAGCACGAACACGCGCTCGAAGCCGGCCTTGCGCAGCATGGATGCGGCGCCCTCGGCGCTCTGCCCGGCCTTGCACACCAGCACCACCGGCCGCGATTTCGCCATGGCCAGCAGTTTGTGTTCAGGCTTCACCTCGGCCAGCGCCAGTTGCTTCGCGCCGGGGATGTGGCCTTTCTCGAAATCGGCCGCAACGCGCACGTCCAACACCAGCGCGTCCTCGCGGTTGACCAGTGCGGTCAGCGCCGCGGGAGCGAGTCGGTGTCCGCCGCGCAGCAGGCGCATCGCCTCCATCCCCAGGATGGCGAGGGTCAGGCCGGCCAGCGCCGAGGACAGAATGGGGTTGCGACCGGCGAAGGCCGCGAGTTCGGCGAAGTTCACGTGCAGGGTTTCCGGCTACGACGAAGCGGCGCGCATTGTCCCACAGCGGCTTCACCCGACGTTGTCGCGGGAACGGCCCATCCCCGCGATTGCCTTATTCCCCGGCCCAGAAATCCGGCAGGCCCGAGGTCACCCACCAGGTCTTGGTCGCCGGGTCGTAGCGCCATTCCTCGGTGTAACGCAGGCTGCGCTCGGCCATGGTGTTGCGGTTGATCACGCCGATCTCGATCTCGCGCCGGGCACGATCCTCGAGGACCTGCGAACCGAGCTCGTGGTAACCCGACACCTGGACCTGCTTGTAGCGCGAGAGCTCGAGGTCGGTGAGCGGATGCTTGTCGCGGTATTCGGAATCGAGCAGGTTCCACGCGCCTTCGAAATCGCCCCAGCGGATCGCCGCCGACCACGCGTACTGCGCACTATCGAGGGCGCTCATCTTCGGTTGGCCGGTGGCGCAACCGGCGAGCAGCGCGCCCAGCAGGGCAACCAGCAGCCAACGCCACGACTTCGCCTGGATCATGTGTCTTCCCCCGCTTTCGTCGACGCCATCCTAACCCCTGGCGATGGCGACGTAGCGCGAACGCATGTCGCAGGCGCTACCGCCCCCGGGCAGCGGGACGCGAGCATCGAGGTTCAGGCTCGCGCGGCCGTTGGCGCGTAGCGTTGCAACGAAGGCCGCCAGTTCCGCCGCGTCGGCGTTCGCGGTGGCTTCGAGGTCGGCGAACAGTGGCGCGCGATAGCGCACCTCGCTGGAGGCCACGAACACGTCCGCATGCAGGCCGGCGCGTTCCAGCGCCAGCGTGGCCACGCCCCAGCCGGCCAGGGTCATCAGCGAGACCAGGCTGCCGCCGAACGCACAGCCCTTGTCGTTGACATGCGCGGACAGCGGCGCGCGCAGGCGCAGCCCGCTGGCGTCGGCGCCGGCGATCTGCAGCCGCATCGCCGCCACCGGCGGCATCGACAGGTAGTGCGCGAGCAGCGATTGCAATGCCGGATCGGAATCGGGATTCATGGATGTATGTATGCTCGTTCCATGGCGAAGGCGAAGCGAATGCCGTTGGCGAGATGCTATGTGATTTCGCTGCGCCCGGTCGGCGCGCACGAATCCCTGCGCCGGGCCGCCGCCGCACGGGGCGCGCGCGTGCTGGCGCTGTCCTCGTGGCGGATCGAGACGCAGGACGATGCCGGAACGCGACGCGCCCTGCGCGCCGCGCTCGCCGCCGACCTCGTGATCGCCACCAGTCCGGCCGCGGTGCGCGCGACCGCCGCGTTGCAAGCACTGAAGCGGAAACGCGGGCAACGCTGGTGCGCGGTCGGCGCCGGCACCGCCGCGGCGCTGCGTCGCGCCGGCATCGACGCGGTCGTTTCGCCATCGCGCATGGACAGCGAAGGATTGCTCGCGCTCGCGGAACTGCAATCGTTGCATGGACGCGGCGTCGGCCTGCTCACCGCGCCCGGTGGGCGCAACGTCATTGCGCCGACGCTGCGCAAGCGCGGTGCGCACGTGCTGCGCGCCGACGTGTACCGGCGCGTCGAGATTCCGTTTTCATCGGCTTCGCTTTCGCGTTTCCGCGCGCTGCGCGCGAAACCATGGCTCGCGCTCGGCAGCGGCGAAGCCCTGCAACAAGCGTTGACGCGCCTTCCCGCCGACCTCGCCGACAAGCTGCGCGCGGCCGATGTCGCCGCAGCCAGCGAACGCCTCGCGCAGGCGGCGCGGGAGTTCGGGTTCCAAGGCCGGATCGCGGTCGCGGCCAGTGCCCGCCCGCGCGATCTCGTCGCGGCGATGGCGGCGGCGATCGGGTAGCATGCGCGCCACGTTCCGCACTCCCCCGCGCCCGTGACGTCCCCCGACCCGACATCCGCTCCACGCTCCGGTTCCGGCCGCGGCGGGTTCGTCTTCGCGCTGGTCGTGTTGGCGGCGTTGGCGGTCGCCGGCTGGTACGGCTGGCGGGCCTGGTCCGCGCGTGATGCGGCCATGCGCCGCACCTTCGCCGAACAGGCCGATGCGCTGGACGCCCGCCTCGATGCGTTGCGTGGCGAGCAACGCGCGCAATCGCTGCGCATGCAGCAGGACGAAGCGACCAACCGCGTGCTGCGCGAGGAACTGATCGGCCTCGGCCAGCGCTCGGCCCTGATCGAACAAACGGTGGAAAAACTCGCCGACCCGGACCGCCACGGTGCGCAGGCCCTGTTCCTCGACGAAACCGCGCTGCTGCTCGCCACCGGCCAGCAACGCCTGCAACTCGCCGGCGACCTCGACGGCGCGCGCCGCGCCTACGCCATCGCCGCCACGCTGCTCGAGCGCGTGGACGACCCGAAACTGCTGGACCTGCGCCAGACCCTGCTGCAGGAACGTAACGCGCTGGATGCGCTCGGCGCGGACCCGCGCGCGGCCGCGCTACGCGAACTCGCCGGTTTCGCCGCTTCATTGCCCGGCGACGGGGCGGTCGCGAACGATCGCGATGCGAACTCGCCGTGGTGGCAACGCCTGCTGTCGCGGATCGTGCGCGTGCAACCGAGCAACGCCGCCATCGCCACCGATCCGGTCGACCGTCGCAACGCGCGTTCGGCACTCGAACTCGAACTCACACTGGCCCGCGCCGCGGCCGAACGCCGCGATGCCGCCGCGTGGCACGAGGCGCTGGACCGCGCGAACGCGTGGCTGCATCGGCTGTGGCCGGATTCACCGCAACGGAAAACCCTGGAAGCGCGGCTCGCGGCATTGCGCGCGATGCCGCTGGCGACTTCGAATCCCGTGCTCGGCACCACGCTGCAGCAGTTGCAGGCGCTGCGCTCCGCGCGTTGAAGCGTGCCGGTTGGGCCCGCGTTCATCTCCGCAACGCCGCCGCGACGCGGCATGCGCTAGGGTCGGCGCGTCACGCAAGGATCCATCGCCATGAACCTGTTCCGCAGCCTGCTGTTCTGGATCGTGCTCGCATTGCTGGGCGCGCTCGCCGCGCAATTCCTGCTGGCCGATCCGGGCTACGTGCTGGTGCGCTTCCGCGGTACCGATTACACGACCACCGTCGCCGCCGCGGTCATCGGCGTCCTCGTCGCGCTGCTCGTCATCGGCGTGCTGTGGAAGCTGTTGATGCTGCCGTTCCGTTCCTGGCGCCGGCTGCGCGACCGCAATTCCCGTGCACGATTGGGCGAAGGCCTGGACGCATTGCACGGCGGTCATTACGCCCGCGCCGAGCAGTTGCTGGCGCGCGCGGCCGACGAAGGCCACGACGCCGCCTTCGCGCGCGTGGCCGCGGCGCAGGCCGCGAACGCGCGCGGCGACGCCGCCGCCGCACAGGCGCACATCGATGCGCTCGATCCGAGGCACGCCGGTGCGCGCGCGATCGCGCTTGCCGAACAGGCACTCGCCGACGAACGCCCGACCGATGCGCTGGTCGCGCTCGACATCCCCGCGATTCAGCCCTTGCCACCACGCGGACAGGCCTTGCGCGCGCAGGCACTCGCCGCGACCGGGAAATCCGCCGAGGCCTACGGCCTGCTTGGTGCGTTGCGCCAGCAGCACGCACTGCCGGATGCGCTGCTCGACGAATTGCAGGAACGCTGGGCCGCGGCTGCATTGCGCGATGCCGCCGACGCGAACGCGCTCGCCGATACCTGGGATCACCTGCCGAAGGCCGTTCGCAGCGATCCCGACGTGGTGCTCGCCTACGCCGACCGTGCCGCCGCACTGCGCTGGGACGAGGCTGCTTCGAAGGCGGTGGAAAGCGCATTGGACACGCGCTGGGACGAAAGCCTCGCAGCGCGCTACGGCACGCTGCCCGCCGGCGGTCGCGCCGAACAGCGCCGCGCGAACATCGAACGCTGGCTGCAGGCGCATCCGTCCAGCCCGGCTTTGCTGCTCGCGCTCGCTCGCCTCGACCGCGATGAAGGCCGCTGGCCGCAGGCCGAAGCCAACCTGCACCGCGCGCTGGCGCAGGGCGCCGGCGCCGATGCCTGGGAGGAATTCGGCAACGCCTACGCGCAGGCCGGCGACACGGACCGCGCGCAACGCAGTTATGCAAACGCGTTGCGTGTTGCCCGCGGCGAAGCGGCGCTGGAACTTCCCGGTCGCGATTCACGCGAGGAGCCCGAGGACGGCATCGCGATCGAGGAACGCGACGAGCACGGGATTCCGCGATTGCGGGGAGAATCGTAGGCCCGATCGGTTTTAACGACCCGGCAAGAACTCGCTTCACGCGAAAGCCGGGTTGACGAAGCAACCCGGCCTGCGATTTCAGGGTCGAGCGGTTTTCCTTCTGCGCCAGTACCGCAGCAAGGAATATCCCGCCGCGATGAGCAGCCACAGCGGCCACACCTGTGCCAGGGCCACGACGAGGTTGAGCGCGCCCCGCCAGCCGATGCGCAAGGATTCGCCCAGGCGGTTGAAGAACCCGGGGCCGTTATCGCGGAACACGGCTTCCACGTCGATGCGCACGGCCTTGCGCACCTGCGAATCCTGGTGCAACGACAAGGCGATCGTGCTGAAGTCGACGCGATCCTGGAATTCCTTCATCGCCAGCATGGCTTCGTCGCGATCGGCGTTCGCCTCGCCGCGGGCCTGGATCGCATCGGCCTTCTGCCCCAGCTTGCCACCGTCGGCCACCGCTGCGCCCAATTGCTGCTGCGTCGATTGTGCGCGTTGCGCCGCAAGTTGCTGGCGCAGCAGTTCGAACTGCGCGTCCTCCGCCTTGAAGCTCCGGCTGTCGAGGAATTCCATCTTGCCGGCGATGGCGCGCAGGAACGATTGCGTCTTTTCGCTGGGCACGCGCACGGTCAATTCGCCATGCAGGGTGTATTCGGTCAACTCCAGCTGTTTCCCGTCGCCAATCGAACGTCGACGCATGCCCTGCGTTTCGGACTTGATGTCGTTGCCGACGACGAATCCACCCTGCGCCGCCACTTCGTCCTCGATGGCGAGCGCGGTCGCATAAACATCCCTGACCTCGAACTCGGCGCGCGCGGTACGGATGAACCTGCGCTGCGCATCGACGAACGTCGCGGCACTCGACGCCAGCTGCTGCGGATCGACTGCCTGGCTTTCCGCAACGGCAGGTGGTGCCGCCGGGGCCGGGGCGCCACCTCTTGCGATGTCCGCCTCTGCCGAGGCCATGGATGCATCGGCCGCTTGCTGCTGCCGGGAACAACCGGCGATGGCTACGGCCAGCAGCAGGCCGACAAAGACCGAACCTTGTACCCACCTCGTGCGCATGGACCACCCCCGTTCGTGATTGGCGATGCTATCAACGAACGAAGGACGCAACGGGGTTAACCCGTGCTGCCCGATCACCGCTCCAGAATCGCCACCACGCCCATGCCACCGGCGGTGCAGATCGACACAAGGCAACGGCCGCCGCCGCGCTGCTTCAGTTCCTTCGCCGCGGTGGCGACGATGCGCGCGCCGGTGGCCGCGAACGGATGCCCAGTGGCGAGCGATGAACCGTTGATGTTGAGCTTGGCCGGATCGATGCGACCCAGCGGCGCATCCAGGCCGAGGCGGTTCCTGCAGTATTCCTCGCTCTCCCACGCGCGCAGCGTGCACAGCACCTGCGCGGCGAAGGCTTCGTGGATTTCGTAGAGGTCGAAGTCCTGCAACGTCAGTCCGTTGCGCGCGAGCATTTCCGGCACCGCGACGGTCGGTGCCATCAACAGGCCTTCGCCGTGCACGAAATCGACCGCGGCCACCTGCGTATCTCGGATGCGGCACAGCACTTCATGCCCGTGCTTCGCCGCCCAGTCTTCCGAGGCGATCAAACACGCGGCGGCGCCGTCGGTCAGCGGCGTGGAATTGCCGGCAGTAAGCGTGCCGCGGCCGGAAGTCTTGTCGAACGCCGGCTTCAGCGTCGCCAACTTCTCGATGCTGGTGTCGGGACGCAGGATGTTGTCGCGTGACACGCCGCGGAAACTGACCACCAGGTCGTCGAAGAAACCGCGCTCGTACGCGGCGGCGAGCTTGTGGTGCGAAGCGACCGCGAGTTCGTCCTGCGAATCGCGCGAGATGTTCCACTCCTTCGCCATGTCCTCGCAGTGGTCGCCCATCGACTTGCCGGTGCGCGGTTCCGCGACGCCGGGGAATTCGGGCTTGAGTTCGCGGAAATGGAAGCCCCTGAACGCGGCGAGCCTGTCCTTCGTCGTCTTCGCGCGCGCGGCCTCGAGCACGCGCCGGCGCAGGGCCTGGCCGTAGACGATGGGCACGTCGGAGGTGGTGTCGCTGCCGCCGCCGATGCCGACCTCGATCTGCCCGGCGGCGATCTTGTTGGCGACGATCATGATGCTGTCGAGCGAGGTGCCGCAGGCGCGTTGCAGGGTGATGCCCGGCGTCAGCGGCGACAGGCCCGAGGACAGCGTCGCCTCGCGCGCGAGGTTCCAGTCGAACGGCTGCTTGATCACCGCGCCGAACGCGACTTCGCCCAGCACCTGCCCGTGCAGACCGAACTTCTCGACCAGCGCGCCGAGCGTGCGCACGCCCATGCCGAGGTTGCCGACATCGGCGTAGGCGGTGTTCTGCCGGCAGAAGGGGATGCGGACGCCGCCGAGCACGGCGACGGGACGGCCCTGGAGCATGGTGTTTCGCCTCTTTCGCGGCCCGCGCGACACGCGCGGGCATAATGGCCGCAGTCTAGCGCCGCGCCCGTGTGCGGCCAATCACGACGCCGAGGCCATGCACGACCACGACGCCAATGCCACCGGCCTGCTCGCGCTGGAACTCGCCGACGGCGCGATCGGCGTCGATGCGCTCGCCACCGACGCGGCGATGGCCCTGGCCGAATGCCTGGCCCTGGATCTCGCGCGGATCGCGCCGCGGGCCGCGGACTGCGACCTCGTGCTCGCCGCCGCGCATTTCGACCCGGCCGAGGCCCTGCGCCCCGGCTGGCCGCTGCACCAGCGGCTGGCCGAACTGCATGCGCGCGCGCCACGCGCCAACACACGGGCCGCGCGCATCTTCGCCTTCGGCGCGGACGCGCAGGGCCGCGTGCCGCTGCCGTTCATGGCCGAACCCGAATTGCGCGGCGGTGCGCTGCGGGTGTTGCCGTTCCTGCTGACGGGAGCCGATGCGGCCGCGGTGCAGGAACAGCTCGAAGCCGAACTGCTGGATCGCGGCATGGCCTCGGCGCGCACCGCGTTGCTGGCGCAGGAGGCGTTCGCCGCGCGCATCGAGCACGCGCGCCTGTTCACCCTGCACGACCTCGCCGCGATGATGGCGCTGCAGTACGAACACGCCGGCCTGCGCGTGCTGTGGCCGGTGATCGAAGTCGCGCTGCTGGCGCCGGCGGGAAGCGTCGAAGTCGATGCACCGCCGGAGCCGCGCCTGCGCTACGCCGAAGGCGTGTCCCACCTGGAAATCGCTTCGCCGTCGCGCTGGCAACGCGAATTCCCGGGCGGCAACGAACTCACGCTCGAACAAACGGTGCGCGGTTACGCCGCTTACGAGGCGCGGCTGCGCCAGTTCGCCGCGGTGCTGGCCGCGCACGGCATCGACGCGGTGTTCGATTACGTCGATGCGTGAATGCGCAATGTTGTGGGAGGGGCTTCAGCCCTGACATGGCATGCCGCAGGGTTTGTCGCGGCTACAGAAGCATCAATCGCTCACGGCGCGGTGATCACCCCGCAGGCGATGCGCGCACCGGCGTTGCCGGACGGCTGCGAGGTGTAGTCGTCCGCATTCGCGTGCACGACCACGGCCTTGCCGACGATGTCGTCGGCGCCGCCGCCTCCGAGCACGGCGCCGGCGAAATGCGCGTCGACGTGTGCGACGCCGTTCGTATCGGCGACGAGGTTGTCGTTGTCGCCGAGGTGGTGGTGTGGCGCGCTGGCGCGACCGTGCGCATCGCCGGCGGGATTGAAGTGGCCGCCGGCGCTGGACGCATCGGCCGCGCTGCAGTCGCCGGTTTCATGGATGTGGAAACCGTGCGTGCTGTTCGGCGCGAGCCCGCCGATGTCGCCCGTGACATGCACGCCGTCGCCCATCGGCATCAGCATCAATTTGCCGCTGACCATGCTGCCCGAGGCGGGCGCGAGCGCGACGCTGGCCATGTCCACGGCACCAGGCGCGGACGCGGCGGTATCGGACGACGGCGTGCTGGCGCAGCCGGCGAGCAATGCGATCGAGGCGGCGAGCGGGAGGATTCGAAGTTTCATGGCGATCTCCGGTCGAAGTCCGCGATGCTCTCGCAGGCGATGTTGCGTCGTGGTGAATCGTCAGCGCCGCTTGCGCCCCGGCCCGAGCTTGCGCGTGAGCGTGTTGCGGCCGACGCCGAGTTTTTCCGCCGCGGCGCCGCGATGGCCATCACTGTGCTCCAACGCGGCCTGCAGCAGCACGCGATCGAGCCGCGAGCGCGCCTGCGCGTGCAGGTCGCCCGCGCCATCGCGCAGTTGCGCGCGCGCCCAGTCCGCGAGCGCGCCTTCCCACGCATCGCCTTCGACCGACGCGGACGCAAGCGGGCCCGCGGCTTCGTCGAGGTCGTGCAGGCCCAGGGTCGCGCCCGGCGCCAGCGCGGCGAGGCGCCAGCACAGGTTTTCGAGTTCGCGCACGTTGCCCGGCCAGTCGTAAGCCTGCAGCCGTTCCAGCGCAGCCGGCGACAAACGCTTCGCCGACGCGTGCAGTTTCTGCGCGGCCGCGGCGAGGAAACGCGACGCGAGCAACGGAATGTCTTCGCGCCGCTCGCGCAGCGGCGGCAGGCGCAGCCGAACGACGTCGAGCCGATGCAGCAGGTCGGCGCGGAAACGCCCGTCGGCGACCAGCGCTTCCAGCGGCTGGTGCGTGGCCGCGATCACGCGCACGTCGACGCGGATCAGTTCGCGCCCGCCGACGCGGAAGAATTCGCCTTCGGCCAACACGCGCAGCAGTCGCGTCTGCAAAGCCGGCGGCATGTCGCCGATTTCGTCGAGGAACAGGGTTCCTCCGTCGGCCTGCTCGAAACGCCCGACATGGCGCTTGTTCGCGCCGGTGAAGGCGCCGGCCTCGTGGCCGAACAGTTCGCTTTCGAGCAATTCCGCCGGAATCGCCGCGGTGTTGAGCGCGATGAAGGGTTTGTTGGCGCGCGGCGATTCGCGGTGCAGCGCGCGCGCGACCAGTTCCTTGCCGGTACCGGTTTCGCCGGTGACCAGGACGTTCAACGGTGCGGCCGCGACCCGGCCCATGGCGCGGAACAGCGCCTGCATCCGCGGCGAATCGCCGAGCAGTTGCGGCGCGTCGTCCTGCATCGACGCTGGTGCTTGCGAACGCGATTCCTTCGATGCATTCGACGAAGGCAATTCCGGCAACGCGCGCGCGGCCAGCGCCACCGCATGGTCGAGGTCGAAGGGCTTGGACAGGAATTCGTGGGCGCCGCCGCGGAATGCGCCGGCGGTGCTGGCGAGGTCGGTGTAGGCGCTCATCACGATCACCGGCAATTCCGGATGCCGCGATTTCAGCCGTTCCAGCAATGCGAGGCCGTCGTCGCCGGGCATGCGCACGTCGGTGAACAGCAGCTCCGGAGGCTGGCGATTCCCCAGCGCTGCAAGCGCCGCCTGCGCCGAATCGAAACCCTCGACTGCGTAGCCGGCTTCGCGCAACGCGGTCGCCAGCACGAAGCGCACGCCGTGGTCGTCGTCCACCACCCAGATGCGCGCGGCGTTCATTTCCCCCTCTCCCCTTCGTGGGAGAGGGTGGCGCGAAGCGCCGGGAGAGGGGATGCGCACGGCCCCCTCTCCTGCCCCCGTATCAAGTACGGGGCAGGCTCTGCGGGCATCCTCCCCCACGAGGGGGGAGGAAAAGATGTCGCACACGATCGCGATCTCGCTTTATGCATGCTCCGCTCCTTCGCTCTGCAGCGGCAACAACAGCGTGAACACCGTGTGCCCCGGGCGCGAACGGTAGGCGAGCGAACCGCGATGTTCGCGCGCGACCTGCTGCGCCAGCGCAAGGCCGAGCCCGCTGCCCTCGGCGCGTCCCGAGACCAACGGCAGGAACAGGCGTTCGGCCAGGTCTTCGGGCACGCCGCGCCCGTCGTCGACGATTTCCAGTCGCAGCACCGTCGCCGGCGCGGCATCGCCGATGCGCACGCCGTGTTCGGCGCGGGTGCGCAGCGTGACGCTGGCGGCGCCGGCCTCGATCGCGTTGCGTACCAGGTTCCACGTCGCCTGCGTGAGTCGATCCGCGTCGCCTTCGAATTCGGGCAGGCTCGGGTCGTAATCGCGGATCAGCTTCACCGCCCAGCCGGCGTCGTTCTCGGCCAGGCGCAGCACGCGTTCCAGCACCGCATGGATGTTCAACGGCTCGAACGGTTTCGCCGGCGCCGGCGAGAGCAGGCGGTCGAGCAGCGCGGCAAGGCGTTCGACTTCCGATTCGATCAGGCCGGTGAGTTCGCGCGAGGTCGGATCCTCCCGGTTTCGCCGCGCAAGCAACTGCGCTGCACCCTTGAGTCCGGCCAGCGGATTGCGCAATTCGTGGGCGAGTCCCTTCAACGCCGCGGACAGCGCGGAAGGCAATGCGACGGCGGGATCCTCGCCGGGGAATTCCTCCACCGGCTGCGCTTCCAGCCACCAGCCGCCGCTTTCGCGCCGCGACAGCAGCAGATCGGCGAAGCGCGGGATGTCGGTTCCGGGGAAGGCCATCGCCACCCGGCGCAGGCGCGCGAATTCCCGGTCGGACCCGGTGTCGCCCAAGGCCCGCGCCAGCGCATCGCCCTCGGTTTCCAGTGCTACCAGCGGCAGCCCGGGCAGGCGCCGCAGCCCCACGCCCAGCCAGCGCGCGCAAGCCGGATTGGCCCCGGCGATGCGGCCATCGGCGTCCAGCCACAGCACCGGCGTGGCCAACTGGTCGAGGGCGGGTGCGGTATCCACAGGCATTGCACCATTATCGTGCAAAAGCGAAGGCCCGCGGGTGCGGGCCTTCGCGCGTCGATCCGGAACGGCCAGGCCGTCAGATCGTGTAGTACATCTGGTACTCGAGCGGATGCGTGGCCGCGCGGAACGAGGTCACTTCCTTCATCTTCAGCGCAATGTAGGCGTCGATGAAGTCGTCGTTGAACACGCCGCCGGCCTTGAGGAAGTCGCGGTCCTTGTCGAGCGCGTCCAGCGCCTGGTCCAGCGAGTGGCACACGGTCGGGATGTTCTTCTCCTCTTCCGGCGGCAGGTCGTACAGGTCCTTATCGCTGGGCGCGCCCGGGTCGATCTGGTTCTTGATGCCGTCGAGGCCGGCCATCATCAGCGCGGCGAAGGTCAGGTAGCCGGTGTTCATCGGATCGGGGAAGCGGATCTCGATGCGGCGCGCCTTCGGGTTCGCCACGTAAGGAATGCGGCAGCTAGCGGAGCGGTTCGATGCCGAATACGCCAGCATCACCGGCGCCTCGAAGCCCGGCACCAGGCGCTTGTACGAATTGGTCGTCGAGTTGGCGAATGCGTTGATCGCGCGCGCGTGCTTGAAGATGCCGCCGATGTACCACAGCGCCATCTGCGACAGGCCGCCGTAGCCGTCGCCGGTGAACAGGTTCTTGCCGTCCTTCGCCAGCGACTGGTGCACGTGCATGCCGCTGCCGTTGTCGCCGACGATGGGCTTGGGCATGAAGGTCGCGGTCTTGCCGTTGCGGTGGGCGACGTTCTTGATGACGTACTTCATCGTCAGCAGTTCGTCGGCCTTCTGCACCAGCGAATTGAAGCGCGTGCCGATCTCGCACTGGCCGGCGTTCGCCACTTCGTGGTGGTGCACCTCGACCTCGATGCCGACCTGTTCCAGCGTCTTGCACATCTCGGCGCGGATGTCGTGCAGCGAATCCAGCGGCGCGACCGGGAAGTAGCCGCCCTTCACCATCGGCCGGTAGCCGCTGTTGCCGCCTTCGTAGTCGCGGCCGGAGTTCCAGTGCGCTTCCTCGGAATCGACCTGGTAGAACACGTGGCCCATCTCGTTGGCGAAGCGCACGCTGTCGAGGATGAAGAATTCCGGTTCCGGGCCGAAGAACGCCTGGTCGGCGATGCCGCTGGCCTTGAGGTAGGCCTCGGCGCGCCGGGCCACGCCGCGCGGATCGCGGGTGTAGGCCTGCATCGTGGTCGGGTCGAGGATGTCGCAGGTCAGCACCAGCGTCGGATCCGCGGTGAACGGATCGAGGAACGCGGTGGACGGATCGGGCAGCAGCACCATGTCCGAGTTCTGGATGCCGCGCCAGCCGCTGATCGAACTGCCGTCGAACATCTTGCCGTCCTCGAACAGCGAGGCGTCGACGATGGACTTGGGGAAGGTGACGTGGTGCTGCACGCCGCGCATGTCGGCGAAGCGCAGGTCGACGAATTCGACCTTGTGGTCCCTGATCAGTTTCTCGACGTTTTCGAGCGACATGGCGCGGCCTCGGTGGATGGTGGATGGCGGGAACAATGCAAGCGCCATGCCAGCCTGCCGCAACACGCAAGCGCTTGATTTCGAAGGGATCGATGTCGAAAGCCACTATTGCTTGCACCTATTTCGTGCAATCTACCTTCGGTTTGCACCAAATCCGTCGAACGCCCCATCGTGGGCTATGCTTCCTGACTGACGCCGATCCGGTTCCGTCCATGTCCGACCTCGTTTCCGCGATCCTTCTGGGCATCATCGAAGGCATCACCGAATTCCTGCCGGTGTCGAGCACCGGCCACCTGCTGATCGCCGAACACTGGCTGGGCGCGCGCAGCGAGCTGTTCAACATCGCCATCCAGGCCGGCGCCATCCTCGCGGTGGTCGCGATCTACCGCCAGCGCTTGTGGGACCTGCTGCTCGGCTTCCTCGGCCATCGTTCGCCGGCGAGCCACGATCCGGCCGGCATCGCGCTCGGCCCGGCACAGGCGCGCAGCTACGCTTTGAAGCTGCTGCTCTCGTTCGCAGTGACCGCCGTCGGCGGCCTGCTGGTGAAGAAGCTGGGCTGGGAATTGCCGGAAACCGTACGCCCGGTCGCCTGGGCACTGGTCATCGGCGCGGTGTGGATGCTGGTCGCCGAGCAACTGGCGGCGATGCGCGGAGGCGAACGCACCGCGATCTCGTGGACGACGGCGGTCCTCGTCGGCATCGCGCAGGTCGTGGCCGGTGTGTTCCCGGGCACTTCGCGCAGCGCGGCGACGATCTTCGTCGCCCTGCTCGCAGGCACCACCAGCCGTGCCGCGGCGACCGAGTTCGCGTTCCTGGTCGGCATCCCGACCATGTTCGCCGCCACCGGCTACGAACTGCTGAAGCTGGCGAAGAACGGCGGCATCGGGCAGGAGAACTGGACCGCGCTCGCGGTGGCGTTCGTGGTGTCGACCATCACCGCCTTCGTCGCGGTGAAGTGGCTGTTGCGTTACATCCAGAGCCATCGCTTCACCGCGTTCGCGGTGTATCGCCTCGTGCTCGGCGCCGCGCTGCTGTTGTGGCTGCCGGCGACGGCGTGAGTTTCACCTGATGCGAACGCCACGCGCGTTTGCATGGGCCGTTCCGGGGAGGAATTCGCGATGAAACGACTACTGCCCGCACTTGCCTTGCTGTCCCTGCTTGCCGGTTGTCCGGAAAAGGATTCCGACACGCCAGCGACGCCCGTTTCCACCGAAACGCCGGCCGCAAGCGATGCGAACGCCGACCTCGGTCGCTACCACTGGCGGTTGCAGGACGCGACCGACGCGAACGGCAAGCGCATCGAAGCGCTGTTCGTGCGCGAAGACAAGCCGTTGCAGCTCGATTTCATGGACGGGCGCATCGCCGTCGCCAACGCCTGCAACCGCATGGGCGGCGGCTATTCGCTCGAAGGCGAATCGCTGATCGTCGCGCGCATGGCCTCGACCATGATGGCCTGTGTCGATCGGAAGCTGATGGCGCTGGATGGCGAGATCGGCAAGCGCCTCGAAGGCGCATCGCAACTCGCGCTGTTGGCCAACGACACGCCGACGCTGACGCTCACGAACGCGGCTGGCGACAAGCTCGTCTTCGCCGGCGAACCGACCGCGGAAACGCGCTACGGCGGCCCGGGCGAACGCGTGTTCCTGGAAGTCGCGGCGCACACGAAGCCCTGTAGCCATCCGCTGATCCCGGACATACAGTGCCTGCAGGTGCGCGAGGTGATGTACGACGACAAGGGGCTGAAGGTCGGCACGCCCGGCGAGTTCGGGAACTTCTACGATTCGATCGAGGGCTACACGCACAAAGACGGCGTGCGCAACGTGCTGCGCGTGGATCGCTACGACATCAAAAATCCGCCAGCGGACGGTTCAAGCTACGCCTATGTACTCGACATGGTGGTCGAGTCCGACGCGTCGGGGAAGTGAGTCGTGCCGCGAAGCAGAATCAACTTGGGCGAATTGTTAGTCCGCGGCTTTACCTAGTGAAGACTGTACCCATGTTGCGATGAAGCGGACGCCGAACAAATAAACGGCAGCAAAGACAATAAGTGCGGCAATTGGAATTGCGGATTTGATCGGCTGCACGAACCAGTACAGGAAGGCGAGCCCAGCGATCTGGATTGCAAAAGATGAGGTCTTTGCCATGAATCTTGTCCTGCGTTTCGCTTCTGTCGCCTAACTGTGCTTACCAGGAGATTTCGCGGTCATATCGGATGCTGATGATAAAATCCGGCGCCGAAAACAAAAGCAGAGCCGCTATTTCGCGTTGAGCGAATACGTCCCGTACATCGACGCCTCGCCCAGCACATGCCCGTGCATCGCGCGGAACACGTCGCCCACGGCGAACTCCTGCGGAAGATCCAGCTTCGGCACATCAAGCGCGAACACCCGGAAGAAATAGCGGTGCGTGCGCAAGTCGTGCGGCGGCGGATACGGGCCGTCGTAACCGAAATACTCGCCACCCATCTCGGCATCGCCGGTGAACCAGCCGGTGTAATCGTTGAGCCCGCGCGCACCGCCGGCATCGCTGCCCGCCGGTTTCCCGCGCTGCGTCACGCCATCGCTGCAACTGCCCGCGGCAATTTCACCCACGGTCGCGGGAATGTTCGCCACGACCCAATGCACGAAATCGCCGCGCGGGTGCTCGACCGGGATCGGCGTCGCCGCATCCGCGACCAGCGCGCCATCGGTGGGCGCGTCGGTATCGATGCACAGCAGCGCGAAGGATTTCGTACCCGCGGGCGCCTCGCTCCACGCGAGGTGCGGGTTGCGGTTGCCGCCGAACCCGCCAGGTGCGCCCATCGCGAATTCCGCGTCGATCGGCCCACGGTGTTCGAAACTGTCGCTGCGCAGGTGCATGTCGTTCTCCGGCGCGGATCAGTCCGCAGGGTAGCCGAGGCGCACCGCGACCGGGGCGAGCAACGCGAACGCATCGGCGAGCGCGTCGCGGTAGTCGCGCCAGTGCCCGGTGGGGAATCGCGCCGGGCCGATTTCCTTCGGCGGGATCGGCAGGTTCGCCGGAAGCGCTTCGCCGAGTTGCCGCGCGAGCGCGATGCCATCGTCGAGGCTCTCGTCGACGCGCAACAAGTGGTGCGGATGCAGGTCGGCATCGTGCAGGTCGGCGACCTGTGCAAGCACCGATGACATCCAGCGCGCCGCTTCGGTCGCCGAGGTCAACGCGAGCGGCAGCGGCGCGCCGAAGGCGAGCCAATCGAGCAGCATGTCGCGCGGATCGCGCAGCACGACCAGCAACTGCGTGGACGGCAGGTGGGGGCGAAGCGCCAGCAACAACAGGTTGTCCCAGTACGGCAGCCAATCGATGATTTGGCCATCGGGCAGGCCGCGTTCGCCCAGCGCTTCGCGCCAGCGCGACACCAACTGTTCCGGCGCGAGCGTGCCGTCCTGCAGTTCGCCGATCGCGGCGAAGCGCTGGAACGGATCCTTGGGCGGCCGCGGGCCGAAACGATCGGAACGCAGCGCGGGCAACATGCCGGCCAACAATCCGGCCACGCGTTCCACGCCGGAACCCGGCGCGCCCCAGAGCAGGGTCGTGCGCGGCGATTGCGCATCGATGGTGCCCGGCTCCGGCCAGTTTTCGCGGGCCGCGCTCGCGGTCCACGGCGCGATGCGCTGTCCCGATTGCGCCGCGTGCAACGATTGCCACAACGATACGGCCTGCACCGGCTGGCCGGCGCGATCGTGCGCGAGCGCGAGCCAGGCTTCGATGCGCGCGCGCGATTGCGTGTCCTGCGCCTGCGGCAACAGGCTTTCGCAGCGCGCGACCGCGGCGGCCGGATCGCGTTCGAGCAGGTCCTGGAACAGGCGCAGTTCCGCGGAATAGCGGCCCGGTTCCAGTTCCAGGATCTTCGCCGCGGTTTCGTTGGCGCCGGCCACGTCGTTGCGGAGGATGCGATCGGCCATGCGCAGTTCGTGCGCCTCGACCGAAACCGGCATCGCGGAGAGCCAGCGTTCGATCACCTCGCCCGCGCCCGCGGAGCCCGGCGCTTCCAGCGCCAGCCGCGCCTGCCAGAGATCCCGGCTTTCGCGCGTGGTGGCCAGCGCCGCGTCCAACGTCGCGCGCGCATCGTCGGCATCGCCCAGGCGGCGCCAGGCCTCCAGCGCCGCGCGCAGCACGCGCGGATCGTCGGGTTTCCCGGCCAGCGCCTGGCGCAGGTGCGCGATCGCGGCCTGCGGGCGGTTCGCCTCGAGTTCGAGTTCGCCGGCCAGGCGCGCGAGCCCGGGCGTGGCCTTGGCCGGATCGGCCAGCAACGGCGCCATCGCCTCGGCGGCGTCGGCGGGTCGTCCCTGCTGGCGCAACAGGTCGGCGACCAGCGCATGCAGGTTCACCGCCGCCGGCACGCGTTCGATCACCTTGCGGAAGGCCTGTTCGGCGAAGGCGAGGTGCCCGAGCTGCAGGTAGGCGAAGCCGAGTGCGTACAGCAATTGCGGATCGTCGGGCGTGCGCTGCAGCGCGGTCGCCAGGATCACCTGCGCCCGCTCGCCGTCGCCCCGGCGCAGCGCCAGCATCCCGTCGATCGCGGCGAGGTGCGGATGTTCGTCGTCGACGCGCGCGGCGAGCTTGCGCTGGCGTTCGGCCTCGTCGAGGTCGCCGCGCCCGAGCGCGAGCTGGGCCTGGATCAGGTAGGCATCGAACTGGTTCGGGTCGAGCGCGATGCTGCGCCCGAGCGCGGCCTGCGCGGCGTCCTGCCGGCGCTCGGCGAACAGCAACGCGGCCAGGTCGAAATGCGCTTCCGGATCGTCCGGCGCGAGTTCGATCGCGCGCTCGATCGCCGCCCGTGCCGCCGCGTCGTCTCCCGCCTGCTGCAACGCCAGCGCCAGCATTCGCTGCGCGCCGGCGTCATCCGGCGTCGCGGACGCGGCCACCCGGGCCTGCTGCAGGGCCGCATCGGTTTCACCGCTGCGGAGGAGATCGAGGATTTGTTCGTGCATGGGTACGGCATACGGCGGGAAGCCCGCTAGTGTAGCGCCGGCCCACGCCGCGCCCTACGCCGCCAGCCGCCCCGCCACCCAGCGTTCGGCGTAACCGTCGAACCGCAGGTTCTCGAGGAAGCCGCAATGCCCGCCATGGCGGGCGAGTTCGAGCCGCGCCTCGCCGCCGGGCCGCAGTTCGCGGAAATGGCGCAGGGGAATCACCGGATCGTCCGCCGCCATCAGGATGTCGGCCGGCACCTGCAGCGCGGCGAGTCGGTCGCCGGCGATGGAATAGCCGTCGAAGTAGGCGCCGAGGTCGTCGAAATCCGTGTGCCGTTCCACCATCCACGCGGTGAGGTCGCGCATGCGCAGGCGCAGGGTGGCGTCGTCGAAATCGTGCTGCTCCGGGAACAGCTCGCGCTTGCGCCGCAGCGAACGCCGCCACTTGTGCTCGAAATAGCGCAGGTACTGCGGCATGCCGCGCTCCATCGCGTCCATCGTCGCCGCCGGATCGACCAGCGGGCAGACCGCGGCGACGCGCGCCAGCGGCAGCCCGGCGGCGGGCGCGCGCAAGGCCATGCGCAAGGCGAAATTCCCGCCCAGCGAATAGCCGGCCGCGACCAGCGGGCGGACCGGATGGCGCTTCGCCACCTCGACCGCGGCGCGCACCACCTCGTCGATGCGGTTGGAATGGAACAGCCCGGGATTGAGGTGGTGGCTGTCGCCGTGGTCGCGGAAATTGAGCCGGAACGTGGCGAATCCCGCCTGCAGCAACTTCGCCGCGGTCAGGCGCATGTAGCTCGATTCGGTGCTGCCTTCCCAGCCGTGCAGCAGCAAGGCGAGCCCGCGCGGTTCGCCTTCGCGTGGCGCGTTGTACACGCCCTGCAGGCGCACGCCTTCGCCGGCGTCGAGCACCACCGCTTCGGCGCTCGAGCCCTGCGCCGCGAGCATGCGGGCGCCGTGGCGGATCCGCATCGGGCTGCTGCCGAGCATCGATTGCACGTGCGGGCTGCGCAGCCACCATGGCGGCCGGTAGGACGAAGCGGTTTCGATCATCACGCCCGAGAGCCTACGCCCGCACGCTGGAGCAAATCGTCAAGGATCGTGCATCGCGGCGACGATGCGTTCGCGCGCCTCCTCGGCGATGCGGCGGCGGCCGTCGACCGCGCCCGGCGCGATCGGTTCGAGGAAGCGCACCTCGGCCTCGCGCGCGGGGTCGCCGAGGATGCGCAGGAAGTTGGCGAAGAAGCTTTCGTTCGGCCCGAACGCGACCTCGGCTTGCGCGTTGCCATTCGGCCCGTAGCGCAGCGCCACCGGTTGCACCGGCGCGCCAGCCTCGACCGCGGCGAGGAAGATGCGGGCGTGGAACGGCCCGACTTCGCGCCCGTCGCGGGTGCGGCCTTCGGGGAACACCCCGACCGAGCGGCCCGCGCGCAGCCGCGCCAGCATTTCGTGCAGCACGCCGCCGAGCGAGGCCTGGTCGCCACGCTGGTGGTAAATGGTTTCGCCGCGACTCGCCAGCCAGCCGACCACCGGCCAGCCCTGGATCTCGCGCTTGGCGACGAAACCCATCATGCGCTGGCTGTGCAGGGCGACGATGTCGATCCAGCTGACGTGGTTGGCGACGAACACGGTCGCGCCCGGCAAGGGCGTGCCGCGCCGGCGCATGCGGAAGCCGAACACGCGCATCAGCCCGCCCTGCCACCAGCGGATCAGGCGATGGTCGGGGCGTTCGCCCGATGACAGCCGCAGGCGGTGCAGCGGCAGCGAAGTCGCAAGCAGCACCAGCGGCAGGAACACGAACACGTGCAACAGCAGCCATGGCAGGCGCAGCGCGTAACGCAATGGACGCCAGCGATCGCGGCGGGTGGCGGGCGCGTTCACGCCGCCTCGCCGGCCGGTTCGGTCACCGCAGTGCAGGCCTCAGCGGAAGCTGAACATGCCCGGGCGCCAGGCACGGACATAGGTCTTGCCGGAGGAATAACCGCTGCTGCTGCCGTAGCCGACGCCGAAATCGCGCTCGCGGCGCTGGTGCATGCGGTCGACCAGTTCCTCGCGGCGGCCGCCCAGCCAGTCGGCGCGGCCGACCTTGGCCGGGTCGAGGCCGAGGCGCTCGGCCTGGCGCTGGCGGAAATCGCAGAAGTCGTCGTAGGCGTCGAGCTCGTGCTGCAGGTCGCGCACGCACATCTCGATCATCACCGCGTCGTCGAGGTAGCCGAGCACCGGCACCGAATCGGCGATCACGTCGTTGGGGTTGTTGAAGTAGACCAGCGCCGACAGCACGCGGTCGCGGTCGGCCGCGTCCAGCGACCAGGCGTCGTCGCGCAACATCGCGATCATGTCGTCCAGGCGCAGCAGGCGGCTGAGGATGAAATCGGGGATGCGCACCTTCTGCGCGTCGGCCAGCAGGCGTCCGGCGTTTTCGATGATCTCGGCGTCGGATTTGCCTTCGGCGGCCTTCTTCGAGGCCTCCATCGCGGCGTGGAAATGCTCGAGGTCGCGGTCGTTGAGTTCGAAATTGAGCGTGAGCGACATGGGCGTTCCAGCGGCTGAGGCGAGACGCGCAGACTAGGCCGGCGCCCGCGGATGGTCAATCCGGAGGATTCCACGGAAACACGCATTGCAGCCGTGGCCGCGGCCACGCAGGCTCAGCCCGGCAACGGGATCACCGCCAGCGTCAGCCGCGAAATGCAGGCGAGGCGGCCGCGTTCGTCCTCGATCCGGATCTCCCAGACCTGGGTGCTGCGGCCCACGTGCAGCGGCCGCGCGGTGCCGGTGACGAGGCCCTGGCGCACGCCGGCGAGGTGGTTGGCGTTGATCTCGATGCCGACCACGCCCTGGCCCTCGTCCACGCACAGGCCACCGGCGGTGCTGCCGAGGGTTTCGGCCAACAGCGCCGAGGCGCCGCCATGCAGCAGGCCGTAGGGCTGGCGGGTGCGCGCGTCCACCGGCATGGTGCCGCGCAAGTAGTCGGCGCCGATGTCGGTGAACACGATCCCGAGCGGCTCCATCGCGGTGCCGCGCGAGAGCGCATTCAGGGCCTCGAGCGTGATCGTGCGGCGGAACGGGCTGGCATTGCGCATCGCCCGACCTTAGCCGATGCCGGTACGGGCGGCCAGCACGGGATCGGGGGAGGCCCCGTGCCGGCCGCCCGCCGGTTCAAACGCAGCGGAAACGATCCGGGCCCCACGGCGGCTGCGCGAAGTGCTCTTCGCGCCCATAGCCACTGCTGTTGCCGTAACCGATGCCGAAATCGCGTTCGCGGTGCTGGTGGCGGACAGGCCGCGGCACCGGCTGCAACGACTCGCGCTTCTTCGCATCCGCCTCGCGGCGGCGCGGGGGACGGGGATTGCCGGGAGGGGGGAACATCGTGGACTCCTGCAACGCGCCGCGGGGGGACGGTGCGCGCATGCAGTCTCGCGCGCGCGTTGCATCCATGCGCGTGCGCAAAGTCATCGCACCAATGGCACGGGACGAACGGACTACACCGATCCCTCCCCGCGCGCATCCGTCGCGCGCGATTGCATTGCCGAGGGATCGCCCGAGCCCGGTCGAACACGGACGTCATTGGCCGGATTGCAGCGTGCGGGCCGTTCGCCGGAGCAGGGCATCGCGGAAGGCCGGCTTGTAGCGCGCTTCCGCCCCCGCTTTCCGACGCAACCCCGAGGTGACGCGATGAAAACGATGCTGCTGGCGCTGGCGCTGGTCCTGTCCCTGGTCGCCGGCTGCAGTCGTGGCGGCGGCGGCGACACCGCCGAGAAGGTCTTCGCGGACATGACCAGCAACATGCACGAGATGTCGGCGATCCTGGCCAGCGTCACCGACGAAGCCAGCGCGAAGGCCGCGGTGCCGCGGATCGACGCGGTGCGCACGAAGATGCGCGACTGCGCACGCCGCGCGCGGACCGTGCCCCGGCCCGATGCCGCGGCCGAGCAGCGGCTCAACGCCGCCGCCGAAGCGATGCAGCGCGACATCATGCCCGCGGTGCTGGCCGACCGGCAGCGGCTGCAGGCAAGGCCGGAGCTGATGGCGATCCTGGCGCCGGCGCTGGAAGGAATGGAAAACGACCTTTGAAGGCGATCGTTTGAAAGGCCTTACAGGATCGGTGCGAGCCCGGCGCCGAACGCGGTGAAGATGCGCGTTAGCAGGCTCTTGAAGCCGATGCTGACCTCGGGGAAATCACCGACCGCGCGATAGCACTGGCGGAAATGCGGATCGTTCGGCGGCAGCGGCCCGGGGCATTCCGGCCCGGGCACGAAGTCGTAGCTGGTGGCGTAGCGCACCGGCCACAGGTCGAACAGCGGCATGCGTTCGGACAACTTCGCCAGCGTGTATTCGATGCCCGGCAGGATCGGCGACGGATTGCGGCGCGCGATGGTCCAGGCGTTGCCCGGCAGCATGTCGCCGTCGATGCTCGCTTCCAGCGCCCGTGCGAACGCCGGATCGTCGATCACCAGCGCGCTCTCGGTGTTGTAGGCATCGCCGCGCGGGTCGAAGTTGTGGGTGCCGACCACGCCGATGCGCCCGTCGATCACCATGGATTTCGCGTGCAGGCCGCGGCGCGCGCCTTCGCGCGTGAGCGGCAAGGGCTTGTTCACGCCGACGCCGGCGAAGCGCAGTGCCGCGTATTCGCGCATCAACGGCGTCGGGTGCTTGCCGCCGATCGCTTCGTCCGCGTCGGTCGCCGCGCCCGCCACGTCGCTTCCCGCGGTTCCCGGCGCGCCTCCATCGCCGAGCAACGACGCAGGAACCGTGCCCGGGAACGGTTTCACTTCGTGGATCTCGAAGCCGAAGTCGCGCAGGTAGCGGCGCTTGTACTTGTACGACAGCGCGTAGGTGATGAAGGAATCGGTGGACGCGAGGCTGTTGGTCGACACCACCACCCGCGGCGGCTGCGCGCGCGCATGCAGTTCGCGGAACATCTGCTGCGCGGGCTTCGACAGCACGAGGTACGGCGTTTGCAGCAGCACTTCGTCCCGGGCCGATTCGACCAGTTCGCGCAGGCCGCCGGTCGAAGCCGAATGCCCGCCATCGCGGCTCTTTTCCGGCAGGTCGGCGATGAAGCGCACCGCGCCGACGTCCAGTGCGTGCCCGGCGAGGCGCGCGGCGAGGTCCTGGTCGCTGGCGTCGCCGGACAGTTGCACGACCCGCTCCGGCATTTCATACGGCACGTCCGGCAGCGCGGGAATGCCGTGCTCGAGCAGCATTCCGCCGACATCGGCAAGCTGTTCCACCGGCACGCTGCGCCGCGATGCCCAGAACGCGTCGAAGTTCGCCGCCATGTCGCGCGCCACCGGCCCCGCGACCAGCAGGTCGCGGTCGCGGAAGTTGTAGTCCGCGTCCCAGTCGTAATAGTCGTCCTGGTAGTTGCGCCCGCCGGTGATGCCGATCGCGCCGTCGATGAGCAGCAGCTTGCTGTGCATGCGGTGGTTGAGCTTGTGCCAGCAGCAGGCCGAGGCGAGCAGGTACATCGGGTAGCTGATGCGCGCGCGCTGCAGCACCGGGTTGTAGATGCGGATCTGGAAATTGCGGTGCGCGCCGGCCAGCGCCGCCAGCGTCTGCACGCGCTCCAGCGCCGAGAGCTGGTCGATCAGCACGCGCACGCGCACGCCGCGTTTCGCCGCCGCGAGCAGTTCGTCGAGCATCAGCCGGCCGGCGTCGTCTTCCTCGAAGATGTAGGTCTGCAGGTCGATGCTGGTGGTCGCGCTGCGGATCAGGTTGACCCGCGCCAGCAATGCGTCGCGGCCGTCGTCGAGGATCAACGCGCGGTGCCGCGGCGTTCCGTTCGCGCTTTCGGCGAAGGCGTCCGCGGCGAGCTGGTGCAGCGGCGACGATTGCGCGCAGGCATCGGCGGAATCGCAACTGCTCGCGTCGGAACGCCCCGCTTCCACCACGGCTTCCGCGCGCTCGCGTTGCGCCGGGCCCAGGCCCACGCAGGCGCTCAGCGCGAGCGCGAGCATTGCCGCCGCGATCGCGCGCCATGCCGCCATCAGCCGCGCGCCTCGCCCAGCCGCACGCGCAGCAGGAAGCGCACGCGGTCGCGCACCGCGATCTGCCACGCATCGATGCCGTAATCGCCGCGGCGCACGCTGCCTTCCACCTGCAGGTCGCAGTCGTAGGCGGGTCGCGCACATTCCATCGGCGTCGGCGCGATGGTGAACGCCTGCCGCCGGCGCACGCCGTGCATTTCCAGCACGCCGTGCAGCGGGCCGCCCTGGCGCAACAGCGCGACCGGATACGGATCGGACAGGAAGCTGACCTGCGGATAGCGTTCGGCGGCGAAGAAGCCGTCGCCGCGGCTGAAGCTGGTGTAGTTCGGGTGGCCGATGATCTCCACGCTCGCGGTGCGCAGGGTCATGCGCACGCGATGGCGCCCGTCCGGCAGTACTTCGACGTCGCCTTCGAAGTCGGGGAACACGCCTTCGAGCCGCTGGCCCCAGCGCGTCTGCAGTTCGAAGCCGATGCGGCTGCGCGCGCGATCGAAATCCTGCGCGTTCGCGACCCACGCCACGAACGCGACGCAGGCACAGGCGCCGGTCGCGATGACGCGGCCGAACACGCTCAGTGCCTCACGGCCACCAGAACGCGTCGAGCCGCGCGATCCCCGGCTCGATCGCCGCATCGACCGGCAAGCCGAGCACCGCGACCGCGCCCGGCGGCATGCCGCGGTAATCGCCGGACTGGCCGCTGTGCATCAGCGCGAGCAACTGCTCCAGCCCCGGGTTGTGGCCGACGAGCACGAGCCGCGCCGCATCGCGGTTGGCGTCAGCCAGCGCGATCAGCGCGCCTGGCGTCGCGTCGTAGATCGACGGTTCGAACTGCACGGCGAGCCCGCTACCGAGTTCGACATCGACGTGATTCCATGTTTCGCGCGTGCGGGTCGACGGCGAGCACAAAACGCGATCTGGATGCGCGCCGTGCTCGCGCAACCATTTGCCCGCATCGCGCGCTTCGGTACGTCCGGTCTCGGACAACGGCCGCCCGGCGTCGTCTTCCCCGGCTCCGGCGGATTCGGCGTGGGCGTGGCGGAGCAGGATCAGTTGGCGCATGGGGTTTCCATCGAAGGCGTGTCAGCAAATGTAGGCTGGGTTGAAGCGCAGCGTAAACCCAGCGTCAAAATGATTAACGTGGATCAACACCTTTTGGCAAACAGGAAAGTGTATGAATGTCCTTGCCGCCATTAGCAACCGTAGCGTAAGTCGCAGTTCCGAGATCGCCGCCATACTGTTTGACATCAGAGGCAACGACCGCCATGCACTCGGACTTCGAGTCATATGAATACAAAGGCGTAGGCTTGGGATTGTTCACAAGATAAGCGCCTAAATATTTGACGGTATGCCACATGATGTATTCATGCGGTTCGGCTTGCTTGTCACTGATGGACGCAAGAAACGTCGCCTGCTTCCCTATATTTTCTCTGTTTTCATTTTCTTCCTCGCGCAATGAATCAACTTGAGTTCTAAGCTGTTGAACCTGCGCTTCGAGCATTTCAATTCGCTTTGTTGTTCCAGCCGGCGGGGTTTCGGTGCTGCAGCCAGCTAATGCAAGTACGACGCAAATGCTTGCCACCAATCTCATAACTCCCCCTTGGCAACCATTTTGTTCCGTCGACTCAAGCCCTGCTTGATTGTGTGAACCTGCTGGGATTTCGTTTCACTCCATCCCAGCCTACGGTCGCCTGATTCGACCACGAGACACGTCCCTCAAGCCCGCTTCAACCACTTAAGCAACGGCTGCCAGTCGCCCTGGTGGTCGCGCACCTGCTGCGAGTGGTAATCGAACAGGCTGCGGCCCAGGCCGGTGAGCACCACGTAGGCCTGGCTGTCCCGCAACTGCGCCACCAGCGGATACGGCCACGATTCGAGCATCTCCATCGCCTGGCGCGACGCATTGGTATGCGGCTTCAAACGATTGCCCACCAGCGCCACCGGCAACTTGCCGCGGTGCACGCGCGGATGCTTCGACAGCGCCTCGAGGAACGGCACCGTCGCTTCGAGATCGAGCGCGGAAGGCTGCAATGGAACGACCACCGCATCGGCCATGTCGAGGAAGGACGCGAGGTGTTCGGCCATCGCCCCGGCCGGCGCGTCGATCACCACGTTCTGCGCGTCGTCGGGCACCTGCTTCTGCCAGTTGCGGCGGGTGCCATCGACCGGCAGCACCGCGCTGTCCAGCCCGGCGCGGCGCTCGGCCCAGCGGATCGAGGAATGCTGTGGGTCGGCATCGACCAGCACCGTGCGCTTGCCCGCCAGCGCGGACTGCGCCGCCAGCTGGGTCGCGATCGTGGTCTTGCCGACACCGCCCTTGGAACTGGCCACCAGCACGGTCTTCATCG
The DNA here is from genome assembly GCF_007556775.1 of Lysobacter lycopersici. Taxonomy (GTDB): domain Bacteria; phylum Pseudomonadota; class Gammaproteobacteria; order Xanthomonadales; family Xanthomonadaceae; genus Pseudoluteimonas; species Pseudoluteimonas lycopersici. The sequence continues at coordinate 1,791,815 of NZ_CP041742.1, forward strand.
CGCGATCTCCGTTGGTTTCCGGGCGAGGGTACACCGGGGCGGCGGCGCGGCGCGGTTCACCCCGGCCAGCGCTCGGCCACATGCAGCTGCAGGCGTTCGCCGGCGGTGGCGACATCGGTGGCCAGCGGCGGCACCGCCATCCAGTCGCCGTCGCGGGCCGCGGCTTCGAGGCGTTCGGCGGCATCGGCCAGTTCCAGCGCACCGACCGTGCGCGCCGCGCCCTTGAGTTTGTGCGCCTGGCGGGTGAGCGCAGGCAGGTCGCCGTCGATGCGCGCGGCTTCGAGCACGGCGAGGTCCTCGCGGGTGCTGGCGAGGTAGTCGTCGAGCAGGGCGCGCAGGTCGGCGTCGTTGCCGCCAGTCAGCGTCGCGAGCACGTTCTCGTCGAACGGCGGCGGGCGGTGCAGCTGCGGCAACGCGGTGGCGGGCGCGGGCGCATCGACGGGCGTGGCCGGCGGCGTCGCGGCCGTGGCGGTGTGCGGCAGCCAGCGTTGCAGGGCCGCGACCAGGGTGGGAATCGCGACCGGCTTGGCGAGGTAATCGTCCATGCCGGCGTCGAGGCAGCGTTCGACCTCGCCCTTCAGCGTGGCCGCGGTCAGCGCGACGATCGGGGTATGCCCGCCGCGGCCCTCCTTCGCTTCCAGGGTGCGGATCGCGCGCGCCATCTGGTAGCCATCCATGTGCGGCATGTGCACGTCCGAGAGCACCAGCGCATAGCGCCCGCTGCGCCACGCGGCGAGGCCCTGCGCGCCGTCCTCGGCGGCTTCGCTGGCGTAACCGGCGAGCGCGAGTTGGCGCGCGATCACCATGCGGTTGGTCGGATGGTCGTCGACCAGCAGGACCAGGCTGCGCTCGGCTTCGGCCTCGGCCACGCTCGGCAAGCGGCGCGGGGCGAGGCCGGCGGCCGCGGGCGCGATCGCGTCGAACGCATCGGTTTCGACTTCCTCCTCCGGCGCCGCCTGCAGCGGCACCAGCAGGCGCATGGTCGTGCCCTGCCCGGGTTCGGATTCCATCGTCACCTCGCCACCCATCAGTTCGGCGAGGCGGCGGCAGATGGCGAGGCCGAGGCCGGTGCCGCCGAAGCGCCGGGTGGTATCGCCCTCGGCCTGCACGAAGGGCTGGAACAGCTTCGCCTGCGCCTCCTTGCCGACGCCGATGCCGGTGTCGCTGACGCGGAAGCAGACCACGTCGCGGTCGCCATCGCGGCGCTGCAGTTCGAGCGCGAGGTCGATGCGGCCGCGCTCGGTGAACTTGATCGCATTGGAAACGAAATTGCCGAGCACTTGGCGCAGGCGCAGCGCATCGGCCCAGTACGCGGCGCCCAGTTGCGGGTCGATGCTGCAGCCGAGCACCAGGCCCTTGCTCGAAGCCGAACCGCTGAAGTTGGCGACCACCCCGCGCGCGACCTTGCCCAGGTCGGTCGCGGCCGGCGACAGTTGCATGCGCCCGGCCTCGATCTTCGAGAAATCGAGGATGTCGCCGATGATCTGCAGCAGCGACTGCGCCGAGGACTGGATCACGTTGAGCGAACGCCGCTGCTCGGCGTCGAGGTTGGTGTGGGCGAGGATCTCGACCATGCCGGTGACGCCGATCATCGGCGTGCGGATCTCGTGGCTCATGGCGGCGAGGAACGCGCTCTTGGCCTCGTTCGCCTCGCGCGCGCGGCTTTCGCTGGTGCGCAGGTCTTCCTCCAGTTGCTTGATCCGGGTCAGGTCGGCGGCGACCGCAAGCAGGCCGTTGCCGCCGCGGCGCGCGTCCGGCAGCGGCGCCAGCGCGAGCAAGGCATGCACCGCTTGTCCGTCGCGATTCAGCATCGGCACTTCGGACGGCGCGACGCCCTGTTCCGCCAATGCACGCAGCAGGCGCCAGTCCGCGGGCATGGCCGTGCCGCCGCGTTCGGCCCATTGCTTCGCCATCGCAGCGAAGCCGGCCTGGACCATCAACGGCGGCGCGAAATCGCCGACCCGGTCGAGCATCGGCGCGTCGCGGCCGACGAATTCCTGCGCCTGGTACCCGAACAGGCGTTCTGCGCCCTGGTTGAACAGGAAATAGCGGCCCTCGCTGTCGAGCGCGACGATCGCCACCGGCGCGGCGTCCAGCAACGAGCGTTGCAGCGATTCGCGCAACAGCAGCGACTGCCGGGTGCGCTCGTTGTTCGCGAGCTGTTCGTTCAACCTGTCCTCGGTGTCGCGCACGTTGTCGCGCATGCCGAGGAAGGCATCCATCACCTCACCCAGCTCGCCGCTGGGGCGGTAGTGCGGTTCGGCGGCGTAATCGTGCTCGCGCATGCGCAGTGCCAGCCGGGTGAGGCTTTCGACCCCGCGATAGGCGTTGCGCAGGATCCAGCGCCCGGCCAGCGCCGCGACCAGCAGCGCCAGCAGCGACAGGCCGATGCGCAGCGCGCTGGCCATGCGCCCGCGCGCGATGTCCTGCTGCACCAGGCCTTCGGCCTGGCCCATTGCCGCATCGGACAGTTTCTGCAGGCGGGTGGTCACCGGATCCACCGCCGGGTACAGATCGGTGTCGGCGAAACGGCCGAGTTCCTGGATGTCCTCGCGTTGCAGGATCGCGCGCAGGCTCGCGGCCGCGGCATCGGCGCGCACCCGCGCGGCACCGGCCTGTTCGAACAGCACATGCTGTTCCGGCGTGCGCGGCAGGATTTCGAGCCGCTTCCAGCTGCCGTCGATCGCGCTGCGCGCGGCGTCCACGCGGGCCACGCCCTCGTGCCAGGTGATGAGGGCGTTGCGCGCCTTGAAGGTGGTGTCGACCACGCCGGCGGCGTAGCCCTCGGACACCGCGTTCAACAGCCGCATGCGCTGCAGCGACTGGTCCTTCATCTGTTCCAGCGATACCCGCGAACGCTGCTGCGCGATCTCGTCGATCGCGAGCACGCTCGCCCCGGTCAGCAGGAACAGTCCGAACAGGGCCCAGAGCTGGTGGCGGATCCCGAAGGTCGGCCGGCCCACGCGTGCGCCCTCAGTTGGGACGGCGCCAGCGGCCGATGGTGGCGACGAGCTCCTCGCCCGGGACCGCGGGCGACACCAGGAAGCCCTGCGCGGCATCGCAGCCGAGCGCGGCCAGCATCTGCCAATCGTCGGTGGTTTCCACGCCCTCGGCGACGGTCTCCAGGCCCAGCTTGCGCGCGAGGTCGAGGCTGGCTTCCACCACCGCGCGCTTGCGCGGTTGCGCGTGCGCATCGGTGACGAAGCCCTGGTCGATCTTGAGTTCGGTGAAGGGCACCTGCGAGAGCTGCGCCAGCGAGGAATAGCCGGTGCCGAAATCGTCGATGGACAGGCCGAAGCCCTTCAGCCGCAGGCGCGCGAGCACGCCGAGCCCGCGCGCGGCATCGGCCATCACCAGGCTTTCGGTGATTTCCAGCACCACGTCGGCCGGATCCACGCCCAGTTCCTGCACCAGGCGCTGGTAATGGTCGGCGGCAGCCGGGTCGTGCAACGTCGCCGGCGACACGTTCACCGACAGGCGCAGGCGCATGCCGGCGTCGTCCCACTGCCGCTTCCACTGGCAGGCCTGCACCAGCATCGCCTCGGTCAGCGCCTCGGCCAGCCCATGGCGTTCGATCACCGGGATGAAATGCCGCGGCAGCACCACGTGGCCATCCGCGCGCCGCCAGCGCGCCAGCGCCTCGATGCCGATCGCCTTGCCGTTGCCGAACTCGACCTGCGGCTGGAACCACGGCACCACTTCGCCGGCGGCGAGCGCGGCGCGCATGTCCTCGCCGCTGACCTCGATCGCCTCGTCTTCCCCGGCCTCGGCCTGGCGCTCCTCGTACTTGGCCAGTACCGCCTGCAGCTTGTCGCCGGTCAGCGGTTTCTCCACGCTGCCGAGCACGAACAGGCCGTAGGCGCGGGCCATGGTCTGCACGGTGTTGAGCAGCGCCGGATCGAGCGCGCTGACCAGCGCCACCGCGCGCGCCAGCCGGCGCTGGGCGACGTGGCCGATGAATTCGATGCCGTCCATGCCCGGCATGTCGAGGTCGACCAGGACCACGTCCGGCGGCTGCGCCTGGCGTTCCAGCAATGCGAGCGCGGAGGTGCCGTCGGCCGCTTCGAGCACGCCTTCGATCCCGCATTCGGCGAGCAGGCGCAGCGCCACGCGGCGCTGGAAGCCGTGGTCCTCCACCACCAACACACGTAGTGCCGACAGGGCCATGCCCTCCCCCGAGGACTCGCAGGCGCGAAGGGCAAGCCTACTCCGCCGGCGCGGTGCGCGGGAAGCCGCGCGGGCGTTTTGGGTGCGCGCGTTAGAATTCGCATCCGAAAACCGTGCGCGGGTTCGCATCCGTGTGGCCGCCAGTCGCAGGCAGGAACCGCCATGACCAGCACCGCCGAACTCTCCTCGCCGGCTTCGGCGAACACCGACCTCACCCATGGCGTGGTCGATCCCGACTACACCCTCGCCGACAAGTACGCGCGTACCTCGGGCCGCATCTACCTGTCCGGCGTGCAGGCGCTGGTGCGGCTGCCGATGATGCAGAAGCTGCGCGACGAACGCGCCGGGCTGGACACCGCCGGTTTCGTCAGCGGCTACCGCGGCTCGCCGCTGGGCGGTTTCGACCTGGAGCTGTGGCGCGCGAAGAAGCAGCTCGAGGCGGCGAAGGTGCGTTTCCAGCCCGGCCTCAACGAGGACCTCGGCGCCACGATGGTCTGGGGCACGCAGCAAGCCGGCCTGTTCCCGGGCGCGAAGCACGACGGCGTGTTCGGCATGTGGTACGGCAAGGGTCCGGGCGTCGATCGCTGCGGCGACGTGTTCAAGCATGCGAACGCGGCCGGCACCTCGAAGCACGGCGGCGTGCTCGCGCTCGCGGCCGACGACCACGCATGCCGCAGCTCGACCTTGCCGCACGGCAGCGAGCACGAATTCGTCAGCGCGATGATGCCGGTGCTGAACCCGGCCGGGGTGCAGGACATCCTCGACATGGGCGTGCTCGGCTGGGCGATGTCGCGTTACACCGGCCGTTGGGTCGGCTTCAAGACCATCGCCGAAACCGTCGAATCCTCCGCTTCGGTGGAAGTGGATCCGTTCGCGATCGAGATCGCGATGCCAGGCGATTTCGAAATGCCGCCGGGCGGACTCAATATCCGCTGGCCGGATCCGCCGCTGGACCAGGAAATGCGCCTGCACCGTTACGCGGTGAAGGCGGCGCAGGCCTTCGCGCGCGCGAACAGGCTCGACCGCGTGGTCATCGATTCGCCGAACGCGCGCCTCGGCATTGCCACCACCGGCAAGTCCTACCTCGATGTGTTGCAGGCGCTGGAAGTGCTGGGCCTGGACGCAGCCGCCTGCCGCGACCTCGGCATCCGCGTGTACAAGGTCGGCATGACCTGGCCGCTGGAACCGGTCGGCATCGCCAACTTCGCGCGCGGGCTCGAGGACATCCTCGTCGTCGAGGAGAAGCACGCCTTCATCGAGTCGCAGATGAAGGAACAGTTCTACAACTTCGAAGGCAGGCGTCCGTCCATCGTCGGCAAGTACGACGAATCCGGCGAATGGATCCTGCCGAGCACGAATGAGTTGACCCCGGCGCGGATCGCGCGCGCCATTGCCGCGCGGTTGTCGCGCTTCCACCAGAGCGAACAGATCGCCGCGCAGCTGGCCTTCCTCACCGCCAAGGAAGCCGAGCTCGCGCTGCCGCGCGCCAACTTCCCGCGCGTGCCGCATTACTGCTCGGGTTGCCCGCACAACACCTCGACCGTGGTGCCCGAAGGCTCGCGCGCGCAGGCCGGCATCGGCTGCCACTACATGGTGACGTGGATGAACCGCGACACCGACACCTTCACCCACATGGGCGGCGAAGGCGTGACCTGGGCCGGGCAGGCGGCGTTCACCGACACGCCGCACGTGTTCCAGAACCTCGGCGACGGCACCTATTTCCACAGTGGTTCGCTGGCGATCCGCCAGGCGATCGCGGCCGGCGTCAACATCACCTACAAGATCCTCTACAACGATGCGGTGGCGATGACCGGCGGCCAGCCGGTGGACGGCACGCTGACCGTGCCGCAGATCGCGCAGCAGATGCGTTCCGAAGGCGTGCAGGTGATTGCGCTGGTCAGCGACGACATCGGCAAGTGGAACGATCCGTCGCGCGCTTCTAAAGATGTGTTCCCCGATGGCGTCAGCTTCCACGACCGCCGCGAACTCGATGCGGTGCAGAAGCAGCTGCGCGAGGTGAAGGGCACCAGCATCCTGATCTACGACCAGACCTGCGCGACCGAGAAGCGCCGCCGGCGCAAGCGCGGCAAGATGGCCGATCCGCAGAAGCGCGTGTTCGTCAACACGCTGGTCTGCGAAGGCTGCGGCGACTGCGGCAAGAAATCGTTCTGCGTGTCGGTGCTGCCCAAGGACACCGAGTTCGGGCGCAAGCGCGAGATCGACCAATCCAACTGCAACAAGGATTATTCCTGCGTCGAAGGCTTCTGCCCCAGCTTCGTCACCGTGCATGGCGGCGCGCCGCGCAAGGGCAAGAAAGCATCCGCCGCGGATCGACTCGCGAACCTGCCGGCTCCGACGTTCAAGACCGACCTGTCGCAGCCCTGGAACATCCTGATCACCGGCGTCGGCGGCACCGGCGTGGTCACCATCGGCGCCTTGCTCGGCATGGCAGGCCATCTCGAAGGCCGTGGTTCGACCGTGCTCGACCAGACCGGCCTCGCGCAAAAGGGTGGCGCGGTGACCACGCACGTGCGCATCGCGCGCACACCGGACGATATCCACGCGGTACGCGTGGCCGCCGGCGAAGCCGACCTCGTGCTCGGCTGCGACATGGTCGTGGTCAACGATTATTGGGCACTGTCGAAGATCCGTGCCGGCCGCACGTCCGTCGTCATCAACACCTACGAGGCGATGCCGGGCACGTTCACGACGCGCCCCGACCTGGAATTCCCCGCCGCCGACATCGTCGAAGCGGTGCGTGTCGCACTCGGCGATGCCGCGTCATCTTGGCTGCACGAAGTCGACGCGACGAAACTCGCGACCGCGCTGATGGGCGATGCCATCGCCGCCAACCTGTTCATGCTCGGCCATGCCTGGCAGCAGGGCCTGGTACCAGTGTCGTTCGAGGCGCTGATGCGCGCGATCGAACTGAACGGCGCCGCGGTGGAGATGAACAAGACCGCGTTCGCCTGGGGCCGGCTCGCCGCGATCGACGCGAACGCGGTGGCCGAAGCCGCCGGCGCGATCCGCAATGCACCGACGGCCGCCGAAGCCACGCCGCACGAACTGCCGCTGCTCGGCGCGACCGCGAACGAGGCGCACGAATCCGGCCTTTCGCCGCAATCGGGATTGCGCGACGAGGACGAACTGCGCCACGTGCCGGCCGCGAACGTCGGCGAAGTGGCGTTCCTGCCGCTGGACGACCTGCGCCTGTCGCGTTCGCTGGACGAACTCGTCGCGCGCCGCGTCGCCTTCCTCGGCGAATACCAGGATGCGAAGTACGCGAAGCGGTATTCCGACTTCGTGGCGAAGGTGCGCGCGGCCGAATCTGCGAAAGCGCCGGGTTCGAACGACCTGTCCGAAGCCGTCGCCCGCTATTTCTTCAAGCTAATGGCGTACAAGGACGAATACGAAGTCGCGCGCCTCTACACCAGCGGCGAGTTCAAACGCCGGCTCGAGCAGCAGTTCGACGGCGATTACAAGCTGCATTTCCACCTCGCGCCACCGCTGCTGGCGAAGAAGAACGCCAAGGGCGAGCTGGTCAAGCGCGAATACGGCCCGTGGGTGTTCACCGCGTTCAAGCTGCTGGCCAAGCTGCGCGGCCTGCGCGGCACCGCGCTGGACGTGTTCAGCTACACCGACGAACGCCGCGGCGAACGCGCGCTGATCGGCGACTACGAGAAGACCGTCGGCGGCCTGCTCGACAAGCTCGACTCCGGCAACATCGCGCTGGCTGCGGAGATCGCCGGCATTCCGGAACAGATCCGCGGCTACGGCCACGTCAAGCACGCGAACCTGCTCGCGGCGAAGGCGCGCGAGGCGGAACTGCTGGCCGAGTGGAACAACCCGTTGCGCGTGGTGGTGCGCGCGGCCTGACTTGTCTCAGGCGCGCGCAGCTTGCGGCGACCAGCGCCGCCGCAACGCGCGTTCGCAGGGAATCGAATACGCGTGCGCCCAGGCCGCGGCCAGGGCCCAGCAGGCGAGCACCACCGGTGGGAACCACCATGCGCCCGAACGCACATCGCCGCCCATCGCGCGGAAGAGGCCGACCGCGGCGAACACCACGAACATGTGGCTCAGGTACACCTCGTAACTGAGGCGCCCGAGCGAACGTAGCCAGCCGAGTCCTCGCAGGCCACGGGCGCCCTCGCGCGAATTCCAGTGCAGGCCCAGCACCAGCGACGCGGCGGACAGCGTGAGCACCAGCATGTAGCCGTTGCCGACGGCCTTCCACAGCAGGTCGCCGAACACGAACACCGTCGCGAGTCCCGCCGCGCCGAGGAACGCCAGCAGGCGCGCGATGGCCCTCGACGGCGACACGCGATTCGCAAATATGGCGGCGAGCACGCCGGTCGCGATCGCCGCCATGCCCGGGAGATAGGCCTTCTCCTGCCAGATCTCGTTGCCGTCCAGCGCCATGCGCGTGACCGGCAGCGACAAGGCGAGCGCTGCGAGCGCAACGGCGAGCGCGCGCACGTCGCGCAACAGCAGGCAGGCAAGCGGGAAGCCGAGGTAGAAGACTTCCTCGATCGACAGCGACCACAGCACGTCCCAGCCACCCGGCAACCAGCCGGTCTGGCCTTCGTACCAGTTGAGGTACAGGCCGAGCGCGGACAGCAACGCACCGCCGAGCGATTGCCCCGCCTTGTCGATGACGTAATTCGGCACGCCAACGAGGTGCAACAGCGACAGCACCGCCAGCAGCAGCAACAGGCAGGGCAGGATGCGCGCGGCGCGGCGCGCGTAGAACGCGCGCAGGTCGATCGCGGCCAACGAACCCCAGCGCCGCAGGGAATGACCGGCGATCAGGAATCCCGAAATCACGAAGAACACGAACACCGCCTCGTAGCCGTTGTAGCCCAGTGCACCGAGCAGGCGCCCGGGCACGACATCCGCCAGCGCGGTTTGCTTCGGCGGAATCCGCAGCGCGACGTGATGGATGACGACCAGCAGGATCGACACGCCGCGCAGCGCGTCGATACCCGGATTGCGCGGCCACGTGCCGTCGGCAACCGTCGCTTCGTTCGCCGGCATCGCGTCAGCGTCGCGGCGCGAGGATCGCGCCGAGCAGGTCCGGCGCGTTCACATCGCGCACGAGGTGCGGCGCGCGCAGGCCGTCGCGCCAGTCGATCTTCACCGTGCGGTAGCGTTCGCCCTGGCGAACCAGCAATTCGATCGGTTGCGTTGTCTCTTTCGCCACGGCGATCGCGCGTTGCAGGCGCTTCGCGTCGTAGTCTTCGCCGTTCACCGCGACCACGATGACGTCGCGCGCGAGCCCGGCCTTGAACGCGGGGCCGTCCCACACCACTTCGCCGATCGTGCCGCCGTCCCTGTCGATCTTGAGCCCCAGCGAATAGCGGAAATCGTCGACTTCGTCCGCGGTTTCGTTGTCCTCGACCGCGAGGTTGGGGGTCGCGTCGTAGCCCAGCTTCCAGCCGCCGCGTGCGATGCCGCCGAGCAACGGCTTGTCGCCGTCGAGGCGCTGGCGCAACCAGTCGCGCCAGCCGCCGGGCTGCACCGCTTCCAGCGTGGCGACGATGTCGTCGAAGCCGTAGGTCGAAACCGTTTCCACGTCCTTCGCGTTGGCGAAGAACCCGCGCGCGAAATCGTCCAGCGAACGCTTGCCGTTCGACAGTTCGCGGATGCGCGTGTCGACGTCCAGCCACAGCAAGGCGCCTTCGCTATAGAAGTCGTAGGCGCGCTGCCAGCTTTCCCAGGCCTGCGGCGCGTCGTTGAATTCGACGATGCCCTCGAACATCGTGTCCTGCAGGCTGCGCCAGTCGTGGCCGCGGCGCTGCGCCTGGGTCGCGGCGAGGTCGGCGAGCGTTTCGCGGGCCTGTTGCGGCGTCAGCAGGCCGGCGCGCGCGGCGAGCACGATCGACCAGTACTCGGTCTGGCCTTCGTACAGCCACAGCAGCTCGTTGCGCATCGGCACGTTGTAGTTCGGCGTCCACAGCATCGACGGACGCCGGAACTTGCCGTTCCACGCATGCGCATACTCGTGCGACAGCAGGGTGTTGTTGCCGAAGGGAGCTTCGCCGAGAAGATAGTCCGGCGGCGTGCCGTTCTCGCTCGACTGCCGGTGTTCGAGGCCGATGCGGCTGAAGGTGTCGGACAGCGCGAGCAGGAAATCGTAGTGCGCGAACGGACGCGTCCCGAATACCGTGTCGGCCTCGGCGACCAGCGCGCGGTGCGCGGCCAGCACCGTCGGCGAGATGTCGAGCTGTTCCGGATCGTCGGCGAAGGCGTCGAGGAACACCGGCTGCTTCGCATCGGCGTCCAGCGCGATGCGCTTGTAATTGCGCCCCGCATACACCGGCGAATCCACCAGCGTGGTGGCCGACACCGACGCGTAATGCAACGTGCCGCCATCGCGAGCGGCGACCTGCAACGCACTCGCCGATTGCCAGGCCTGCGGCAAGGTCAACGATGGTTCGACCCGGATCCGGTCCGTGTCGACACCGGCGGGATACAGCAACACGCGATGCCATTGCAGGTCGAGCATGTCCGGCGTCATCGCCACTCGGCCCTGGTCCTTCGCGGTCGGCGACAGGTACTGGAATTCGAGGTCGATCGCGTCGATTCCCTGCGGCACGTCGATGTGGAAGGCGTACATGTCCACGTCGTCGCGCGTCCACGCGATGCGCGCGCCGTTGCCACGCACGATCAAGCCGGCGAGCTGGTTGATCGGCCCGGTCGGCGAATGGTTGCCGGGGATCCATTTCGGATACCACAGCGTGAGCGGTCCCGGCCGCACCGGGATGCGTTCGCGCACTTGCTGGATGCGACGTTCGACATCGCTGGCATCGACCTGCAGGGAAATCGTGCCCGGCCAATCGGCATCGGCCACCGTCGACGGCACTTCCGCTTGCGCCCGCGATCCCGCCGTCGCCAGCAACAGGGCGAACGCCCATGCGAACTTCGCCATCGATGCTCCCCTGCGCGACCACGATGCGCGCATGCTAGCGCGGCGCAGTCACTTCCTCGCAGTGAGGATGGGCGTGAGGTAATCCGGCCGGCCTTCGATCCTTTCCAGTCGCGGATAGCGCAGGCCGCCGTGCCAGTCGATCTCCACCGTGCGGTAGCGGTCGAATTCCTTCACCAGCAATTCGATCGGCGCCGTGCCGTCCTTCGCCACCTTGATCGCATCGGCCAGCACGTCCTTGTCGTAGGCCTGGCCGTTCACCGCGATCACCTGCGTGCCGCTGCCGAGCCCGGCGTCGAACGCGGGGCTGTCCCAGCGCACGTCGCCGATGTTGCCGTCCTTGCCGAGCGACAGGCCCAGCGAATAGACGAAGTCCGCGCTGTCGCCGGCATTGGCCTTGGCGATGTCGCTGGGTTCGTCCTTGTAAACGAGGCGCCAGCCGCTGGCTTCGAGACCGCCGGTCAAACCGGTTTTCCCGTCGAGGCGTTCGCGCAGGAAGCTCGCCCAGTCATGGGGCAGCACGGCGTTCAAGGCCGCAACCACGTCGGCGAACGCGTAGGTGTCCTGGGTTTTCCATTCGCCATCGTTCACGCCGAAGAAACCGCGCGCGAAATCGTCCAGCGACTTTCGGTTGCCGGTTTTCGAACGGATCAGCGCGTCGGCTTCGAGCCACATCAGTTCGCCGCCGGAGTAGTAGTCCTCGCTCATCTGCCAGTTGCGGTAGGCGCGCGGCGCGCGCCTGGCGATGACCGGGTCGTTGGTGGTGTCCTGCAATGCGCGCCACTGCAAGCCGGGGCGGTTGTCGGCGTAGGTCGCGGCGACCAGCGCCAGCGCATCGCGCGCGGCCGGCAGCGGGCGCATGCCGCTGCGCGCGGCGAGCACGTTGCCCCAGTACTGGGTCTGGCCTTCGTACACCCACAACAGGCTGCCCTGCATCGGCACGTTGTAGTTCGGCGTCCACAGGTCGGCGGGGCGGCGGTACTTGCCGTTCCACGAATGCGTGTATTCGTGCGCCAGCAGGTCGTCGAAACCGACCTTCTCCTTCCACCCGGTGAAGTAATCGGTATCGGTGCCGTCCTCGCTGCTGCGCTGGTGTTCGAGGCCGTTGCCGCCCATCTGCTTCGACAGCGAGAACAGGAACTGGTAGTGGTCGTAGTGCTGCGCGCCGAACAGCTTCAACGCCTGCTCGACCAGTTTCTTGTGAACGGCGATCTGCCCGGGCTTGGCTTCGAGATACTTCGCCGCATCGGCGACGATGCCAAGGCGCACCGGCACCTTGCTCCCGGCCGGGGTCAGGTCGACCTGCTTCGCGTAACGACCGGCATACACCGGCGAATCGGCGAGGATGTCCAGCGGCACGTCGGCGTAATCGACGGTGTCGCCGCTGCGGCCCTGTTCGTCCAGCGCGGTGAACGCGGTCCAGCCGGCCGGATAAGTGACATGCGGATCGAACATGATCCGGCTCGCATAGTGTCCGGCGGGATACAGCAGGGTCGAGATGAATTGCAGGTTGAGCATGTTCGGCGCCATTACCACGCGCCCCTGCGAACCGCCCGTGGGCGTGAGGAACTGGAATCGCGCGGTGATGCTGGACACGCCTTCGGGCACGACGAGGTGGAACGCCGCGACCTCGACCGGATCGCGCTTCCAGTCCAGCTTCGCGCCGTTGGCTTCGAAGGTGATGCCGGCGACGTGGTCGATCGCGCCGCGCGGCGAATGCCCGCCGGGAATCCACACCGGATACAGCAGGGTCAATTCGCCCGGCTGCACCGGGATGGTTTCCTGCACCCGGAAGATGCGCTGCGACAGGTCGGTGGCATCGACTTCGAGCCGGATCGTGCCCGGCGCGTACGGCGTGTCCCGTGGCGCGGGGACTTCGGCGTGCAGCGTGCCCGCGAATGCGAGGGCGAGCAGGGAAAGCGGGATTCGACGATGCATCGCGAACGCGTCCTCATGGAACCGGGAACGTTCAATCCTCGGCGATCGCGCATGCCTGCGCCCCTGCCGGAAGCCACGGCGGGTGCGACCGATGCGAGGGCTCCGCCGGCTATGGCGCGGCAGTGACGACGCCGCTGCCGCCGAGCACGTGCACGCTGCGCGCCGCAGCGAGGATCTGGCGCGCATTGCGTCCGTCGCAGGCGAACGAGCGCGCGTTGTGCAGCCATTGCGCATCGTCGGCGTAGGCGAACAGCAGCTGGCGGTCCTTGAGTTCGTCGATCACCACCCGCGCGACCTGCTGGCGCAGCGCGGGGCAGCCATGGCTGCGACCGATCCGGCCCTGGCGCGCGGCAAGGTCCGGATCCACGTACCAGGCGCCATGCATGACGATGGCGCGGCTGCGCGCGTTGTCGTTGAAGCCGGGATCGAGCCCGTCCATGCGCAGCGAATAACCGTTGTCGCCGTCGTAGGTTTCCGCGGTGCGATACAGGCCGAGGCTGGTGGCGTGGCTGCCGTCGTTGTTCGAGAAGCGCGTGGCGAGGTTCTCGCCGCTGCCCTGCCCGTGCGCCACGTATTCGCGCTGCAGCAGGCGGTTGCCGGCGAGGTCGAACACCCACAGCCGGCGCTGCGTCGATGGCAAGGAATAATCGATCACCGCGAGCTTCGAAGCTGCGTCGACTTCACGAGCCGCCACCGCGCAGTCGCGCGCGGCCAGCGCCAGCGCCAGCACGCCGGGATCGGCTTCGGGCGCGAGTCGCTGCAACTGCGCCAGCGTCGCATCCTGCGGTGCGGGGCGCGGCGCGGGCACGGTGGTCGCGCGGGCGATGCTCGGGCGCGGTTGCGGGCCGCTGCAGCCACCGACCGCGAGCGCGGCGACCAGCGTGAAGGCGAAATGAAAGGGACGCATCGGCCGCAGGATAACGGCCGTTTCCGGCGGAGTCCTGAATGCGACGGGCCGCGTTCATTCCCCGCGGCACCGGTCGCGGCTAAAGTGCGATCGACGCCGCAGTTCGGGAAACGCCATGAAACGCCCGTTCCTGTTCACCATCGCCACCACCGCCCTCCTCGCCACCAGCACCGCCTGCACGCCGATGCCGCCGAAAGCCAACGCCACCACGCCATTTCCACCGCGCGCGATGCGCTGCCAGGCCGATCCGGGCCAGCAATACATCGGCCAGGTCGCGGGCGAGGAGGTGGTCGCGCAGGCCAAGGCCGCGACCGGCGCGGATTCGGTGCGCGTGCTCAAGCCGGGCATGGCCGCGACCATGGATTTCCGCGACGATCGCCTGAACCTGCACCTCGATGAGCACGACGTGATCGTGTCGGTGAATTGCGGATGAAATTCCGGATCGCCATTGCATTCGCGATCAGCGGCATCGCGCTCGCCGGTTGCCCGCGCGACCAGACGCCGACGCACGAGGACGCAACACCTGCGGAGCCTGCAACACCCGCGAGCATCGCGCCGCCGGCTTCGACCTCCATGCCGCCGGCGAACGAACCCAAGCTGCCACAAAGCGGGCGGGCGCGGGCACCGACGCCGGAACCCGATCCGCTGATCCCGCCGCCGTCGCCGCCACCGGTCGACCGCTGAGTCCGCGCACCGATGACACGCCGCACCTGGTTCTGGATCGGACTGCTGCTGCTCGCCTTCGTCGCGGGCAACTGGTTCGCCTCGCATCGCACCACGTCGAACGCGACGATTCCCGCTGCGTCGCCTACGACGACATCCGCATCGCCGCGCGAAGCGCCGGTTCCGCTCCCGCGCTCCGAACCCGCACCGTTGCCCGATGCCTCCGGCCTGCCCGCGGAAGCGCGCGACACGCTCGCGTCGATCGCAAGGGGCGGGCCGTTCGAACATCGGCAGGACGGCAGCGTGTTCCAGAACCGGGAACATCGATTGCCCGAGCGCCCGCGCGGCTTCTATCGCGAATACACGGTGGAAACGCCGGGCAGCGACGACCGCGGCGCGCGCCGCATCGTCACCGGCGGCGATCCGCCGAGCGAGTACTGGTACAGCGACGACCATTACCGCAGCTTCCGCCGCATCGACGCGCAGGGAGCCTTGCAATGAACACGCCGCTCGACCTGCGCGCGCTGTTGCTCGATCCGGCGAACAACGGCGCCTATTTCTTCGACCACAACGACCGCGAATCGCTGCTCGAGGCCGCGACCGAAGCCGGACTGCACGCCGCGCCGATCGATTTCGGCGGCTGCGCCGGCAAGCACGACGCGCTCGCTCGCATCGCCGCCGCGCTGCGATTCCCGGAGTGGTTCGGCGGCAACTGGGACGCGCTCGCCGACTGCCTCGGCGACCTGTCGTGGCTGCCTGAAGGCGGCCTGCTGCTGTCGTTCGACGACGCCTGGGACTGGCGCGAACGCGATGGCGAGGATTTCGCCACCCTGCTCGACATCTGCGGCGAGGCCGCGCAAGGCTGGACGCGCGAACGCAGGCCGTTCTGGGTGGTGATCCCGCTCGCGCCGGAACGGCTCGCGCGGCTGTCCGCCGACGACGAGGCCGACTGACCGCGCGTCAGTGCTTCTTGCCGAAGTCGATCGGTTCCGACGATTTCGAATCGTCGCTCGACCAGGTCGACTCGGTCTTGCGCTCGCATTCTGCCGCCACCGGTTCGCCCGGTCGGTTCGGCTGCGAGGTGCACAGCGGATTCGCATCGACCGCGGCATTGGTGTCATTCACTTGCATCGTGCCGCAGGCGGCGATGGCCGAAGCGACGAGGGACAACGCGGCGAGGCGCGGCAGGTTGTGGCGCATGGAACGCTCCCGGATCAGGGTCGACCCGGCGATTGTGCGCCACTCCGGCGGCCACGGGATATGCCGTTGGTGCCGCCTCAGCCCTGCAGTGACGGTTCCGTCGGCGCAGGTTCGCCCTCGCCCGCCGACGCCGGCGCCGCCTCGTGGTAGTGCGCCGCATCGGTGAAGCGCCAGGCGACGATCCACGCGCCGGCGAGCAACGCGGCCGCGACCAGGAACGCCACGCCCGGCAAGTGCACGGGCGTGTGCGGGCCGATGAAGAAACCGAACGAGCTGGCGAAGATCGCCGGCGCGACGATGCCCGCCAGCGATACCAAACTGCTGAGCGAACCCTGGATGCGGCCCTGCGCGTCGGCCGGTACCTGGCGCGTGATCAGCGCCATGGTCGACGGGCCGGCGATCGCCCACAGCGCGCTGATCGGCATGCCGACGAGGAAGATCCATCCGGTCGGCGCGAAACCGTAGATGAGGAAACCGGTCACGCCGCAGGCCAGCGCGAACAGCAGCGCGCGGCGTTCGCCCAGCGCCTTCACCACTCGACCGACCAGAATCACATTCACGATCACGCTGAGCACGCCGACCAGCGCCAGCACGTAACCGGCCTGCTTTTCCTTCCAGCCGTAGGCCACGTCGGCGAACAGCACGAACGTGCTCGGGTACACGTAGTGCGCGAAGTTGGCGATGAACACCACCGCAACCAGGCCCCAGATCTGCGGGAATTTGCGCAGCAACTTCACCCCGCCCATCGGCTTGGCGTGGTGCCAGTCGAAGTTCGGCGTGCGTCGTTCCTTCGGGTGCGATTCGGGCAACACGAACAGGCCGTAGCAGAAGTTCACCAGCGCCAGGCCCGCGGAGAACCAGAACGGCAGGCGGTGGTTGATGTCGCCGAGCACGCCGCCGATCAGCGGTCCGACGATGAAGCCCAGCCCGAAGGCCGCGCCGACCATGCCGAAACTCTTGGCACGCTGTTCGGGCGGGGTCACGTCGGCGATGTAAGCGTTCGCGGTGGTGAAACTGGCCGAGAACATCGCCGAGAACACGCGCCCGACGAACAGCCACGCCAGCGTCGGCGCCAGCGCCATCACGATGAAGTCGATGCCCAGGCCGAGGCAGGACAGCAGGATCACCGGGCGCCGGCCGAAGCGATCCGACAGCGCGCCCTGGATCGGCGCGGAGAAGAACTGGATCGCCGCGAACATGGTGCCGAACACGCCGATCCAGTACGCCGCGGTCGAGGCGTTGCCGCCGACGAATTCCTCCACCAGGTGCGGCAGCACCGGGATGATCACGCCGAACGCGATCACGTCGATCAGCACGGTGACGAAGATGAAGGCCAGCGCGGCCTTGCGTGCGCCGTTGGCAAGGGGTGCGTTCACGGGGAATCCAATTGGAGGGCTCAACTCATTTGTTTTGCCTCTCCCCATCGCGGATGGGGAGAGGATGCCGAAGGCGGGTGAGGGGCGCTTTTCGCGCCAGGCCTGCCCCTCATCCGCCCTGCGGGCACCTTCTCCCCGCATGCGGGGAGAAGGGTTCAATGCACGAACGCATCCGCCGCCAGCAGCGCGGCATGATCGCGCACATCCTCCGGCCATGTCGCGGTCCGTTCCTCGAAGCGCGCCACGTCGCCGGCGAACAGCGCGCGCGTCGCGTCCTCGTAGCCGGGCAGGTCGCCGGCCATCGCCTGCATGAAGCGATACGCCGACTCCTGCGCCGCGCGCCTGCGGTCGTTGCCGCCCGCGACCTTGCGCGCATCCTCGACCAGTTTCCGCAACGCCACCGAGGCGCCACCGGGCTGGGCCGCAAGCCAGTCCCAGTGCCGCGGCAGCAGGGTCACTTCGCGCGCGACCACGCCCAGTTTCGGCCGCCCCGGACCGCGCGCGGGCGCGGGCACGGGATCGGCCATCGGCACGGGCGCGGACAGCAGGCGCAGCAGTTCGCCTTCGGACAATTCCAGCGGCAGGTCGACCTGGCGCCCGCTGGCGTCCTCGAACACCAGCACCCGGCGCCCGCTGGCGAACGCCTGCCGGGCCTTCAGCGCGACATGGCGCAACTCGCCGCTGGCGATCCGGGCCGGGCCGGCGAAGGCGGTGCAACGCAGGGACAAGTCGGGCATGGCGCACCTCATGGACAAGGTGCGAATATTGCCCGGGTTAAATTAATCCGTCAATGGCCATTGCCGACCTCGATGAACCTCAGGAACTCGCCACGTGTGCGCGCATCCTCGCGGAAACTGCCCAGCATCTTCGAGGTCACCATCGACACCCCGCGCTTGTGGATGCCGCGCGTGGTCATGCATTCGTGCGCGCCTTCCACCACCACGCCCACGCCGCGCGGATTCAGCGCGCGCTGGATGCAGTTGGCGATCTGCGCAGTCATCTTTTCCTGCACCTGGAAGCGTCGCGCGTAGGCCTCGACCACCCGCGCCAGCTTGCTGATGCCCACGACCTTGCCGTCCGGCAGGTAGCCGACGTGGACCTTGCCGATGATCGGCGCCATGTGGTGCTCGCAATGGCTTTCGTACTCGATGTCGCGCAGCACGATCATCTCGTCGTAGCCGCCGACTTCCTCGAAGGTACGGGCCATGTAGTCGTCCGGGTCCAGCGCGTAGCCGCTGAACCAGTCCTGGTAGGCCTTGGCCACGCGCTTGGGCGTGTCGAGCAGGCCTTCGCGCGACGGGTCGTCGCCGGCCCATTTCAGCAGCGTGCGCACCGCGTCCTCGGCCTGCCGGCGAGTGACGTCGTTGCGGCTGTCGCCAGGGTTGTTGTCGTCGGACATGGCGGCTCCGATGCGAAGGCGGGCGGGCATGGTAGCGCGGCGCGATTCCAGCCCTTTCCGACGCCGTATCGCGGCGACTTCCCATTCGGTCGATCTGTGTCGTCCCAGACAGCGTGTCCACAGGCCCCTGCGGTCTTGACATTCGATTTAACGCATATGCAATAATTGCCGTGAACCATGACCCCGCCAAGCGCCGCCGGAACCTCCGCAAGCACGGCATCGACCTGCCGGGCTGCATGGCGGCGTTCGACGCGCCGATGGTCACCTTCGAGGACGACCGCGACGACTACGGCGAACAGCGGTTTGTCAGCATTGCGTGGGCGCACGGACGCGTGGTCGTGCTGGTGTGGACCGAACGCGATGACGGACCACGATTGATTTCATGCCGCGAGGCCAAATCCCATGAACGCGAAGCGTACTTCCGCGCGTACCCGCCACACTGATGTTCCCTACGATCCGGACGACCGGGAAGCGACGCTCGCATTCTGGAAGAACGCGATCACGCATACCGGGCTGGAGGAATTGCGCGCGAAACGCGGTCGTCCGGCGAAAACGCCGGAAGAGCGCAAAGAACAGATCGCGTTGCGCGTGGACAAGGACGTGCTGGACTGGTTCCGCGAAAGCGGACCCGGCTGGCAGACGCGAATGAACGCTGCGCTGCGCGCCTACCGCGACGCGAAAGACTGAGTTTCAGCCCACCGCTACGTGCGGAGCCGGGCCGCGCAGCAATCGCGCGGGCAGCATCAGCAGCGCGCCGAGGAAGGCGAACAGCGCGGTGAAGGTGATGCCGACCAGGCGGAACGGCAGCAGGATCAACCAGGCGAGCGGCCACAGCACCAGCGCCAGCAAGGCGAGCGGCCAGCACAGCACCAGCAGCACGCACCACAGCAGCAGGGCGATCAGGGTTTTCATCGATTGCGATCCGGTCGTTCGGCGCTGCACGCGCAGCGGGATCCAGCATGCGGACGGGGAATCGCGAATCGCAAGCGGATTGCGACGAAACGGGGAATGGGGCGATGAATGCTGCTGTCGCGCTTGACGTCTTCTGTATCGTGGAATCGAGCCTCAAGGAACTCGATTCATGGACCAGCACGAACTCGATGCCCTCTTCGACCAGCAGGCCGCCGGCTACGACGCACAGTGGGCGCGGATGGCGCCGATCCGCGATAGCCTGCTGTTCCTGCTGGAAACGGTGTTCGCCGACCTGCCCGAGGACGCGCGCCTGCTTTGCATCGGTGCCGGCACCGGAGCCGAGATCGCGTATCTTGCACAGCGTTTTCCACACTGGCGTTTCCTCGCGCTCGATCCGTCGGCGCAAATGATCGCCGCGTGCCGCGCGCGTGCCGAACGCGACAGTTTCGCGGATCGTTGCGAATTCCACGCCGGCGTGCTCGAAACGCTGCCCGGACGTGATGCATTCGACGCGGCCACTTGCTTCCTCGTGTCGCAATTCTTCCTCGATCCCGCCGCGCGCACCGCGTTCTTCGCGCAGATCGCGCAACGCCTGCGCCCCAGCGGAACGCTCGCGTGGGCGGATTTGGCGTGGGACATCTCTGCGCCCGATTACCCAGCGATGCTGCGGTTGTGGATGCGCGCCATGTCAGGCACTGGCCTCGATGCCGATGCGTTGGAACGCATGCGCGCCGCCTATGCGCGCGATGTGGCGGTCCTGCCGCCGGATCGCGTGGCGGAATTGGTCAGGGATGTCGGGTTCGACGCGCCGCTGCGCTTCCACCAGGCGGGGATGATTCATGGATGGTGCGCGCGGCGCGGGTGAGATAACTGCGTCGGAAACGTCCCTAGAAGATCTTGCGAATTGACTTCCTCTATCGAAACCGGGCGGGCGAAGGGGAAGGTGGTGATTAGCGTGCTCGATAACGCTGGCTGATCCGGGACCAGGTGTTTGTGGGCTGAGTTGTGGAGTCAATCCAGCCTCGGGCATGCCGCCGTACACACCTAGCCAATTACGGAACGAGTTCCGTAAACAAGAGATCACCAGCCCGCTCAACTAGAAGGCGAAGCGGGCAATCCGAAATCCGCCTACATGAGCGATGACGGTATCGGCCAGATCCTGCATGGCACGAATACGTTTGCAATCAAGAGTTTATCCGCCTGGGTAAAAATAAAAATGCCCCTGGTAAAAATTCCTTTGACAGAATAATTCACCAGGAGCATTATTTCCGTGCGCCAGGGGTTGCTGACCTGAGAAATCGGACCCCTTTCAGCGCAGCAGCGGCAATCAAATCAACTACTTACAGGAGAACTATATGTACCCGAAAAACGGCGAAATGCCTACCCCCATCGTTAGCGGTGGGGCGACCAGGGGCGGGCAGAGTCTGGACAGCCTGCTCGATTCTGGCGACGTGAACGAGACCGCGTTCAATGTGTTCATTGGCCACAACCTTGGGCACCGTGTCTTCACGATGTCCATTCCGTTCCGGAAGTTCAAAGAGATTTCCGCGGTAGCAAATGACCGCGAAGCTGGTCCCCTCGCGCAGCGTCCGCTCAACGAAGAACATGCGAAGAAGTTGGCCGTTTACATGGTCAAAGGCCTCATCTCCGCCGCAAAAATGCGTCGTATCGCTGCGAACCATCCCGTTCCGGAGATTTTTGACGAACTCATCCAAGTCCTTGGAAAGCAGCCCTACTTCTCCTTGCAGCCGCTTGTCTGCAACATTCGCAATGTTCCTCCTGGGGGATCTGGTGAGGGTGGGATTCGCGGTGATCGCAATGAAGACAAGAAGACGGGAGAAACCGCTTCATTCAAGGTCTTCCTTTCTGAGCGCCACACTCTTTGGGTAGTGGATGGGCAGCACCGCCGCCATGCGGCGGATATGGCCATGACTTTCTTGGAGACTGTCCGCAAGGAAGGTAAGTATCCGGGCAAGGGAGCCGTGCTGTTTCCTGAGAAGGGTAAGCCTGTCTCCGAAGCCGAAATGTTGGTCTGGAATGAGGCGTACGAGGCGGCTCGGCAGTTCGCGACGCTGACAGTTGAAGTTCATCTTGGGCTGGATATTGAGCAGGAACGCCAGCTCTTCCACGACCTCAACCGCCTCGGCAAGAAGGTGGATGCCTCGCTCGCCTTCCAGTTTGATGGTTCAAACCCCATCACGTTGTTCATCAAGGACAAGTTGTCGGGAGAACTCGGTATCGCGCTCACTGATCATGAGCCTAAAGACTGGTCGCAGGACACGGGGGCAATCTTGTTGAAGGACGCGGTTGCCATCAACGCCATCGCATTTTTGAACAAGGGTAATGTGAGTGGCGCTACTCCTGCGGTTATTGAGCCTCGCGAACAGGTCGTCATTGATTTGTGGAGCAGGATCAACGAAATCCCTGATTTCGGAAGCCACCAGGCGAAAGAGAAGACCGTTGCGGCACAGCCTGTCGTCTTGAAGGCAATGGCAAAAATCGCGTATGACTTGAACTTCAGCAACCGCAGGCCTGAGAACTCTGACGAGCTGTTCCAGCAGTTCTTGGAGCGCCTGCCATCTGTGGACTTCTCTCACGAGAATCCGATTTGGAACTACTACGGACTCACCCAGGGGAAGCGGCTGGGTGCCGGACTCGATGGCCTGGCCGACTATCTCCCCGAAGAAGTTCCCGGAGTGAATCGGGACATTGGCTCCATGCAGGGTGATTTCATGCGTTTCGGTGCCAAGCACAACGACATTTTCCCGATCCTTGGCGACATGCTTCGCTGGGCGACGGGTTTGCCGAGCCGTAGGGCGAGTGCTGATTGAACTGCCGCAGCATGATGTTGCGTTTGTTCTAATCGTCATTGAGTCATTTCGCAGGAAACAACAGGGGCGGATTTCCGCCCCTGTTGTTGTTGCTAGAACCGGCGCTCTGTTGCCATTGAGCAATGGAAGAAAAAATGGTCAGGCTCAATTCCTGTCCTTACTCCAACCTCCACCCCAACCCCGACACCCTTCCCGCATGCCGCGCCAGCGCGGCCTCGATCGCGTCGGCGCTGCCTGCAATGTGCAACGCGCTGCGCGCGCGGGTCAGGCCGGTGTAGAGCAACTCGCGGCTGAGCACGCGGCTGTCCGCGCGCGGCAGCAATAGCCACACCGCATCGAACTCCGACCCCTGCGCCTTGTGCACCGTCGTCGCGAACGCGGTGTCGTGCTGCGGCAACTGCCCCGGCGACCAGGGGCGCAGGCGCCCGTCCTGTTCGAACCAGACCACGGGGCTGCCGTCGGCGTCCGGCCAGCACACGCCGGTGTCGCCGTTGAACAACCCGTGCCGATAACTGTTGGCGGCGACCATCACCAGCCGCCCACGGAACCACGGATCGCCGCCACCGAGGCGTTGCGCGAACCACGCGTTCCACGCGTGCGCGCCGCCGGGCCCGTGGCGCAACGCGGTGAGCACGCGCACGCCGGTGGCGAGGCGCAGCGCGGCCTGCGGATCTTCGGCCTGCGCGAGCGCGCGGTACTGCGGCAGCACCCCGGTTTCGAGCCGGCGTTCGAGCACATTCGCACCGAAACCGGATGCGCCGGTGTCGAGCCAGTGCACGCCATCGCCGCCGGCGCGCAATCGTTCCAGCACTTCGTCGGCATCGCCGTGTTGCACGCTGCGCGCGAGCGCGGCGATGCCGGCGGCATTGGCCTGCCGATAACCGCGCACGAGATGGACGCGATGGCCGGCGAGCGGCGCGGCATGGTCTTGCCCGGGTTCGAACCCTGTTTCCGGCACCGTGGCTTGCAATGCTTCGCTCGCGGCGCGCGCCAATGCGGGCGGCAGCGATTCGCCATCGCCGGCGGCGGCGCACAACGCGCCGAGCACGTCGCCGGCTTCGACCGCGGGCAACTGGTCCGGATCGCCGAGCAGCACCAGCCGCGCGGCGGGCGCGACGGCATCGACGAGCTTCGCCATCAGCGGCAGGTCGACCATCGAGGCTTCGTCGACCACGACGACGTCGAACGGCAAGGGCAGCGACGCGTCGTGGCGGAACGCCCCGCTGCGCTGCCAGCCGAGCAGGCGGTGCAGGGTCTGCGCCTGGCGCGGAACGCGCGCGGCGATGTCGGCACCGAGGCGGCCCTCGGCGACATCGCGCGCGAGCGCATCGGCGACCGCTTCGGCCAGGCGCGCGGCGGCGCGGCCGGTGGGCGCGGCCAGCGCGATGCGCAGGCCATCGCTGCGCGCGGCAAGCAGCGCGAGCATGCGCGCGACGGTGGTGGTCTTGCCGGTGCCGGGGCCGCCGGTGACCAGCGCGAGGCGCTGGCGCAGCACCAGCCACGCGGCCAGCGCCTGGCGATCGAGCGTGCCCGGCCGCAGTGCGAACAGGCGCGCGAGCGCGGCGTTCTCCGCGGGATCGCCGGTCGAAACAATTCCGGAACCGGCGTCGCCGCTGCGCGCGCGCAGGGCATCGGCGAGGCCTTTTTCGTAGCGCGCGTAGCGGCGCAGCGCGACCAGCCCGTGCTGGAACACCAGCGGCGCGGAGGCGTCGGGATCCGCGCCGACCAGCGGACTCGCGCGCAAGGCGTCGGCCCAGGCGCCGGCGTCCGGCAAGGCGACATCCGCATCGGCGCCGACACCGAGTTCGTCGAGCAAAGCGCGCGCGTCGTTCAATGCAAAACCGCTGTGGCCCAGCGCCACCGCGCGCATCGCCAGCGCGCCGGCGAGCTGCACGTCCGCGCTGGCGCCCATGCGCCGCAACAACCGGGCGAATGCGCGGTCGACCTCGCGCAGCGCACCGGCGCGCGCGAGCGCGGCGATGGCGTCGGACAGCGCGTTCATGCCGCGCCTCCGTCGAACAGCGCGTCGAGGCCGTCGACCAGCGCCTGCGGCGGACGGTCGCGGTGGATGCCGTGGCCCTGCGCATCGCCGCCGCGCGGGGCGATCCCCCTCAGGAACAGGTAGACCGCGCCGCCGAGGTGCCTGGCCGGGTCGTAGGCAGCGCCGAGGCGCAGGCGCAGCCAGCGCTGCACCGCGACCAGGTAGATCAGGTATTGCAGGTCGTAATCGCTGTCGGCGACCGCGTGCGCGCAGGACGCCGGCGAATAGTCGGCGAGGCGGTTGGTCTTGTAGTCGAGCACCCAGTGCGCGCCGTCGTCGTCGCGGTAGAGCAGGTCGATGTAGCCGTGCATCAGGCCTTCGATGCCGCCGCGCGAAGGCGTGGTCGCATGCGCGTAGCCGTGCGCGGCGAGCAGTGCGTGCAAGGCCTGCAGGCGGGTGGCGCCGAGGCGGAAGTGGAATTCCATTTCCGCCACGCGTCGCGTCGCCGGCAGCCGCGCGAGCGTGGCGGCGCCCGGCAACGGCGCGTTGAGCGCGCGCGCGACCAGGTCGGCGACCTGCGCGGCGGCCTCGGGCGTGCGCGGCAGGTCGTGGCGGGCGAGCGCCTTGAGGATGGCCTCGCGCGCGGCCGCGTCGGGCGCTTCGGCGACGCCGTCCCACGCAGCGAAATCGGCCGTTTCCAGCGTTTCGTGCACGACGTTGCCGAAATCGGCGCCGCCGAGCGGCTTCACCCCGTCGCCGGCCGCGGCCACGACTTCCAGCGTCGCCGGTGCCGCGGCTTCGTCGTCGGCGCCGCGCGCGGGCAGCGATTCGCGGCGATGGCTGCGCAAGCCGGAGAAGCTGTACTGGCCGCCGCCGCGCGGCAGGGTCGCGCTGGCGACGCGGGCTTCGGGCGTGCCCGCGTCCGCGGTGCGCAAGGCATCGCGCGACACCGCCGCCGCGGGCACCGGCGAGGGCATCGGCCGGACTTCGATCGCGCCGCTCGATGCGCGCGCCAGCGTTTCGATGCGTTCGCGCATGCCGTCCGGCTGCAGCGTGTCGTGCTTGCGGCCCGCCTTTTCGGCGCCGTGCAGCAACCAGTGCAGCGCGCTGTCGTTGGAATCGTATGTGTGGCCCCAGCTGAGGTGCAGGGCGTAGCGCGCGCGGGTCAGGCCGACGTAGAGCAGGCGCAGGTCCTCGGCGCTTTCATCGATTTCTTCCCGCGCGATCCATTCGTCGTGGTGCGCGGGGCTGCCGAACACCATGGCTTTCGCCTTGCCGGAACCACGATGCAGGTGGAAATAGTTCGCCGGCGCGCCGTCGTCGTCGCGCACGCGGCTGCAGCGCAGGCCTTGCGGCGCGAATCCATCGGCAAAGGCGGTGAACGGCAGGAACACCACCGGGTATTCCAGCCCCTTGGCCTTGTGCAGGGTCAACACCTGCACCGCGTCGGCGTCGGCATCCAGGCGCAACGCCAGCTCGTCGCCCTGCGGCGGCGCGGCGCACTGGCGCGCGAACCAGCGCAGCAGGCCGTGCACGCCGTGGCTGTGTTCGCCCTGCGCCTGCAGCAGTTCGGCCAGGTGCAGCGCATCGGTGAGCAGGCGCGTGCCGCCGGTTTCGGACAGGCGCGCGGCGGCGGCGGCTTCGCCGATGAACCGACCCTCGAGGAAGGGCAGCAAGGCCGGCAGCGGGCCGCGCTGCTGCCAGGCGAGGCCGGCGGCTTCGAAACGCGCGCGCCACGCCGGCAGCGCCGGGACGCCGTCCGCGTCGACGGCGTCTTCCAGCGCGGCGATCGCCGCGGCATCGAAGCCGAGCAGGCGCGTCGCCAGCGCCGAGCGCAGGCGCGCGTCGTCGCCCGGGTGCGCGCAGGCTTCGAGCAAGCGCAGTACTTCGCCCGCGGCGTCGGCGGCGAACACGCTGTCGTTGCCCTGCACCGCGGCGCCGATGCCGGCGGCGGCCAGCGCGTCGCGCATCCATTCGGCCTGCTTGTTCCTGCGCACCAGCACCGCGATGTCGGAGGCGCGCAGCGGGCGTTCGCCATCCTTTCCGCGCAGCGTGCCGCGTTCGAGCAGGCGCACGATTTCGCCGACGGTGGTGGCGATGGCGTCGCGTTCGTCCTCGCCCTTGGACCGCTTCTTCTTCGACGCATCGCCCGGCGGCGGCAGCCAGTGGATCGTCAATCCGGGCGGCGATGCGCCATCGACGCGCAGCGCGTCCTCGTCGTCGGCGCGCGCGGCGACGACCGGGTGGAAGGCGATGTCGGAACGGAACGGCTGCGGCGATTGCGCGAACAGCGCCTCGATCGCGGCGAGCACCGCCGGCCGCGAACGATAGTTGGTGTCGAGGCTGCTTATATTGGACATGCGCTCGCCGCCATGCGCGCGCACCTCATCGCGCGCGGCGAGGTAGGTGTCGAGGTCGCCGCCGCGGAAGGCGTAGATCGCCTGCTTCGGATCGCCGACCAGGCCGAGCAGCGGCATCGCGCCCGCATCGCGCTTGAAGCGCGCGAGGCCGGCCTGGTACAGGCCGCGGAAGATCGCCCACTGGCGGGTATCGGTGTCCTGGAATTCGTCGACCAGCGCCACCGGCCAGCGCGTCGCCACCGCCGCGGCGAAACGCGGCTCGCGCATCGCGACGTGCATGCGTTCGAGCAACTGGTCCTGGCTGCGCTGGCGGCGGCGCGCAAGCGTGGCCTCGAAGCGTTCCCGCGCCTGCGCGCGCAGCGCGTGCAGCCATGCGGCCGCGTCGGATTCGTTCGCCGCGGGCAGCAGCCGCCGCGCCGGATCGCACAGGCCGGGCAGGTTGCCGGCGAGGTCGCCGGGCGTGTTCCACAACGCGCGCAATTGCCGCGCGTCTTCGGGCAAACCGAGGTTGGCGCCGCGCCACAGGTCGGCGGCGACCTCGTCCCAGGCCTCGCGCGGATCGTCGATCACGTCCTCGTCGCCGATGCTGCCGGCGATGAAGCCGTATTCGCGCAGCGCGCGCTGGCAGAAACCGTGGATGGTCGAGACCGCGGCTTCGTCGAGCTGCACCAGCGCGGCGGCGAGGCGCATGCGCACCGTCGCCTCGTCGCCGTTGCGGATCGCCTGCGCGAGGATCGCCGCGGTCTGCCGTTCCTCGTCGTCGCGCGCCGCTTCGCCGCCGAGCAGGCGCTCGGCACCGCGCAGGCGCCGGCGGATGCGTTCGCGCAATTCGGCGGTGGCGGCACGGGTGAAGGTCACCGCCAGCAGTTCCGGCAAGGCGACGCCGCGCTCCAGCAGCAGGCGCAGTATCCACGCGGTCAGGGCGAAGGTCTTGCCGGTGCCGGCGCTGGCCTCGACCAGGTGCAGGCCCGACAGCGGCAGCCGCAATGCGAGCTCGCTCATGCCGCGCCTCCGTCGAAGACGCGCTGCGCGAGCGTCACGAATTCGTCGCCGAGCGCGTCGTCGCGCGCGGCCAGCATGTCGCCGCCGCGGAACGCGAGCCGGAACCACGGATCGTGGCCGTCGCCGTAGCCCTGGTAGCCGGAGAAGGCGGCGACCGCCGCTTTCCACGCATCCGCGTCGCCTTTCTCCTTCAATGCGCTGGAATACGCATATGCGGCGTCGGGCGCGAACGGCAGCGGCCGCGTCATGCCGTCGTCGAACATCGCGACCAGGCCGGCGATTCGATCGATCGCCGCTTCGCGCGCCGTCGCCGGCATGTCCTGCTGCTGCAGTTCGAGTTCGCCGTCGCGCGTTTCCTCGATCCAGAACACGCGCGTCCGCGCGCGTTCGCCGAGGACCGTGGCCAGCGCGAGGTGCTCGACCTGCGCGCGCAGCCAGTGCTTGCCCTTCATACTGCCGGCGAGCGCGACCGCGCGGCGGCCGTCGTGCACCTCCGGCAGGCGGATGTCGAACGCCACGCCGGGCAAGGCCAGCGAGGCCTCGATGCGTTCGCCCGGCGCATCGCCCCGCCATTGCGCGATCGCTTCGCGCAGCAGGGTGGCGCGCATGCGCGCGTGCGCGGCGGCGCCGGTGCCTTCGTGGCCCGGCGGCAGCAATCCGCGTGCGCGCAGTTCCGCATCGTCCAGCGTTTCGGCGACCAGCGCCGTGACCAGCGCATGCCGTTGCAGTGCGTCGTCGCCCTGCGGTTCGCGGTCGGCGTCGCGCGCGTCGTCGCGCCAGGGCAGCGCGAGTTCGAGCCGGCCGCGCAGGAACGCGCGCGGCGGATTGCGCAGGAAGGCCTGCAGTTCCGCCAGCGACAGCGAACGGTCGCCTTCCACCGACGGCGGCGGCAGGGGCGCGGCGGCGAACACGGCCGGTGCGCGCAAGGCACGCTGCGTCGATGGCTGCCGCCACGCGGCGCGATACGAGAATCGCCGCGCATCGCCGGCACCGAAGGCCTGCGCCGAGAACGGCTGCAGCGAATGCGACAGCAGCAGCCGTTCGCGCGCATCGACGCCGGCGGGCAGGCAGCGCTGCGCCACGTCGAGCAGCTCGGACACCAGCGCCGAGGGCTCGCGCACGCTGCCGTCGCGCGCGTCGCGGCCGCCGTAACTCAGGTAGAACGCGTCGCCGGCCGCGGCCAGCAGCTGCAGGAACAGGAAGCGGTCGTCCTCGCGCACCGAACGGTCGCCGAGCTTGCGCGTTGTTTCCGCGGCAAGGCGGTTGATGTCGCCCGGCGGTTCGCGCCGCGGGAACGCCTCGGCGTCCATGCCCAGCAGGCAGACGACGCGGAACGGGATGGTGCGCAGCGGCACCATGCCGGCGAACGTCACGCCGCCGCCGAGGAAGGGCTGGTGCGGCGACGGTGCCTGCAGCGCATCGCCGAGCGCGGCGCGCACCACGTCCAATGCCAGCGGCCCGGCATCGGCGGCCTGGGTCGCGAAGCCGTCGAGCGCTTCGCGCACGATCCGCCGCGCCGCCTGTTCCGCATCGTCGGCCGGCGCCTTCGGCAACAGCGCGGCGAATTCGGCCGCGAGCCGGTCGCGCCATTCCGTGGCCGGATGTTCCTCGCGCATCCACGTCGACAATCGGTGCAGCCGCGCGAGCAGGGCGAACAGCGCATCGAGCCGTTCCGCATCGGCGCCTTCCGCCACGGCGCAGGGCGCGATGAGGTTGCCCGCGGAATCGGGGATGTCTTCGCTGTCGTCGCCGGTCGCGTAACCGAGCAGCAGGCGGTCGAGGCCGAACGCGAAGCTGTATTCGCGCCAGCGGCCGAGGCCGAGCGCTTCGCGCTGCGCTTCGTCCTCGCCCCAGGCGATGCCGGCGACGGCGAACCAGTCGCCGAGGCGATCGAGGTCGGATTCGGACAGGTCGAACGCGGCCATCACCTCCGGCACCGCCAGCAGGTCGCGCACTTCCGACGCCGTGCGCCGCGCGTCGCGCAATTCCAGCAGCGACAGGAACAGCCCGACCAGCGGATGCGCCTGCGCCTGGGGCCGATCCGACAGCGTGTAGGGAATGTGCAACGGATCGTCGGCGGGGATGCCGCCGAACACCGCGCGCGCCAGCGGCAGGTAATCGCCGATGTTCGGCGCCAGCACCGCGATCTCCTGCGGCCGCAACGGCGGATTGAAGCGCGCGCCTTCCGGCGTCGCCGGGTCGAGCATCGCGCGCAGGCGGTCGTGCAGCACCTCGACCTCGCGCAGCCGCGAATGGCAGGCGTGCACCTGCAAAGAAGAATCCGCTTCGTCGAAATTTTCGAGCGGCCGCGGCGCGGCGCGTTCGAACGCATCCGCCTGCAGCGCATGCAGCAGGGTGTCGCGCGCCGGCGCTGCGTACAGTTCGACCTCGCTCGCCGGTTGCACCAGATCGTAGGCGAACAGCTGCGCGTCGAAGTCGCGCCCCGCCGCGCCCCAGGCCTGCAGCAGCGGGTTGTCGTGCTGCGCGGCCGCGAGCGCCGCGGGCAGGGCGTCCACGCCGTCGCGCCGCAGCACGCCGCGCAACGCCTCGACGTCGCCCCAGTATTCGGCGCTCGGCGTCGGCCGGTGGAAATCGAGTTCGATCGACTGCGCGCAGACCGCGAGCAGCCGCAGCACGTCCGGCGACACATGCACGGTCGCGAACGCGGTCAGGCGCGCGGGCAATCCGGGCGGCGCGGTGCCGCTGCCGTCGTGGCGGCGCAGCCAGTCGCCGAGCAGGCGCGAGCGCGGCGGGCCGGCGCCATCGGCCAGCAGCCGCCGCCACAGTTCCGCCTGCCAGTCGTCGGGTGCCCCGCCCGCTTCCCAGTCTTCCAGCCACGACCGGCGATAGGCCTGGTAGCGGTCGAACGTCGACGCCAGCGATTCCGCCAGCCGCCAGCGCGCCAGTGCACGCGCACCCGTCGCGCGGTCGAGGTGTTCGCGCACGTCGGGCGGCGCGTCGTCGCCGAGCAGCGCGTACAGCCGCCAGCGCAGCCGCGCACCGTCCCAGGGCGAGGTTTCCGGCAGGCC
Source organism: Lysobacter lycopersici (assembly GCF_007556775.1). Taxonomy (GTDB): domain Bacteria; phylum Pseudomonadota; class Gammaproteobacteria; order Xanthomonadales; family Xanthomonadaceae; genus Pseudoluteimonas; species Pseudoluteimonas lycopersici. Next base: position 1,822,505 of record NZ_CP041742.1, read on the forward strand.
GGCCACGTCGGCGCGCAGCAGTTCCCAGGTGAATTCCGATGGGGTCGGGAAGCGCAGGTTCGCGGCGATCCCCAGCTTGCGCGCCAGCCAGGCCTGCAGCCAGCGGCGCAGCGTCGGCTGTGGGATGAGGATGGTCTCCGGCGCCAGCGGCGCGTCCGCCGCGAGCGGGCGCGACAGGCGTTCGGCCAGGTGCGCGGCGAGCGCATCGAGCCGGTTGCTGGATACCAGATGGAATTCCCCCGCCTGCATCCTCGAATGATGCCGCAGCGCCGTCGCATCCCGCGCGATGCGTCCGCGGTGCCGCGCGGATGCGACAATGCCCCGGCTCCGGCCGCATTCAGCCGGAACTCGCGACACTGCGCCGGTTGCGCCAGGGACCAGCGCGTTCCGACCCCACACGATGAGCGACGACACCCCCACCCCCGCCGTGCGTTTGCGCGATGTCCGCCTCGACCGCGGCGGCCGCACCGTGCTCGACGGCATCGATTTCGAGGCGCCGCGCGGCGGCATCGTCGCGGTGCTCGGCCCCTCGGGCAGCGGCAAGTCGACCCTGCTCGCCGCGCTCACCGGCGAACTGCCGCCGGCCGCGGGCACGGTCGAAGTGCTCGGGCAGGTCGTTCCGACCCGCCAGCGCGAATTGCTGGAACTGCGCAAGCACGTCGGCGTGCTGCTGCAGGGCAACGGCCTGCTCACCGACCTCACCGCCGCCGAGAACGTGGCGCTGCCGCTGCGCACGCATGCGCGCCTGCCGAAACCGGTGCTCGACCGGCTGGTGGCGATGAAGCTCGGCGCGGTCGGCCTGCACGCCGCCGCGAACCTCTATCCGCGCGAACTCTCCGGCGGCATGGCGCGGCGCGTGGCGCTGGCGCGCGCGCTGGCCCTCGACCCGCCCTTGATGATCTACGACGAACCGCTGACCGGGCTCGACCCCATCGCCGCGGGCGTGATCATGCGATTGATCGCGCGGCTCAACGCCAGCCTCGGCATGACCAGCATCATCGTCAGCCACCACGTGCACGAAACCCTGCCGATCAGCGATCGCGCCATCGTGATCGCGAATGGCGGCATCGTGTTCTCGGGCACGCCGGCCGAACTCGAGCGCAGCGAGGATCCGCTGATCCGCCAGTTCCTCGCCGGCAGTCCCGATGGCCCGATTCGTTTCGACGGCGCCCTCGGCGCGGAGGCGGCGTGATGCAGCCCCAAACCATCCTTTTGCCGTCGTCCCAGCGAACGCTGGGACCCATTTTGACTTTCAGCCCCAAGTCCCTGGCGAAGAGCAAGATGGATGCCTGCTTGCGCTGGCATGACGGGCAAATTTTGGAGGCGGCGTGATGCCGTTCGTTGCCGCCACCCGCTCGCTCGGCCGTGCCGGACTGTTCTCGCTGTCGGTGCTGCGCGCGTCGAAACCGACCGCGGATTTCTTCGCCGAGCTGGTGCGCGAGATCTACAAGATCGGCGCGCGCAGCCTGCCGATCATCGCGGTCGGCGGCGCCTTCGTCGGCTTGTCGGTCACGCTGCTTGGTTATCGCGCGCTGGATACCTACGGCGCGTCGAACCAGATCAGCGCGCTGGTCGGGTTGGGCCTGTATCGCGAACTCGCGCCGGTGCTGACCGCGTTGCTGTTCATCGGCCGCGCGGGTTCGTCGATTGCCGCCGAACTCGGGCTGATGCGCGCCACCGACCAGATCACCGCGCTCGGGCTGATGGCGATCGATCCGGTGGCGAAGGCGGTGGCGCCGCGCTTCTGGGCCGCGATCATTTGCGTACCGCTGCTCACCGCGTTCTTCTGCACCTTCGCGATCTGCGCCAGCTGGTTCGAGGCGGTGCGCGTGATCGGCCTCGACGGCGGCGCGTTCTGGCAGGTGATGAAGGACGCGGTCGACTTCGACAAGGATTTCGTCTTCGCCTTCGTCAAGGCGGCGGTGTTCGGCGGTACCGCGGCGCTGGTCGCGGCCTACGTCGGCTTCCACGCCGAGCCGACGATCGAAGGCACCTCGGTCGCGACCACGCGCGCGGTGGTGAACGCCTCGCTGTTGGTGCTGATGTTCAACTTCGTTTTGTCCGCGTTTTTGTTCCGATGAACGCGAATCCGCATTTCGCTTTTGCTCGTCATCCCGGCGCAGGCCGGGATCCAGTGTCTTTCGCTCGATCCGGCATCAGGGCAAAGACACTGGATTCCCGCTTTCGCGGGAATGACGGCTTGGATCAATTGAGGAAATGACCATGTCCCTCCGTGGCCCACGTCTCGAATTCGCGGTCGGCGCCTTCCTGCTGCTGGCGCTGGCCTCGCTGCTGGTGCTCGCGCTGGCCTCGACCAATGGCCGCTTCGACCTCGGCGGCGGCGGCAGCTATCCGCTGAAGGCGCGCTTCACCAACATCGGCCAGTTGCGGCTCGCCGCGCCGGTGAAGATCGGCGGCGTCACCATCGGCCGCGTGGCGAAGATCGACCTCGACCCGGTCAAGCTCGACTCGGTGCTGACGCTCGACATCGACGACCGCTACAAGGACCTCCCGGCCGACACCTCGGCGGGCATCCTCACCGCAGGCCTGCTCGGCGAAAGCTTCGTCGGGCTGTCGCCGGGCGGCGACCCGGAACCGCTCAAGCCGGGCGACGAGATCGCCTACACCACGCCTTCGGTCGACCTGATCCAGATGGTCGGCAAGTACATGTTCAGCGGCGGGGGCTCATCCTCCGCGCCCGCAAAGCCCGCTCCTGAAACGGAACCCCCGCAATGAAAGCCGTCCTGACCGCCCTCGCCCTTGCCTGCGCCACCCTGGCCGTCGCGGCCACCGCGCCGGTGCAGGCCGCCACGGCCGCCGCCGCGATGCCCGCGCCCTCGCGCATGGTGCTGGACAACAGCACCCGCGTGATCGCTTCGCTGGAAAAGCGCCGCGCCGAGTTCAATCGCAACCCGGCCGCGCTGCGCAGCTTCATTTCCAGCGAGTTCAGCCAGATGTTCGACAAGGACTACGCCGCGCGCCAGGTGTTGGGTCGCCACGCGCGCGGCGCCACTGACGCCGACGTGGCCAACTTCGCCGACGCGCTCACCAACAACCTGATGCAGCGCTACGGCTCCTCGCTGCTCGCGTTCAACACCAAGCTCACCGCGCGGGTGAAGTCGCAGAGCGACCTGCCGCGCGGGCTGGGCGTGAAGGTGTCCAGCGAGCTGGTGCGCAGCGGCGGCGAACCGATCCCGGTCGACTACCTGCTGCGCCAGTCCGGCGGCACGTGGAAGGTGTTCGACGTGATGGTGGAAGGCGTGTCGTTCGTGCAGACCTTCCGCGCCCAGTTCGACGCCGAGCTGCAGAACAAGACCATCGCCCAGGTCGCGCAGGAACTGCGCAACGGCAGCCTCCAGGCCGATGCGAACAGCCACTGACGCCGCGCGCGTCGTCCGCGAGGGCGACGCGTTGCGTTTCCACGGACCGGTGCTGCGCGACCGCGTCGCCACGCTGTGGCTGGCCGCGATCCCGCTGCTCGCGGGCGCGGCCACGCTCGACCTCGGCGGGGTGACCGAGCTCGACAGCGCCGGGCTGGCGCTGTTCGGCGAACTGATGCAGCGCAACGCCGCATTGCAACTGGCCGCGACGCCCGCGGATTTCGAGGCGCTGCGCCAGGCCTACCGATTGGACACCCGGCTGCAGCCGCTGGCCTGACGGCCGCCGCGCGCCAGCGGTTAAACTGACGCCATGCGCCCCCACGCATTCCTCCCCGCCCGCCTCGTCGCGGTTGCGTTTCTCGCCGCCATGCTCGGCGCCTGCGCGAGCGCCGGCAGCGCGCGCGCGAATGCCGATGGCGACGCCTCGGTGCCGGTGTCCACCGCCGCGCCGACGACGCCTGCGACCACGACCACGACCACGCCTGCGAACGCCGATGCCGTCGCTCCGATGGCGAACGCCGACGACGGCGCGACGACCGCGATCGCCGACGAAACGCCTTCGACGGCTCCGGTCGATGCGACGAACGCGCCTGCCGCCACCGACGCGACCACGCAGGCCGAGGACGACTACGCCGCGATCTACGGCAGCGATGCCGACGCGACTTCGGCGAACGGGCGCAACCCGAGCGATCCGTGGGAACCGTTCAACCGCCACGTGCACCACTTCAACAACGGCGTCGACCGTTATATCGCCAAGCCGCTGGCGCGCGGCTACATGAAGATCGCGCCGCCGCCGGTGCGGCTGGGCATCGGCAATTTCTTCAGCAACCTCGGCCAGCCGGTCAGCGCGATCAACGCGCTGCTGCAGGGCCGGCCGAAGCAGGCCGGGCAATCGCTGGGCCGCTTCGCGGTGAACTTCACCATCGGCGTGCTCGGCTTCTTCGACCCGGCGACGCGCTTCGGCATCCCCAACCGCAGCGAGGATTTCGGGCAGACGCTGGCGCGCTGGGGCTGGAAACGTTCGCGTTACCTCGAATTGCCCTTCCTCGGCCCGCGCACCCTGCGCGATGCCTTCGGCGGCGCGGTCGAGGCGCCGCTGTCGCCGCTGGCGCAGATCGAGGAAGACCGCGTGCGCGTGTTCCTGCAGGGCCTGCAGTTGGTCGACCTGCGCACCAACCTGTTCGCCGCCGACAGTTTCCGCGAAGACGCCTACGACGATTACGCCCTGACCCGCGACGCGTGGCTGCAGCGCCGGAATTACCAGATCGACACCAACAATTCCGATGCCGACGCGGCGCTGCCATCGTACCTGCAGGACGATTCCGCGCCCGCTTCGACGACACCGGATTCGAGCATCAATCCACCGCAGGACACGCCGGCGCCGCAACCGGCGCATTGAGCCTCAGTCGCGCGGCGCGTCTTCGTCGAGGCCGAGCGCGCCCTGCGCTTCGCTGCCGGGCAGCGCTTCCACCCCGCGCAACTGCCGTTCGATCGCGCGCGTGCGCACGCCGGCCTGCTTGAGGCTGTTCTGCACGGTATTCAGCTGCTTGTCGGCGCTTTCCAGCACGCCGGCGAACTTGCCGAATTCGGTCTTGACCGTGCCCAGCAATTGCCAGACCTCGCTGGAACGCTTTTCGATGGCCAGCGTGCGGAAGCCCATCTGCAGCGCGTTCAACACCGCGAGCAGCGTGGTCGGCCCGACCAGGGTGATGCGATGCTCGCGTTGCAGCGCGTCGAACAGCCCCGGCCGGCGGATCGCCTCGGCGTACAGGCCTTCGGTCGGCAGGAACAGCAGCGCGAAATCGGTGGTGTGCGGCGGACCGACGTATTTCTCGCGGATCTTCTTCGCCTCGTCGCGCAAACGCCGCTCCAGCGCCTGCCCCGCCTGCTGCGCCAGCGCCACATCGGCGCGTTCGTGCGCGTCGAGCAGGCGTTCGTAATCCTCGCGCGGGAACTTCGCGTCCACCGGCAGCCACACCGTGCCGTCCGCGCTTCCCGGCAATTTCAGCGCGAATTCCACGCGTTCATTCGAACCCGGCAAGGTCGCCACGTTCGCCGCGTACTGTTCGCGGGTGAGGATCTGTTCCAGCAGCGCGCCGAGCTGGGTTTCGCCGAAGGTGCCGCGGTCCTTGACGTTGGTCAGCACGCGCTTCAAATCTCCGACGCCGCTGGCCAGCGACTGCATTTCGCCGAGGCCGCGCTGCACCGCTTCCAGCCGCTCCGACACGAGACGGAAACTCTCGCCCAGCCGCGTTTCGAGCGTGGCCTGCAATTTCTCGTCCACCGTCGCGCGCATCTGCTCCAGCTTCTGTTCGTTGCCGGCCTGCAGCGACTTCAGTTGCGATTCCAGCGTGGCGCGCAGTTCGCCCAGGGTCTGCGTGTTGCGGTCGCCGAGTTCGCGCAATCGCGCAGCAAGGCTTTCCTCGAATTGCTGCTGGCGCGCGGCCAGGCCGTTGCGCGATTTGTGCGCGTCGTCGGTCAGTGCGGCGCGCAGTTCGTCCAGCCGCGCGTCGGTGCGCTGGATGGAATCGGCCAGCTGCCCGCGCAACTCGCCCCGCCCTTCCCGCTGCTCCTCGCGCAAGGCGTTTTCCAGCGCGCGTTCCGGGCGGCGGAGCAGGAGTACGATCAACAGCACCACGGCCAGCGCCGCCAGCACGGTTCCGATCAGCAGCAGGGTCTGGGTGTCCATGCGGACAGTCTAGCGGGACGGGTCGCGCGGGGTGAGACGGGGATGTAGAGGCTTTATTGGCCAGAACCCACCTGGTTGTCACTATTTCAGAGCCGAGCCTAATGTCGATTATCTACGGCCTCAAAGATAGCGATCGATACATCTATCACTACACCAAGCCCGACAAGGCCATCGAATACATTCTGCGTAATAAAACTTTGCTACTAAATTCTTTTGCAAGAACAAACGATCCGAAAGAATCGAAAGACTGGCGGCTCACGCCTTGGACCACCAATCCTTTGCCGTCTAACGATTTCCTTGACGAGTCTTTGCCAAAAGTAATTGCTAGCAAGCTAAAGCTGCCCATTCACCTCGCTTGCTTCTGCACAGATGCGCCAGACCTTTCTGGCAGCCACTTAGACGACATTCTACTGAGAGGGCTGGCCAGGCCACGAATGTGGGCGCAATACGCGCAAGACCACGAAGGCTTCTGTCTCGTCTTTGATAAAGAAAAGATCCTTTCACAGATGAGGCAGCAATTTTCCAAGAATTCGTTTTTATTCGGCCTTGTTTCTTACAAGGATCGCTCTTTTGTAACCAGCCTTGAACCTAATGCGTTTCGCCTTGAATTCGACAAACTGCAAGAGCTTGGGACTGAAGCATACGTGAGAGCACATATGCTCACTTATTTCAAGGAACTTTATTTCGAAAAGCTTGAGGACTGGCGCGATGAAAGAGAGTGGCGCGTTCTGATGTTAGATCACTATGGAGAGCCTCCTCTAATTGATATCCGAGAATCGCTGGTTAGCGTGATACACGGTGCAAGTACGAGCGTCGAAGATAGTGGCCGTGCTGTTTCTCTCACATCTGAGTTAGGAATCACACACACTCGCCTTTACTGGATCAATCACTCGCCTTGGTACGACCTTGGAAGCGTGCCTTGGTCCCATGCCTGACCCAAAGCCACCTCGTTAAAACCACAACTTATCCTCGTTATTTTCCGTATCGCAGAAGAACAAATGCCGGCAACCGCAATCACCATCGTCGCCGCGCTGTACCTGTTCGTCGCGTTGATCGCGCTCGCGCCGCGCAAACCGGGCTACAGCCACTTCCGGCATTCCATCAGTGAAATCGGCGAAACCGGCGCGCCGCACCAGCGCTTCGTGGCGCTTGGCCTGTTCCTTCCCGTCGGCCTGGCCCTGCTGCTCGTCGCCTTCCTGCTTCGTCCCGCGCTGCCCGCGGCGGCGACGGCGCTCGCGCTGTGCCTCGCCATCGGCTACATCGGCGCGGCCGTGTTTCCCTGCGACCCCGGCTCGCCCATGTCCGGTACGTGGCGACAGGGCCTGCACAACCTCGCCGGCGGCGTGGAATACATCGGCGGCGGCTTCGCGCTGATGGCGCTCTCCGAAAACCTCGGACAGCCCTTCAAACTCGCCGGGTTCATCGTGCTCGGCGCCGCGATCGCGATTTCCGTCGTTCCTTCCAGTCCTGTTCGCGGCCTCATCCAGCGCATCGCGGAAACCTGCCTGTTCGGCGGCCTCGCGTGGGCTTCGTGGCAGGCCGCGTAATCCCCAAGGCCTTCACCGCGTCCGGTCCAGGATGCTTCCATCGTCCCGCGAGGATCCCGCCATGCACGACCACCTCGTCTTCCGCTTCCTGCTGTTCTCGACGCTCATCAACTACGCGGTGCTGATCGCCTGGTTCCTCGCCTTCGTCAACGCGCGCGAATGGATGCGCGGCTTGCACGGGCGCTGGTTCAGGCTGCCGGACGCGACCTTCGACGCGATCCACTACGGCGGCATGGCCGTGTACAAGATCGGCATCCTGTTGTTCAACCTGATGCCGCTGCTGGCGTTGTTGCTGCTGCGCCGCTGAACGCGCATGGCCGGGTATTCCGGAACGCCATTGCCGAAGAAACTCGGGCTCGCGCCGGGCATGCGCGTCTGCGCCATCGGTTGCGAGGGTTACGTCGAGCTGGTCGGCGCGGCGAACCTCGATCTCGCGATGCAGGCGAAACCCGGTTCGACCACCGACCTCGTACACCTGTTCGCCACACGACGCGGCGAACTCGAAAAGCGACTACCGGCATTGCGCAAGGCCTTGCAACCGGACGCCGTGGTCTGGGTGTCGTGGCCGAAGAAAGCCTCGAAAGTCCAAACCGACATCGTTGAAGACACGATCCGCGAGATCGCGCTGCCGCTGGGTTTCGTCGACGTCAAGGTCTGCGCGGTCGACGCGGTCTGGTCCGGGCTGAAGCTGGTGGTGCGGAAAGACCTTCGCTGAAACCCGCGGACGCGCTAGGCTCCGCGTTCCTCCCGACGACGACTTCCATGCCCCCCTTCTTCGAACACGGATTGCGCGCCTGCTGGTTCGTCGTCATCGCTTACTGGATCTGGTCCGCGCGCCGGGTCAAGGCGCCCAAGCTGCGCGAATCGCTGGCGAAGCGCTTCCTCGTTCACTGGCTGCCTCTGATCGTCGCGGTGTACCTGCTCGGCCCGGGCGAATGGTTCGGGCATTCGCCGCTGCGCGAACAGTTCGTGCCGCATACGACGCTCGTGTATTCGCTCGGACTGCTGCTGTGCGTGGCCGGCGCGGCGTTGGCGATCTGGTCGCGCGCGATCCTCGGCGCGAACTGGAGCGCGCAGGTGCAGATCAAGCAGGGGCATGAATTGATCCAACGCGGGCCGTACGCACTGGTCCGCCACCCGATCTACACCGGGCTGATCCTGCTGTTCGCCGGCAACGCAGTGATGGTCGGCGACTGGCGCGGGGTGCTCGCGGTGGCGATCGTCGTGGTGTCGTTCTGGCGCAAATACCTGCTGGAGGAAAAGCTGATGACGCAGGAATTCGGCCAGGCCTACCTCGACTACCGCAAGCGCACGTATCCGCTGTTCCCGCCGCTGCGCCTCTCGGCCTGAGCCGCGCCTACTCCAACACCTGTTCCGCGTCGACGATGTCAACGCCCTGCATCTGCTCGAGCAGGCCGTCGAACCAGGGCTTGTGCGAGGAACCAACCACCGACAGCACGCGCGCACCGGGATGTTCGCGGAAAGTGGCGTGCACGTTCGCGGCCATGCGCAGGTTGCGGGTTTCCCAACCGCCGACGTACTGCCGGCCGTAGCGTTGCGGCGATGGTTCCGCCAGCGCCTGGCCGAAATCGCTGGCGATGGCGAGCCGCAGCACCTCCGGCGAATTGACCGCGCGATAGGTCGCGAGCATGTCGCCGGACTTGTGCAGCGCATCCACGTGTTCGCGCGACTTCAATGCTTCCGCGCTGGCGCCATGCCAGGCCTCGGTGATCGCCTTGCCGAAGGCGTCTTCGTCGTCGATGTCGAGGTTGTCGCCGGTGTGGTCGTCGACCGGGAACACGCGCTGCAGGCCGAGTCGCGCGGCGAGCCGCGCCGCGATCTGCACGTTCTCGTTGCGGCCGGATTCGCGCTTGCGCAGTCCTTGCGCCAGCGCGTCGTCGAGCCCGTCGCCGGCATGGCGCTCGGCATCGGGCAATTGCAGCCATTGCACCATCGCCGAGGACGGATCGCCGGCGGCGAGGAACAACGCGGCGAGGTGGCGGCGTTGCGAAGGCGCGGGTTGCGATGGCCAGGCCTTGAGCGTGGCGTCGACCTGGTCGAGCGCGGCCCAGGTATCGATGCCGAGCGCGGCCTGTGCGGGCGCGACGTCGGGGCAGTAGTCCTCGATCGCCTGCTTGTAGGCGACGCGATGGCGCATGACTTCGCAGGTTTCGCCCGAGAGTCCTTCGATGGTGATGATGTCCGGCTTGTACGCGGCCAGCCGTTGCAGCACCGGCTGCAACGCGGCGGGATCGAATTTCTCCGGCCCACCCTGCGACAGGTGCACCGTACCGAGCACCAGCACCTGCGTGCGCGGGCCGGGCATGGCCGCGTCCAGCGTCGACAGGTCGACGCGCTCTTGTGCGAAACCCGCAGGCGACAGCGACAGGCACAACGCGAACGCGGCGACACACTTCTTCATGGCCATCTCGTTGTTCTTTGTTCTTTGCGGGGGCGAATCCGGAAGGATGCGCCGGCATCTGGCCTGGTTTAAACGGACTCAGTCCACGACCCGACAGAACACCGCCTTGAGGTAGCGCGATTCCGGAACCTGCGCCAGGAACGGATGATCGGGGCCGGCGCCTGCGACCTTCAGCACCTGCACCGTGCGCCCGGCGTAGAACGCGGCGCGGCGCAGCATGTCGAGGAACTGTTCCTCGCTGACGAGTCCCGTGCACGAGAACGTGGCGAACAAGCCACCCGGCTTGACCACGCCCAGCGCGAGCTTGTTCATGTCGAGGTATTTCTTCAGCGCGGCGATGACCTGCTCGCGGTCGCGGGTCATCTTGGCCGGATCGAGGATCACCACGTCGAAGCGCTCGCCGTTGTTCGCCGCATCGCGCAACCACGGGAAGATGTCGGCCTGCACGAAGCGCGGACGCACCTTGTTGAGATGCGCGTTCTCCTTCGCGATGTCGATCACAGCCGCATCGATGTCGATGCCGACCACCTCGCTCGCGCCGCGCGCCGCGGCGTACACCGCGAAACCGCCGGTGTTGCAGCACAGGTCGAGCACGCGCTTGCCCTCGCACTGGTGAGACAGCCATTCGCGGTTCTCACGCTGGTCGGCGAAGAAGCCGGTCTTGTGCGCGCCGGCCGGATCGGCGCGGAATTTGATGCCGTATTCGGTGACCACCGCCGGCTGCGTGCCGAGCGTGTCCTTGTAGTCGAAGCTTTCCTGCTTCTGCACGTGTTCGTCGGCGAAGCTGTGGAAGCGGCAACCGGGGTACAGCTCGCGCAGCGCGTTGAAGATCCATTCGCGGTGCCGCCACGCGCCGGCGCTGAAGAATTCGACCACGAGCAGGTCGTCGTAGCGGTCGATCACCAGGCCACTGATGCCGTCGCCCTCGCTATGGAACACGCGCCATGCGTTCGAAATTTCGTCGAGCTTGAGGATGTCGCGGCGGAGATTGACGGCTTCTCCGATCTTGCGCGCGAACCACGCGGCATCCACCGCGACATCCGGATCGGTCTCGAGCATGCGCAGGGCGATGCGAGAATGGCCGTTGTAGAAACCGCGGCCGATCCAGGTCCCGTCCACGCCGGCCACCTCGACGATGCTGCCCGGCTTGGGCCGCTGCGCGGGCTTCTCGACCAGGCGCTGGAAGATCCACGGGTGGGTGGAATGCCAGGCGTTCTTGAGGCGGACGGTGGGCAGCGGCTCGTTCATGCAGGCTTTCACGGCGGCTTGTGCCGGATGCGCTATTGTCGCCCAGGAAGGGGAGTAACTCCGCACGCGATCGTCGTCATGACGGGCCTGTCGCAAGACACCAGCCCCGGCGCCGCGGCAGGCCACCGGCCTGTGAGTGAGACCTTCGCCGCACGGCGAAGCGCGCCCTTTCCATGCAGCCCGCATGGTCGCGACCGCCGGCCCACGTGGTGGAGGCTCGCATGGACACGATCGGTTCCCCCATGCTCTGGCTGGTGTTCGGCGGCGTCGTGATCGCCGCGCTGCTGGTCGACCTGGTGCTGATGCGCCACGGCGGCCCGCACAAGGTCACGTTCAAGGAAGCCGCGTGGTGGAGCCTGGGCTGGATCGCGCTGGCGATGGCCTTCAATGCCTGGCTGTGGCGCCACGGCGTGCAGCAGTTCGGCGTCGAGGCCGGCAACCGCATCGGCATGGAATTCCTGACCGGCTACCTAGTCGAGAAGGCGCTGGCGGTCGACAACATCTTCGTGTTCCTGATGATCTTCAGCTACTTCGCGGTGCCGGAGGTGCAGCGACAACGGGTGCTGGTGATCGGCATCATCGGCGCGATCATGCTTCGCGCGATCCTGATCTTCGCCGGCGCGCTGCTGCTGGCGAAGTTCCACTGGATCCTCTACCTGTTCGGCGCGTTCCTGCTGCTGACCGGAATCAAGATGGCGCTGGCCGCGGGCAAGGAACCGAACCTCGAGGTCAACCCGGCGCTGCGCTGGATGCGCGGCCACCTCAAGCTCACCGACGGCTACCACGGCAACGCGTTCAGCGTGCTGCGCGACGGTACTCGCTGGTACACGCCGCTGTTCGTCGTGGTCGCGCTGGTGGCGGTGACCGACGTGATCTTCGCGGTGGATTCGATCCCGGCGATCTTCGCGATCACCGACGATCCGTTCATCGTGCTGACCTCCAACGTGTTCGCGGTGCTCGGCCTGCGCGCGATGTTCTTCCTGCTGCAGGGCATGGCCGATCGCTTCCACCTGCTGCCCTACGGACTGGCGCTGGTGCTGGCCTTCATCGGCGTGAAGATGCTGCTGGTGGATGTCTACAAGATCCCGGTCCTGGCGTCGCTCGGCGTGGTCGCCGCGATCATCGGCGCGACCGTGGTCCTGAGCCTGCTGCGCCCGCGGCCGGATCCGCGCTGACGCGGCTTGCATTCGCCCGCGCCGCCCATACCCAAGGCCCATGCACCTGCCGCAGGCCGAACTTCCGCCCGACACCCCCGCGCAACGCCGCGCCGACCACCGGCGCCTGCTCGGCGCGTTCAATGCCGCGCTCGCCAGCGTGCTGCTGCTGTGCGTCTCCTACGCCGCGCAGCAGGGCTTCGACTGGGCGCCTTGGGCGGTGATCCCCGGTTCGCTGTCGGGATTGCGCGGCATCCTGACCGCACCGCTGCTGCATGGTTCCGGCGCGCATTTGTTGATGAATGCCTTGTCGCTGCTGGCGCTGGGTTCGCTCTCCGGCATCGCCTATCCGAAGGCGACGCTGCGCGCGCTGCCGTTGTTGTGGATCGGTTCCGGCCTGGGCGCGTGGTTGCTGGGCGAACCCGGCAGCCATCATCTCGGTGCCAGCGGCGTGGCGCATGGCCTCGGCTTTCTGCTGTTCACCCTCGGCCTGCTGCGCCGCGACCGCGCCGCGATCGCCACCGGCATGCTCGCCTTCGCGTTCTTCGGCGGCATGCTGCTGACGATTTTCCCGCGCGAACTCGGCGTGTCCTGGCAATCGCACCTCGGCGGCGCGCTGGCCGGCGTGCTGTCCGCGTTCCTGTTCCGCCACGCGGATCCGATCCTGCCGCGGCGCAAGTACAGTTGGGAGCTTGAGGAAGAACTCGCCGCGCAACAGGCCGCGCACGAACGCGATTCTCTGGAACCGCCATCGCCGACCGAGGTGCCGGTGCTGTGGCGCCGCGACGATGCGCCGCACGGCATCGTGCTGCGTTTCCCCGAGCGTCGCGACTGACAGTGCGCCTGTGGAGCCTGCATCCGCGCTACCTCGACCCGCAGGGCCTGGTCGCGCTGTGGCGGGAAACCCTGCTCGCGCGCAAGGTGCTGCGCGGCGAAACCCGCGGCTATCGCCACCATCCGCAGCTGCAGCGTTTCCGCGAAGCGCGCGATCCGCTCGCCGCGATCGACGCCTACCTCGCCGCGGTGCAGGCCGAGGCGACGGCGCGCGGCTATGCATTCGATCCTTCCAAGTTCGATGCGAGTGCGCGGGCAGAACCGATCGCGGTGGCGCGCGGCCAGCTCAAGCACGAATGGTCGCACCTCATGTGCAAGCTCGAAGTTCGCAGTCCGGAACTGCACGCACGCTGGCGCGACCTGCAACGACCGCGCGCGCATCCGTCGTTCCGGGTGGTGCCGGGCGGAGTCGCGGACTGGGAACGCGCCGGCTGAGGCCTCACTTCCCCGCGAGCACTGCCGCGCCGAGCTGGCGATTGTGCAGCCGCGACAACAACAGCAACGACGCGATCGCGCCGCACAGGCACAGGAACATGTCCCATTGCGTGTCCCAGGGATCGCCCTGGGTAGCGAGGAAGGCATCGGCATCGGCGCCGAAGGCCAGCGCGCTCCACCATTCGATCAATTCGAAGAAGGCCGAAAAGCTCAAGCATGCCGCGAGCACGAGGTAGACCAGCCAACCGCCACGGCGCAAGGGCGTGAGCCGCAACAGCAATTCGCGCGCGAGGATCGCCGGCACGAAGCCCTGCATCCAGTGGCCGACCCGATCCCAGGGATTGCGCGCGGTGTGCAACAGCTCCTGCAACCAGAAACCGGCCGGCGTTTGCGCGTAGGTGTAGGCGCCGCCGTGGATCAGCACCAGCGCGTGCGCGGCCAGCAGCCAGCACAGCAGGCGCGTCAGCGGGAAGGATTTCCATTTCCACGCGATCAGCGGCAACGCCAGCATCACCCAGACCGTTTCCAGCAACCAGGTGAGCCGGTCGTGGGCGATGGCCAGCGACAGCAGCAATGCGCCGACGACCAGCGCCAGCAATATGCGGCGTTCGACCGCCGTGGGCGGCACGGCAATGGATGCGGGCATGGCGGCCATCGCGCCGATGCTAGCGCCAATCGCGGCTACTGCCGTATGCGACCGCCGGGGGTACACTCCCCCGCATGGACAACAAGCCCGCCCGCCTCGAGAACCTGCACACCGACAAGGGCAAGGTGCCGGTGTACGCGACCGGGATCGTCACCCAGCCGTGGGACGACTACAGCGCCACCGACCACGACGTGTGGCGCCGCCTGTACGAACGCCAGCGCCGACTCCTCGTCGGCCGCGCTGCGGACGAATTCCTCGCCGCGCAGGACGCGATGGGCATGACGCCCGACCGCATCCCGAAGTTCGCCGACATGGACCAGGCGTTGCGCGACGCGACCGGCTGGACGCTGGTGGGTGTCGAAGGCCTGTTGCCGGAACTCGATTTCTTCGACCACCTCGCCAACCGCCGCTTCCCGGTGACGTGGTGGATCCGTCGCCCCGACCAGGTCGACTACATCGAGGAACCGGATCTTTTCCACGACCTGTTCGGGCACGTGCCGCTGCTGATGAACCCGGTGTTCGCCGACTACATGGCCGCCTACGGCCGCGGCGGGGTGAAGGCGCACGGCATCGGCCCCGAGGCGTTGCAGATGCTGACGCGCCTGTACTGGTACACGGTGGAGTTCGGCCTGATCCGGCAGAAGGATGGCCTGCGCATCTACGGCAGCGGCATCGTGTCGTCGAAGGGCGAATCGATCCATTGCCTCGACAGCGATGCGCCGAACCGCATCGGCTTCGACCTCGAGCGGATCATGCGCACGCGCTACCGCATCGACACCTACCAGAAGACCTACTTCGTCATCGACAGCTTCGAACAGCTGATGGACGCGACGCGCCCGGACTTCACCCCGATCTACGCACGCCTCGCCTCGCGGGATTCGATTCCCGCGGGCGACGTGCTCGAAGGCGACCTCGTGTTCAACAAGGGAACCGGCGAGGGCTGGGCGACCGACGCGGACGTCTAATCGATCGCGCCGGGATCCGCGCCGACCTTGCGCAAATAGGCGTCGAGACCGCGCTTCGCGTCGTCTTCGAACATTTCGCCGGTCGCTTCGAACGCGGCGATGCGATCCGGGCGGAAGCTGCGGAAATCGCGGCGCAGGCGGCACCAGGCGCCCAGCGTCCAGGTCCCGCCCCAGAACGACAGGCACAACGGTTCCACTTCGCGCGTGGTCGTTGCGTCGTCCTTGTCGCGATACTCTAGCCGCAGCACGGCACGCGCCTCGATCGCCGCGTGCAGGCGGTCGATCACGCCGCTGGCTTCGATGCGGTCGTCGAGTTCGGGCGCGAAGATGCGCGTGCGCCGCCCGCGTTCGCGCAGTTCCGGCGGCAGCACCGCGTTGATCTTCAGCAGTGCGGCGCTGGCGGCGCGGCCGAGGCGTTCACCGCCGAATGCGCGCACAAAGCGCGTGCCGACCACCAGCGCTTCGAGTTCATCCGCGGTGAACATCAGCGGCGGGATGTCCGCGCCCTTGCGCAGCATGTAACCGACCCCGGCCTCGCCTTCGATCGGCACACCGGAGCGTTGCAGGTCGGCGACGTCGCGGTAGATCGTGCGTAGCGACACGCCCAGCGTTTCGGCCAAGCCGCGCGCCGGCAGCGCAGTGCGGCGGCCGCGCAGGGCGTGGATGATCAGGAACAGGCGGTCGGCGCGGCGCATGCGACATGATCGCGCGCTCCGGCTCCCGCGCTCAATCCTGCAGCAGCGAACGCGCGGCCGGGCGCAACCGATGCACGTCGGCGGGCCAGATGAGGCGTTGCTGCAACGTCGGCGCGATGTCGCGGGCCCAGCGCGGATCGCTGGCAGCACGTTCGCGATAACGCGCGTACGCCGCGTCGTCGGCGAAGGCCGCGACCCACACCAGCACGTGCTCGGGGCGCACCGGCAGCGGCGGGAAATTGTTCGGGCTTTCCTCGCTGACGAAGGTCGCGCGCAGTTGCGCGCCATCGGCCTGCGCGCGCGGTGCCAGCGTGTCGCGGAAGAACGCGATGAAGGCGTCGTCGACCGGATTCACCAGCGCGTAGGTCGTGACCACGACCACCGCCTTCGACCGCGGCGTCGCACCGATTGGCGGGCGTGGCGCGACAGGCGCGGCGAAGCCCGATCCCGGCCACGCTTCGCGCAACAGCAGCACGTTGTCCGAATCGATCATCGTGGCGTTGGCGTCGTTGCGGTATTGCTGCCAGACCGGATCCTGGCGGTAGAACGCGGGCAGCGCGCGGCCGCGCGATTCCATGTCGTCGAAACGCCGGAACCATGCGAAGCGATCGTCGTTGTCGAGGTCGCGGAAATGCGCGGGCACCTGCATGCCGTCGCGTTCCAGCGGTTCGATGAAATGGTCTTCGAACAGGCCGATCAGCGTGTCGCGCTTGCGGGGATGCAAGGTGTACTGGCGCAGTTCGTAAACGGGGTGGGCGTGGTGCTCCATCACGGTCGGCTCCGGGGTTTCGACGGCGTTCGCCGATGGCGGCGCCAGCAGCGTGATCAAAAGCGGCAGCACGCCACGCAGCATGTTCATGGCATCGCCTCCTCGCGGGTGAAATGCATGAACCAGTTGGTTTCCCAATGCGCGCCGTTGTCGGCCGAGAACGCCTGTTCCCAGCGCGCGTGGTCGCCGTCGATGCGCGTCCACAGGAAACGCACGCGCACCAGGCGCCCGGCGTGGCGGTCTTCGCCGAGGAATCTGCCGACATCGCGGTCGAAACCACCCCGCACCGGCGGTTCCAGTTCGCCGCTGCGGTCGCTGGCCCAGTGGATGCTCCAGCGCCGTGTCGCCGGCGCATACAGGCGCAGCGCGACCCCGCGGTAACCGCCGTTCCAGTCGGCCTCGTGGGTTTCGAGGTTGCCGAGGCCGCCGGGCAGCGGCTGGCAGTTCACGCATGCGTCGAAGGTTTCCCAATCGGTGCAACCGGCGAGGCGTTCGCGCAGGCGTTCGTTGCGCACCTGCCAGCGACCGTGCAGGAAATCGAAATCGCGGTGCCCATCGCGCTTCATGCGGCGAACTCCACGTCGCGCTTGAGCGCGGCGAGCACGTCGCCGAAATCGTCGGTCACTGCATTGCCGACGCCGGCCGCGTCCGGGCCCTCGACTTCGGCCTGGTAGGCGACGCGGCAGCGCGCGACGTCGAGCGGATCGATCCGGTGCCAGACCCGTACGCGGTGTTCGCCGACCTGCGTTTCGTCGGCGAAGCTGCGGCCTTCGACCACGTCGAACAACCGGCTGCGGAATTCACTGCCGTCGGGCAGGCGCATGTCGAACTCGCCACCATCGGCGAACGCACCGTGCAGCGAGCATTCGGCGACGCCGGCATTCCAGCGCTTCCAGCCGGCCACGTCCGCAAACCGCGCCCACACCGCGGCTGCCGGCGCATCGACCTCGATCCTGCTTTCGTGCAACCACATGCGGGCGTCTCCTCGTGCGGAGACGCCAGCCTGCGCCGGCCCCGCTGACAGCGTGGCGTCAGCAGGGGCATGCCTGCATCGGCGACAATGCGCATCCCGCCGCCCACCCTCGCCCGCCATGTCGCCAGACCGGATTTCCCTGACCCGTTACCTGATCGAGGAACAGCGCGCCGGCCGCATAGGCCCGGACCTGCGCCTGCTGATCGAGGTCGTCGCGCGCGCCTGCAAGTCGATTTCGGTGGCGGTGGGCAAGGGCGCGCTCGGCGGCGTGCTCGGCGATGCCGGCACCGATGGCGGATCGATCAACGTCCAGGGCGAGGCGCAGAAGAAGCTCGACGTGCTCAGCAACGAGATCCTGCTGGAGGCGAACGCATGGGGCGGGCACCTCGCCGGGCTCGCGTCCGAGGAAATGGAGCATTCGCAGCCGATCCCCGACGTGTACCCGCGCGGTAATTATTTGCTGCTGTTCGATCCGCTCGATGGCTCGTCGAACATCGACGTCAACGTGTCGGTCGGAACGATCTTCTCGGTGCTGCGCTGCCCTGAGGGCGTGACCTCGCCGGCGGACGAACATTTCCTGCAGCCGGGCACGGCGCAGGTCGCGGCCGGTTACTGCGTATACGGGCCGAGCACGGTGCTGGTGCTGACGGTCGGGCACGGCACGCATTTCTTCACGCTGGATCGCGAGCTCGGCAGCTTCGTGCTGACCCAGCGCGAGGTGCGCATCCCCGAGGACACGCAGGAATTCGCGATCAACGCCTCCAATCAGCGCCATTGGGAAGCGCCGGTGCAGCGCTACGTCGCCGACCTGCTCGCCGGCAAGACCGGCCCGCGCGGCAAGGATTTCAACATGCGCTGGGTTGCGTCGATGGTCGCGGACGTGCACCGCATCCTGACGCGCGGTGGCGTGTTCATGTATCCGCTCGATGCGAAATGCGTGGCGAAGGGCGGACGCCTGCGCCTGATGTACGAAGCCAACCCGATGGCGCTATTGGTGGAGCAGGCCGGCGGCGCGGCCAGCACCGGGCGCGGGCGCATCCTCGAAGTCGCGCCGACGCAACTGCACCAGCGCGTGCCGGTGTTCCTCGGTTCGAAGCACGAGGTCGAGGCCGCAGGGCGTTACCACGCCGAAGCGAGTTGATTCGCGGTCAGGTCGACGAGGCTGACACCCGATGAATTGCGTGCATTGCGGAAACCCGCTTCATCCGAGTCTCTGGGAACGCTTCCCGGACGGCTGGGCGCTGGTTTCATTCACGTGCAAGAAATGCTTGCGCGTCAACCGTGTCCAGTGGTCCATCTCGATAGGCCTGATGCTCGTCTCCGCGCTTGTCGGTTTCTTGTGCATGGCCATCGCAATGGAATTCTGGAATCTTCCCGAATTCATCGTCATAACTGGCGCGGTCAGCATCCTTTACGGATTGTTTTTGGCATTGCTGACCTATTTTCTCAAGCATTCACCGAAGCCTTTCAGCCAAAGGCGCTGAAAGCATTCACACCGACACCCATTCGCAAGTTGATGCTTCATGCATTCGCGTCGGGCGTTTCGTTGAGCACCAGCCAGTACAGCCCGACCTGCTTCACCGCCCACACGAACTGTTCGAAGTCGACCGGCTTGCGGATGTAGCTGTTGACCCCGAGCGCGTAGGTGGAATCGACGTCGAACGGCTCGGCGCTGGTGGTCAGCACCACCACCGGCAGCGTATGCGTGGCCTGGTTCGCGCGGATCGCCTGCAGCACCTCGCGTCCGTCCACCTTCGGTAGGTTGAGGTCGAGCAGCACCAGCGACGGCAGGTTCGCCGGGTCGCGGTCGGCGTGCTTGCCGCGCGCGAACAGGTAGTCGAGCGCCTCGGCGCCGTCGTTGACCACCTGCAGCAGGTTCGCGACCTTGGCTTCCTCGAACGCGATGCGGGTCAGTTCGACGTCGTCGGGGTTGTCCTCGACCAGCAGGATTTCCTTTTGCATCAGTCCAGGTCTCCGGCCGGGAGTTCGATGGCGATGGTCGCGCCCGCGCCGGGTTCGGAGCGGGCGGAAATGCGGCCGCCGTGGCGCTCGACGATGCGTTGCGCGATCGCGAGGCCGAGGCCGTTGCCCGCGCCTTCGGCCGCGCCATGCAGGCGCTGGAACGGCTGGAACAGCTTGTCGGCGTAGCGCGGGTCGTAGCCGATGCCATGGTCGCGGACTTCGAT
The DNA here is from genome assembly GCF_007556775.1 of Lysobacter lycopersici. Lineage (GTDB taxonomy): Bacteria > Pseudomonadota > Gammaproteobacteria > Xanthomonadales > Xanthomonadaceae > Pseudoluteimonas > Pseudoluteimonas lycopersici. The sequence goes on from NZ_CP041742.1 coordinate 1,842,448, forward strand.
GCGCAACACGTCGCCGTCGCGCGTGCCACCGACCTCGATCCGCACGCGTTCGCGTTCGCGCGAGAACTTCCACGCATTGTGCAGCAGCGCGGTGAACAACTGCTTCAGCGCGCGCTCGTCGCCACGCGCGACCAGGCCCTGCTGCACCTCGATGGTCGCGGCGCGGTGCGGTTCGGCATCCTGCAATTCGGCGCCGGCCCAGTCGGCGAGCAGGCTGATGTCGACCGGTTCGGAACGGAATTCGCCGCGCATCACTTGCGACAGTTCCTGCAGGCTGCCGATCAGTCCCTCCATCTGCGCCGCCGCCTCGCGGATGCGGCGCAGGTGGTCGCGGCCTTGTTCGTCGAGCCCGTCGCCGGCGTGGTCGTCAAGCAGTTTCGCGAAGCCGGCGATGCTGCGCAGCGGCGCGCGCAGGTCGTGCGACACGCCGTAGGCGAAGCGCCGGAGGTCTTCACACACGATCTCCAGGTCGCGCGTGCGCGCGGCGACGTGCGCCTCGAGGTTCGCGTTCATCGCCTGCAGTTCGCGTTCGGCGTGGCGCTGCTCGCTGACGTCGGTCACCTGCGACAGGAAATACAGCGGCTGCCCGCCGGCATCGCGCAACAGCGTGGTGTCGAGGCGGATGTCGACCACGCGCCCGTCGGGAAGGAGATAACGCTTCTCCGCGCCCAGGCTGGAGCAACGGCCCTCGAGCAGGTCGGCAAACAGGCGCTCGGTCAGGTCCAGGTCGTCGGGATGGGTGAACTCGCGCACGCCGCGGCCCGCGAGTTCCTCGGGCGTGGTGCCGAGCATCGCCGCCAGCGCGGGGTTGGCCTGCGCGATGCGGCCATCCAGGTCCACGATCGCCATGCCGACGCCGGACGATTCCATCACCCGCTGGAACCGGTCCATGTCGGACGATGTGCTGGCTGGGGCGTTGTGCAAGGTCACGGCGTCGGACGCGGCTCGTCGAGCGTCGCAGTCTAGGCCGGCATGCGATGTCTTGTGTCGACGTGGCGTGAACGCCGATACCATGCAATCCTGCCATCGCGCTGCAAGCGCACCGCCGCACGACTCCGCTCCGGTAGCCCCGGGCAGGCGCTTGCTGCCGTTCCGGGGCAGGCCTGGTTCGTGGTCCCGCCCGGGAGCCGAAGCCTTGCCCTGTCCGCTTCTCTCCCGCGGCAGGCGCTTGCCCTCTAGCGACGCGCCCGGCAGGGAAATACCGCGCGCGTTTCCGCCGTGGCGGAGCGGGGCATTCCGCCAGCCCGGGGGAAGCATCCGTTCCTTGGTAAACGGCGCAGAATGGATTCCATGCAAACAACGAACGCCAAGGGAGGGTTGGACGCATGCGTACTTTGACCTTTTTCGCCGCCCTCGCAATCGGCGCATGGCCCGCGTTCGTTGCGCATGCCGCAACCATCGCCAAGACGCACACGCAGGATCCGGCCACTGCCTGCACCCTCAGCATTCCAACGACCGACACCCGGGTTCGGCCCAAGGCCCTGGGCTTTCGCAACGAAGGCACGACGAATGCCTTCGTCATCTGCGGCATCGATAATTTTTCCAACGTGGACGGGTTCAACTGGATCATGCTCACCTTCAAGTCCTTCGACGGAAAGGGGCATTCCTTCGATTGCACCGCGGTGAGCAACACCGCTTCCGTTTCTTCGCCCCAATTCCTTTCCGAGACTGTCGTCATTGGCAACCCCGGCATCCCCGGGTTCTTCGATGTCAGCGTGGAAGACAACGATTACGATCCGGAGGTCTACGACCTCAAGCACCAGGCCCAATCCTTTACCTGTCTCCTGCCCCCGGGCATGGCGATCATCGGCGTCGCAGCGGGGCAGAACGACGTGGATGGAGACCCTTGAGCGCGGCGTTCCGAACGTGGTGATGGTCGACTTGTTCCCGGGCGATTGGCCGCTCCCGGGCAAGGCGGGCGTTGTCCCGGGTGTTTCCGTTCCACCCCATGTCCAATTTCCAACAGAGGTATCCGCATGCGTACGTCTTTCGCTTTCCTCGCCGCAACCGCCGCCTTCGCGAGCCTGTTCGCGATGCCGGCGCACGCAGGCTTCGTCAACAAGACCCATACCCAGAACGCCGCCACTTCCTGCACGCTCAGCATTCCCAGCATCGATACCAAGGCGCGGCCCAAGGCGACCGGCTTTCGCAACGAGGGCACCACGAACGTCTTCGTGATCTGCGGCTTCGACCTCGATTCCACGGATCCCGGCTACAACAACATCGAATTGCGACTCGCCTCGTTCGATGGCGCTGCGCATACCTTCAACTGCACCGCGATGAGCCGGTATGCGGACGAACAGGCGGGCCAGTACCTGACGAAATCGGTTACCACCGCCGCGAACGGCGTCGCGGCCCCCTTCACCGTCGACGATACCGACCCGGAGACCTACGACCTGTACCCCTGGGGCCAGTCGATCACCTGCACCTTGCCTCCGGGCGTCGCCATCCTGACTTTGTGGAGCAACCACGACGACGAAGATTCGGTGCCCTGACGGATCCGCCCCGCGCGGCCCGGCCCCGGCCGATGCCGGGGTTTTCGTTTGCGCGCAGTGAACAATCCCCACGGCGCTTTCCGCTATCCTCGCGCCTCCGCCATGCACAGCACCATCGGAGGAATTCCGTGCATTTCGTGAAAAGCGGCCTCGCCGCCTTCTCGCTTGCCGCCGGATTGGCCGCGGCGCCCGCGGCGACCGCCGTCACCCAGGACAAGGTCTATGAGTTCTCCGCCGCCGACGCCTGCCAGCTGAGCGTCCCCACCACGGACACCAAGGTACGGCCGCGCGCCAACGGCTACCGCAACGAAGGCACCAGCAACCAGTTCGTGATCTGCGGCATGGGCGGTTACGAAAAAGGCACGGTGTTGTACATGGCGCTGCTGTACACCTCGATGGACGGGGCGCAACACGACATGTCGTGCACCGGCGTCACCGGCCTGACCGGTTCCGAAAGCGGCCCGCTTTACTCGACCAAGACCGTTTCCGTCGCGGCGTCCGGATATTCCTTCGCAACCTGGGGCGCCGAGGATTTCGGTGCCGACGAAGGCGCGCCGATCGACTCCGGCATGAACCTGTCGGTGACCTGCACCTTGCCGCCGAACGTGGCGCTGCAGGGATTCGAATCCGAACAGCTGATCGACGTCGGCAACTGAGGAAGCGTGCATATGCCTTCGAACGTTTGTGTTTCCATGCTTGCCTGCGCGCTCGTTGCGGGCTCCCTGGCCCTGCCTGCGCGCGCAGCGACCCAGGCCAAGACCTATGAATTCCCCGCCGCCGATGCCTGCCAGCTGAGCGTCCCCACCACGGATACCAAGGTACGGCCGCGCGCCAACGGCTACCGCAACGAAGGCACCAGCAACCAGTTCGTGATCTGCGGCATGGGCGGTTACGAAAACGACACCGTGATGTCGACGACCCTGCTCGCGACATCGGTGGACGGCCAGGCACACAGCATGACCTGCACCGGCGTCACCGGCCTGGCGGGTTTCGATGGCCCGTACTACTCCGCGAAGACCGTGACCGTGCCGTCGTCGGGCGTCGGCACGCAGTCGTGGGCGGCCGCGGATTTCGGCGGCACCGAAGGCGAGGTGATCGCGGGCGGGCTGAACCTCTCCGTGACTTGCACGCTGCCGCCGAACGTGGCGCTGCAGGGATTCGAATCGCAGGGAATCATCGACGTCGGCAATTGATCGTTTCGCGACGCTGGTTCCTCGAGCCCCGGCCCCGGCCGGGGTTTCGCTTTTTTGCCCGGGCATGTCCGCTTGCGGGGCGGTTTTACGCATGGGAGATGACGGCCGATCCGCGTCGCTTCCACGGGAATCCTCATGCGCACCCTCCTGCTCGCCGCCGCCCCCGTCTTCCTGCTGGGCGGAATGTTGGCCACGACGCCTTCCCATGCCGCCACCATCTCCAAGGTCGCCAACCGCAATCCCGCGGGTGCCTGCATGCTGAGCATCCCGACCACCGATACCGGCGTCCGGCCCAAGGCCTCCGGCTTTCGAAACGAAGGCACGGTCAACAATTTCGTGATCTGCAACTTCGACGTCGATACCGACATCGCAGGGTTCACCAAGCTCGTCGTGAATTTCGTTTCCTTCGATGGTGCCGCGCATGCGTTCGATTGCACTGGCATGGATCGCTATGCCGGCACGGCTACTGGCGACTATGCGACGAAGTCCGTTTCCATCACCGCCGGCGGCACAGCTTACATTTCCTTCTTGCCAAGCGACTTCCCGTCCACGGGCCTGGTCGGATGGAACGCATCCGTCACCTGCACGCTCCCGCCAGGCGTCTCCATCATTACCGTGGCCGGATACCACGACGACAATGTCGGCGCTTGAATGCGTCGTGTTCCTGCGCGAACCCCGGCCCGGCTGGGGTTCCGCTTTTTTTGCGCGGCGATGTCCGCTTCAGGGGTGGTTTTTCGCATAAGGGTTGACGACCGATCCGCGTCGTTTCAGGGGATTCCGCATGCGCGCCATTCCGATCGCCATCGCCTCCACCTTGCTGGGGGCCACCCTCGCGCCAATCCCCGCCATCGCCGGCTCCGTGCTCAAGACCCTGACCCAGGACGCGGGCAATGCCTGCTCGCTCAGCATCCCGACCACCGACACAGGCGTGCGGCCCAAGGCCACCGGCTTCCGCAACGAAGGCACCGCCAACGCCTTCGTCATCTGCAGCGCGGACGTCGCGAACGCCGATGGTTTCGGTGGCGATACGACCTACATCGGGCTGAGCCTCGCCTCGTTCGATGGCAATGCGCATACCACCAACTGCACGGCCGTGGCCCGCTATCCGGACACCTTGTCCAACATCCAGTACGTCACCCTTCCCGCGCTGAACACCGCCGCAACCGGCGTTGCCACGAGTCTGACCACGAACGGCGCCCCACCCAGTTATTACGACCACCAACGCGGCGTGCTGTCGGTGACCTGCGTCCTGCCGCCAGGGGTTTCGATCCTGGCCGTACAGCGTGGCTACAAAGACATCGACAGCAACGACGGCAGCATGCCGCATTCGCTCCCGCAGTGCGGGGATGGCCTCGACGACGACAACGACGGGCTCTCCGATTACCCGGCGGATCCGGAATGCCAGTCGGATTACGACAACGACGAATCCATTCTCTGATGCGGGTAGGCCCCGCTTCTTCGCTTAAACCCCGCTTCGGTCGGGGACCTCGTTCGCAACGCCGGTCATGGCCGTTCTCGCCCGCCGCCACCGTTATGAAAGGAAGGCGCCTGTTGGCGACCATTACTCCGGAGAACCCGACATGCCCTCGATCCATCGCATCGCCCTGGCCACGACCCTGATCCTCGGTTGCGTCTACGCCTCCCCGGCGCCCGCCGCATACAACCGGTATCTGGAATTCAACGGCGCCTCCTCGTGCCAGCTGAGCATTCCGACCACCGATACCATGGTCCGCCCGCGCGCGAACGGTTATCGCAACGAGGGCTCCGGCAACCAGTTCGTGATCTGCGGCCTGAGCGGATACGAGGCCACCGACGGCAAGACCGGATCCGCGACCGTGCTTTATGCCGCCATGTTTGCCACGTCCACGGACGGCCAGACGCATCAAATGACCTGTACCGGCGTCGGCGGACTGACCGGATACAGCAGCGTACTGTACTCATCCAAGACGCAGACCGTGCCCGCGGCGGGCTATGCCCTGTTCAAATGGGAAGCGTCCGACTTCGGGGGCACCGCCGGGGCGCCGATCCCGTACAGCACCGCATTGAATCTGTCGGTGACGTGCACGCTGCCTTCGCACGTCGCCGTGCAGTCGATCGAAGCGAAGCTTCAGTTCACCGATTCCTGATCCCGTCAGAACAGATCCCCCTGCGGCGAATCGAGCTTCGGCGCACGGAACGCGTCTCTGCGCAGCGGCGGCAAGTCGGGGAATCCGAGGCGCTTCCTCGCCTTGGCGAAACGCATCGCGATGAGGTCGGCGAACGGGCCTTCGCCGCGCATGCGCGTACCGAAGCGGCTGTCGTAATCCTTGCCGCCCCGCATCTGCTGCACCAGCGACATCACGTGCCCGGCGCGTTCGGGCACGTGCAGTTCCAGCCATTCGCGCCACACCTGCTTGAGTTCGTGCGGCAGGCGCAGCAGCACGTAGCCCGCCGCACGCGCACCTGCTGCGTGCGCGGCCTCGAGGATGTGTTCCAGGTGCCTGTCGGTGACCATCGGGATGATCGGCGCGACCAGTACCCCGACGGGGACGCCGGCCTCGTGCAATGCGGCAATCGTCTTGATCCGCGTGTGCGGTGCGGCCGCGCGCGGCTCCAGTTGCGAAGACAACTTGTTGTCGAGCGTGGTCACCGACAGCATCACGGAGACGAGGCCCTGCCGCGCCATCGGCGCGAGCAGGTCGAGGTCGCGCGCGATCAGCGCGGACTTGGTGATCAGGCTGACCGGATGCCGCGCCTCGGCCAGCGCTTCCAGGCATTCCCGCGTGATCCGTCGTTCGCGTTCGATCGGCTGGTAGCCGTCGGTGTTGATGCCGAGCGCGATCGGATGCGGCACGTAGCCGGGTTTCGCCAGTTCCTTGCGGAGGAGTTCGGCCGCGTTCGTTTTCGCGAACAGCCGGGTTTCGAAATCGAGGCCGGGCGACAGGTCGAGGTAAGCGTGCGACGGCCGCGCGAAGCAGTACACGCAGCCGTGCTCGCAGCCGCGATACGGATTCACCGATTGCGAAAACCCGATGTCCGGCGACTGGTTGCGGCTGATGATGCTGCGCGCGCGCTCCTCGGTGACGCGGGTTTCCGGGCGCGGATCGGGCGTGAAGTCGTCTTCGGCGTAGAGCGTATCCCAACCGTCGTCCTCGCCTTCGACTTGCCGTTTTTCGTAGCGGCCCGGCACCCACGATGCGGCACCACGACCCTTGATCGCGTTCGCCTGCGGCCGTGCGGTCTTGCGTTCGAGCGGCATGCGGCTAGCCTACGAGGCAGGCGTCGCAGACCGCGCGACGACGGAACCCGCCGATGCTCGCCGCGTTGCACGAAACCTGGCATGCGTTCTGGGCCGTGCCGCACATCCGCGCCTGGCTCGCCGCCGGCTGGGCGATCTACCTGTTCGGACTCGGCCTGTGGATCGTGTTGCAGAAGCGCGAACCGGTGGCGACGATCAGCTGGCTGTTCAGCCTCGCCGCCCTGCCCTACCTCGGCTTCCTCGTGTACCTGGTCTTCGGTCCGCAGAAACTGAAGCGGCACCGACTGCGTCGTTCGCGCAACCGCGTCGATTTGCCGCACGCGCAGGAACACGCAATGGATGAAGCCAGCGTGGAACTCGCCCGGCTCGGCCACGCGACCTCGCACCTGCCACCCTCGACCGCGACCACCGTGCGCCTGTTGCAGGACGGCAGCGCCACGTATCCCGCCTTGCTGGAAGACATCCGCAACGCCCGCGACCACATCCACCTCGAGTACTACATCTATTCGCCCGACCGCACCGGCACGATGGTGCGCGACGCGCTCGCGGAACGCGCCCGCGCCGGGGTGAAGGTGCGGTTGCTGCTGGATGCGCTCGGCTCGTCGAAGGCGAAGCGCCGCTTCTTCCAGCCGCTGCTCGATGCCGGCGGCGAACTCGCGTGGTTCCATCCGGCGCGCTTCGGCCGCATCTGGACGCGCACCTGGATCAACATGCGCACGCACCGCAAGATCGTGGTGATCGACGGCGCCATCGGCTACACCGGCGGCATCAACGTCACCGACGAGGAAAACGACGCGTTGCGCGCGGACGCCTACCGCGACCTGCACATGCGCATCACCGGCGACGTCGTGCGGGCGCTGCAGCTGACCTTCGTCGAGGACTGGGCCTACGCGACGCACAGCCGCGACTTCATTTCATCGGTGGCGCGCGCAATGCCGCCGGCGTCGCCGGGCGCGATCGACGCGCAGGTCCTGGTCTCCGGGCCGGATTCCTCGTGGGAAGCGATCCATCGCATGTACGTGTCCGCGATCCATGCCGCCAACCGGCGGGTGTGGCTGACCACGCCGTACTTCGTGCCGGGCGAGGCGGCGATGATGGCGCTGACCTCGGCTGCGCTGGGCGGACTCGACGTGCGGGTGATGGTGCCGAAGATGAGCGACAGCCGTTCGGTGACCTACGCCGCGCGTTCCTACTTCGACGAACTGCTAGCGGCAAACGTGAAGGTGTACGAATACGGGCCGCGCATGCTGCACAGCAAGGCGCTGCTGGTCGACGACGATTTCGCCATGATCGGCAGCGCCAACTTCGACCATCGCAGCTTCAGCCTGAACTTCGAGGTGCAGACGCTGTTCCGCGACCGCGGCGTCGCCGCCGAGCTGGAGCGCCTGGTCGAGGCCGAATTCGCACATGCCCCGCGCGTGCGCGCCGACCGCGCGCGGCCCCTGCTTGCTGCGCGCCTTCCCGAGGCGCTGGCACGGCTCGCTTCGCCCCTGTTGTAGCCCACGGCAAGCTAGACTGGCTGCCTGTCGCAAGCTCTGGAGGATGGCCATGCCGTGGGTGTATCTGCTGCTCGCGCTCGCCGCGCTGGCACTGGCGCTGGTAAGCAAATCCACCGTCCTGACGGTGCTGGCCCTGCTGGCGGCGCTCGCGCTGTTGCTGTTCTGGGTGCTGGGTCTGCTCGCCCGACGGGTCGAGGCCGGTAGCCGAGATGCCTCGATGATCGTCGACCCGATGGAACTCCGGCGCCTGCGCGAACAGGCCGAAGCGCGCCGCCTGGCCCAGGCGGCCGGCCGCGACGCATCGTCGTCCACGTCCTCCGCGGAATAAGCGCGGGCGGAACCGCCCGATGACCCTCCTCAGCGTCAACGTCAACAAGATCGCGGTGCTGCGCAATTCGCGCGGAGGCGATGCCCCCGACGTGGTGCGCGCGGCACGCGCCTGCCTCGATGCCGGCGCGCACGGCATCACCGTGCATCCGCGCCCGGACGCACGCCATGTCCGACACGAAGACGTACTGGCGCTGTCCGCGTTGTGTCGCGAACGTGGCGTCGAATTCAACCTCGAAGGCAATCCGTTCGCGCCGCCGCGACCGGGCTATCCCGGATTCCTCGCGCTGTGCGGGCAGGCGCGCCCCGCCCAGGCGACGCTGGTACCCGATGGCGATGCGCAGCTCACCTCGGACCACGGCTTCGATTTCGAACGCGATGGCGAGGCCCTTCGCCCGCTGGTCGCATCACTGCACGATCTCGGTTGCCGGGTCAGCCTGTTCGCCGACGCCGGTTGCGATGTCGCCGCTGGCGCAGGAACCGGAACTGATCGCATCGAGCTCTATACCGGGCCGTTCGCCCAAGCCTTCGCCGCGGAAAGTGCACAGGCAGCACTTGCGGCCTGCGCCGAGACCTCGCGGCTCGCGCAGGCTGCAGGGCTGGGCGTGAACGCCGGCCACGACCTCAGCCAAGCCAACCTTGGCGCCTTCCTCGCGGCGGTACCGGGCGTGGCCGAAGTGTCGATCGGCCATGCCTTGATCGATGAAGCGCTGTACGCCGGGCTGGACGCAACCGTGCGCGCCTACCTGCGGATCCTCTCGGGCGCCTAGGCTCAGCGCGGCGTGGCGATGCCCTGGATGCCGGCTTCGCGCGCGGCGGACAGCGCGGACACGAAGCCTTGGTAGTCGCCGTCGTCGTCGCTGCGCAGCACCAATTGCAGGCCGGGATCGCGTTCTGTGGCGGCGCGTAAGGCGGCGACCAGCGCGCTTCGTTCGATTGCTGCGTTGTCCAGCCAGTAGCCGCCCGCCGCGTCGACGCGCAGCTGCAGTTGCAACGCGGGTTTTGGCGCCTTGTCGACGGATTGCGGCAATCGGACATCGATACTGCGCGCCAGCACCGGGGCGGTGACCATGAAGATCACGAGCAACACCAGCAGCACGTCGACCAGCGGGGTGATGTTGATCGCGGCCACCGGCAGGGCCGCGTCGCGGTTCGCAAAGGCCATGGCGTTCCCCTTGTTGGCGGAGACTTCCGCGCTTCCGGTCTAGGCCTGCCGGCGTGGCGGCGGCGTGAAGCAAGCTAAAAAAGAAGCCGCCCTCGTGGGGCGGCTCGAAAGCGTAAAAGGCAAGCGTCGCGGCGCGCTGCAGTGCGCCGCCGACGGTTATTCCTTGACGAAGCCGATCTTCTGCATCTGCGCGTTGCGCGCAGTCGCCAGCACCTTGGCCAGGATGCCGTAATCGGAATCGTCGTTTGCGTTGATCTGCAACACCGGCTGGTTGGTCGGATCGCGCTCGACCTCGGCGTCCATCATGTTGCGCAATGCCGACAATGGCACCGGGCTGTCGTTCCAGAAGATCTGGTTGGCGGCATCGATGCGGAGCTTGATCGGATCCGGCGGGTTCTTCTGGATCTCCGGCGGGGTGACGGATTTCTGCGGAAGGTCGATGTCGATCGGGTAGGACATGATCGGGGCCGTCACCATGAAGATGATCAGCAGCACCAGCATCACGTCCACGAGGGGCGTGACGTTGATGTCGGCCATCGGCCCGCCGGAGCCACCGGTACTGAATGCCATTCGTGTTCTCCGTCAGTTCGGGCGTTCGCGGGTGGCGACGTAGCCCACCTTGCGGATGCCCTGCGCCTGGGCCATGTCGACCACTTCGCGGATGCTGCGGTACTTGGTGACCTTGTCGCCGCGCAGGTTGACCTCGGGCTGCGGGGTCTTCTGCGCTTCCACGGACAACTGGCTTTCCAGCAGGTCCTTGGTGATCGGCGCATCGTTCCAGTACAGCGAGCCGTCGTCCTTGACGGTGACGGTCACCGGCGGCGTGGGTGGCACCGCCTCGTTCTTCTTGTCCAGGTTGGCCTGCGGCAGCTCGACCTTGATCTTGTGCGACATCAGGGGTGCCGTGATCATGAAGATGATCAGCAACACCAACATCACGTCCACGAGGGGCGTGACATTGATCTCGGACATCGGTCCGCCGCTGTCGTTACCTGTACTGAAGGCCATGGTCCTGGCTCCGTTCGGGGCTTAGCGCTTGACCGGGACTTCGCCGACGCGGGCGCCGGTGGCGAAGAAGTCGTGCAGGTCGTGCGCGAAGGTGTCGAACTTGTTGTTCGTCACGCGGTTCAGGCGGGTGAAGAAGTTGTACGCCAGCACCGCCGGGATCGCCGTGAACAGGCCGAGCGCGGTCATGATCAGCGCCTCGCCCACCGGGCCGGCAACCGCGTCGATCGAGGCCTGGCCGGTGGCGCCGATGCGGATCAGCGCACCGTAGATGCCCCACACCGTGCCGAGCAGGCCGACGAACGGCGCGGTCGAACCGACGGTGGCGAGCACCGTCAGGCCGGACTCGAGGTTCATCGATTCGCGGGTCACGGCCTGGCGCAGCGCGCGGTCGACGAACTCGGACCGGTTCAGCGACTCGACCAGGCGCGAGCCCTCGTGGCGCTGGTGGTGCGCGGCGGCCTGCGCGGCATCGAGCGCGATCTTGGAGAACGGCTCGGACTTCTTCTGCTCCTCCATGAAGCGGATCGCGTCCTGCGCGTTCGGGGTTTCCCAGAACGAGCTGACCACGCGGTCGGCGCTGCGGCGCAGGCTGACGTTCTTGAAGAAGTTGATGACGATCCAGTAGATCGACATCGCGGACATGATGGTCAGCGTGATGAGCACCGCCCAGGAAACCGCATAGGCACCGGGGTTGGAGGTCATCTCGCCGAGCAGATGGTCGACGCCCATCTGCGTCAATGCGGCGGCGGCATTGCCCCCGGTCGCAGCAGCGGCTTGAGTGGATTCCTGCAGCATGACGCTTACCTTTTGTAGTGGATGTTTATGGCCAACTTCGATACTTGGAACGCTATTACCGCTTAACGCTTGGTTCTCGTACTTTTCCCGCTAATTCGTGGAGAAGGAGAAAGGCAGGATGCCTTCGCCCGCCATGCCCGGGCACATCTTGATGCCCCGGGCCCAGCTTTGGGCCGCGCGATCGAGATCGCGATTACGACTGCTCTTGGCGATGCTCACGGTGGTCACCGAACCATCGGCGGTGAAGGCCAGCCGCAAGGACATGTCCGCAGTGGTTGCGCCCGATTGCATCAGCGCACGCACCAGCGAGCCCATGCCCGGCTTGGAACAAACGCTGGCACGCAGATCGTTCGCGTTGTACGAGGGTCCCGGCGGCGGCTTGGGCGCCGGCGGTGCCGGCGGCGGCGCCTGCGTATCCATCGGCGAGGGTTCGTCGAACACCACCGGCGGTTCCGGCGGCGGCGGCAACGGCGGCTGCGGCGTCGGCGGCGTCGGCGTCATCTTGATCTGCTTCGGCGGCTGGTCCGGGGGTGGCGGCGGCGGCGGCGGTGGTGGTGGTGGCGGTTCGATGAACACCACGCGCGTGACATCTTCTTCCTGCTTCTCCGATCCCGGCGGCGTGACCGGCGCCAACAGCAGCAGCAGCGCCGCGGCATGGACCGCGATGACGAAGGAGATGCCGGCGATGCGGGCCCAGTTCAGGCCCGGCGCACCATCACGGTCTTCATGTTTGTCCGGCGGCGGCAGTGGTTGCGTCATGCGGAAGGAACTCGGAAGTGTTCGGGCATACCGGCGCCGCGCCGCGGGCCGGTCCGCCGACATAACGGCGGCGGGAATCTACAAGCTTATACCAAGGCGAGGTGGCGACACCAATCCCGCCGATCATTTCCCGGTGGCGAGGATTTTCTTGGCATCGCCCGGATTGTGCACCCCCTTGTCAAGGGCTTGCTGGGCCGCCTGCCTAGCTGCGGCCATCTGGCCTTCGTTCAACAGGGCTCGCGCCAAGTTGAGGTAGGTCTCGCCATCGGGGGCCAATGGTGCGGCCTTGCGATAGGCGGCTATGGCCTGGTCGGACTGGCCAGAGAACCAATAGGCTTGCGCCAGGGAATTCATGGTCTCGAAGTCCTCTTTGAGCACGCCCTTTTGCAGCCCTTCCTGGATGACGGCAATACCTTCCTTGTTCTTGTCGTGGTTGAGGTACATCGCGTAGAGGTTGCGATAGTCCTCCGGCTGGGTCAGCCCGCCGCTCGTCCGCAGCTTTTCCAGCAAGGCCGCCGCCTTGTCATCCTGTCCGGCCTGCATGTAGCTGGCTGCAAGGTTCAGCTGCAGGGCCTTGTCGTCCGGATGTTTTGCGATCAGCTCTTCGGCGATCTTGGTCGCTTCCTGAGGCTGGCCGGCGTCGAAGTAGGCCGCCATCAACAGGTTCAGCCATTCGGGCTTGGGCTCCGGGCTTGCGTCGATCGCCGTTTTCAGCGCGGCGATTGCCTCCGGATACCGCTTGAGCCGATACAGATCATTGCCTTTGATGACGAATGAATCCGGATCCTGCGCCTTGGTTTCGGCCAGGAAGCGATCGATCAACGCCAGGCTCTTGTCGTACTGCTTGTCGATCAGGTCCATTTGCGACAGGAGGTTCATCGACTCGTAGTGCTCGTTGTTGCTCAGCCCGTCGAAAGCGACCGCCTGTTCCAAGTACGCCTTCGCCTTGTCGTTGTCGTTGTTGAGCAAGGTGACGCCGGCGATCCGCGCGGCCAGGGCATGTTCGTACGCGCCCGCCTTCTGGTTGGAAATCACCTCGTCGGCCAATTGCACGACCGTAGCCGCGTCCTTGTTCTGGTAGGCCTTGAAAAGCTTTTCGATCTTCGCTTGCAGGTCGGAATCGACTTTCTGCTCCGGCGGCTTGCGCGTCGCCTGCGGGTATTTTTGCTCGGTGGACTGTTCGGACCCATTGTCCTTCCTGTCCCTGGCCTGCGTTGCTGCGGGAACGACCGCCAGCAGGATGAACGCCATCAGCAGGGCTTTCGCGAAATTCTTGTTCGCGGTCATGGTGCGGGGCATCGGGCTCATGGAAGGGTCCTCGTGAGGGTCGGAACGCTATGGCAGTTTGAGGGAGAAAGCGGATTCGCGCGGGCTCATCCGCATTTGGGTGCATGCCCGGAAGCGCGCGCCTGCTGGTAGACCGGCATCAGGCCCGTGGCTCGGTTGTTCATTTCCTTGAGCCGGCTATTCGGATCCGGGTGGGTGGACAGCCACTGCGGCGGGCCGCTGCCGTTCGCCGCGATCATGTTCTGCCACAGGTTCACCGCCGCGCGCGGGTCGAACCCGGCCTGTGCCATCAGCTGCTGGCCGACTACGTCGGCTTCGCTTTCCTGGGTGCGCGAATTGGGCAACACGAACAGGCCCTGCGCAGCCATGCCGCCAAGCTGGTTGGTGGTCTGGGCCACGCCTTCGCCGTAACGCGCGCCGAGCAATGCACTGATGAGCCCCAATCCCGTCTCGGTCCGCATCTGGTTCGTGATGCGTTCCTCGTGGTGGCGCGAGATGACGTGGCCGATCTCGTGCGCGATTACTGCCGCCAACTGATCCTGGTTCTTCGCGACCGTGAAGATTCCGGTGTACACCCCGACCTTGCCGCCTGGAAGCGCGAACGCGTTGGGCTCCTTGTCGACGAACACAGCATATTCCCAGCCCGTCGTGCGCCATTGCGCCGGCAGCTGGGCAACGAGGGTATTGACCACGCAACCAACGTAGGTGCGCTGGCGCGCGTCTGTGGTCTGGGCCTTTTTCGCCTTGACCTCGGCGAAGGCCCGCGCCCCGAGCTGGTTGAGCTGTTCCTGCGACACCGCACCGATGTATTGCGTGCGACCAGTCGGGGACTTGGTCGTCGCACAGGCCGCCACCGCCGTAGCGATGGCGGCGCACAGCAACAGGGTTTTCATTGCGCGCATGGTCCCCTCCGGTCTAGTCGTCCCTTGTAGGCGGCCGGACCTGAAAATGGCGTCAAGCCCGGCTCAGACGTCGAGGTTGGCGACCTTCAGCGCATTGTCCTCGATGAACTCGCGACGCGGTTCGACCACATCGCCCATCAAGGTCGAGAAGATCGCGTCGGCGGCGACCGCATCCTCGATCTTGACCCGCAGCAGGCGGCGGGTGTCCGGGTTCACCGTGGTGTCCCAGAGTTGTTCCGGGTTCATTTCGCCAAGGCCCTTGAAGCGCTGGATCTGGCGACCTTTCTTGGCTTCCTCGAGCAACCACGCCTGCGCCTCGGCGAAGCTCACGACCGGCTGCGCACGGTTGCCGCGCACGATCTGCGCGCCTTCGCGGATCAATCCGTGCAGTACAGCGGCCGCTTCACGCAAGGGCTTGAGCTCGCCATGCTCGAAGATCGACAGCGGCAGCGCCTGGGTCAGTTCCTCGCCCATGTGCAAGCGGGTGATCAACAACGCTGCCGGGTGTTGCGGGGTTGCTGGTTGCAGCTTGAGCGCATAACGCGGCTTGCCTAGGCCGCCGCGATTCAATTTCGCGGCCAATGCCTCGAGTTCGTGCGCCTCGTCGGTGTGTTCGGCCAGCGATGCCGCATCCAGCGGGGTGAAGTCGATCAGCGACTCGAGCACGATCGGATCGAAGCGATGCGCGTTGCGCGCGATCGCTTCGCGCGCGCCAGCGAACGCTAGCAACAGCGATTCCAGCGCCGTGCCCTCGATCGATGGCTCGCCCTGCGCCGGAATTAATTGCGCGCCATCCACCGCGTTGTTCGCAAGATAAGCGTCGAGCGCTGCGTCGTCCTTGAGGTAGAACTCGTTCTTGCCCTGCTTGATCTTGTACAGCGGCGGCAGACCGATGTAGACGTGGCCGCGCTCGATCAGCTCCGGCATCTGCCGGTAGAAGAAGGTCAGCAGCAACGTGCGGATGTGCGAACCGTCGACGTCGGCGTCGGTCATCAGGATGATGCGGTGGTAGCGCAGCTTGTCCGGGTTGTATTCGTCCTTGCCGATGCCGGTGCCGAGCGCGGTGATAAGGGTGCCGACTTCCGCCGACGCGAGCATGCGGTCGAAGCGCGCGCGTTCGACGTTGAGGATCTTGCCCTTGAGCGGCAGGATCGCCTGGGTCTTGCGATTGCGGCCCTGCTTGGCCGAGCCGCCCGCCGAGTCGCCCTCGACGATGAACAGTTCGGACAGCGCCGGATCCTTTTCCTGGCAATCGGCGAGCTTGCCCGGCAACCCCGCGATATCGAGCGCGCCCTTGCGCCGCGTGAGATCGCGGGCCTTGCGCGCGGCCTCGCGCGCGCGAGCCGCATCGACGATCTTGCCGGCGATGGCGCGGGCTTCGTGCGGGTGTTCCTGCAGGAATTCCTCGAGCTTGGCGCCGAAGGTGGATTCCACCACCGGGCGCACGTCGGAGCTCACCAGCTTCTCCTTGGTCTGCGAGGAGAAGCTCGGATCCGGCACCTTCACCGACAGCACCGCGATCATGCCCTCGCGCATGTCGTCGCCGGAGAGCGAGACCTTGGCTTGCTTGGCGATGCCGTTCTGTTCGATGTAGTTGGTGAGCGTGCGCGTCAATGCCGCGCGGAAGCCCTGCAAATGGGTGCCGCCGTCCTTCTGCGGGATGTTGTTGGTGAAGCAGAACATCGTTTCCTGGTAGCTGTCGGTCCACTGCAAGGCGACATCGACCGTGATCCCGTTCTGTTCGCCGCTGACCGAAATCACGTTCGGATGCAGCGGCGTCTTCAGTTGCGCCAGGTGCTCGACGAAGGAGCGGATGCCGCCTTCGTACTGGAACACGTCGCGCCGCCCTTCCCCGCGCTCGTCGACCAGCGTGATCTTCACGCCGGAATTGAGGAAAGACAGTTCGCGCAGGCGGCGCGCGAGGATGTCGTAGTGGAATTCGGTATCGGTGAAGATTTCCGCTGCCGGCCAGAACCGCAGCAGCGTGCCGCGCTTATTCGATTCGGAAACGCGTTTCAGCGGATACACCGGTTCGCCCAACGCGTATTCCTGCTCGTAATGGCCGCCGTCGCGCCAGATGTTCAACGTGAGTTTTGACGACAACGCGTTCACCACGCTCACGCCGACGCCGTGCAGACCGCCGGAAACCTTGTAGCTGTTGTCGTCGAACTTGCCGCCCGCGTGCAGCACGGTGAGGATCACCTCGGCCGCGGACACACCCTCTTCCTTGTGGATGTCGACCGGGATGCCGCGGCCGTTGTCGGACACCGACACCGAACCGTCCTCGTGGATGGTGACCACGATGTCGTCGGCGTGGCCGGCAAGCGCTTCGTCGACCGAGTTGTCGACGACCTCGAACACCATGTGGTGCAGGCCGGTGCCGTCGTGCACGTCGCCGATGTACATGCCCGGCCGCTTGCGGACGGCTTCAAGGCCGCGCAGCACGGTGATCTTGGAGGAATCGTAGTTCTGGTTGCCGGAATCCGGCGTGTCGTGAGGAGGTTGTTCGGACATAGGCAGCGCGCCGCGCCGGCATCGATCCGAAGCGACACATTATCTATTGGGATTGGGGCGCCGAGTATAACATTCCTCAAGCTGTACGGACATGCCCTCGTTCCACGTGGAATCCGGCGAAATCCGCGTCTTCAAGCCCTTGTGGCGACTCGGTTCCGGTCATGAAGACTTGCCAGACCTCGCCCCGCAGGACCTCCAGAAGCCGCTGTTGGTGGCGCCGATCGAGTTCGGCCGCGAAATCGTCCAACAGGAAGATCGGGGCTTCACCCCGGGTTTTCCGGAAATGTTCCCCCTGGGCCAACAGGCAAGCCAACGCGCACAGCTTGGCCTGGCCGCGCGATGGCGCCTCGCCGGCCGGCCATAACGACGAATGCAGCCGCCAGTTCGCGCGATGCGGGCCGACGGTCGTGAAACCGGCGGCGAAATCGCGATCCCGGGCCAGCAACAAGGCGTCGGCCAGCGCCAGATCCTGCTCCTTCCAGCCACTGGCAAACTCCAGCGCGAGCGGGCCCAAATCCGGCGACAGTGCTGACGCCATGGCGGACAAACCCAAGCTCAGTTCTCCAACATACCGGCGGCGCGCCTCGGTGATCCGCTCGCCTGCCTCGGCCATTTCCATTTCCCAGGCCGGCAGCTGATTAGCCGCCCCTTGTTTCAGCAGCGCATTGCGTTGTTTCAACCCCCGGGCATAGCGCCGCCAGTGCGAAAGGAAGCTCGGTTCCACGTGGAACAAGCCCCAATCCAGATAGCGGCGCCGGACCTCGCTCGACCCGTCGATCAGGGCGTGGCTGCCGGGCTCAAAGGTGAGAACGGCGACCGCCGCGCTCAGCGTACCGAGCAGATCGACGGGTTCGCCGTCCAGTCGCGCTTCCCAGCGGGCCCCCGTGTGGCGAAGGCCGGCTCGTCGGAGCCGGTTCCGTTCGGCCCATTCGACAAAGACCTCGACGGCGGAGGAGCCGCTACCTATCAGGCCGTCTCGGACACGGCCACGGAAACTCCTGCCATAGGCGATCAGATGAATGGCCTCGAGCAAGCTGCTCTTGCCGGCGCCGTTCAGGCCAGTGATTACGTTCAGCCGGGCATGTGGCTCGATTTCCGCGTCGATCACGCAACGCAGGTCGCGGACACGCAGACGGGTCAGGTGCATGAAAGGTCGAGCGCCTCGGCTGGTTCCACGTGGAACACAGCGCCCGGCTTGGCCTGCGTCACAGGCGCAGCGGCATCACCACGTGACGGCAACGTTCGCTGCCGGCCTCCCGCACCAACGCCGAGGAATTGGCGTCGCGCAACTGCAACACAACCTGCTCGTCGCGAAGGGCGGTCAAGGCTTCCAGCAAGTAGTTGACGTTGAAGCCGACCGCCAAGCCTTCGACCTTGGTATCGGCCTCGACTTCTTCCTGTGCCTCTTCCTGCTCCGGGTTATGGGCGCTGATGCGCAGCAGGTTGGGGGAGGCCTCGATACGGACGCCGCGATACTTCTCGTTCGACAGGATCGCCGCGCGCTGCAAGGCAGCGCGCAGGGCTTCGCGGTCGATCCGCACCTCACGGTCGGCACCGATCGGAATCACCGCCTCGTAATCAGGGAAACGCCCGTCGATCAGCTTGCTGGTGAAAGTAACGTCGTCGCGTTTGACCCGGATGTGGCCGCGACCCAACTCCAGCTCCACATCGCGGTCGCCGCCTTCGAGCAGGCGTTGCAGTTCAGTCACGCCTTTGCGAGGGACGATGATCTGGCGCTTGGTCCCTCCGCCCGAACCCAGGGGCGCTTCGCACAGGGCCAGGCGATGGCCGTCGGTGGCGACGCAACGCAGACTGGCTTCGCGCAGGTCGAATAGCAGTCCGTTGAGGTAATAACGCACATCCTGCTGCGCCATTGCGAACGCGGTACGTTCGATCAGTTCCTTCAAGGCAGCTTCCGGCACGGTGACGTGCTCGGTCGCCTCGACCTCGTCCACCGAGGGGAAATCGTTGGCCGGCAGGCTGGTCAGGTTACAGCGGCTGCGTCCGGCCTGGACCTGGATCTTGTCGCCCGACTGCGACACCGCGACCTTGCTACCGTCGGGCAGGGCACGTACGTAGTCGAACAACTTGCGCGCAGGAATCGTGATTTCACCGTCCTTGGCATCGTCGACTGCGATGCGCGCGACCATTTCCACCTCCAGATCGCTGCCGGTCAACGAGAGCTGTCCGTCCTTGACCTGCACCAGCAGGTTAGCAAGCACCGGCAAAGTCTGTCGGCGTTCGACCACGTTGACGACCTGGGCCAATGGCTTCAGGAAAGCTTCACGCTGCAGGCTGAAACGCATCTGTTGGCTACCCGGTTGTTGTTTGAAGGACAGATTTCAAATCAAGAGCGGTGGAGCTAGTGCTTCCGTTTGCGCGGGAAAAACAAGTTAACATGTTGATTTAACAAGAAATTCACAGCAATAAAAACGTCCGAAAACCCGTCGGCAGGCCGGGGACAAGCTGTGGATCACTGTCATTCCCCGTCCCTCGCGAATCACAACCCACGTAAAACCGGTCGGCTATCCACCGACTTATTCACTGAGCTTGCGAATGAGCTTATCCCAGTCTTCGCGCAGCTTGCCATCGATCTGAATCAGGTTGCGGATCTGGCGGCAGGCGTGCAGCACCGTGGTGTGGTCGCGGCCGGCGAAGGCGTCACCGATCTCGGGCAAGCTGTGCTCGGTCAGTTCCTTGGCCAGCGCCATCGCGACCTGGCGAGGGCGTGCGAGGGATCGCGTGCGGCGCTTGGAGAGCAAGTCCTTGATCTGCAGGCCGTAGTAATCGGCGACGACCTTCTGGATGTTGGGAATACCGATCGCCTGTTGCTGCGCGCGCAGCAGATCGCGCAGCGTTTCCTGGGCGAATTCCAGCGTGATCGCACGACCGGTGAAGCGAGCATCGGCGGTAAGCTTGTTGATCGCGCCCTCGAGTTCGCGCACGTTCGAGCGCATTTTCTTGGCGATCAGGAAGGCGACGTCGTCGGGAATCGTCGCGCCGCGCTCGCGCGCCTTGGCCAGCACGATCTGCGCGCGGGTTTCGAAATCGGGCGGGTCGATCGCCACCGACAAACCCCAGCCGAGCCGTGATTTCAGCCGCGGTTCCAGGCCTTCGACTTCGCGCGGGTAGCGGTCGCAGGTCAGGATGATCTGCTGGCGGCCGTCGAACAGCGCGTTGAAGGTGTGGAAGAACTCCTCCTGGGTACGGTCCTTGCCGGCGAAGAACTGGATGTCGTCGATCAGCAGCGCGTCGATGCCCTGGAACTGGCGCTTGAACGCTTCCATGCCGCCGCTGGACTTGTCGTACAGCGCCTTGGTGAAGGCGTTCATGAACTGCTCGCTGCGCAGGTACATCACCCGCACCGCCGGGTTCTGCCGGCGCATCTCGTTGCCGGCGGCGAACATCAGGTGGGTCTTGCCGAGGCCAGTGCCGCCGTAAAGCAGGAGTGGGTTGTGGGCGCGGTCGCCGGGCTTCTGCGCCGCCTGCCACGCCGCGGCGCGACCGAACTGATTGCTGCGGCCTTCGACGAAGGTGTCGAAGGTGAAATGCGGGTCGAGGTTGCCGTGGAACGGCTCGCCAACGGTAGACGGGGTGGCGGCCGCTAGCGCCGCGACCACGGGTTTGCGGCTGGTGCCGATCTCGAGGCTGACCGTCCCGGTCCCGGCGTAGTAGGCGAGCAGTTCGCGGATACGCTCGAGATAGCGGCCGCGGACTTCCTCCATCACGAACGCGTTGGGCGCATACAGCACAAGCCCGTCGTCGCGCTGGTCGGCCTGCAAGGGTTTGAGCCAGGTATGCACATCCTCGGCCGGAAATTCGGCTTGCAGGCGTTCCAGGCAGCGGGGCCAGGCATCCATCCGTGAATCTCGTCGACAGGACAGCGGCGCGGGCAGGCCGTGCGCTGTGGATAAGTAGGGAGTGGACGGCAGCCTACCATCGCCTCCGGAACGCGCCAACGGGCTCGTCGCGGGAATCAGGGCATTTGCGGTAACCACGCAATGGCATTGACCAGGACGAGCATCCTGCGTACCATTCCGCCTCTTTTCCGCCGCATTTTCTTGCCGCCATGGCCACCAAGCGCACCTACCAGCCCAGCAACCTCAAGCGCAAGCGCGATCACGGCTTCCGTGCGCGGATGAAGACCGCCGACGGCCGCAAGGTGTTGGCGCGTCGCCGCGCCAAGGGCCGCAAGCGCCTTACGGCGTAATCGTCGCCGGCCCTCCGGGGCCGCGGTTGCCCGTGACTTCGGCCGCGCCAAGGGCCCGGCCCTCCTCCTTTCCGAAGACCGCGCGCTTGCGGCAGCGTGCCGATTTCGCGCGCGTATTCGAGACCGGGCGCCGAGTCGCCGCACCTGCGCTGGCCTTGCACTGGCTCGCCTCCGAGCAGCCACGGCTGGGCATCGCGGTGTCGCGCAAGGTCGATCCGAACGCGGTCGGCCGCAACCGGATCAAGCGCGCGCTGCGCGAAGCTTTCCGCAACCTGCGCCCGCAACTGGCACCCGCGGACTTCGTGCTTGTCGCACGTACGCCTGCAACGACGCTCGACAACGCTGCGTTGCGAAGCGTCTTTTCGCAACTACTGCTGCGTGCCGGCGCTTTGCCCGCGGCAGTCCCCACCGGCACAATGCGCGCGGCTTGCGAGCCAGCGCCTCCAACCCCATCCAAGTCGGATACGCATTCCGGCTGAGTACGCCTGCCCGATGAACCAGACCCGCAACCTCCTGTTCTTCGCCTGGCTCGCCGTGGCCACCCTGCTGTGGATGCAGTGGAGCGCGGATCACGCGCCCAAGGCGCCGGCTACCGCGAACGCAACGACCGCGCAAAGCGCGCCGGCGGCGACCGCTGGCGTTCCATCTCCGAATGGGACGATCCCGACGGCTCCCGGTGCCGCGCTTGTCCAACCCGTGCAGCCGGCCGTCGTGCAGGCGATGCCGACGGTCGAGGTCCGCACCGACGTGCTGCGCCTGCAACTCGCCGGCGACGGCGTGCAGGTCGCCGACCTGCTGCAATACCCGCGCAGCGAAGCCGCAAACAGCGAACCGGTGCGGCTGCTCGACACCGCTCCCACGCAGTTCTACGCCGCCAACAGCGCATGGATGTCGGGCGCAGGCGCTTCGGCGAAGCCGCTGGCGTTCGCGCCGGTCGATGCCGCGCGCAGCGTGTCGCTCGCGCCCGCGCAACAGCAGCTGGTGGTGCCATTCGAAGCGCGCACTGCCGAAGGCGTCGTCGTTCGTCGCGAATACGTGCTCACCCGCGGCAGTTACGTGATCGCGGTGCGCGACCGTGTGCGCAACGATGGAACGGCTGCGTGGCAGGGCTACGTTTCGCGCCAGCTGGTGCGGGTGCCGCAGCAGCTCAAGAGCAGCATGGTGAACCCCGAGTCGTACAGCTTCCACGGCGCGACTTGGTTCAGTCCATCCGATGGATACGAACGCCGCCGTTTCGACGACAAGTACCTCAAGGACGGCCACCTCGACAAAACCATCAGCGGTGGCTGGCTGGCGATCCTGCAGCACCACTTCTTCGTCGCGTGGATCCCGCAAAAGGACCAGGGCGCACTGTACGCGCTCGCGCAAAATGGCATGCAGGACAGCATCTCCGCGAGCGGCCCGCAGTTCACGCTTGCGCCGGGCCAGAGCGGGTCGAGCGATGCGCGGCTGTGGATCGGCCCCAAGCTGGTGTCGCAGCTCAAGGCGCAGGACGTGCCCGGCCTCGATCGCGCGGTGGACTACAGCCGCTTCGCGTTGTTCGCGATGCTGGGGCAGGGCCTGTTCTGGATCCTTTCGCACCTGCATGCGCTGATCGGCAACTGGGGCTGGGCGATCATCGGTCTCGTGGTGTTGCTCAAGATCGCGCTGTTCCCGCTGTCGAATGCGCAGTACAAGTCGGCGGCGCAGATGCGCCGCTTCCAGCCGCGCCTGCAACAGTTGAAGGAACGCTACGGCGACGACAAGCAGAAGTACCAGCAGGCGATGCTGGAGCTGTACAAGAAGGAAAAGATCAATCCGATGGGTGGCTGCCTGCCGGTGATCCCGCAAATGCTGATCTTCATGACCCTGTACTGGGTGTTGTCCGAAGCGGTGGAACTGCGGCAGGCGCCGTGGATCGGCTGGATCCACGACCTCACCGCGCGCGACCCGTACTTCATCCTGCCGGTGCTGAACGCGGGAATCATGTTCGCGACCCAGCACATGATGCCGGCGGCGCCGGGCATGGACCCGACCCAGCAGAAGATGATGAAGTTCATGCCGCTGATCTTCGGCGTTGTGTTGATGTTCCTGCCTGCGGGCCTGGTGCTCTACCAGGTCGCGAACGGCGGACTCGGCCTGGCGCAGCAGTGGTACATGCTGCGCAAGTACGGCGAACCGAAGGCGAAGACCGCGTAACGCGATCTTCGCCGCGCGCGGCATCATCGGCGCATGCACGAACGCGACACCATCGCCGCGATTGCCAGCGCCGCCGGTCGCGGCGGCATCGGCATCGTGCGCCTGTCCGGGCCTCGGGCGCGGCACATCGCCGAACGCATCTGCAAACGCGGGCTGCGTCCCCGCCAGGCGCACCACGTGCGATTCCATGATCGCGAAGGCGCGGTCGTCGACGACGGCATCGCGTTGCTGTTCGTCGCGCCCGCCAGCTACACCGGCGAGGATGTGGTCGAACTGCAGGCGCATGGCAGCCCGGTCGTGCTGCACGAAATGCTCGAAGCCTGCTGCGCGCTCGGTGCCCGGCGCGCCCGTGCCGGCGAATTCAGCGAACGCGCCTGGGAAAACGGCCGCCTCGACCTCGCGCAAGCCGAAGCCGTCGCCGACCTGATCGCCGCCGCCGACCTGCGCGCGGCGCGCGCGGCGCGGCGTTCGCTGGAAGGCGAATTCTCGCAACGCGTCGATGCGCTCGCGCACACGCTGATTGCGCTGCGCGTGCAACTGGAAGCTTCGATCGATTTCAGCGACGAAGAACTCGATGCCGACGGTGAAGCGGCATTGCGCCGACGCCTCGATGCCGCGCGCGGACAACTCGCTGCATTGCTTGCCGCTGCGGAGCAGGGCAGGCGCCTGCGCGACGGTCTGCACGCGGTGATCGTCGGCCCTCCGAACGCGGGCAAGAGCTCGCTGTTGAACGCGCTTGCCGGCAGTGATCGCGCGATCGTCACCGACATGCCCGGCACTACCCGCGACCTGCTGCAGGAAACCATCCGCGTCGACGGGATCGAACTGACCCTGGTCGATACCGCCGGCCTGCGCGAGCAGGGCGATGCGATCGAACGCGAGGGCATGCGTCGTGCCCGCAACGAACTCGCGCGCGCCGATGCCGCGCTGGTCGTGCTCGACGCGCGCGATCCGGAGGCGGGGCGCGCTGCCGTCGAAAGCGCGCTCGCAGGCGTCCCCGAGGTCGTCTGGCTGCTCAACAAGCGCGATCTGTTGCCGTCCGCACCGGCGGCGGGGTCGGAGGGGCTCCTCGTCTCCGCGCGAACCGGCGAAGGCCTCGAAGCCTTGCATGCGCGGCTGCGGAGCCTGGCGGGCGGCGGCGGGGAAGGGGCATTCAGCGCGCGCGCGCGCCACGTCGAAGCGCTGCGCCACGCGCACGGCCTGCTCGGCGAAGCCGCCGCCGGGTTCGCCTCGGCGCGGCCCGAACTCGCCGCGGACAGCCTGCGCCGCGCCCACGATGCGCTTGGCGAGATCACCGGCCGCGTGCTCCCGGATGCGCTACTCGGTCACATTTTCGCGACCTTCTGCATCGGGAAATGAGCGAAAACTGCCTGATCCGGGGCCGAGCAGTTGACAAATCCCGCCCGCTGACGCGTCCTAATGGGTGGAGGCGTCCGTAGGACGCAACGGGGGAGTGGTGCAGATGTCGAAGTCGAAACAGGTTCCGCGGCGGCCGGACATGCGGCTCGTCGCCGGGGTGATGCTGGTGTGCGCGCTGGCCGCGTGCAAGAAGGACAACACGGCCGAACAGGCCGGGCCGGCGGCCACGCAAGAGGCTGCACAGGCCGTCGCGCCGCCGCCGGTGGCGGTTTCCGCCGAGGTCGCGGCGATGGGCGCGGAACAGCTGCGCGAAGCGGCCAGCGCCGCATTGCGCGAGCAACGCCTGTACGCGCCGGCCGGCAACAACGCGATGGAGTACTACCTCGCGTTGCGCGACAAGTCGCCGAACGATCCGGCGGTGGCGAGTGCGCTCACCGACCTGATGCCGTACACGCTGATCGCGACCGAACAGAGCATCAACCGCGACGATTTCTCGGAGGCGCAACGCCTGTACGCGCTGATGGAGAAGACCAATCCGCAAGCGCCGGCGCTGCCGCGCCTGAAGCAGAGCATCGCCGACGCGCAGGCCAGCCTCGCCCAGCGCACCGCCGATGCCGCGGCCAAGACCGAGGAGGACGCCAAGAAACAGGCCGACCTCGAGAAGCAGCGCCTGGCCGACCAGCAGAAACTGCAACAGCAGGCCGCGCAGCAGTTGGCCGCGCAGCAGGCCGCCGATGCCAAGGCCGCGGCGGACAAAGCCGCCGCCGACAAGGCCGCGGCGGACAAGGCTGCCGCCGACAAGGCCGCGGCGGATCGCGCCGCCGCGCAACGCACCGCGCAACAGCAAAGCGCGCCGGCGCAGGCGTCGTCGAACGACCTGCGTCCGATCAGCACGCCTTCGCCACGCTATCCGCCGGAGGCATATCGCGACGGCACCGCCGGCGAGGTCCAGGTCGAATTCACCGTCGGCACCGATGGCTCGGTGACTTCGGCGCGCGTGGTGCGCGCCGATCCTCCGCGCGTGTTCGACCGCGAGGCCTTGAACGCGGTCAAGCGCTGGAAATTCCAGCCGGTGAGTTCCCCGGTGACCAGCCGCCGCACCATCGGCTTCAACCCCGGCGGTTGATCCCGGGAAGCGGTCACGAAAAAGCCCGGCATTGCCGGGCTTTTTCTTTGCTCGGGTAGCGCAGGCCTCAGGCCGAGATCGCGAGCTTCTCCTGTCGGTAGCGGCGCACGGCCGCGTACCACAACAGCGCGGCCACGCCGAAGCCCGCGCCCAGGTACACCAGCCATTCCATCGGTGCGATCGCCTCGCCGCGCACCACCTTCACGATCGCCTGGTTCTGCGACAGGAACGGCACCGCGAACATCCACAACTGGTTCTTGACCGGGTGGATCAACAGCAGGATCGACGGGAGCATCGGCACCAGCATCAGCACCGAGAGGAAGCTCTGCGCTTCCTTCACCGATTTCGCGCCCGAGGCGATGAAGGTGAGCAGCGCGTTGCCGAGCGCCACCATCGGCGAAATGATCAGCAGCAGCTCGAGGATGGCGAACGCGCTCAGGCTCAATTGCCGGCCCATGCCTTCGGACAGCTGCCCGCCGACCTTGAATGCGAGCAGGCTGAGGAACAGCGAGGCCATGCCGAGCAGGCAGGCGGCGAGGATCTTGCCGCTGACGATGGCGCTGCGCGGCGCCGGCGTCGCCAGCAAGGGTTCCAGCGACTGGCGTTCGCGTTCGCCCGCGGTCGCGTCGATCACCAGCGCGGCGCCGCCGAGGAAACCGCTGATCAGCAACAGGTAGGGAATGAAGAACGTCGCCAGCGACTTGCGCGCTTCCGGCAACGACAAGTCCTTGTCCGCCACCGCCAGTGGCGAGGCGACGCCGGGATTGATGCCGCGCGCGAGCAGGCGCAGCGCGCCGACCTGCTGGCCGTAGAGCTTCAGCGCGGACTGCACGCGCGCCACCGGGATCGCCGCGTCCTGGCGCGTGCTGTCGCTGACGACCTCGACCAGCGCCGGCTCGCCCTTCGCCCAGTGCTCGTCGAACTTGTCGTCGATGCGGATGTACACGTCCTCGTTCTGCGCGCGGATGGCGGCGTCGGGATCGGCGACTTGCTTGCGCGCGATACCCTGTCCGGCCAGCCACGCGACCAGGTTGGGCGCGCGTTCGGCGCCGACGATGGCGACCGCGAGCGGCTTCTCCATCTCCGACTTGGCCTTGCTTTCGCCCATCTGCTGCATGCCGATCATCAGGATCGGGCCGAGCAGCGGCGAGAACAGCAAGGCCAGCATCAGCGTGCGGCGGTCGCGCGAAAGCTCGCGCAATTCCTTGAACAACACGGTCAGCATGTTCTTCATGCGTGCAGCCCCTCTTCGCTGCCGATCAGTTTCACGAACGCGTCCTCGAGGTTGTCCGCGCCGGCATGCGCGCGCAATTCCCCCGGCGTGCCTTGCGCGACCACGCGGCCGTGCGCGATGACCACGATGCGATCGCAGAGCGCGGCGACCTCCTGCATGATGTGGCTGGAGAAGATCACGCAACGACCTTCCGCGCGCAGCTGCTTCAGGAACGCGCGCAGGCCGCGCGTGGTCATCACGTCCAGGCCGTTGGTGGGCTCGTCGAGGATGACGTTGCGCGGGTCGTGCACCAGCGCGCGCGCGATCGCGGTCTTGGTGCGTTGGCCCTGCGAAAATCCTTCGGTCTGGCGATCGAGGAAATCCTCCATCTGCAGCGCTTCGGCCAGCACCCGCGTGCGTTCGGCGATGTCGCCCGGCGACAGGCCGTGCAGCTCGCCGAAGTAGGCGATGTTCTCGCGCGCGGTCAGGCGCTTGTACACGCCGCGTGCGTCCGGCAGCACGCCCAGCGCGCGCCGCGCCGCGACCGCGTCGGCGGCGACGTCGCGGCCATCGACCAGCACGCGCCCGGTTTCGGGCCGCATCAGCGTGTACAGCATGCGCAAGGTCGTGGTCTTGCCGGCGCCGTTGGGGCCGAGCAGGCCGGTGATCTCGCCGTCGCGCGCCTCGAACGACACGTCGTCGACGGCGATGACGCGCTGTTTGTCCTTGCCCTTGCCGGGGAAGGTCTTGCGCAGGTGTTCGGCGACGATCATGGCTGCCATCCGTTGAAGGAAGTGAAGGGTTGCGCGTAGGCGAGGGTGTCGAGGCACTTCGCATCGAGCGTCTTCGCGTTCGCGTCCTGCAGGAATTGCGCGAACAGCTTGGGCATGCAGCCGGCGCCGATCACGTTGTGGCCCTGGCCGCGCAGCACCAGCAGCCGGCCGTTCGGGAGCGTGCGCACGACTTCCTCGCCGTAGCGCGGCGGGGTGACCGGGTCGAACTCGCCTTCCAGCACCAGCGCGGGCACCCTGGTCGCGAGCGGCTTGTGGAAATCCGCGGGCATGTCGCCCCTGGGCCAGACCTTGCAGATCGCCGCCATCGCCTCGGTCATGCCGTTGCCGAGCAGCGTGTCCGCGTCCTCCTTGCGCGCGACCATGCTGTCGGCGTCCTCGCTGCAGACCACCGACATCTGCATGCCCATCGCCATTGCGTCCTTCATCTCGCCCTGCATCATGCGGCTGAGCGCTGCGAGGTTTTCGTAATGGCCTTCGTTGGCGTCGTGGATCAGCACCGGCAGGATGGTCGCGACCAGCGGCATGTAGGCATACATTCGCACCATGCCTGCGATGCGGTCGGGCGACAGCGTGTCCTCGCGCCATTCGCCGGTTCCGGCGTCGCGGTAGCGCACCGTCGGCGGGCTCGTGCGCAATGTCGCCATCAGCTTCGACAGTTCGGCTCGCGGCTCGCCGACGCGCGCCTTGCACGCCGGCGCTTCCGTGCATTGCGCGAACTGCAGCGCAAGCGCGTCGTCGAGGTTGCGGGCGAAGATGTTGCCGAGGCCGAGCGTGTTGGGCACGGTCGAATCGAGCACGATGCTGCGGGTCGAGGCCGGATGGCGCATCGCGTATTGCTGCGCGACGCGGGTGCCGTAGCTGATGCCGATGAGGTTGAGCTGCGCGACGCCCAGCGCCGTGCGCACGTCCTCGAGGTCGGCGATCGCGTCGGTGGTGGTGTAGAAGCGCAGGTCGGCGTTCTTCGACAATTCGGCGATGCAGCGTTGCGCCATCGCCACCGCGGCGGCGGTCGAGGCATCGGTTTCGTCCGCGTCGCCGCTGTCGCAGGAAAGCAGGTTCGAACCGCCGGTGCCGCGCTGGTCGACCAGCACCACGTTGCGGTGCTTGAGCACGTCGCCGAACGCCCCCGCGACCTGCGGGTAACTGTCGCGCGCGGACTGGCCGGGGCCGCCGGCGAGCATGAACACCGGGTCGTCCGCGACCTCGCCGTTGTCGCTCGCGGGAACCCAGGCGATGGCGAGCGCGAGCTTGCGGCCATTCGGTTGCGCGCGATCTTCCGGCACCGACAGCGTGCCGCACTGCGCTTCCACGCTGAGCGCGCCGTATTGCGGCGCCAGCGTGCAGGGATGGAAGGCGATGCGGCCGTACATGCGCGGTTTCGCCGGCGGCGCGGCGGTGGCGGCTTTCGTGGTCGTCGGCTTGCCGGGCGCATCGACCGCGTGGTGCGTGCGGTACCAGCTCCATCCCAACCAGCCCAGCGCGGCCACGGCCACGCCGATGCGGAAAATGTTGCGCGGTGACATCCGGGAGACTCCTGTTGCGAAAGGGTTAGCGCTGACCGTCGCCGTGCGGGCGGCGGCGCGCGCGGACGAGGAACACGATGCCCAGCGCGATGAATGTGGGCGCGAGCATGGTGAAAACGATCATCTTCGTCGCCACGCCCACGCCGAGGAACGCGACGCCGCTACCGAGGAAGGCGATGCCGGACCCTTGCAGTTGGCGCTCGCGGTTCTCGTCGTGGCCGGAAGCCGGTCGTTCGTTCGTGGACAAGGCAGGCCTCAGGCGTGGTCGGGGAGGAAGATGCGTTCGATCGACTGTCCGAACAGCTTCGCGATGCGGAACGCCAGCGGCAGGCTCGGGTCGTACTTGCCGGTCTCGATCGCGTTGATGGTCTGGCGCGAGACGTCGAGCCGCTCGGCCAGCTCGCCCTGCGACCAGCCGCGGCGTTCCCGCAGTTCGCGCACCCGGCTTTCCATCAGCCGTAGCGCCGCGAGACCACGGCCTTGACCACGCCGTAGGCGAGGCAGGTCAGCGGGAACACCCACAGCATCGCGTCGGCGGCGCGCACGTCGATCACGCGCGCGGCCTGCAGGAAGCCGCCGGTGAGGTAGGCGAAGGACACGAACGCGCTGGAGAAGGCCACCGCCTCGAGTTCGATCCGGCGTTGCAGTTCGTCGGCATCGCGGATGAAACGCATGATCGCGCGCAACGCGAACGCGATCGGCGGCAGCGGCAGCAGCGCGACCAGGGCGCGGAGCGCCGGCGCGTCGACCCGCTTCAGCAGCCACAGCGAAAGGAACACGAGCACGACGTAGGCCGACATCGGCGGCAGGAATTCGCGGAAATAGCGGCGGCGAAGCGTCGGCGTGGAGGCGTCGCAGGCGTCCGGCGCGAACCATCGGAAGGCGGCGCCGAACAGGCAGCCCGCGCCCATGCCGTACAACATGCCGTCGAGCGTGTCCGATATCGGCAGTACGCGCGGCAGGCCCGCGGCGCAGGCGAACAGCACGACGGCGGCGATCAGGAAATTGCGCGAAGCCCGGGGCACGGCGGTGGTCTGTCAAGGAAAGTTGACAGGCACGATAGGCGCGGGATTCCGGGTTGTCAAGCGTGCTTGACAGAGGAAGCTGAAAAGCTGGATCCCGTGTCAACGGCCATCCATGGCCTGCACGGGATGACGGCATCCTGCCGTCACTTGTTGCTGACGTACTTCTCGCGGCGGATGTGCGGCACCGGCAGGTTCGCGGCCTTCAGCGCCTCGAAGCAGGCATCGACCATGTTCGGGTTGCCGCACAGGTAGGCGATGTCGCCTTCCGCGTCCGGCGCGAATTCGGCCAGTGCGTTCTGCACGTAGCCGTGGCGCACGTCGTCGTGCGCGAGCGCGGAACCGGCTTCGGGCAATTCGCGCGACAGGCAGGGGACGTAGCGGAAATTCGGTTGCGCATCGGCGAACGCGCGGAACTCGTCGCCGTACAGCAATTCGCCGGGATTGCGCGCGCCCTGCAGCAGCACGACTTCGACACCGCGTTCGCGCATCAGCGTTTCGAGCTGGGGCAGCATCGCCCGGTACGGGGTGATGCCGGTGCCGGTGCCGATAAGCAGGTAGCGGCGGTTCGCATCGCCCGGAAGCAGGCAGAAACGGCCGTAGGGACCGCTGGCGTCGATCGTGCCGCCTTCGGCCAGGCCTTCGAACAGCGCGGTCGCGGCGCCGCCGGGCACATAGCTCACCGCGATTTCGACGGTTTCGCCCGCGCCCAGCACATGGTCGTGGATGGTCGCGAGCGAATAGCTGCGCCGCGCCGGGCTGCCGTCGGCGTACTGGAAATGCACCTGGATGAACTGGCCGGGGATGTAGTCCAGCGGCTGGCCGTCGTCGCGTCGGAACGATAGGTGGGCCACGCTCGGCGCGATCATCCGGCGCGCGGTCAGTTTCAGCGGGAAGTGAACGATGGCCACGCGGTTTCGCCCGGAAATTGCAACGCAGCGTGGCGGGAGCGCCCGCATGCGGGCGCCTATACTAACCGCTCCGTTCCCCTGTCCGCGCCGCCGCGGAGCCCCCCGATGAACGATTCCAACGCGCCCGCACTGCGCGTGCGCGACCTGCGCAAGACCTACGACAACGGCGTGGAGGCGTTGAAGGGCGTCTCGCTCGACGTGCAGCCCGGCGATTTCTACGCCCTGCTGGGGCCCAATGGCGCCGGCAAGTCGACCCTGATCGGCATCGTCAGCTCGCTGGTCAATAAGACCTCGGGCGAGGTCTCGGTGTTCGGCACCGACATCGACGCCGACCGCGACGCCGCGATGCGCCTGATCGGCCTGGTGCCGCAGGAAATCAACTTCAACATGTTCGAGAAGCCGCTGGACATCTGCGTGAACTACGCGGGTTTCTACGGCGTGCCGCGCGCGCAGGCGCTGGTCCGCGCCGAGGAGGTGCTGCGTGGCGCGCAGCTGTGGGACAAGGCCGACAAGATGAGCCGCACGCTCTCGGGCGGCATGAAGCGGCGGCTGATGATCGCCCGGGCGATGATGACCCAGCCGCGCCTGCTGATCCTCGACGAGCCCACCGCCGGCGTCGACATCGAGATCCGCCGCGGCATGTGGAAGACCCTGCGCGAGATCAATGCCGCCGGCACCACGATCATCCTCACCACGCATTACCTGGAGGAAGCGGAGAGCCTGTGCCGCAACCTCGCGATCATCGACCACGGCCGCATCGTCGAGCGCGGGCCGATGAAGTCGCTGCTGGCGATGCTCGACGTCGAAGGCTTCCTGTTCGACATCGAAGGCGCGGTTCCCGCCGCGTTGCCGACCATCGAAGGTGCGACGCTCATCGCTGCCGACGGCCATACCCTCGACCTCGACATGCCGCGCGCGATGGACCTGAACCGCGTGTTCGCCGCGTTCGAAGCCGCCGGCATCCGCGTGCGTTCGATGCGCACCAAGACCAACCGCCTGGAGGAATTGTTCGTGCGCCTCACCAGCAAGCAGGATCACGCCGATCAGGAGCGGGCGGCATGAGCGCGCAATCGCTGGAAACGACGCCGGTCGCCGACCGCAACCTGGTCGCGCTCGGCACCATCGTGCGCCGCGAGGTGATGCGCATCCTGCGCATCTGGGGCCAGACCCTGATGCCGCCCGCGATCACCATGACCCTGTACTTCCTGATCTTCGGCGGCCTGATCGGCTCGCGCGTCGGCACCATGGACGGCATCCGCTACATGGATTTCATCGTCCCCGGACTTGTGATGATGAGCGTGATCCAGAACAGCTACGGCAACATCTCCAGCTCGTTCTTCGGCGCCAAGTTCGGCCGCCACGTCGAGGAACTGCTGGTCAGCCCGATGCCGAACTGGGTGATCCTCACCGGCTACGTCGCCGGCGCGGTGCTGCGCGGGATCATGGTCGGCGCGATCGTGCTGTGCATCGCGATGCTGTTCACCAAGGTGCGCGTGCCGCATCCGCTGGTGATGGTGTCGTCGGTGCTGCTGGGCGCGACCATCTTTTCGCTCGCCGGCTTCGTGAATGCCGTGTACGCGAAGAAGTTCGACGACATCGCCATCGTCCCGACCTTCATCCTTACGCCGCTCACGTACCTGGGCGGCGTGTTCTATTCGGTGAAGTTGCTGCCCGGCCCGGCCGAAGCCGCGACCCATCTCAACCCGATCTTCTACATGGTCAACGCGTTCCGCTACGGCCTGCTCGGCGTCAGCGACGTGCCGTTGTGGATCGCCTACTCGCTGATGCTCGCCTTCGTCGTCGCGTTGGCGTCGCTGGGCTTGTGGCTGTTGAAGCGCGGGGTCGGCTTGCGTTCGTAGGGGCGACCGGCTGGTCGCCCCTACTTGCTTGCGCGAAACGGTTCAGGCCGGCAACACTTGCGGTCGCGGCGTGGGGACGCCGATCCATGGAAAGGGGAACACGATGCGTGGAATGACGATGCGCGGCCTGTGCGCCGCGCTAGCGATTGCGTTGCTCGCGCCGGGCATGGCCTGGGCGCAGGACAACAATGAAGACGCAAAGGCGGCGCAGCTGGTGTCGTCGCTGCATTTCCGCCAGGGCGACGTCGCCCTGGCACAGGCGGATGCGCACCTGAACCTCGGCTCGCAGTTCCGCTTCCTCGACACGCCCGATGCGCGCAAGGTGCTCGAGGACTTGTGGGGCAATCCGCCGGACGACAGCGTGCTCGGCATGGTGGTTCCAACCTCGGTGCCGCTCGACGACGAGCATTCCTGGGCGGTGGTACTGACCGAAGCCGACGACGGCCACGTCTCCGACGAGGACGCGGCCGAGACCGACTACCCGAAGCTGCTGAAGCAGATGCAGGAAGAAACCGAGGACAGCAACGCCGAACGCAAGAAGGCGGGCTATTCGGCGCTGCACCTGGTCGGCTGGGCCGAGCCGCCGCACTACGATTCGGCGAGCAAGAAACTGTACTGGGCGCGCGAACTCTCGGCCGAAGGCGCGCCGCAGCACACGCTCAACTACGACATCCGCGTGCTCGGCCGCAGCGGCTACCTGAGCATGAACGCGGTCGCCGGCATGAACGACGTCGCCGCGGTGAAGGCGGGCATGCAGGAACTGCTGCCGATGGTCGATTTCGAGGCAGGCAAGCGTTACGCCGACTACGATCCCAAGACCGACAAGCTCGCCGCCTACGGCATCGCCGCGCTGATCGGCGGCGGCATCGCGGCGAAGGCGGGGCTGTTCGCCAAGCTCGGCGTGCTGTTGCTGGCGGCCAAGAAATTCATCGTGCTCGGGTTGGCCGCGTTGGCGGGCTTGTGGCGCAAGTTCTTCGGCAAGAAGACCGGCACGGTCAACTGAAGCGCAGCCGCGAACGAACAACGCCCGGCATTGCCGGGCGTTGTCGTTTCGGCGGTTGCGAACCGCAATCGGTCAATGCGCGCGTGCCGGCGCTCCGCCACGGCGCAACTTGCGCTTCACCCAGTCGCCGAGGTCGTGCAGCACGGTGTAGGCGGCGGGGATCACGATCAGGCTGAGCGCGGTCGAGGTGATCAAGCCGCCGATCACCGCCCACGCCATCGGCGCGCGGAAGCTGGAATCGCCGGAAAAACCCAGCGCCAGCGGCAGCATGCCCGCGCCCATCGCGATCGTGGTCATCACCACCGGGCGCGCGCGCTTGCGGCAGGCATCGACCAGCGCATCGTGCTGGCTGAGGCCGTGCTGGTCCTCGGCCATCACCGCGTAGTCGACCAGCAGGATCGAATTCTTGGTGGCGATGCCGATCAGCATCAGCAGCCCGATCAACGCCGGCAGCGACAGCATGTTGCGGGTGATCAGCAGCGCGCCGAACGCGCCGGCCGCGCACAGCGGGATCGCGCTGAGGATGGTCAGCGGTTGCACCGGATGCTTGAACAGCAACAGCAGCACCATGTAGATGCAGGCGATGCCCGCGACCATTGCCATCAGGAAGCCGGTGAACAGCTCGACGAAGATTTCCGCATCACCGGTGTTGATGAACGACACGCCGCCCGGCAAATGTTGCACCGACGGCAGCTTCTGCACCTCGGCCATCACTTCGCCGAGCGGGCGGCCGTTGAGCTCGGCGGTGAGGGTGACGTTGCGCTGGCGCTTGTAGCGGCTGATCACCGACGGACCGCTGCCGTCGCGGATCTCGGCAACCGCGTCCAGCGGCACCGCGCCGGCCTTGCCGGGCACGCGCAACTGCCCGAGCGTCGCCGGGTCGTGCAGCGCATCGCGCGCGAAGCCGACGCGGATCGGCACCTGGCGGTCGGGCAGGTTGAGCTTGGCCATGCGCTGGGTGTAGTCGCCCGCGGTCGCCACGCGCGCGGCTTCGGCGATCGCCGCGGTGGAGACACCCAGGTCGGCGGCGCGCGCCGGGTCGGGCAGGATCTGCAGTTCCGGGCGCAGTAGCGATGCGGAGGAAGACACGCTGCCGAGCCCGCGGATGCCGCGCAGGTCGCGTTCGACCGCGAGCGCCGCGGCATCGAGCGTGACCGGGTCGTCGCCGGCGAGCACCAGCATCAACTGTTCGCCGGGTTCGTTGCTGAGGTAGCTGACCTTGGTGCCGGGCAGGTCGGCGACGCGTTGTCGCGCCACTTCTTCCAGGGCGCGCTGGTCGCGGTCGCGCGATTTCGCCTTGCCCCAGTCCAGCGTCAGCACCGCCTTGCGCGCGTCGGCGACGCCGCTCTTGGCCGGATCGCCGAGGTCGGGAACGCTGCCGATCTGCGCGAACACCTGCTTCAGTTCGGGGATGCCGTCGAGCAGGCGGCGCGCGCGTTCGGCCATGCGCGTTGTGTCCTCGATGCGCGTGCCCGGCGCGAGTTCCAACGACAGCATGCTGCGGCCGAGGTCGGAGGTCGGGATGAAGGTGGTCGGAATGAGCGGGATCAGCGCCAGCGACAGCACGAACAGCGCGGTCGCGATGCCGAGCGTCTTCCAGCGGTTGCGCAGCGCCGAATCCACCCAGCGCAGGTAGCGCTGCATCAGCTTGCCTTCGCCGCGTTCCTCGCCGTGCGGTTTCAGCAGATACGCGGCCATCATCGGCGTCAGCAACCGCGCGACCAGCAGCGAGAACAGCACCGCGGTCGCCGCGGTCCAGCCGAATTCGCGGAAGAACTTGCCGGCGATGCCAGGCATGAACGCGACCGGGATGAACACCGCGGCCAGCGTCACCGAAGTCGCGATCACCGCGGTGCCGATCTCGTCGGCGGCATCGCGCGCGGCATCGACCGGCGTCTTGCCCATCGCGCGGTGGCGCACGATGTTCTCGATCTCCACGATCGCATCGTCGACGAGGATGCCGACCACCACGCTCAACGCCAGCAGCGTGATCATGTTCAGGCTGAAGCCCAGCCACTGGATCACCGCGAAGGTCGGGATGATCGACAGCGGCAGCGCGATCGCGCTGACCCAGGTCGCGCGCCAGTCGCGCAGGAACCACCACACCACCGCCAGCGCCAGCAGCGCGCCCTCGAACAGCATTTCCATCGACGAATGGTAGGAACGCTCGGTTTCCTCGCTCATGTCGGTGATGAGGTCGAAGCTGACGCCGGGGTTGGCCTTCGCCAACGCGTCGAGTTCGGCCTTCACCGCATCGCGCACCTTCAGTTCGTCGGAACCGCGCGAACGCGACAGCGAGAAGCCGACTACCGGTTTGCCGTCGAGCAGCGCCGCCTGGGTCGGGTCGGCGGCGCCGTCGGTGATGCGCGCGATCGAGGACAGGCGCACGTTGCGACCGTTGCCGAGCACGAGGTTGAAGTCGCGCAGCTGCTGCGCGTCGCCGACGGTCGCGATGGTGCGGATCGCCTGCTGCGCGCCGGCGAGTTCGGCCTTGCCGCCGGGGCGCTCGACCTGGGTCTGCGCGAGCTGCTGCGAGACTTCGCCGGCGGTGATGCCGTAGGCCTCCAGCGCCTGCGGATCGAGGTCGACGCGCACCTGGCGGTCGATGCCGCCGATGCGGTTCATAGCGGCGACGCCGTCGATGCCGTACATCGCGCGCGCCACCTGGCGATCGACGAACCACGACAATTCGTCCGGCGCCATGCGCGGCGCGCTCACCGCGTAGGTCAGCAGCGAGCCGCCGATCTCCACCTTCGACACCACCGGCTCCTGGATGTCCTGCGGCAGGTCCATGCGGATCCGCGCGACCGCGTCCTTGGTGTCGTTGAGTGCGGCGAGCAGGTCGGTGTCGAGTTGGAATTCGATCGCGGTGGTGCTGGTGCCATCGACCACGGTCGAGGTCACGCGCTTGACGTTGTCCAGCGTCGCCACCGCGTCTTCCACGCGCCGGGTCACTTCGGTTTCCAGCTGCGAGGGCGAGGCGCCCGGCTGGATGATGGTCACCACGGTCATCGGGAAGGCGATGTCCGGGAAACGCGCGACGGGAAGCTTGTGGTAGCCCCACAGGCCGGCCACGCACAGCACGAAGAACAGCATGATCGCGGGCACCGGGTTGCGGATGCCCCACGACGAGAGGTTGCCGCCGCCGCTCACCGCTTGCCGGCCTTGTCGTTGGCGGCGGCCGCGGCTTCCGCAACCCGGGCCGCGGCCTCGGCAGGCGTGATGGCGGCCGCGGCGGCGATTTCCGCCGGCGTCATCGTGGTGGTGGAAACATGGGTCGCCGCCACCGCGCGGACCGGGTCTCCGTCGGTGAGGAAGCCGGCGCCTTCCACCACCACGCGTTCGCCCACCTTCAGGCCGCTGCGCACTTCGGTCCAGCCGCCGTCGGCACTGCCGGTTTCGATCCGCCGCTGTTGCGCCTTGCCTTGTGCGTCCACGGTGAACACGCAGGGAAAGCCGTCGCGCAGCACCACCGCCGCGGTGGGCACCGCCAGCGCCTGCGTATTGCCGGATTCGATCCGTCCTTCGAGGTAGGTACCGGTCTGCAGGCCGTCGGGTTGCGGCAGGTCGGCGTAGACCGTGCCGGTGCGGGTGTCCGCATCGACGCCGGGGCTGACCGCGCGCACGCGTCCGGTCACATCGTTGCCATCGCGGCCGTGCAGGCGGACGAGGTCGCCCGGGCCGACCAGTGCGAGTTGCGAGGCAGGCAGTTCCGCGCGCCATTCGAGCCGACCGTCGCGGATCAGGCGCAGCAATTCGGTGCCGGCGGCGACGACCTGGCCCGGCTGCACCAGGCGCTTGCTGATGATCCCGGCCGCGGGTGCGCGCAGGTCGGCGAAGCTGCGACGCAAGGCCGATGCATCGCGTGCGGCGCGCGCGGTGCTCAGTCGCGCCTCGGCCTGGGTGCGCGTGGCGCGCAATTCGTCGAGCTGGCCGGCGCTGATGTACTTGCCGCCGGCGAGCTGCTCGCCGCGCGCGAGGTTGGAACGCGCGAGCGCAGCACCGGCCTCGGCCTCGCGCAATGCGGCTTCGGCCTGGGCGAGGTCGGCATCGAGGGTGCGGTGGTCGAGGGTGAGCAGCAGCTGGCCCCGCTTCACGGTTTGCCCGACATCGACGTCGAGAGAGGTCACGCGCAAGCCGCTGACTTCCACCCCAAGCTGCATGTCTTCGACCGCGGCGACCGCGCCGGAAACGGTGACGCCTTGCGCCAGTGTGCGCGGGGTGGCCGGGGCGGTGGTCACGGCGAGCGCACCGGAGGTGCCCGCATCGGTCGGCGCGGGATCGCGCTTGCAGGCGGTTATTCCGACGGCCGCGAGCCACAGCACCAGCAACAGGGCACGGCGCGGGAGCGGGGGAAGGCGCATCGGGGCAATCCGGGGGAAACGGATGCCTAGTGTACCGACTGGTTCAGTAATTGCGAGCGCCTGCCGACTCAGCCCCTCGTCGCCAGCTTCGCGCGGATCTGGTCGATGCTCAGCGCTTCGTTTTCGCCCGGCGGCAGCACTTTGTTCTGTTTGCAGAATGCGATGAAGCGCGGATCATCGCGCAGCTGCAGGATCAGCGGGTCCAGCGGCAGGAAGACCAGGTCGTGGGTCGAGGCGCGTTGCAGCCATTCCACGGCGTGGCCGGCATCGCCGCGTAGCGCATAGACCTGTGCGATTTCGTAGGGATGGTCTTTGACGAACGCTTTGTCGTCGAGCAGGGCCGCCAGCGTCCTGTCGGCCGCGGCGCGATCGGAGGAGATCTGGGCCGCCAGCGCCTCGTTCATGCCGCGATATTTCGAGGGCGTTTGTTCGGCGATGTTCATGGCCGCATCCGCGTCGCCACGCACCAGGGCGATGACCATGCGAAAGAAAACGGCCGAGGAGTGCCAGTACGGGTTCGCCTGCGGCAGGCTTTCGGCGGTGCGGAGGTACTTCTCCGCCTCGTCCAGCCGGCCGGCCAGCATCAGCAACCGCGCGTACTGTTGGTAGTTGATGAGATAGAGCGGCTCGATCGAAAGCAGGCGCTTCCTTGACTGGATCGCCTCGCCCAGCTTCCCGACCTGGGCGAAGACATAGCCGCTGCCATTGAGGACGGTGCCATCCCCAGGCGCCAGCTGCACGGCACGACGACACTCGGCCAGGGCGGCCCGTTGATCGAAACCGTAGACATCCAGGTAGCAGCGGGCGGCATGGGCCGCACCCAGCGCGGAAGCCAGCCGTAAGGCCTTGTCCGCCGCGTCGCGCGCGATGCGCATGTGTTCCTCGGCCACGGCGGGGGGCTCGTTCCAGAACGTGGCAACCGTGCTCCACGACCCCGACAGGAGCGCCCAGGCCATCGCGTAACCCGGGTCGAGTTGCACGGCTTGGGTCATGTATTCGGCCGCCTTGCGGAAATTCTCGTCGTGCCAATACTTCAGGCCCTGCAGGTAGGCGTTGTAGGCATCGAGGTTGCCGCTCGGCGGCCGGTCATCCTGTTTCGATTCGGCATTTTCCGGGAGCAGCTTCGCTTGCAGTGCGCGCGCTACGGCCGATGCGATTTCGTCCTGCAACGCGAACAGGTCCTTGTACGGGCGGTCGTAGTGTTCCGCCCACTGCGTGCTGCCGTCGGCGGCTTTGGTCAATGACGTGTTGATGCGCACGACATCGCCCGCGCGCTGCACGCTGCCGCTGAGCAGGTAGGTCGCGCCCAGTTTGCGGCCGATGGCCGCGCTGTCATCCTTGCTGTCGCGGAACTGGAACGCGGAGTTGCGGCCGATCACCTTCAGCTCCTCGAATTTCGAGAGCGCGTCGATCAGGTTGTCGGAAAGACCGTCCGAGAAAAACTGCTGGTTCGGATCGTTGCTCGCGTTCACCAGCGGCAGCACGGCGACGCTGCGCTCCATCGCGGGCACGACCGGTGCCGCCGCCACGACTGGCGCGGGCGCGGCATGGGGCCACCAGGTCCATGCGGCGATGGCGAGGGCAGCCAGCAACGGCAACGACCACAACGCGACCCGCGCCAACGTGGATGTCCGATCGCTGGCGCGACGCTGCGGCGGCGGAATCGAGGTTCGCGGCTGCGCATTGGATGCGATGTCGGGCAGCGCAGCCGTTGATGGTTCACGCGCGGCTTCGGGCAGGTCGAAGCGGTAACCCACGCCATGCACGGTGTGCAGGTAGCGCGCGCCTTGCGCGTCTTCGCCGAGCGCATGCCGCAGCAGGGTCATCACCCGGTTCAGCACCCCCGGGGTGACGTGGCGATGGCCCCAGACCGCGTCGAGGATCTCGTCGCGGGCAAACACCTTCCCGGGCGCGCCGGCGAGCAGGGCCAGCACGCCGAAGGCCTTGGGCTCCAGCGGCTGTTCGACGCCGGCCCGCAGCAGGCGATGGCCGGCGAAATCGATGGCCACGTCGTCGAAGGCCAGCGGTTTCGGATCGCGCGGATCCATGCACTCCATTCCCGGGGGCAGGCACTTCAAGGATACGAAAACCGCCGTCCGCGGCGGCCCCAAGCTTTTCCCAAGCTTTCCAAGCGAAGCCCAGCGGTGGCCTCAAGACCCGCGGTGCCGCGCCCGCGAGCCTGATCGCACCGGTATTTCCGGTCTGCAGATCAAGGAGATCGCCATGAACCGCAAGCAGAAACGACTCGTCCTCGCCCTCGCCGCCTTTGTTTCGCTCGATGCCGCCGCCACCCCGCACTTCGGCGCATGGCAGGATCCGGTGCCCGCGCCGGGGGTCAATACCGCCGCCGCCGAAGGCTGCCCGATCGAATCGCCGACCGGGCGGAACCTGTACTTCATGTCCACCCGGGACGGCGGGCAGGGCAGCCTCGACAACTGGCGCGCGGACTGGAATGCCGCGCTGAAGGCCTGGAACCCGGCCGAGAACCTCGGCGCGGTGGTCAATTCCACGGCCGCTGACTACTGCCCCACGCCGCTGCCGGGCAAATGGTTGCTGTTCGTCAGCTCGCGGGAGAACTCCGAGGATTGCACGGCCTGCATCCCCACCCCGACGCCACCCGCCGGCAGCCCCCCGGCCGGCGATCTGTTCCTGACCCGGGAAAACCCGGCGAAGGGCTGGGCGACGCCGGTGCACCTGAACAGTTATCCGGACGGCCCGAATACCCGCGGTTGGGAATACAGCCCGTCCGTCGTGGAAACCGCGGAAGGCACGTTCCTGTTCTTCTCCAGTGACGGCTACGCGGACAGCCAGGGCCAGGACATCTACATGAGCCGCCAGCGCGACGACGGCAGCTTCGGGCCGGGCGAGAAGGTCGTGGAACTGAGCACGACGGCCGACGACCGCATGCCGAACGTGCGCCGCGACGGGCTCGAAATCGTGTTCAGTTCCAGCCGCGGCGGCAGCGGCCAGGACATCTACGCGTCGACCCGCCCGGACACCGCGTCGCCTTGGTCGCCACCGACGCTGATCCCCAACCCCAACATCAACACGCCCGGCTCGGAGACCCGCGCGACGCTGTCCGGCGATGGCAGGCGGTTGTACTTCGGGCGCAAGGTCGACAGCAACGATCCTGGCGACATCTTCGTCAGCAAGCGGACGCGCGAGCGCTGAGGCGGATACCTTGCCCGCAGCTCAATCCGGCAATCGGAAAAACGCGGTCGCGGTCGCGCTGGTCGCGGCCGCGGTCGCGTACCAGGACCTTCGCATGAACATCAAGGAGAGACGCCATGCCCAACGCGTTGGACGCACCAAACAACCCAGAATTCATGGCGAGTACCGTCGCCGCCATTAGGAGAACGGAAATGATTCGTCAAAGATCGACTGCCATGGTCACTTCTGCGATTTTGTTTGCAGTATTCCAAGTTCCAGCCGCATTCGCAGAAGAACTTTCCGGCACGTATAGTCCGGAGCAAGTAAAAGCCGCGTGCGACAATTCCGGCGGTAGTTACTCCGCACAGGGTCAGTCAGGGACATACGGATGCACGAGCTCCGATCAACGGAACATGGTTCTTTGCAACGCGGACAATAAATGCACGGGCTTTCATCAAAGTCGCACGAAGCGTGACAAGAGAAAGATTATTCATGCATTCGGGCTTGACGCCACGCCAATTTCGCACCGGTAGAACTTCCACGCTCAACAATTCATTCAAGCCGAGCCCGCTTCGCGGGTCGGCATGATTCCGGCGTTGGGCCACACATGAAGATTCCCGCAGCGCTGCTTGTAATAGCGGCTATAGCAGCACTGCTGGCGCAGAATAATGTTGTGGTGATTCGATCGTCGCCACAAGGCGAGGTGGATTGCTTCCGGTTTTACAGACACCTGGGGTGATTCGATTGACGTGCGGCCGCAGGAATAAAGGGAAGCACCCGTTCAGTCCGGCAACCCGAAAAACGCGGTCGCGGTCGCGGTGGTCGCGGCCGCGGTCGCATCGACCGCCTCGCCGCGGTCGCGCGCCAGTTCCTCGACGATGTGCGCCAGGTACATCGGTTCGTTGCGTCGGTGCGAAGGCTGCGGCTTCACCGTGCGCGGCAGGAGGTAAGGCGCGTCGGTTTCGATCATCAGCCGGTTCGCCGGGATGTGCTTCACCAGTTCGCGCAGGTGCTGGCCGCGGCGTTCGTCGCACAGCCAGCCGGTGATGCCGATGTGCCAATCGTGGTCGAGGCAGTCGAACAATTCCTCGCGCGTGCCGGTGAAGCAGTGCACCACTGCCGGGCCGAGCTTGCCATCGAACTCGCGCATGATCGAAACGAAGTCGGCGTGCGCGTCGCGCTGGTGCAGGAACAGTGGCTTGCCGGTGTCGACCGCGATCTGCAATTGCCGTTCGAACGCGCGCCGTTGCGCCGGACGCGGCGAGAAATCGCGGAAATAGTCCAGCCCGCATTCGCCGACCGCGACCACTTCCGGATGCGAAAGCAGTTCCCGCATCTCCGCGTCGCATTCATCGGTGTATTCGGTCGCGTGGT
The DNA here is from genome assembly GCF_007556775.1 of Lysobacter lycopersici. GTDB lineage: Bacteria > Pseudomonadota > Gammaproteobacteria > Xanthomonadales > Xanthomonadaceae > Pseudoluteimonas > Pseudoluteimonas lycopersici. Next base: position 1,885,716 of record NZ_CP041742.1, read on the forward strand.
GCGGGTGCACGCCGGCGGTGGCGAATAGCTCGCCCGGATGCGCCCGCGCCAGCGCCAGCGCCTTCGGAGAATGCTCGCGCGATGCGCCGGTGACGATCATCCTCGCCACGCCGGCATCGCGCGCGCGCTGCAGCACCGCGGCGCGGTCGTGGTCGAAGCCGTCGTGGGTGAGGTTGGCGCCGATGTCGATGAGTTGCATGCGCGGAGTCTAGCGGCGCGGGCGCGGCGATGGACAAAGCGGGGCGCGGCACCGCAAGATGCGGGCGTTTTTCGCGGATCGAAGCGACATGACGCCGGATTTCATCACCGCCGATTTCATCGAGTACGTGGTCATCGGGTTCTGCGCGCAGCTGGTCGACGGCGCGCTCGGCATGGCCTATGGCGTGACCGCGACCAGCCTGCTGCTGGGCGCGGGCGTGCCGCCGGTGGTGGCCAGCGCCACGGTGCACGCGGCCGAATGCTTCACAACCGGCGCTTCGGCGGTGTCGCACCACGCCTTCGGCAACATCGACAAGGCGTTGTTCAAGCGCCTTCTGTTGCCGGGCATCGTCGGCGCGGCGGTCGGCGCCTACCTGTTGTCGGTGTTGCCGGGCGACGCGATGAAGCCGTGGATCTCCGGCTACCTGATCGTGATGGGCATCGTGGTGCTGATGAAGGGCTTCCGCGAATTCCCGCCGCGGCGCGTGACCTCGCACGTGCAGCCGCTCGGCTTCGTCGGCGCCATGCTCGATGCGATCGGCGGCGGCGGCTGGGGCCCGATCGTGGCCAGCACGCTGCTCGCGCGCGGCAGCGAATTCCGGATCACGGTCGGTTCGGTCAACGCGGTCGAATTCTTCGTCACCCTCACCGCGTCGATCACCTTCATCCTCACCATCGGCCTCGGCTACTGGCCGGTCATCCTCGGCCTGGCGCTCGGCGGCGTGGCGGCCGCGCCGCTCGGCGCGTGGCTGGTGAAGCGCGTGCCGGTGAAGCCGATGATGGTGCTGGTCGGACTGCTGATCATCGGCCTCAGCCTGCGCACGCTGGCGCTGCATTTCGGCCTGCTCTGAACGCACCACGCCCAGCGGCGGCATGAACGCCGGGTTCCCCATCTCCGGGTTGTTGCCGGATATCCGCGCCACGCTCGCCGCGCATCCGCGGTTGGTGCTGGAAGCGCCGCCGGGCGCGGGCAAGACCACGCAGGTGCCGCTGGCGTTGCTCGATGCCGAATGGCTCGGCGACAGGAAGATCGTGATGCTGGAACCGCGGCGCATGGCCGCGCGCGCCGCCGCCGGGTTCATGGCGAAGCAGCTGGGCGAAGCGGTGGGCGACACGGTCGGCTACCGCATCCGCTTCGAGAACAGGATCGGCGCGAAAACGCGCATCGAGGTCGTCACCGAAGGCATCCTCACCCGCATGCTGCAGGACGATCCGATGCTCGACGGCGTCGGCGCGCTGCTGTTCGACGAATTCCACGAGCGCCACCTCGCCGGCGACCTCGGCCTCGCGCTCGCGCTGGACGTGCAGGCCTCGGTGCGGCCGGATCTGCGCATTGTGGTCATGTCGGCGACGCTGGACGGCGAGCGACTCGCGCAATTCCTCGATGCGCCGCGATTGTCGAGCGCGGGCCGCAGCTTTCCCGTCGAAATCGCACACTTCCCCGCGCGCAAGGACGAGGCGCTGGAGCATCAGGCACGCCGCGCCATCGAACATGCGCTCGCCGCGCATCCGGGCGACGCGTTGGTGTTCCTGCCGGGACAACGAGAAATCGCGAAAGTCGATGCGGTGCTCGCGAGCGCGAACATCGATGCCGAGGTGCTCGCGCTGCACGGCGAATTACCCATCGAACAACAATCGCGCGTGCTGCAACCCGCGAGCGATGGCCGCCGCCGCGTGGTGCTCGCGACCAATGTCGCCGAGTCCAGCGTCACGCTTCCCGGCGTGCGCGTGGTGATCGACAGCGGGCTGGCGCGCGAGCCGCGCTTCGACCCGAACAGCGGCTTCTCGCGCCTCGATGTCGTTGCGATTTCGCAGGCATCGGCCGACCAGCGCGCTGGCCGCGCCGGCCGCGTCGCGGAGGGGTTCGCGTACCGGCTGTGGCCGCAATCGCAACGGCTGGAACCGCAGCGCCGGCCGGAAATCGCGCAGGTCGAGCTCGCGCCGCTGGCGCTGGAGCTCGCGGCCTGGGGGAGCGATGCCTTGCGCTTCGTCGATCCGCCGCCGACCGGCGCGCTGGCCGCGGGACGCGACCTGCTGCGACGGCTCGATGCACTGGATGCGGATGGCACGATCACTGCGCGCGGACGACGCATGCTCGCGCTGGGCACGCACCCGCGATTGGCGGCGATGCTGCTTGCAACGGACGACCTGGAGCGCATCGCGCTGTCCTGCGATCTTGCCGCGCTGGTCGAGGCGCGCGATCCATTGCGTAGCCGCAGCGACGCGATTGCCGAGCGCTGGAATGCATTGGCCGCGTTCCGCGCCGGCCGCGTGCCGAACGATGCGAATCGTTCGACGCTCGCGGCCATCGATGCCGCGGCGAAACAGTGGCGCCGCCGCCTGCGTTGCGATGCCTTGCCGCCAGCGAATGCGGCGGCACACGAACTCGGCGACCTGCTCGCGCACGCGTTCCCGGATCGCATCGCGAAACAGCATCCGCGCGACCCGAAGCGCTACCAACTCGCGAACGGGCGCATGCTGCGGCTGTTCGACGATTCCGCGCTGCATGGCGAACCGTGGATCGTCGCCAGCGAACTGCGCTTCGAGGCGAAGGATGCCTTGCTCCTGCGCGGAGCGCCGGTGGACGAGGCGATGCTGCGCGTGGAATTCGCCGCGCATTTCCGCGAAGACGACGAAGCGCGTTGGGATGCGGAAAAACGCGCGCTGGCGAGCGAACGCATCGAACGTTTCGACGGCATCGTGCTGTCGTCCAGGCCCGCGGGCCGCATCGATCCGGCGTTCGCCGCGCAGGCCTTGGTCGACGCGGTGCGCGAACTCGGCTTGTCGACGCTGCCGCGGAGCCAAGCGCTCTCGCAATGGCGAGTGCGCGTGCAATGCCTGCGCGCATGGATGCCGGAACTCGGGCTGCCCGACTTGTCCGATGAAGCCCTGCTCGCATCGCTCGATGGGTGGCTGAAACCCGCGTTCGCCGGCAAGACGCGGATCGATGCGTTGTCGTCCGACGAATTGTCCGAAGCGCTGAAATCCGGCATCGACTGGAACCTGCGCCAGCGCATCGATGCGTTCGCGCCCACGCGCATCGATGTGCCGTCCGGGATGCAGCGCGGAATCGAATACGCGCTCGACGACCGCGGCGAGCCGGTATCGCCGGTGCTCGCGGTGAAGTTGCAGGAACTGTTCGGGCTCGCGGAAACACCACGCATCGCCGACGGCCGCATTCCGCTCACCATCCACCTGCTGTCGCCGGCCGGTCGACCGCTGCAAGTCACGCAGGACCTGCGCGGTTTCTGGGAGCGCACCTATCCGGAAGTGAAGAAGGAAATGAAGGGGCGTTACCCAAAACATCCGTGGCCGGACGATCCTTGGAACGCGGTGGCGACGCATCGCGCGAAGCCAAGAGGTATGTGAAACGCATGCTCGTGTGGGAGGGCCTTCAGGCCCGACATGCTTTGTCGCGGCTGAAGCCGCTCCCACAAAAACTAAGATGCGTTCAGCCGCGATTGCGCGAACGCTCACGCGGACGCAACGTCCGCGCTTCGACACTGCCGCGCAACGCCATGACCAACGAGGAATCCGCCATGAGCACGATCGAACGCCTGCCCGACCGCGCGCTGGAACTCGCCACGCAGGTGGGTGAGGGCATCAAGTCGCGGGTTCCGGATCGCGCCTTGAAGTGGGTGGAAACCGGCGCCGCCATCGGCGTGGTGAAGACGGGCGCGAAGGTGGCGACCAGATTCGTGCGCCGCAATCCCGTCGTCGCGGTCGCGGCCGTCGCCGGCGCGGGCCTGCTCTGGTACGCCGCGCGCCGCCGCGCAAAACAGGCTGAAGGGGAGCTTGGCGCCATCGACGGCGAGTCGAAGCGGATCGAAGCCAAGCGGGCCCGTGGCGTGAATGGCGGTGGCAGTCCGCGGACGCGGCGCGGCGCGCAGGCCGTCGCCAACTGACGCGTTGCGTCAGGTCGCGGCCGGCAATTCGACCAGGAAACGCGCGCCGCCGCCCTCGCGATCCTCGTACCACAGCGCGCCACCGTGGTCGGCGAGGATCTGCCTGGCCAGCGACAGTCCCAGTCCGCTGGAGATGCCGTCCTCGTCCTCGGTCAGGCGCACGAAGGGCTGGAACAGCTCGCGCTGGCGTCCGGCGGGGATGCCGGGCCCGCGGTCTTCCACCAGCACCTGCCAGTAACCGGGGCCGCCGCGGCGCGCCCGAAGCTCGACATCGCCGCCACGGGCGTACTTCATCGCATTCCCCAACAGGTTTTCGCCCACCTGGCGCAGCACCAGGGGATCGATCGCGACCACGGCCTCGTCGCCGGGCGGCGAAGCCAGCAGGCGCATGCCACGGGTTTCGAACTGGAGTTCGTAGCGTTCGGCCAGCCAGGCGAAGACTTCGCGCAGCGAAGCCGATCCACCGGGCTGTGCGCGTCGGCCCGATTGCATTTCGAGGTAACGGCGAATGTAGCCGAGCGCGTCCTGCGCGCTGCCGTGGATCATCTCCAGGTAGCGCGGCACGCGTTCGGGGCGGCAGCCGTTCTGCAGCAGCACGTCGCTGGCAAACAGCACGCTGGTCAGCGGGTTCTTGAGGTCGTGCGCGACCAGGTTGACCAGTTCCTGGCGTTCGCGGGCCACGCGTTCGAGCCGGTCGCGCGCGAGCTTGAGCCCGAGGTGCGCATGCACGCGCGCCAGCAGTTCCTCTGGCAGGAATGGCTTGGTCACGTAATCCACGGCGCCGCCGTCGAATGCGCGCAGCAGCAGGTCGCGGTCGTGCGCCGCGGTCAGGAACACCACCGGCACGCCTTGCAGGGACGGTTGTCGCCGGATCTCGGCGAGCATGGCGAAGCCATCCATGCCCGGCATCATCATGTCCAGCAGGATCAGGTCCGGGGCGGTTTCGCCCGCCAGCGCCAGCGCGTGGTCGCCATTGGCCGCGGTCGCGACTTCGTAACCGACGCGCGAGAGCAGGGTGGCGAGCGTGCGCAGGTTCGCGGGCTGGTCGTCGACCACGAGGATGCGGCCGGCAACGGGAATCGTGTTCGGCATGCGCGCGGCGTTTCCTTCGAAAGGGCCATCCATTGGCGCGAAAACCTTAGCAGAGCAGGCGCGCGAGGAATCGGCTTGCGATGAACGGTTCAGTTGGGCGGGATCCGGCGCCAGTGCCCCGGGCCGAGGTTTTCCAGCCCAATCTGGCCGACGCCGACCCGTACCAGCCGCAAGGTGGGTAGGCCGGCCGCGGCGGTCATGCGCCGTACCTGCCGGTTGCGGCCTTCGTGGATCGTCAGCTCCAGCCAGGCATCGGGCACGGATTTGCGGAAACGTACCGGCGGGTCGCGCGGCCACAACGCGGGCGCATCGATGCGACGCGCCTGCGCGGGCAGGGTGGGGCCGTCGTTCAATTCCATGCCTTGGCGCAACGCGTCCAGTTGCGCTTCGCGCGGATCGCCTTCCACCTGCACCCAGTAGGTCTTGGGTTGCTTGTGGCGCGGGTCGGTCAGGCGGTGCGCCAGCGCGCCGTCGTCGGTGAGCAGCAGCAGTCCCTCGGAATCGAAATCAAGCCGTCCCGCCGGATATACCCCTGCAGGCAAGCCGAATCCGGCCAGGGTGGGTCGTGGCGGCACGCTGCGGTCGGTGAATTGGCAGAGCACGCCGTATGGCTTGTTGAGGGCGATCAGCATCGGTGGGGAATCCGGCTTGCATCGCAAGCATGAGCGCGCGGAAGTATTCCTACACAACGCATAGGATTAAAGCGTGCGAATTACTGCTTCGAAACATGAATGCGCCGCATCGTGGGGGATCCGCACGGTTCAAGGCGATTAACAACATTTCCCGGGCACAAGTGTGTTGTGCGTCGCAAAAAAAACATGCGAAGATCGGCAACTCGCCGTCCGGTATCGGGCGGCACGGTGCGCAGTTGCGACGCCGGTGCGGCAGGAAACAGAGCGCACCGAGTCGTGGGTCGCATGCGTCAGGGGGCGCGGCGCGGCACGGACATGCTTGCACGAGGGTGGAACACGACCCTCCCGGGCAGGGCATGGCCGGCGCAGGGTTTGGAACGCGTTGACTGCTGTATCACGGCTTTCCGCGCAGGGCGGTCCAACCGCTCCGGCACGCTTTTTGCCTAGAACAAACGAGGAAGCGGTTTAGCAAGGTCGATCCGAGGTTGAGTAGCCGGGGTTTCCGCGGGGAGTCATGAGCCGGATGCTTGGAAAATGGTCGCGAGCTGCATTGTGCGCGACGGTGCTTGCGGGGCTGATTCTGGGCCTTGCCGGCAACGTCGTGGCCGCCACCGTGTCGCTCGAAGGCACGCAGACTCCGCTGAAGGGCAATGCCGAGCGGATCATTTCGCTGCGCCACCAGGAGCACATGTGGGAAGCCGCCAACGGCGAAACCTACGTGATCATCAACCGCGGGACCCAGGGCAACCTCGACAGCCTGCAGGTTTTCTCCACCCCGGATCGGGGCCTGTCCTGGTATCCGGGGCCGCGCCTGCCCGGAAGCGACCGCAACTCCATTTCCGACGGCTACCTCGACGGCAAGATCCTGTACGTCACCTACAGCACGCCGGCCGGCGCCGTGATGTTCACGGCCCTGCAGCGCCAGGGCGCCACGGCGGTGGCCACGTGGAAGACGATCTGGTCCGACACCGCGTTTTCCTCGCCCGGCACGATCGCGATCAATCCGGCCATGGCCGTCGATGCCGGCGGCACGATCTGGCTCGCGTTCGTCGGCCAGGACGTCGCCACCGGCAATTACTCCATCCGGATGCTGCGAAATACCTCGCAGGCAGAGGGTTGGGTGGATACCGGCTTCACGTTCGGGGCCGTCGACAACCTGTCGATCGAGCGCAGCGCGCGGCCGGTGGCGACGGCGACGGGCGTGGGCATGGTCTATGCAGTCCATAACCAGGTCTTCTGGGCCTCGCGCGAAAACGCCTGGCCCCAGAACCAGGCCTGGGCCAGGCAACTGCTGTTCACCAGCCAGTCCGGCGACACCGATCCCTATGCCAGCCACTTCAGCGTCGCCGCCGACGACCAGCACGACATCCACATGTCGCTGTCCGATGGCGGCCGCGTGCGCTATTTCCGCTTCGATGCCGCCACCAAGGCGTGGAGCGCCAAGTGGCTGACCGGCAACATCAGCGCCGGTTACCTGCAGACCTCGATCGTGGCGGGCGACGTCGTCGTGGCCAGCAACAACTACAGCAATGTCGTGGTGCTGCGGAGCACTGACAACGGGGCCAGCTTCACGACGCCGTACATGCTCGTGCACCCGGCGCCGGGCAATGGCGTCAGCTATCCGTATCCCCGCGTGGAAACCGCATCGCGCACGGCCGGCCCGATGCTCCTGTTGCAGCAATACGTCGACAACAGCCAGCAGCGCCTGCTGCTTTTCAACGTGCCATTGCCATGAACCGAACCACCGCGCACCGGCATGCCAAATGCGACAGGAGTCGTAGCCATCATGACTGAGTTCACCGTCCTGACCTTCACTCCGGCGGGCCATTGCCACCCGGACCTCGCCATCGCGGCCTGCCGCGCGGGCGGGGTCGGCGTCGTCAACGGCGAATTGCTGCCCGGCAGCGCGCTGGCCCGTCGCGCGCTTGACGTGTTGTCCGCCGCCACCGCCGCGCCCTACGGCGCGAAGTGCGACGCGATCGATGCGGAGATGGAAGCGGCGCTGCGTTCGCATGCGCAACGCGGCCTGCAATGGCTCATCGTCGATGCCGGGCTCGTGCCCGCGCATGCGGCGCTGGTCCGCGACCTGCGCTCGGCCGGCGTCAAGGTCCTCGCCGAAGTGACCACGCCGGAATGGCCGGGCGCTTCGCTCGATGGCGAGGTCGACGGCCTGTTGCTCAAGGGCAACGAAGCCGGCGGATTCGTCGGTGAGGACGCCAGTTTCATCCTGTTGCAGAAATGGCATGGCCGCACCGCGCTGCCGTTGTATGTCCGCGGTGGCTTGACCCCGCACGTCGCGGCGGCGTGCAGCGCGATCGGTGTCGCCGGTGGCGTGCTCGAGTCGCAATTGCTGATGCTCGACGAGGCGCGCTTGCCGACCGCACTGCATTCGGTGCTCACCAACCTCTCGGGCAGCGAGACGGTCGCGGTCGGCGATGCCGAGCGCGGCGAATATTTCCGCCTGCTGGTGCGCCCGGGCTACGAAGGCGCGCGCGAGTTCGTCGCCAGCGGCGAAGGCCTCGTCGAAGCCGGCCTGCGCCCGCGCGTGACCGGGCGCGCCGACTGGAACGATCCCAAGCAGTCGTTGCTGCCGATCGGCCAGGACGTCGCCTTCGCCGCGCCGTGGCGCGCGCAATACCGCCATCTCGGCGCGGTGCTCAAGGCGATCGCGACGGCGGTCGAAAACAACCTGCGGCAGGCGGTCGAACACCAGCCGGTCGCCGAAGGCGGGCCGCTGGCACAGGCGCTCGGCCTGCGCTACCCGCTGGTGCAGGGGCCGATGACGCGCGTGTCCGACACCGCGGAATTCGCGATGTCGGTGGCGCAGGGCGGCGCCCTGCCGATGGTCGCGTTCGCGCTGCTCAAGGGCGAGCCGCTGGACAAGCTGCTCGCGCGCACGAAGCAGTTGCTCGGCGACCGCCACTGGGGCATCGGCCTGCTCGGCTTCGCGCCGCAGACGCTGCTCGACGAACAACTGTCGATCGCGATCAAGTACAAGCCCGACTACGCGATCATCGCCGGCGGCCGCCCCGACCAGGCCGTGCACCTAGAGGAAGCCGGCGTGCCGACCTTCCTGCACGTGCCCGCGGCCAAGCTGATCCCGATGTTCCTGCGCGAGGGCGCACGCCGCTTCATCTTCGAAGGCCGCGAATGCGGCGGCCACATCGGCCCGCTCAGCAGCTTCGTGCTGTGGAGCTCGATGGTCGACCAGCTGCTGGCGGAACTCGCGCCGGGCAAGATCGACGCCAGCGAAATCCAGCTGCTGTTCGCCGGCGGCGTGCACGACGCGGTCTCGTCGGCGATGGTGCAGGTACTGGCCGCGCCGCTGGCCGCGCGCGGGGTCAAGGTCGGCGTGCTGATGGGCAGCGCCTACCTGTTCACCCGCGAGATCGTCGCCAGCGGTTCCATCGTCACGCAGTTCCAGCGCGAAGTGCTCGATTGCGAACGCACGATCAACCTCGAGTCCGGCCCCGGCCACGCCAGTCGTTGCGCGTACACGCCGTTCGCCGAGGAATACATGAAGAAGCGCAGGGAACTGCGCGAACAGCAGGTACCCGGCGACGAAGCGCGCCAGGTGCTCGACCAGCTGATCCTCGGGCGCCTGCGCATCGCGTCCAAGGGCCGCGTGCGCGATTCCGAAGGCGCGATCCAGCAGCTGTCGGTCGACGAACAACGCGCCGAAGGCATGTACATGCTCGGCCAGGTCGCGACCCTGCGCGCCGACGTGACCGACGTCGAAACCCTGCACCGCGAGGTGACCACCGACGCGATCGCGCTGCTGGCCGAACGCCTGCAGCAACGCAACGCCGAAGCCATGGCGCCGGAAGCCGTCGCCAACCAGCCGGCCGACATCGCCATCGTCGGCATCGCCAGCGTGCTGCCCAAGGCCGCCGACAAGCGCGAATACTGGGAAAACATCCTCGCCAAGGTCGACGCGATCAGCGAGATCCCGTCGCACCGCTGGGACTGGCGCCTGTACTTCGACGCCGACCGCAACGCGCGCGACAAGATCTACTCGAAGTGGGGCGGCTTCCTCGACGACCTCGTGTTCGACCCGATGAAGTACGGCATGCCACCGAAGTCGCTCGAATCGGTCGACCCGATGCAGCTGATGTCGCTGGAAGTCGCGCAGCGCACGCTGGTCGACGCCGGCTACCACGAGAAGGCATTCGACCGCGAACGCGCCTCGGTGATCATCGGCGCCAGCGGTGGCGCCGGCGACGTCGGCACGCAATACGGCATCCGTTCGGAATGGCCGCGCTTCAACGGCGCGTTGCCGGAAGAAGTGGCCAAGCGCCTGCCCGAGTGGACCGAAGACACCTTCGCCGGCCTGTTGCTCAACGTGGTGCCCGGGCGCATCGCCAGCCGCCTCAACTTCGGCGGCGTGAACTTCACCACCGACGCGGCCTGCGCCTCGTCGCTGGCGGCGGTGTACCAAGGCGTGACCGAACTGATGGCCGGGCGCAGCGATTTCGTCCTCGCCGGCGGCGTGGACACGGTGCAGGGGCCGTTCGGCTACCTGTGCTTCAGCAAGACCCAGGCGTTGTCGCCGCGCGGCCGTTGCTCCACCTTCTCCGCCGACGGCGACGGTATCGTGATTTCCGAAGGCATCGCGATGATCGCGATGAAGCGCCTCGCCGACGCCGAGCGCGACGGCGATCGCATCTACGCGGTGATCAAGGGCGTGGGCGGCAGCAGCGACGGTTACGCGAAGGGCCTGACCGCGCCGCTGCCCGCGGGCCAGCTGCGCGCGATGCGCCGCGCCTATGCGCAGGCCGGTTTCGGCCCGGGCGACGTGCAATTGTTCGAAGCGCACGGCACCGGCACCGTTGCCGGCGATACCGCGGAACTGGAGAGCACCACGCGCCTGATCGCCGAAGCCGGCGGCAAGCCGCGCCAGGCCGCGATCGGTTCGGTGAAGACGCTGATCGGACACACCAAGGCCGCGGCCGGCGTGAGCGGACTGGTGAAAGCCTCGCTCGCGCTGCACCACCGCGTGCTGCCGCCGCACGGCAACACCCCCAATCCGAACGCGATCCTGCGCCAGGACACGAGCCCGCTTTACCTGCTCGACGAACCGCAGCCGTGGCTGGCCGCGCCCGATGGCGCGCCGCGCCGCGCCGCGGTCAGCGCGTTCGGCTTCGGCGGCACCAACTTCCACATCGCGTTGCAGGAATACGCCGGCGAATACCGCGAATGGCTGCGTCCTTCGGCCGCGTCGCGCACATGGCCGACCGAGTTGTTGCTGTGGAGCGCGCCGGATCGCGAATCGCTGCTGTCGCGCGTTACCGCCCTGCAGGCGCAGTTGGCCGGTGCGCAGGACATTGCGCTGCGCGACCTTGGAGCCAGCCTCGCCGAGCGCTGGCAGCCCGGTCGCGAGACGCTGTCGATCGTGGCGAAGGATCTTCGCGACCTCGGCACGCAACTGGAAAGCGCGGTGAAGTTCCTGCGCGGCGAAACGCAATCGCTGCCGCCGACCATCCGCCATGCATCCGCGGGACAAACGCCGGGCAAGCTGGCCCTGCTGTTCCCCGGCCAGGGTTCGCAATACACCGGCATGCTGCGCGAACTGGCGCTGCACTTCCCGGTGTGCGCGCAGGCGCTGTCGGATGCCGATCGCGTGCTCGCGGACGAGTTCGCGCAGCGCTTCGGCGACGAGGCCATGCTCAGCCGCTTCATCCTGCCGCGCGGCGCCTACGACGACGAACGCAAGGCGCAGGCACGCCAGGCGCTGACCAACACCGACGTGGCCCAGCCCGCGCTCGGCGCGGTCGAGGTCGCGATGCTGCGCCTGTTGCGCGAGTTCGGCGTCGGCGGCGACATGGCCGCCGGCCACAGCTACGGCGAATTCGTGGCGTTGCACGCCGCCGGCGCGATCGATTTCGACGCGCTGATGTCGCTGTCCGCGGCACGCGGTCGCTTCATCGTCGATGCGGCGCGCGCGGAAGGCAGCGAACTCGGCACGATGGCCGCCGTGCGCGGCAGCCGCGAGCAGGTCGAACAGGCGATCGCCGGCATCGCCGGCGTCGTCGTCGCCAACCACAACGCACCGGCGCAGACCGTCGTCTCCGGTTCGCACGCGGGCATGGAAGCGGCGATGCAGGCGCTGGCGAACGCCGGCGTCGAAGCGACGATGCTGCCGGTCGCGGCGGCGTTCCATTCCAGCCTGGTGAAGCCGGCGCGCAATGCCCTGGCCGCGAAGATCGAAGCCACGCCGTGGCACGAAACCGCGATGCCGGTGTATTCGAACGCCAGCGCCAAGCCGCACTCCGCCGACGTTGCCGCCACCCGGCGCGCGATGGCCGAGCACCTGGTGCAGCCGGTCGAATTCGTCGCCGAAATCGAGGCGATGCACGCCGACGGAGCGCGCGTGTTCCTGGAGGTCGGCCCGAAGTCGGTGTTGTCCGGGTTGACCGCGAAGATCCTCGGCGGCAAGCCGCACGTCGCGATCGCGATGGACAACGGTACCGGCCTGCCGGGGCTGTTGAACGCGTTGGGGCAACTGCTGGCCGCGGGCATCGCGCTGGACCCGCGCCGGCTGTTCGCCGGTCGCGATTGCCGCATCGGCGATCCTTCGAACCTGGCCTCGCTCAAGCCCGACACCACGCTGCCGAAGACCGCGTGGCTGCTCAACGGCAGCAAGGCGCGCCGCGCCAGCGAACCGATGCCGCAGATCGGCGTCACCATCGACCACGTCCCCACGCCGCCCGCGGCGCCGGCACCAACCCCGACTCCGGCCGCGGCCGCGGCCGTCGTCGCGCCGGTGCCCGTCGCGCAAGCGGCACCGCAAGCAACCACACCACGCCCCGTCGCCACGCCGGCGATGGCGCGCACCACCGCCCCGCGTCCGGCCGCGGGCGGGCGTTTCCCACCAGCACACCGCCGAGCAAGCGAGGAGCGGCACATGTACGAGCGCAAACCCAACGACGCCGATGTGATGGCGAATTATTTCGAAACGATGCGCCAGTTCCTGGAAACCCAGGGGCAGGTGATGGCGGCCTACATGGGCGAAGCCTCGTCGATGCCGCGCGCGACGTATACGCGCGCACCGCGCCTCGCCGCACCGATCAATGCGACTCCGGCTGCGGCGATGCCGGCGCCTGCACCGGCGCCGATCGTCGCCGCGCCCGCACCAGCGCCCGCACCGGTGGTCGCGGCGCCCGTGGCGACCGCGCCTGCGGCCTCCCCGCCGGCACCGGCACCGGCACCCGCGGCGCAGCCCGTTGCCACCGACGGCGCGTTCGACCGCGAGAAGCTGGCCGACCTGCTGCTCGGCATCATCGAGGAGAAGACCGGCTATCCGCGCGACATGGTCGGCCTCGACCAGGGCCTGGAAGCGGACCTCGGCATCGACTCGATCAAGCGCATCGAAGTCGTCGGCGCGATGTTGCAGACCTTGCCCGAGCCGATGCGCGAGGCGCTGACGCCCAACCGCAGCAAGCTCAACACGCAAGCCACCCTCAACGGCATGCTCGACATCCTCGTGCAGGCCACGCCGGGCGGTTCCGCCAAGGCCGGCGGCAGTGTGCGCGAGCTGCATGCAGACGAGCGCAAGCGCGCCTGACGCCGACGAGGACGAACGCGAGGAGCCACGCTTGAGTGCCGTACCACCGAACCACCGACGATGACCGCACCCCTCTTCCTCCTGGCGCCGCCCAGGTCGTACACATCGCTGGTGAACGCCATGCTGGGCCAGCATCCGCAGGCCTTCGGCCTGCCGGAGCTTTGCCTGTTCAATGTCGAACGGCTGGTGGACCTGTGGGTCGGGGTGGAGGGTGAGAACGCCGAACGCGGGGCGATGGCGCGCCACGGGCTCATGCGCGCGGTGGCGGAGATCTACGGCGGCGAGCAGACCACCACCACGGTGAACATGGCGCGCGCCTGGGCCTCGGCGCGCGAGGACTGGGACACCGGGCGCGTCTTCCAGGAAATCGTCAAGGCGATCGACCCGCTGGTCGCGGTCGAGAAGAGCCCGTCCTACGCCGTCGCGGTGCCACGCATGCGCGGCCTGCTGAAGGCGTTCCCCGATGCGCGATTCGTGCACCTGATCCGCCATCCCATCCCGCAGGGCAAGTCGGTGATGGCGATCAACGAAGGCGCGTTCACGATGAAGATGAACGCGTTCGAGATCGACGAGGATTACGCCATCCTCGAACCGCAGATCGCCTGGCACGACGTGAACCTCAACATCCTAGAATTCCTCGAGGAGGTGGCGCCGGAACAGCAGATCCGCATGCGCGGCGAGGACATCATGGCCGACCCGCGCACCCATCTCGGCGCGATCGCGCGCTGGGCGGGCCTGCGCGACGACGATGAGGCGATCGAGGAAATGATGCACCCGGAGCGTTCGCCGTTCGCCTGCTTCGGTCCGGTGACGGCGCTGTTCGGCAACGACCCGAACTTCCTCTCCGGCCCGACGTTCCGCCCGCACAAACCCAAGATCCCGGCGCTGGACGCCGAGCTGCCGTGGCGCAAGGACGGCAAGCGCCTCTATCCACAGGTCGTCGAACTGGCGAGGGAATTCGGATATGCCTGACAACAAGACCGAACCGACGCCGGCGGTGCACCCGTCGAACATCGCCGCGAACGCCAAGTCCGGCAAGCGCGACCGGCTGTCGCCCGCGCCGCTCGATCCGTTGACCGGCCGCAGCGATCCCTCGCAGATGAAGCCGCACCAGGCGGCGCTGCGCCAGGCGGTGGTGGATTCGTTCAACGCCAAGAAGGCGCGCACTTTCCTGCAGAAGCAGGTGCACCACATCAGCACCAACCGCGAACTGGCGGACGGCATCAAGTTCCTGTTCGACGAACACGGGCGCCCGCCGAACATGCCGATCGAGGACATCGTCGAGGAGCGGCGGATGGTCGAGTACCACCTGATGTGGGTCGAGGGCGTGCTCAACGAACTGCGCCACCGCCTGATCAAGATCAAGGAAGTCGAGGATTACGCCCTGGAAATGCTGTCGCGCGCGGGGCACAAATGACCGAGGGATGCATGCGGGGACACATGGAAAAACGACGCGGAATGCTTGTGCGCAACGGCGGCGCGGTGCTGGCCTGCGCGCTGGCGACGGCCCTGACCGGCTGCGTCACGCTCGGCCCCGACTACCAACGCCCGGACGTGGCGCTGCCGCAAGCCTGGCGCAGCGAATTGCCGAACGCCCGCGACGTGGTCAACACGGAGTGGTGGAAGGGGCTCGGCGACCCGGCGCTGGATACGCTGATCTCCGAAGCCATCGACGCCAACAAGGACCTGCAGCTCGCGACCCTGCGCGTCGAGGAGTTCGACGCCAAGCTGCAGGTCACGCGCGCGCAGGGCCGGCCGCAGATCGGTTACAACGCGCTGGCAGAGCGCAGGGGCTACAGCGAGGAACAGCCGCGGCCGGTCAACAAGAACGACGACGGCACTTTCGAGCGGGTCACCACCCAGAACGCGTTCGAGGTCGGCAGCAACTTCAGCTGGGAACTGGACCTGTGGGGCCGCGTGCGCCGCGCCAAGGAAGCGGCGGGCGCCGACGTGATGGCCAGCGAGGACGCGCGCCGCGCGATGATGCTGACCGTCGTCACCAGCGTCGCGACCAGCTACGTGCAACTGCTTGCGCTCGACCACCAGCTGGAGCTCGCGCGGCAAGCGGAGAAGAATCGTAGCGACGCGCTGGCGCTGGTGCAGAAGAAATACGAGGGCGGCGCCGCTTCGCAGCTGGATGTGGCCAAGGCCCGCGCAGCGATGTACGACGTGGCGGTGGCGGTTCCCGACCTGGAACGCCAGGTCGCGGAACTGGAGAACGCGACGTCCTTGCTGCTCGGCCGCAATCCCGGCCCGGTCAAGCGCGGTTCGTTGCTTGCATTGAAACTGCCGCCGGTACCGGCGGGCATTCCCTCCGACATCCTCGAGCGCCGCCCCGACGTGTTGCAGGCGGAGCAGAACCTGGTGTCGGCGAACGCGAAGATCGGCGTGGCCAAGGCGGAATATTTCCCGAGCATTTCCCTGACCGGCCTGCTCGGCCTCGGCAGCAACCAGATCGACACCTTGCTGCAGCACTCGGCGATGACCGATTCGATCGGCGCCGGGCTGCTCGGCACGATCTTCAGCGGCGGCCGAATCAAGGGCGACATCCGCGCCTCCGAAGCGGTGCAGAAGCAGATGCTGGTGAAGTACCAGCAGACCATCCAGACCGCGCTGCGCGAAGTCGATGACGCGCTGGTGTTCAACGCCAAGGCGGGCGAAATCGCGACCGCCGGCACCCAGCA
This sequence comes from Lysobacter lycopersici, assembly GCF_007556775.1. Taxonomy (GTDB): domain Bacteria; phylum Pseudomonadota; class Gammaproteobacteria; order Xanthomonadales; family Xanthomonadaceae; genus Pseudoluteimonas; species Pseudoluteimonas lycopersici. The sequence continues at coordinate 1,901,791 of NZ_CP041742.1, forward strand.
ACTCGCCGCCCTGCGCGACGCGGTGCGCTTGTCCGAGGCACGTTACGACGGCGGCCAATCGAGCTTCATCGACGTGCTCGACGCGCAACAGGACCTGTATGAAGCGCAGGACAAGCAGGTCGGGCGCGACCGCGACACCTACCTGGCGCTGATCTCGATCTACAAGGCCATGGGCGGCGGCTGGATGGTGGCGCAGGAACAGCAGCGCGATGGCGGCGGCGCCAACAACACCGCGACGCAGGCCCCGGCGGCCGACCCGCAAGCATCGACAGAGACTCGACGGAATTCCAGCCAATGACCGAACAGCCCAGCCAGAAGATCGTTCTCCCCGCCTACCTCATCCGGCGCCTCGAGGCGTTCCGCATCGCGAAGGGCAGCGAGCACAGCTACATCCTGCGCGACAAGTTGTACGGCAAGACCTACGACTTCGACCCGTGGCAGTTCTTCATCCTCGAAGTGCTGCCCGGCTGCGAAACGCTGGAGAAGCTGCAGGCCGTCTTCCACGACCGCTTCGACCGCACGATCACCAAGGACGAGCTGGACATGCTGTTCTCGTCGATCGCCGACCAGAAGCTGTTCGAGGAATCGGCGCTGCAGCACCCGCTGCTGGAGCAGTACGCCAAGCACAGCTTCGAAGTCGTCGACGGCAAGGCGGTGCACAAGTCGTTCAGCACGGTCGGCCAGGCCGCGCCAGCGGCGCCAGCAGCCGCGGCGCCCGTGGATGGCAAGGCGGCAGGCGATGGCGGGGCTCCGGAACTGCCGCCGGGCGTGGAAGGCGCCACCGGCGTGGATTCGCGTGCCGCGTCGCGGATGCTGAAGCTGTTCGACCCGCGGCCGATGCTGAAGGCGCTCGCGCCTGCGGTCGCGCCGTTGCGCTACGCGATGTACGCGGTGCCGGTGCTGCTGCTGGTCGCGATCGTGCTGGCGGCGAACAACTGGCACGTGCTGTCTTCCGACCTCGGCAACCTGCATGCGCATTTCAGCCTGTTCGCGCGCGTCATCTTCATGCTGCTGACGGTCAACGTGCTCTCCGTGCTGGTGATGTCGTTCGTGGCGAACGCGTTCCGCGTCAGCGTCGACAAGATCGGCATCACCGTGCTGCTCGGTTTCATCCCGCGCTTCACCACGCACATGACCGGCACCGAGAACCTGAGCCGCCGGGAGACGATGTGGCTGCATGCCTCCAACATCATCCTGAGGCTGTTCCTGTTCAGCGTCGCCATGCTGGTCTGGTACAACACGCGCGACCATGCGAATACCTTGACGGAATTCGCGCTGATGATGGTGCTGGTGGCGGGCGCGAGCCTGATCATCGAAACCGGGAACCCGCTCGCCAAGGGCAGCGCCTACTTCCTGCTCTCGGCCTTCCTCAACGAGAAGAACCTCCGCGGCAAGGCCTACCGGGCCCTGGTGGGCAAGTTCCGCGGCGACGTCTACGAGCCCGCCAACAGCAATGCGCTCGCCCTGTATTCGCTGGCGACCATCACCTACCTCATCTTCCTGGTGCTGCTGATCGGGGTCGGCCTGCTGGAATGGCTCAACGGCCACCTGCGCCTGGGCGGTTCGGCGGTGATCATCGCCGGCGCCTTCGTCGCCTACTTGCTGTGGCGCAACTACACCGGCCTCAAGCACTTCGGCGACATCTACGAGAAGACCCAGCAGTTCGACCGCTGGCGCAAGCGCACGCTCACCGCCGACGACATGGCCCCGGGCGAGACGCCCAAGGCGCCGATGGCCTGGTGGAAGAAGGTGCTGCTGGCGACGCCGGTGGTGCTGCTGTTCCTGCCGTATCCGTACGAGGTGAGCGGCTCGTTCTCGATCTACCCACTGCGCCGGCAGGTGCTGTCGACGGATACGCCGGGGCTGATCCAGACCGTGTATTTCGATGGCGGCGAGTCGGTGAAGCAAGGCACGGTGATCGCGCGCCTGGCCGACAACGACTATGCCGGGCAGGTGAAGGTGCTGGACGCGCAGATCCAGGAGCAGGCCGCCGTCCTCGCCAACCTCAAGGCGGGGCCGAAGCCGGAACAGGTGCGCGTCGCGCAGGAAGCGCTGGAAACCGCGCGCACCACCGCGCGCTACAGCCGCGAAAAGGTGCCGCGCATCGAGAAGCTGTATGCGTCCGGCGCGATGTCGTTCGAGGAGCTCGATACCGCGCGCAAGCAGCGCGACGACGACGCCATGGAGGTCACAGAGCGCATCGCCGACCTGCAGTTGGTCAAGTCCGGCGCCACCGCCGACGAGATCGCCGCGGCCGAAGCCAAGTTGTCCAGCCTGCAGCAGCAGCGTGCCATCGAGGCCGACAAGGTCGCGCGCACCGAAGTGCGCATGCCCTTCGACGGCAACATCCTGACCCTGCACCTCAAGGACCGCACCAACAGCTTCCTCGACAAGGGCCAGCCGCTGGCGACGGTCGAATACATCGGCACGGTCACCGCCGAAGTCGACATCCCCGAGGCCGACGTGCAGTACGTCAAGCCCGGCGCGAAGGTCCGCATCCGCCCGGTCGCGTACTTCAACCGCGAGTTCGACGGCACGGTGGCGACGATCGACCGCAACGTGACCAAGGAAGAAACCGGCACCACGCTCAAGATCCTCGCGACGATCGACAACCACGGTGGCGAGCTCAACACCGGCATGACCGGAACCGCCAAGATCCAGGGCGAAACCATGCCGGTGTGGAAGGCGTTCTCGCAGGCCATCATCCGCTTCGTGAAGGTGCAGGTCTGGTCGTGGATTCCGTAATCGAAAAGCAGCAGCGGGAGGCGGCATGACGCGTTCGACCGATCCGGAGGTCCTGTCGGCGTACTTCGCGACCATGCGCCAGTTCCTGGCGACGCAGTCGCGCGTGATGTCGTCGTTCCTCGGCACGCAGCCCGCGGGTACGGACCTGCCGGCGTTGCCGGCGGAACTGTCCGCAAACATGCCCGGCGACATGCCGATGCCCTTCGTCGCCGAAGCCAGCGCGCCCGCGCCCGCATTCGAAGCGCCGCAGGGGCCCGCGCCCGCGTCGGTCGCGGCGCCCGTGCAGGAAATGCCCGTGGTGGTGCCCGCGGCGAACGATCGCGATACGTTGTCGCGCGATGCGCTCGTCGATTTGCTGCTCGGATTGGTGGAAGAAAAGACCGGCTATCCGCGCGACATGGTCGGCCTCGGCCAGAACCTCGAAGCCGACCTCGGCATCGATTCGATCAAGCGCATCGAGATCGTCGGCAGCCTGTTGCAGCAGTTGCCCGCGCATGTCCGCGATGCGCTGGCCGAACAGCGCAGCAAACTGAACACGCAGCCGAACCTGCAGGGCATGCTCGACCTCGTCGGGCAGGCCGCGGCGAATGTCGCCGCACCCGTAGCCGCCGCCGCTGCGGCCGAAGCGGTGGCGCACGCACCTGCCACGCCGGTCGTCGACGTCGCGCCCGCGCCGCCGCGCTGGGTGATGCGCCCGCGGCACGAGCCGCTGGGCGCCGATGCCGCGCGCGGGCTGACGCCCGGGGGTTTCGTGCTCACCGGCGACCGCCTCGGCGTGGCCAATGCACTCGCCGCGACCTTACGTTCGCGCGATGTCGATGTCGCCATCGTCGATGCGGAAACGCTCGCCGACGAAGACAAACTGCTGCAGTGGTGCGCGGCGTCCGCGCCGGCGACGCCGATCGCCGGCATCGTGCACCTCGCGCCGCTGGGGTCGCCGGCGATCGCCGCGGACGGTTCGCCCGCGCAATGGCGGCAGGCGATCCAGGCCAACGAGAAATCGCTGTTCCTGCTGTTGCGCGAACTCGGTTCGCGCATGGCCGACGAAGCGCACGTGGTCGCGGCCAGCGACCTCGGCGGCCTGTTCGGCCGCGAGGGCAGCGCCGACGACGATTTGCGCCTGGTCGGCGGCGGCGTGGGCATGGTGAAGTCGCTGTCGAAGGAGCGCACCAGCCTGCGCGCCAAGGCGGTGGACCTGGATCCCTCGCGCAACGCGAACGAACTGGCCGCAGACCTGTTCGCCGAAATCGAACTCGACGGCGGCCGCGTTGAAGTCGGTTATCCCGACGGCGAGCGCTTCGTGTTCCATACCGTGGCCGAGGACGTCGCCACCGACGCGGCGCGCGAGGAAGCGCTTGCCGGCGTGGTCGTGCTCGCCACCGGCGGCGCGCGCGGCATCACCGCCGAGGTGCTGCGCGAACTCGCGCGCCCGGGCAACGTGCTGGTGCTGACCGGGCGCAGCCCGTTGCCGGAAAGCGAACCGGCGGAGACCGCGGCGCTGGCCGATGCCGAGGCGCTGCGCGCGCATTTCGTCGCGCAGGTGCGTTCGGGCGCGGCGAAGATGACGCCCGGCGAGATCGGCAAGCGCGTGCAGGCGGTGATCGGCCTGCGCGAGATGCTCGACAATGTGAAAGACCTGCGCGCCGGCGGCGCCACGGTCGAGTACTACGCGATCGACGTCACCGACGACGAGGGCATCCGCGCGCTGGTCGAGGGCGTCACCAAGCGCCACGGCCGCATCGATGGCATCGTGCATGGCGCGGGCGTGATCGAGGACAAGCTGCTGGCCGACAAGCGCAGCGACAGCTGGTCGCGCGTGGTCGACACCAAGGTCGTCGGCATGCTGCTGCTACAGAAATACGTCGATCCGGCCAGGCTGAAGTTCTTCAACGTGTTCAGTTCGGTCGCCGGGCGTTACGGCAACAGCGGCCAGTCCGATTACGCGACCGCGAACGAATTGATGAACCGCTTGTGCACCGCGCTACAGGCGCGCTGGGGGCAGCGCGTCGCGGTCAGCGCGTTGTGCTGGGGCCCGTGGGGTCCGACCAAGTTCGGGGCCGGCATGGTCACCGCCGACACCGAGGCCAAGTTCGCCGAACAGGGCGTGCGGCTGGTGTCCGCGGCGCTGGGCCGCAAGCTGTTCCGCGGGGAACTCTCCTGCGCCGCCGGGACGCCGGTGGAAATCGTCTGCGGCGAAGCGCTGTGGGATACACGCGAAGAGGAACTCGGCGTCATCCGCCGCGTGTCCGTCGAAACGCCCGTCGACGGCGCGACCGTCGGTCCGTTGATCGGCTTCAGCCAGGAGCAGGCCGGCACCGGCGGCGAACGCATCCTGCCGTTGCGCCTGGATGCATCGCGCCACCGCTACCTGCACGAACACGTGCTCGACGGCAAGCCGGTGCTGCCGGCCGCGGTCGCGCTGGAACTGATGGCCGAAGCGGCGAAGATCATGTGGCCGGGCTGGCGCGTGGTCGAAGTGCGCGAGCACAAGCTGCTCAAGGGCGTCGAGCTCAAGGGCATGGACGTGCGCGACAGCGCGCGCAACCTGCAGGTGCGGATCGCGCCGCCGCCCTACGGCAGCAGCGAAGGTTTCGAAGTCGCGGCCTCGCTGGAAAGCGAACTCGCGCCCGGTCGTTTCATTCCGCATTACCGCTGCGTGTTGCGGCTGGAGCAACTACTGCCGGCACCCGAACACGCCGACCGCCAATTCCACGACGACAAGGCGTTGAGCACGGCCAAGGCCTACGGCGAATGGCTGTTCCACGGCCCGCGTTTCCAGGTGATCGAAAAGATCGACGGGCTGTCGCCGCAGGGCGCCGGCGCGAGCGTGCGCAGCACCCGGCCCGCGCAATGGCTCGCCGATGGCGCGGGCGAACAGGACTGGGTGTTCGACCCGGGCCTGCTCGACGCCGCCGCGCAGATGGCGTGGCTGTGGTCGCGCGCCTACCGCGACGAATCCGCGTTGCCGGCGCGCTTCGGCCGCGTGGTCCGCTACCGCGAGCGTTTCCCCGAACGCATGCACATGCAGTACACGCGCATCGCTTCCGACGACCCGACCCTGATCCGCGGCAACGTGCTGTTCCTGGACGACGCCGGCGAGGCGGTGATGTCGATCGAGCAGCTCGACAGCATCGCCAGCGCCGCGCTCAACCGCTTCGGCGGCACCGCGCAGGAGGCCTCGCATGTCGCGGCCTGAGCATGCCGGCCCCGGGCAGGCCGTCGCCGACATGAACGCGCCGATCGCGATCATCGGCATGGCCTGCATCTTCCCGCAGGCGCCGGACCTGCACGCCTTCTGGAACAACATCCTCGAAGGCGTGGACGCGATCGGCGAACCGGTCGCGGACTGGGGCGCCCAGCGCTACCTCGACGCCGGGCGGATCAAGACCCCGTTCGGCGGCTACCTGAAGGACCTGTACCGCTTCGATCCGCGCGAGTTCGGGATCATGCCGAACTCGGTGGCCGGCGGCGAAACCGACCAGTACCTCGCGCTGCGCGTCGCGCGCGATGCGCTGGCCGATGCCGGCTACCTGCATCCCGACGCCGACCACGGCGAAACCGGCATCGTGCTCGGCCACAGCGCCTACCTGCACGCGGGCCAGGTCACCGTCATCCAGAACAACATCGTCATCGACCAGACGATGGACCTCGTGCGCGCGGCGATGCCGCACATGGGCGAGGAGGCGCTGCAGGAACTGCGCGCCATGCTGTTGAAGAAACTGCCGCCGACCAACGCCGACAACGCGCCCGGCCTCGTGCCGAACATGATGACCGGGCGCATCGCCAACCGGCTCAACCTGCGCGGCCCCAATTACGTGCTCGACGCGGCCTGCGCCTCGTCGCTGCTGGCGGTCGCCGCCGCGGCCGACGAACTGCGCACCGGCCGCAGCCGCATGATGCTCGCCGGCGGCGTCAACGCGACGCTGCCTGCCGACGTCAACGCCAGCTTCACCCAGCTCGGCGCGCTCAGCGCGCGCGGCAAGGTGCGCCCGTTCGAAGCCGGCAGCGACGGCACCCTGCTCGGCGAAGGCCTCGGCGTGGTCGTGCTCAAGCGCCTCGACGACGCCATCGCCGACGGCGACCGCGTGTACGCGGTGCTGCGCGGCGTCGGCCATTCCAGCGACGGCAAGGGCACCGGCCTGCTCGCGCCCAGCCACGACGGCGAAACCCTCGCGATCCGCCGCGCCTACGCGGTCACCGGCATCGACCCGGCGAGCGTCGACCTGGTCGAAGCGCACGGCACCGGCATCCCGCTCGGCGACCAGACCGAAATCGCCTCGCTCGGTTCCGTGTTCGGCGAACGCAACGCGCCGGTCGGCACCAAGGCGCTGGGCTCGGTGAAGTCGATGATCAGCCACACCATCCCGGCCGCCGGCATCGCCAGCGTGATCAAGATGTCGCTGTCGCTGCACCACCGGACCTTGCCGCCGACGCTGTGCGAACAGGTTAATCCGGAACTGGGCATCGACAAGACCCCGTTCTACGTCAACACCCGCGTCTCGCCGTGGATGGTGCCGACCGGGCAGCCGCGCCGCGCGGCGGTGAATTCCTTCGGCTTCGGCGGCATCAACGCGCATGCCATCCTCGAGCAGGCACCCGAGGCCGCGGTGGTGCCGGGACGCATGACCGACTGGCCGGTCGAACTGTGCGTGCTGTCCGCCGACAGCGCCGAAGCGCTGCTGGCGAAACTGGATGCGCTGGCCGCCGGCCTCGAGCGCAATCCTTCGTGGCGCCTGCCGGAAGTGGCTGCTGCATTGGCGAAGCAGGATTCCGCCGCGGACCACCGCGTCGCGATCCTTGCCAAGGACATCGCCGCGCTGGCCAGCGGTATCGCGCAGGCGCAGGCGAAGGTGCGCGACGGCAAGGTCGCCACCGGCGCGGGCGGTCGCGGCCGCGTGTTCTACGGCAACCGCCGCGTCGAGGGCAAGCTCGCGTTCCTGTTCCCCGGCGAAGGCTCGCAATACCCGCACATGTTCGCAGAACTCGCGCTGCGCTTCGACGAAGTGCAGCACTGGCTGGATTTCTGGCGCGGCCTGTACGGCCTGCCCGCGGGCCAGTCGCGCACCGACATCGTGTTCCCCAGCAGCGAAGTCGACGACGCGCGCCGCGCCGAGCTCGAGGAACGGCTGCACGGCATGGACGTGGGTTCCGAAGCCGTGTTCGTCGGCGGCATGGCGATGCACGCGCTGCTGACTTCGCTCGGCGTCGAGCCGGACGTGATGCTCGGCCACAGCTCCGGCGAATCCGCGGCGCTGGCCGCGTGCGGCGCGAACGCGGCGACCACGCCGCAGGAATTGTCGGACTGCATCAGCAAGCATTACGCGGTCTACGACGCGCTGCTGCAGTCGGGCAAGATCCCGGTCGGCGCGCTGCTCGCGGTCGGCGCGCTGCCTTCGGCGGATGTCGAGCGTTACCTCGCGCAGCTGGGTCGCGACGTGCAGGTCGCGATGGACAACTGCAGCAACCAGATCGTGCTGTACGGCAGCGTCGCCGACATCGCCCACGTGCAGGAAGGCCTGAGCGCGCTCGGCGCGATCTGCATGCCGCTGCCGTTCGACCGCGGCTACCACACGCCGGCGTTCGCCGACGTCAGCGCCGCGTTCGAGAAGTACTACGAGGACATCGGGCTGGAACGGCCGACGGTGCCGCTGTATTCCTGCGCCTCGGTCGACCTGTTCCCGGACGATCCGGCGCAGGTGCGCGCGCTCGCCGCCGGCCAGTGGTCGCAGACGGTGCGTTTCCGCGAAACCATCCGCAAGATGCACGACGACGGCGTGCGCGTGTTCGTCGAGGTCGGCCCGTCGGGCAACCTCGTCGCGTTCGTCAACGACATCCTCGCCGACCGCGAATGCGTGGCGCTGTCGAGCAACGTGCGGCGCAAGAACGGCGTCGAGCAGCTGCTCGCGACGCTCGCGCAGTTGTACATCGCCGGCCGCCAGGTCGACCTGGGCAAGCTGTTCTCGCGGCGCGAACTTGCGCGCATCGACCTCGATGCGACCACGACCGTGCGGCAACCGCCGGTGCTCGACAACACCATGCCGATGGTCCGCTTCAGCGAGGCCGATCGCGAACGGGTGCGGCAACTGGCGCAGGCGCCGGTGCATGTGCTACCGCAAGCATCGGCACCACTGCAGCCACAGGCGCAAGCCGCCGCGGTGCCGCCGGCAGGCGTCGTCGATGAAGTCGCCGCGACGCCCGCGGCACAGGTGGCGGGCGAGGACGGGCGCGTGCAGGTGATGAGCGAATACTTCGAGGTCATGCGCGATTTCCTCGAACGCCAGACCGAACTGATGCAATCGCTTCCGGCGACGGAAGGATTCGCCGCGGGCGATGCCGGCGCCGCGCCGCAGGCCGCGTCCTCGCATGCGGTCGACGGCTACGCGCCGATGCTCGACCGCATCGTCGAACACGACGAATCGCACCTCGTCGCGCAGTGCCACGTCTCGCTCGACAACGACCAGTTCGTCCGCGACCACGTGCTTTCGGGCCCCGTGTCCGAGGCCGATCCGTCGCTGCGCGGCCTGGCCTGCGTGCCGTTCATGGCCAGCCTCGAGCTGATGGCCGAGGCCTGCGCGGCATTGGCCGGACGCACCGACCTCGGCGTGATCGAGAACGTCAAGGCCTTCGACTGGATCGCACTGGACGACGGCGCGCTCGACATCGAGGTGCATGCGCGCATCATCGATCGCGAACGCGGCCATTACGCGGCGCATGTGACCACCCCACGCGGCATGGCGGTCAGCGGCGAGTTCCGCTTCGAGCGCGATTGGCGGCTGGCGAACGTCGCGCCGCTGGCCGAACCACGGCCGTGGAACATCCACGTGCCCAGCCTCTACACCACCGATCGCCATGCCATGTTCCATGGCCCGGTGTTCCAGAGCGTGCGCGAGATCCTCGCATGGGACGACACCGGCATCGACGTGCGCCTGAGCGAAGTCGGCCTCGCTGATTTCTTCGCGCCCGGGCACACGCCGCGGCTGGTGATCAACCCGGTGTTGCTCGACGCGTTGAGCCAGGTCGCGCCGTGCTGGCTGGTGCAATACGTCGGCCCGGAATTCCATTCCTTCCCCTCGCACATCGACCGCATCGAGTTGTACGGGCCGTGCCCGGCCGACCGCGAGGGCATCGTGGTGCGCGGGCGCCAGCGGCCCGCCGATGGCGTCAGCACCGACATCAACGCGCCGCGCAACTGGGACTTCGACTGCATCGACGGCGAGGGTCGCGTGCTGCTGCGCTGCCACGCGATGGGCAACCTGTTCTTCACCGTGCCGCCGAGCTACCACATGGCGCGCGTGAACCCGCTGCAGGGTTTCCTCGGCGCACCGGCCGAGCCGGTGGCGATGGACGGCGTGTCGCTGTGGCAGGTGCCGCTGATCGCGCCGGAACTCGCCACCCAGTCCGGCGGCATCTGCATGCGCGTGCTCGCGCACGTGCTGCTGTCCGAGGAAGAACGCGGCGAATGGCGGATGCTGCAGGGATCGCTGCGCCACCATCGCGAATGGCTGTCGGGCCGCGCCGCGCTGAAGGAAGCGGTGCGGCACTGGATCCACCAGCAGACCGGGCAACTCGTTTATGCAGCCGACGTGGTGGTGCTGCACGACGAATACGGTGCGCCGCACGTCGACGGCTGGTGGAACGGCACGCTGGTCGAGGCGCCGCGCGTATCGCTCTCGCACAGCGGGGAATCGTGCCTGGTCGCGGTCGCCGCGCCGGACCTGCCGGTAGGCGTCGACCTCGAGGGAATGGGCCGGGTGCAACCCGAGCTCGTTGCCCAGTCGCTCGCCGTGCACGAACGCCCGTTGGTCGACGGGTTCTCCGGCGCCGAGCTCGACGAACGCGTACTGCGCCTGTGGTGCGCGAAGGAAGCCGCATCCAAGTGCCTCGGCATCGGCTTGCAGGGCGCACCGGCGGAATTCGGCATCCGTTACGCCGACGCCGCCTGCGAAACCCTGCTCGTGGAGCATCCGCTGGGCACGGTCGAGGCGCGCGTCGTGCGTCGGCACGATGCGGTCATCGCGGTGGCGACGCCTGCGTCTCTGGAAACAGAGGTCCACTACGCATGAGCGATCCGATGCTGATGCCAGGGCGCACGGGGTAACCGGTGCCGACAGCCACCGTCAATGGCGTGCGCCTGAACTACGTCCAGACGGACGATGGTGGCGATGGCGCGCGCGAAGACCTGGTCATGGTGCATGGCCTGGCCACCAACCTCGCGTTCTGGTATTTCCAGTACGCGTCCGAATTCTCCACGCGCTTCCGCGTGACCCTGCTCGACCTGCGCGGGCACGGGCGTTCGGAGATGCCGGCCGAAGGATATTCGCCGACCGCGATGGCGCGCGACCTTGGCGGATTGCTCGACCACCTCGGCATCGCCAAGGCGCACATCGTCGCGCACAGTTTCGGCGGCGTCGTGGCCTTGAAGTTCGCCTGCGAGCAGCCCGACCGTGTGCGCAGCCTGGTGCTGGCCGACAGCCACATCGCCGCGGTGCGCCGGCTCGGCCCGCCGCGCGACTGGACGTACGGGCAGGGCATCCAGCAGGTCCTCGACCGCCACGGGCTCGACCTCGATACCCAGCATCCCTATTTCGGCTACCACCTGATCACCTGCATGGCGCAATGGCAATTGCATGGCACCAAGGTGCCCGCGGAACTGGCCGAACTGGTCAGCCCGCTGATGGGCAAACTGGCGAAACACACGGCGCGGCAATGGCTCGCGCTGATGGAAACGACTTCGGCGAAGGCGCAGATGATGGGCGATGACGGGCTGACGCTGGAGGAATTGCGCAAGCTGCAATTCCCGATCCTCGCGTTGTACGGCGACAACTCGCACGCGCGCCTGACCGGCGAGGCGCTGCTCGAGGTCTGGCCGCAGGCCGAGTTCCGCGGCGTGCGCGATGCCGGGCATTTCTTCCCCTCCTCGCGCCCGCAGGAAATGATTTCCGACTGCAGGCGTTTCTGGGGCGGCGAATTCTCCGCCGAACAGCGCCGCAATCGCGCCGGCGAAGCACCACGCAACTACATCCGCAGCGACCGCGTGTTCGCGGTCGACGACGCCTGGTACTTCATGACCCGCGAGAAATGCCGGATGGGCCCGTTCGCCACCCGCGAAGACGCGCTGGCGGAGATCCGGGCCATGTTCGCCCCGGCGGCTGCGGCGGTTCCGGCGTGAGCGCGCCCAGGGTGAACAAGCTCGGGATCCGCCCGGGCCTGAGCCGGCATCATTTCCGGAAAATCGCCGAACGCGGTTTCGGCGACGGGCACAATTCGTACACGCATTCGATGACGTGGTTCAACGGGCGCTTGTACGTCAGCACCATGCGCGACAACTTCGCGCTGATGCGTTCGCGCCTGTCGTTGGGCCTCGACGTGTGGCCGGTCGAATGCCCGCGCGATCCGTTCGAGCTCGACCTGCGCGCGGAGATTTGGGCCTACGATCCCGCCACCGGGGTCTGGGACCGCGTGTTCAAGGCGCCGATGATCACCGGCAGCCACGGCAAGCCGATCCCGCGCGACATCAGCTATCGCGCCGCGGCCGTCTTCCGCCGCAACGAGTCGGAGGCGCCGAAACTGTTCATCAGCACCTGGTCGCCGGCACGCGGGCCCGGCCCGGTGATCATGGCGACCGAGGACGGACGCAACTTCGAAGTGACCTGCGAACCGGGGCTGGTCGGTTTGCCGGTGACCACGATCCGTTCGATGGTGCCGTTCAAGGGCCGCCTGTACACCACGCCCGCCGGTTCGCGCGGCGGCAATACCAACATCTCCGGGCATTCGGTGGTGTACGAGAGCAGCGACCCGGCGCGCGGCGGCTGGCGGCCGGTGAGCGACTTCGGCTTCGGCGACGTCGGCAACAAGTCGCTGCACGAAGTCTGCGCCTGGGGCGACCACCTCTACGTCGGCACGCTCAACCACAGCGGTTTCCAGTTGTGGCGCAGCACCTGCGAGGGCGAAGCGCCCTACCAGTGGGAACGCGTGCTCGAACAGGGCGCGTGGCGCGGCAAGTTGAACCAGGGCGTGCTCAGCCTGTATCCGTTCAAGGGCTGCCTGTACATCGGCACCGGCATCCAGGGCGGCGGCATCGACCGCGCGAACGACATCGGCCCGGGCGCATCGGAACTGCTGCGCCTGCACCCGGACATGAGCTGGGACCTGATCGTCGGCGAAGGACGCGACACGCCGGACGGGCGCAAGGATCCGCTGTCGGGCCGGCAGCCGGGCTTCGACAACTTCTTCAACGGCTATTTCTGGCGCATGGTCGAGCACGAAGGCTGGCTCTACATGGGCACCTTCGAGTGGAGCAGCATCCTCGGCTACGTCAACCGCAGCCGCTGGCCCAAGGCGTTCGCCAACGTGGTCGCGCACGTCGATCCGCAGAACATCCTCGACTACCAGTCGGGCTTCGACCTGTACCGCAGCCACGACGGCGAGAACTGGGTGCCGGTGTCGACCAACGGCATGGGCAATCCCTACAACATGGGCCTGCGGACCTTCGCGTCGACGCCGCACGGCTTGTTCCTGGGCACCGCCAATCCGTGGGGGCCGAAGATCATGCCGATAGACGGATCTGGTTACATTTTCAATCCGCGCGGCGGCTGCGAGGTCTACCTCGGTTCGCTCGAAGAACGGCGGTGATGGAGGCGCAGGCGCAACATCGGCTGAATGCACCGGCGCCGGCGGCGCGGGTTCACTTCGCACTATCCCCGGCTGTGCGAGTATCGCCGCCGAATCCGATGGCGGCCTCCGCCGCCACGCCAGAAAGGTTGGAGGCACAACATGCTTTCGTCGATCGGGAAAATCGTCGTGGTCGCGGCCGTCGTGCTGGCGACCACCGCAGCGGCTTCAAGTTGCTCGGGGCAGACCATGCGTGAGCGTTGGCAGCAGAGGGCGGCGGAAAGGCGCGCCAATGGCGGACAAGGCCCGTTCGCCGCGCGCCGCATGCAGCAGCAACAGTCGATGGCGCTGCCTTCCGGCGCGCAGGTCGATCGCAACGTCGCCTACGGATCCGATCCCGAGCAGACGCTGGACGTGTATCGCCCGGCCAACGCGCAGAACGCACCGGTGATCTTCATGGTGCACGGCGGCGGCTGGGCGCGCGGCGACAAGGAAGCCGCGGGCGTGGTCAACAACAAGGTCGGGCACTGGCTGCCGAAAGGCTACATCGTGGTGTCGGTCGGTTACCGCCTGGTGCCGCAGGTGACGCCGATGGGCGAGGCGCAGGATGTCGCCAAGGCGCTCGCCTTCGCGCAGGGCAAGGCGCGTTCCTGGGGCGGCGATCCGTCGCGCTTCGTGCTGATGGGCCATTCCGCCGGCGCGCACCTTGTGTCGCTGCTGAGCGCGGCGCCGTCGATCGCCACCAACGCCGGCGCGGGTTCCTGGCTCGGCACGGTCGCGCTGGACAGCGCGGCATACAACGTCGTCGACATCATGCAGCAGTCGCATTTCTCGCTGTACGACAAGGCTTTCGGCAACGACCGACAGTTGTGGAGCGACGCCTCGCCCACGCTGCGCCTCGCGCATGCGCCGGTGCCCATGCTGCTGGTGTGCTCCAGCCGTCGCGCCGATTCCTGCGCGCAGGCCAGGGGGTTCGCGGACAAGGCGACTTCGCTCGGCGGTCGCGTGAGCGTGTTCCCGATAGACCTGCGCCACGGCGAGATCAACGCCGAACTCGGCGCGAGCGGCGACCTCACCGCGCAGGTCGACGGCTTCCTGCAATCCTTGAACCTGCCTTGACGGCAACCATGCGCCCGGAGCACTCCGGGCGCGTTCCGCATCGTTCCGGGAATTACAGCGTCGCGAGCGCGGCGTTGAGGGTGGCGCTCGGCCGCATCGCCGCCGACAGCTTCCCCATGTCCGGCTTGTAGTAGCCACCAATATCGACCGGCTTGCCCTGAACCGCGAGGAGTTCCTCGACGATCTTCGCTTCGTTGTCCGCCAGCGATTTCGCCAGCGGCGCGAACGTCGCCGCCAGTTCCGCGTCGGCAGTTTGCGCGGCCAGCGCCCGCGCCCAGTACAGCGCGACGTAGAAATGGCTGCCGCGATTGTCGATCGTGCCGAGCTTGCGGCCCGGCGAGCGGTCGTTGTCGAGGAATTCGGCATTGGCCGCGTCCAATGCGTCCGCCAGCACCTTGGCGTGCGCGTTGCCGCTGGTGTCGGCGATGAATTCCAGCGAGGCCTGCAACGCAAGGAATTCACCGAGCGAATCCCAGCGCAGGTAATCCTCGGCCACGAACTGCTGCACGTGCTTGGGCGCGCTGCCGCCGGCACCGGTTTCGAACAGCCCGCCGCCGTTCATCAGCGGCACGATCGACAGCATCTTCGCGCTGGTGCCCAGCTCCATGATCGGGAACAGGTCGGTGAGGTAGTCGCGCAGCACGTTGCCGGTGGCGGAAATCGTGTCCATGCCCCCGCGGATGCGCGCCAGCGAGAACTTCATCGCCGCGACCGGATCGAGGATGCGGATATCGAGCCCGCCGATGTCGTGATCCTCGAGGTAGCGCTCGACCAGCACGATCAAATTCCGGTCGTGCGCGCGCTGCGGATCCAGCCAAAAGACAACGGGCGTGCTCGAAAGCCGCGCGCGGTTCACCGCCAGCTTCACCCAGTCGCGGATCGGCGCGTCCTTGGTCTGGCACATGCGCCAGATGTCGCCGGCATGCACCGTGTGCTCCATCAGCACGGTGCCGGCGTCGTCGATCACGCGCACCACGCCATCGCCGTCGATCTTGAACGTCTTGTCGTGAGAACCGTATTCCTCGGCGGCCTGCGCCATCAGTCCGACGTTGGGCACGCTGCCCATGGTCGCCGGGTCGAACGCGCCGTTGGCCTTGCAGTCTTCGATCACCGCCTGGTAGATGCCGGCGTAGTTGCGGTCCGGGATCACGGCTTTCGTGTCCTGCAATTCGCCCTTCGCGTTCCACATGCGACCGCTGTCGCGGATCATCGCCGGCATCGAGGCATCGACGATCACGTCGCTGGGCACGTGCAGGTTGGTGATGCCCTTGTCGGAATTCACCATCGCCACGCCCGGGCGCTCGCCGTAGAGCGCGGCGATATCGGCTTCGATTTCGCCACGCTTCGCCTCCGGCAACTGGCCCAGGCGCGCATACAGGTCGCCGATGCCGTTGTTCGGGTCGAAGCCGATCTCGGCGAGCGCCTGCGCGTGCTTTTCCAGCACCGGTGCGTAGAAGCGCGAGACCGCGATGCCGAACATGATCGGGTCGCTGACCTTCATCATCGTCGCCTTGAGGTGCAGCGAGAACAACACGTCGCGCGCCTTGGCGTCCGCGATCTGCGCATCGACGAACGCGGCCAGCTTCGCCGCGTCCATCGCCGCGGCGTCGATCACTTCGCCGGCCTGCACCTTCACCGGCGCGCGCAGCGGGAAGCTGCTGCCGGTGGCGCTGGTGAATTCGATGCGCACGCTGCCCGCGGCCGGCACCACCACCGACTGTTCGCTGCCGTAGAAATCGCCGTCGCCCATGTGCGAAACGTGCGATTTCGAACCTGCGTCCCACTTGCCCATCTTGTGCGGATGCTTCTTCGCGTAGGCCTTCACCGCCTTCGGCGCGCGTCGGTCGGAATTGCCTTCGCGCAGCACCGGGTTCACCGCGCTGCCCTTGACCTTGTCGTAGCGCGCTTTCGCGTCCTTTTCGCGATCGTTCTTCGGCTCGTCGGGATAATCCGGCAAGGCGAAGCCCTGTTTCTGCAGTTCGGCGATCGCCGCCTTCAGCTGCGGGATCGAAGCGCTGATGTTGGGCAGCTTGATGATGTTCGCTTCCGGCGTCTTCGCCAGTTCGCCGAGTTCGGCCAGGTCGTCGGACACGGCCCCGGCGCCGAGCAGGTCCGGGAACTGCGCGAGGATGCGCGCGGCCAGCGAGATGTCGCGGGTTTCGACGCCGACGCCGGCGGTGCGCGCATAGGCCTGCACGATCGGCAGGAACGAGGCAGTGGCGAGGAACGGCGCCTCGTCGGTCAGGGTATAGAGGATCTGCGCGGAATCGGACATGGCGGCCATGCGTGGCGGAAAGGCCGCCATTGTCGCGCATGTCCGTTGTTCGACGCATTCCGCGTTCTACGACGAGGCAGGCGGCTGGAATCGCAGCGCATCGTGCTGCGTCCATTGCGTCCCGCATCGCGAAGTTTCCGGGGGGAACGACCTGAATGCGGGTTCCGGGCGGCGACGTTCTGGACTCGCGCGGGAACTGCGGCAATACTTGCCGGTTCATGGCATATCTGTGCATCCGATCACAGATGCCGTACGTCCTTGACCCGGAACGACAGGGGGTTCCGGCCAGTTTTTGGGGAAGAACATACGTGTACACGGTCGAAGCGGTGGAAGAGCGGGTCATCGGCGTGATCGCCGACCTCACCGAGGATTGGGACGTCGAACTCGAAGGCGGCATGAACTCCGGCACGACCATGGTCGGGGACGTCGGCTTCGCATCGATCGATTTCATCCAGATGGCGGTCGCCATCGAGAGTGAGTTCAAGACCAAGCTCGGTTTCCAGGACCTGCTGATGCAGGCCGGGAAGTACGTCGACGACGTGACCGTGCGGCAGATCGCGCAATTCGTCGCCGAACGGCTCAACAATGGCGTGCCCGCGGCGCCCGCCGCCCCGGCCGCGACCGATCCTCAGCGCGTGACGTCGGTGCCGGAGGAGCAGCGCGTCACTGCCACGAAGCTCGCCACCTTCCGCCGCCGCTTCCCGGTGCGCGACCTGGCTGACGACGGCACGCCGAAGAACGAACGCGCGGTGTTCGTGCTCTCGCCGCCGCGCTCCGGATCCACGCTGCTGCGCATCCTGCTGGCCGGCAACTCGAAACTGTTCGCGCCGCCCGAATTGCACTTGCTGCCGTACCGGACGATGGCCGACCGGCGCAGGGCGCTTGAAGGCGCGCACACCGACCACCTGCTCGAGGGCACCGCGCGCGCGCTCATGCACCTCAAGGGCTGGAGCGCCGAGCAGTCGCTGGCGTTCGTCGCCGACTGCGAGCGGCAGGGCATGACCACCAAGGCGTTCTACCGCGAACTGCAGGCGCCGCTGCAGGGCGAGCGCCTGCTGGTCGACAAGACCCCGTGGTACATCGTCGATGTCGACATCCTCAAGCGCGTCGAGCGCGACTTCGTCGATCCGCTGTACATCCACCTGGTCCGCCATCCGCTGGGCATGGTGCGTTCGTACGAGGAATCGTCGATGCAGCGCCTGCTGCCGCCGACCGCGACGCAGGAGGGCGGTTACGGCAGCCGCGAGCTCGCCGAGTTGACCTGGCTGCTGGCCCAGCAGAACACGCTGGAGATTTCGAAGCAGGTGCCGGCCGAACGCTGGCTGCAGGTGCAGTACGAGCAGCTGGTGGTCGAACCCGAAGCGGTGCTGCGCCGCATCTGCGGCTTCGCCGGCATTCCTTATGAAAGCGCGATGGTCAATCCGTACGACGACATGGATCGCATGACCGACGGCGTGGCCACTGCGTCGCGCATGAGCGGCGACCTCAAGTTCCACCTGCACAACGCGATCAATCCCGACGCGGCCGTGCGCTGGAAGCGCTTCTACTCCGAGGACGTGCTCGGCCGCGAAACACGCGAACTGGCGGCGGCGCTGGGGTACTGAGTCCGGTTCGATCCTCGCGGATCGATCGTGAAGCGGCAAAATCCGGCAAAGCCATGCGCCCGTCGCGGCGTTAGGCTGGTGCGCATCGTGGCCGTGCGGGGAACGAAATGCTGCGTACCATCCGATGCCTGGCCCTGGCCCTGGCGGTGTTCGCCATGACCGATCTTCCTGCGCAAACGCCTCCACCCGCCACGCCGCAAGCGCCGCCCTGCGGCGATGCCATGCACCGGCAATTCGATTTCTGGGTCGGCAGCTGGGACGTGACCGGGCCCAAGGGCGAAAAGACCATCGGCCGCAGTCGGGTCGAATCGCGGCTGGGCGATTGCGTCATCCACGAACACTGGTTCGGTGGCGGCGGCACCATCGGCGAGAGCTTCAACATCTACAACGCCGCGACCGGGAATTGGGAACAGTTCTGGGTCGACAACGGCGGCAACCGCCTGCATCTCGTCGGCGGCCTCGTCGACGGACGCATGGTGCTGGAAGGCAGGCACGACAAGCCCGACGCGGACAGCGGGCTGTTCGGGCGCGAACGCATCGCGTGGACGCCGAACGCCGACGGGACGGTGCGCCAGTTGTGGGAATCTTCGAAGGACGACGGCAAGACCTGGACTGTCTCGTTCGACGGCCTGTACCACAAGGCCACGACGCCGGTTCCCTGATTGATCGCAGCGCGCCTGCGAAAAGGGCGCGGCTCTCGCCGCGCCCTTCGTGCATCGAATCGATGCTGGTTTATTTCACTTCGAAGTCGCGGCTCTGGACCACGCTGCCGTCCAGCGAGATCTCGACCTTGTACTTGCCCGCGGGCCAGCCGTCCGGCTTGCTGATGCTGAAATCGGTGGTCTGCGGGCCGGCGGCGACATCCTTGTCCTGGCTGTCGACGGTCTGGCCGTCCTGGTAGGTCCACTTCGCGTTGAGCTTGCTGGCCGCGCCGTCGGTGGCGACCGAGGCGTGGATGGTGTCGTTCTTGGCGAAGCTGGTGGAGGCCGTGGTCACCTTGTTGTCGGCGCCGACGGCATTGCCGAGGTCGACCGAAGCGACGGTGGCCGGGGTCGGCGCGGGCGCCGGCATCGGTTCGGCCGGGGCGGGGGCTGCCGGTTCGCTCGCCGGCGGCGTGGTCATCGCTGCGTCGTCCTTCTTCTTGCAGCCTGCGAGCGCGACGGTCGCGAGCAGCGCGGTGGCGATGGCCAGCGAAATGCGGTTGCGGATCATGGTTGTCTCCTGTGGATGTCTGGGATCGCGTGTCGAAAAGCGGCGTCGTGGAACGGCGAATGATCAGCCGTTCGCGTCCGGAAGCTTGAGCACCTGGCCCGGGAAGATCTTGTCCGGGTCGTCGATCTGGTCGCGGTTGGCATCGAAGATCGCGTGCCACTTGCTGGCCTTGCCGTAGTGCTTCTGCGCGATGTGCGAGAGCGTGTCGCCCTTTTGCACGGTATAGGTCTGCTCGCCCGCCCCGGCGCCACCGCCGTCGGGCACGCCGTCGACCTTGCCGACCACGTTGGAGAAATCGGCCTTGCCACCGGTTCCACCAGAACCACCGCTCGTATCCGGAACGGTATCGACATGGCCCTGCACGTTGGAGAAATCGGCCTTCTTTTCGCCGCCCGAGGCCAGCGACAGCGAATTCGGATCCTTGGGGTTCTGCGGATTGGTCATTGGGGACTCCTTCGCCCGTGTAAACCTCCGCCAGCGTCCCACGCGGTCCGTTAAGAAAACATCGCGTCGACCGGAACGGTTGGCCCGCGGTTCATTGTCGAAGGTCGCGGCCGGGCGTCGGTGCGATGAAGCCCGGCGTCGCGCGCCACGGGTTGATGTCGAGTCCGCCGCGTCGGGTGTAGCGCGCTTCCACCGACAACGCATGCGGCCGGCAATGCGCGAGCACGTCGACGAAGATGCGTTCGACGCATTGCTCGTGGAATTCGGCGTGGTCGCGGAAGGAAACGAGGTAGCGCAGCAGCCCGGCGCGATCGATGCGCGGGCCGCGGTAGGCGATGCGCACGCTGGCCCAATCCGGCTGGCCGGTCACCGGGCAATTGGATTTCAGCAGCGCGCTCGACAAGGTTTCGTTGGCATCGCTGCTGGCGTCGGATGCGAGCAAGGACGCATCCGGTGGGCCGTAGGATTCGATGGCGATGTCCTGCGCGTCGATGTCGATCGCTGCGTCGTCGTCGCGCAAAGGCGGCAGGCCGAACGCGACCGACACCGGCGCGCCGGCGGCGTTCGACAGGTCGCGCGCGATGGTATCGCGCACGGCGTCGTCGCCGTCGAAACGCGAGGCGTTGAAGGAGTTGAGGTAGAGCTTCAGCGATTTCGATTCGACCAGGTTCGGCGAATCCGCGGGAACCTCGAAGGTCGCGGTCGCGACGCGCGGCTTGCCGCGCGCGTCCAGCCACGAGAGTTCGTAGGCGTGCCAGCGGTCGAATCCGGCGAAGGGCAATGCATCGGCTCGAATGCCGAGCGCGTCGCGACCGAGGCTGCGCGCGATCGGGAACAGCAGCGAGGCGTCGTATTCGCGCGGATAGTCGACGTGGCGGCCGAGCGAGGAATCTTGCGGGGTGCTCATGCGGGGATTATCGCCTGAGTCGAACGGTGCGGAGTAACGGCTTCGATTCGAATGGATTATTACCCGCAGTCAATAAAAGCCACTGCAATGCCATCTTTCCCGCGATCCTTTGGGTTGCAGGGTGCAGTTGTTAACTCCGGGGCCTGTGTAGTGAAAAGTCAGCATATAAGTGCCGCTCGGCTCTAGCTCGTAAATGAAGGTGACGCCTTCTGTATTGTCAGGGCGCAGCTCATTCAAGGGTGTCCTGAGAAACTCCGGAGACAGGGCAGACAAGGATTTTGGGTACTGTCCGTGGACGGATTTAAATTTTTCGAGCGCTGCCACGGCTTGTTCACCCTTCTGCTTACCTTCTGCAAGTTTTTGACCTTCCTTCGAGTCCCAGCAAGATGCGAGGAGCACAGAAGCCGTCAAGAGAGTCAGTGTGGAAATGATGCGCGTCATAAAGGTGGCCAACTTACGTTATCGGGAGACGGGTGATTCACCATCAGCCAGAAAATCCAGCGTCGTCTGCAGCATCGCGCGCAGGCCGACGTCGAGCGCACCTTCGTCCGGCGAATACAGCGGCGAGTGGTTCATCGGCATCGTCGCCGGGTCCTTGCCTGCCGGCGTGCTG
Organism: Lysobacter lycopersici; assembly: GCF_007556775.1. Lineage (GTDB taxonomy): Bacteria > Pseudomonadota > Gammaproteobacteria > Xanthomonadales > Xanthomonadaceae > Pseudoluteimonas > Pseudoluteimonas lycopersici. Next base: position 1,923,321 of record NZ_CP041742.1, read on the forward strand.
CCGACGAAGAAGAACATCACTGGCGCGGCGCCGGCGTAGTAGGCGAAATCCTCGGACACGGTCAGCGGCGGTTGGTCGATCACGTGGTCCTTGCCGACCGCCGCTTCCAGCGACGGGCGCAGCTTCGCGACCAATGCCGGATCGTTGACCAGCGCCGGCGCGTTGGAATCGACCTCGAGCTCGGCCTTCGCGCCGCTGGCTTCGGCGAAATCCGTCGCGGTGCGGCGGAAACGATCGACCACGTCGGCGCGCACCTTGGGATCGAACGTTCGCAACGTTCCGACCAGCAGCGCGTCGTCGGGGATGATGTTGAAGCGCACGCCGGACTGGAACAGCCCCGTGGTCAGCACCACCGGCGAATTCGCGATGTTGACCTGGCGCGCGACGATCGACTGCGTGCCGAGCAGGATCTGCGCGCCGACGGTGATCGGATCGACGCCATCCCAGGGCCGCGCGCCGTGGGTCTGCTTGCCGGTCACCTTCAGCGTCCACTCATCGACCGCGGCCATGGTCGGGCCTGCGCGCACGCCGATGTCGCCGACGTGCAGGCTGGCCCAGACGTGCAGGCCGAGCACGGCGTCGGGCTTGAAGTCGCGGAACAGGCCTTCGTCCATCATCAGTTTCGCGCCGGCGATTTCGCCCGGCGTCGGCGGGCCTTCCTCGGCCGGCTGGAACACGAACATCACCTCGCCCGGCAATTCGCTCTTCATCTTCGACAGCGCTTCGGCCACGCCGAGCAGGATCGCCACGTGCATGTCGTGGCCGCAGGCGTGCATCACCCCGACCGGCTGGCCGCGGTATTCGCTCTTCACCGTCGAGGCGAACGGCAATCCGGTCTGCTCGGTCACCGGAAGCGCGTCCATGTCGGCGCGCAGCGCAATGCGCGGCCCGGGCTTGCCGCCTTTCAAAATCGCGACAACGCCGGTATGCGCGATGCCGGTCTTAGGCTCCAGCCCGAACGAACGCAGCTTGTCGGCGATGAATTGCGCAGTGCGGGTTTCGTGGTTGCCGAGTTCCGGATGCTGGTGGATGTCGCGGCGCCAGGCGACGATGTCGGCGCGTTCGCCTTGCGCGGCGGCCGCGACCTCGGGGCGCTGGTCGGCGAATGCGCTGGCGGGCAACAGCGCAGCGAGGGCGAGGGAGAGCGGCAGCAGGCGCATGGCGAAGGCTCGTCGCGACGGGTGCCGACGATGCTAGCGCAGCCGCCGGGCCGCGGTCAGGCGGAAAGTGCCGGCACCTCGGTCGGGCGTCCGCGCGCATCCAGCGCGATCATCACGAAACGCCCGCGCGTGCACAGGTCGCGTTCCCCGGTCGGCAGGTCCTCGGCGATCAATTCGACGTCCACCAGCATCGAACTGCGACCAACGCCGACCACGCGCGCGATCGCCTCCACCAATTGCCCCTGCCGCACCGGCAGGCGGAAATTCACCTGCTCCGAACGCGCCGTCACTACGGTCTTGCGCGCATAGCGCGAGGCGGCGACGAACGCGGCCTTGTCCATCCATGCCAGCGCCTGTCCGCCGAACAGCGTGCCGAGGTGGTTGGCGTGGTCGGGAAAGACCATTTCCAGCAGGCGCGCCTCGGTCGGCGGCGCGGGCGAGGTGTTTCCCGCGTCAGAACGCATGGTCGAAACCGACGTCGCCCTGCACGCCGACCTGGTAGGCCGACACGCGCCGCTCGAAGAAGTTGGTCAGTTCCTGCACGTCCTGCAGGTCCATGAACGGGAAGGGATTGCGTGCGCCGAAATGCGTGGCGAACCCGAGCTGCGACAAGCGCTGGTCGGCGCAGTATTCCAGGTATTGGCGCATGTCCTTCAGCGATAGCCCGGCCACGCCGCCGGACAGCGTGTCCTGCGCGAACGCGAATTCGCATTCCACCGCTTCGGCGAGCATGTCCACCACTTGCCGGCGGAAGTCGTCGTCGACGAGATCCGGCTCCTCCTCGCGCGCGGTGCGGATCACTTCGAAGGCGAAGGCCATGTGCCCGCTCTCGTCGCGGAACACCCAATTGGTGCCGCTGGCCAACCCGTGCAGCAGGCCGCGCGAACGCAGGTAGTACACGTAGGCGAACGCGGCGAAGAAGAACAGGCCCTCGATGCAGGCGGCGAAGCAGACCAGGTTAAGCAGGAACGCGCGGCGCTGTTCACGCGTCTCGACGCGCCGCAGCGACTGCACCGAATCCATCCACTTGAAGCAGAACTCGGCCTTGGTGCGGATCGAGGGGATGTTGTCCACCGCGGCGAAGGCCCTGGCGCGCTCGTTCGGATCCGGCAGGTAGGTGTCGAGCAGGGTCAGGTAGAACTGCACGTGCAGCGCTTCCTCGTACAACTGCCGCGACAGGTACATGCGCGCTTCCGGCGCGTTGACGTGCTGGTACAGGTTCAGCACCAGGTTGTTGGCCACGATCGAATCGCCGGTGGCGAAGAACGCCACCAGCCGTTCGATCAGGTGGCGCTCGGCCGGGCCGAATTTGTGCTTGAGATCGTTGACGTCCAGCGAGAAGTCCACTTCCTCCACCGTCCAGGTGTTGCGGATGGCGTTGCGGTACATCTCGTAGAACTTGGGGTAGCGCATCGGGCGCAGGGTCAGCTCGAAGCCCGGGTCGAGGAGGCGAGGAACGAGTGGATAGGAACGAGGAACGAGAGTGGGGTTTACGGATGCGGGCATGAGAGTTTTCCTGATGGTGGTTCCGTTGCAGGCGCGGCAACGTGTGCCTGCAAGGGAGCGAGCGATGCACTATCGGGATGCGGAAGTCTGGAAAAGGTCGATGGCGCTGGCCGAGCAGGCATGCAGGCTGGCCGATGGATTGCCGGCGGCGGAACGCTTCGGATTGCGTTCGCAAATCAGCCGCGCGGCGGTCTCGGTGCCCAGCAATATCGCGGAAGGATGGTCGCGCGAATCACGCAGGGAGAAAGCCCAATTCATGGCGATCGCCCAAGGATCGCTGTCCGAACTGCATACCCAATTGCTGCTCTGCGAACGCTTGGGGTGGCTCGACCCCGGGGCGCTTCGACTGCCCTACGGCCTGATCGACGAGACCAGCCGCATGCTGACCACGCTGCGAAGGAAAATGAGAACGGGATAAGCATTGCTTTTGCTCGTTCCTCGTTCCCCTGCGCTCGTTCCTGCTTCACTGGCAGGCCTCGCAGCTTCCCGGGTTTTCCAGCGAACATGCCACGGCCTGTTCCGGCGCGTAGTCCGGTTTCGGCGCCTCCGTCGCGGTGTTGCCGACCGTGGCCTTGGCGATCTTCGTCGCCGGGCGAGAGCGAAGGTAGTACGTCGTCTTGATGCCGCGCTTCCACGCGTACATGTACATCGACGACATCGCGCCGATGCTCGGGCTCTCCATGAACAGGTTGAGCGAGGCCGACTGATCGATGAAGGCGCCGCGCTCGGCGGCCATGTCGATCAGGGAGCGCATCGGGATTTCCCATGCGGTGCGGTAGATCGCGCGCAGCGCCCCCGGGATCGCGTCGACGCCTTGGACCGACCCCTCCGCGCGCTTGATCGCGTCGCGCAGTTCCGGCGTCCATAGCCCGAGCTTCTTCAGCTCCTCGACCAGGTAGCGGTTGACCTGCAGGAAGTCGCCCGACAATGTCTCGCGCTTGAACAGGTTGCTGACCTGCGGTTCCGCGCATTCGTAGCAACCAGCGATGGAGGCGATGGTAGCGGTCGGTGCGATCGCGACCAGCAGCGAATTGCGCAGGCCATGTTCGCGAATGCGCTGGCGAAGGCCGTCCCAGCGTTCGGCGTTGCCAGGCGCGACATTCCAGGCGTCGAACTGCAATTCGCCATTCGCGGCGCGGGTGTCGGCGAAGGCCGGGTGCCGGCCTTTCTCGATGGCCAATTCGTTCGACGTATCCAGCGCGCGGAAGTAGATTTCCTCGGCGATCCTCGCCGACAACGCGCGCGCCTCGTCGCCGTCGAACGGCAGGCGCAGCTTGAAGAACACGTCCTGCAGGCCCATCACCCCGAGCCCGACTGGACGCCAGCGCAGGTTGCCGCGGCGCGCGGATTCGATCGGGTAGAAGTTCAGGTCGATCACGCGATCGAGCTGGCGGACCGCGAGCTGCACGGTTTCGCCGAGCTTGTCGAAGTCGAAGAAACCGTCTTCGTCGAAGTGCCGCGCGAGGTTGATCGAGCCGAGGTTGCATACCGCGGTTTCGTCGTCGCCGGTGACTTCGAGGATCTCGGTGCACAGGTTCGACAGGTGGATCACGTTGCCGGCGCGCAGGGTCTGGTTGCTGGCGCGGTTGCACTTGTCCTTGAAGGTCATCCAGCCATTTCCGGTCTGGGCGAGGGTGCGCATCATCCGCGCGTAGAGTTCGCGCGCCTTGAGCTTGCGCGTCGCCTTGCCCTGCGCCTCGGCCTGTTCGTAGGCGCGCTCGAAATCCGTGCCGAACAGGTCGGTGAGCTCGGGCACCACGCGCGGGTCGAACAGCGACCAGTCGTCGTCGGCCTCCACCCGGCGCATGAAGATGTCCGGGATCCAGTTGGCGAGGTTGAGGTTGTGCGTGCGCCGCGCCTCGTCGCCGGTGTTGTCGCGCAGCTCGAGGAATTCCTCCACGTCCGCGTGCCACGGTTCCAGGTAGACGCAGGCCGCACCCTTGCGCTTGCCGCCCTGGTTGACCGCGGCGACCGAGGAATCGAGCGTCTTCAGCCACGGCACGATGCCGTTGGAATGGCCGTTGGTGGACTTGATCAGCGAACCACGCGAACGCACGCGCGTGTACGACACGCCGATTCCCCCGCTGAACTTGCTCAGTTGCGCGATGTCGCCGTACTTCGCGTAGATCGATTCCAGCGTGTCCCGCGGCGAATCGAGCAGGAAGCAGGACGAGAGTTGCTCGTGGGTGGTGCCGCTGTTGAACAGGGTGGGCGAGGAGGCGATGTATTCCAGCCGGGCGAAGCGCTGGTACAGCGCCAGCGCCTCGGGCACGTCCTCGGAGAGCGCGCAGGCGATGCGCAGGAAGAACTGCTGCGGCGTCTCGATCACCTTGCGGCTGTGCGGGTGGCGCAGCAGGTAGCGGTCATAGAGCGTGCGCAGGCCGAAGTAATCGAACTCGCGGTCCAGCGAAGGATCCAGCGCGTCGTTGAGCTTGCGCGCGTTGGCCTGCACGAAGCCGAGCAGGCGGTCGTTGATCAGGCCCACGTCGTGCCCGCGCGCGACCGATTGCGAGAACGCGTGGATCTCCTGGCCGGCGACTTCCTTGGCGATCACGCCCGCGAGCAAGCGTGCGGCGAGGCGGCCGTACTCGGGTTCCTCGCCGGTGAGCAGCGCGGCGGTGCGGATCGACAGTTCGTCCAGTTCCGCGGTGGTCGCGCCGTCGTACAGGCCGGAGATGGTGCGGGTCGCGACGCGCATCGGCTCGACCGCATGCAGCCCCTCGGCGGCACGGGTCACCGCGCGCACGATCTTGTTCAAATCCACCGGCTCGCTGGAACCGTTGCGCTTGGTCACGCGCATCGTGGTTGCGGTGGGCGGTGCGGTCAGGTCGAATGCGGGCGTCGTCGCGGCGGCGGCCACGGCGGTATCGGTATGCGACATCGGTCATCTCCATGCATGGCGCACGGGCCGGGCCTGTCCCCCGCAGGCGCGGATGGCATCGGAAACGCAGAGTGGAGGCGAGGTGTCGCAGGAACCGGAATGGAACGATGGCGGGCCTGCTGCACCAGCCATCTCCCCCCGGAGATTCCTCGGCCGGCACCGCGCGGCGTGCATCGCGCGGCTGTCGGCAGGTCTTCGGGCTCGTGGATCCGGCACCGGGTTCCCGATGCCACCTCGGTCGCTGCTTCCCGGGGCCACCGCCCCAGTGCCTTTCGCGACCGCGTCACCACCTACCGCTGCGGGGCAGCGCCGGCATTGGACCGGCTTCCCTTTTCATCCGTTGGCCGAAGCCGCCGGAACCGACGCGCACAACATACGGTGGCCGTGCGGGCGGGTCAACGCGAAATGCCAATGCCGAGGTTTGCGGAAAGGCGGGCTGAACGCGCCAGCTGTCTGCCATCAGCCGTGGTGTTCGTGCGCGAAGTACTCGGACGATTGCATTTCGACCAGGCGCGAGGCGCAGCGTTCGAATGCGGAAGCGAGGCGTTCGCCGGCATACAACGCGGCTGGCGCGGCATCGGCGGTGCAAACCAGGTTGACGTGGCGATCGTAGAGCTCGTCGACGAGGGTGATGAAGCGGCGCGCGGCGTCGTTGCGCTCGTCGTCGAACACCGGCACGCCGCCGAGCAGCACGGTGTGGAATTCCTGCGCGACCTCGATGTAGTCGCTGGCACCGCGCGGGCCTTCGCACAGCGCGTCGAAATCGAACCAGGCCAGCCCGCGGCTGCGCGCGCGCACCGCGATGCGGCGGCCGTCGACGACGATGCCGGCATCGCGATGTCCGTCGTCGCCACCGAGCGCGTGCCAGCGCGATTCCAGCCATGCATCGGAGCCTGCGTCCAGCGGCGCGCGGTACACCGGCGAACGCACCAGTTCGCGCATGCGGTAATCGGTGGCGCCGGCGAGTTCGAGCACATGGCAATCGCGTTCGATCAAATCGATCGCGGGCAGGAAGCGCGCGCGCTGCAGTCCGTCCTTGTAGAGGTTCTGCGGCGGCGTGTTCGAAGTCGTCACCAGCAGCACGCCTTCGCCGAACAGGCGTTCGAGCAGGCGCCCCAGCAGCATCGCGTCGCCGATGTCGCCGACGAAGAATTCGTCCAGCACCAGCACGCGCAGCGATGCGCGCCATTCGCGCGCGATGATCGCCAGCGGGTCGCGTTCGCCGGCATGTTCGCGCAGGCGTTCGTGCACCTCGCGCATGAAGCGGTGGAAGTGCGTGCGCCGTTTCTGCGCGATCGGGAGCTGGTCGAAGAACAGGTCGATGAGGAAGGTCTTGCCGCGACCGACGCCGCCCCAGAGGTACAGACCGGGAATCGCATCGTCGTCCTTGCGCGAAAACAGCTTCGCGAAAAAGCCATCGCGTTCCGGTGCGGCGATCAACGCGGCGTGGATGCGGTCGAGTTCGGCCAGCGTCGGATGCTGCGCGGGATCGTCCTGCCAGTCGCTGCGCGCAACCCCGGCGGCATACGCTTCGGAAGGCGTCATGCGGCCGGCAGGTAGGGCCGCACGCCCTGCTTGATCGCGCCGCGCAGGTCCATCAGCTTGCGATGGAAGAAGTGCGAGGTGTCGGGCATGCGCACCAGTTCCAGCTGCGGCGGATTCAATGTCGCCAGCCACGCATACACCGCCTGCGGATCGACGATCTCGTCGGCTTCGCCCTGGACCACCAGCCACGGCATGGTCGGCGCGGGGATTTTGGCGAAATCCCAGCGCCCGGCCGGCGGCGCGATCGACAGCAGCAACGAGGGTTTCAGTTCCGCGGACGCGCGAATGCTCACGTAGGCACCGAAGCTGAAACCGCCCAGCCACAGCGCATGTCCCGGCCGCGCCGCGCGCGCCCATGCGACCACGGTGCGCAGGTCGTCGAGTTCGCCATTGCCCGAATCGAACGTGCCCGCCGATGCGCCGGCGCCACGGAAATTGAAACGCACGCTGGTCGCACCGAGTTCGCGCAGGCTGCGCGCGGCCATGGTCACGACCTTGTTGTGCATGGTGCCGCCATCGGTGGTCAGCGGATGGCAGACCACCGCGAGCAGCGGCAGGGAAGGCGAATCGGCTTCCGGCGCGTCCACCGCGACCTCGAGCGGGCCGGCGAGGCCCGGCAGTGAGACAGCGCCGGAAGCGTCGGGGAACAGGGGAGGAGCCATGCGCCGATGATAGCCGGGCGACCGTTCGCGCCCCGGAAAGGCCGTAAACGCGAACGCCGCCCGGAGGCGGCGTTCGTGGCGATGCGGATACGGGCGCTTATTTGAGCTGGCCGAGGATCCAGTCGACCGTGGCCTTGACCTGCTCGTCGGTCAGCGCCGGGTTGCCGCCCTTGGGCGGCATCACCCCGCCGTCGGGGCCGTGGTAGCCCTCGATGGCGTGCTTGTACAGCGTGTCCTTGCCCTCGGCGATGCGCGCGGTCCAGTGCGCCTTGTCCAGGGTCGGCGCGCCGCCGGCGCCGGAGGTATGGCAGCCGGTGCAGAGGTTGTTGAAGATCACCGAACCATCGGTGGTGCCGCCGTAGGCGACCTGCGAGGCCGCTGCTGCGGCCGCGGCCGCGACCGCCGCCGCCTGCTGCGCCGCGCCGGTGGAACCGGCATACACCGCGCCGGTCGGGGCGATGCGCGCCTCGGTCTGCTTCACCGCCACCGGCGAGACTTCGGCCGGGATGAGGCCGTTGAGATGGTGGGCGAACAGGATCAGGCCCACGGTCACCGCCGCAAGGAAGGCGAGGACCATCGAGAAATGCTTGAGGAAGACCAGGTCGTAGTTGCGCACGCGGCACCTGTAACGGCACGAATCCGTGAAGTATAGGGAATGGCGCGCCCGGAGGGATTCGAACCCCCGACCAATGGCTTCGGAAGCCACTACTCTATCCGGCTGAGCTACGGGCGCCGGGCCGCGTATTGTCCATGATCGACGCGCGTGGCGCGACCCGCGGGCGCCCTTGCTACCCTGCCGCCATGCCCTACGAACGCGATTTCGCGCCCATTCCCGAACCGCTGCCGGCCTGGCGCGGGCGCCTCGGCCAGTACTGGAAACTGGTGCGCGGCGACCGCCCGATCGGCTGGCTGTTGTTGCTGTGGCCGACCTGGTGGGCGCTGTGGCTGGCGGCTGGCGGCCTGCCGCCGTGGGGGCCGCTGGTGGTCTTCACCCTCGGCGTATGGCTCACGCGTTCGGCCGGCTGCGTGATCAACGACTATGCGGACCGCTGGCTGGATCCGAATGTCGAACGCACGAAATCGCGACCGCTGGCGACCGGCGCGGTATCGGGACGCGAAGCGCTCGCCGTGTTCGCGGTGTTGATGCTGTTCGCGTTCGGACTGGTGCTCACCACCAATCGCCTGACCGTGTTGCTGAGCTTCGCCGGCGTGTTCCTCGCCGCGAGCTATCCGTATTTGAAGCGCTACACCCATCTGCCGCAGGTCTACCTCGGCATGGCCTTCGGCTGGGGCATCCCGATGGCCTTCGCCGCGGTGCAGGGCCATGTGCCCGCGCTGGCGTGGCTGTTGTACGTCGCGAACATTTTCTGGGCCACGGCCTACGACACCTGGTACGCGATGGTCGATCGCGACGACGACCTGCGCATGGGCGCGAAGTCGACCGCGATCCTGTTCGGCGACATGGATCTCGTCGCGCAGGGCGTGCTCTACGCCTGCATGTTCGTCGCATTGGCGCTGGTCGGGCGGCAGGCGCAGCTCGGGGCGTATTACTGGTACGGCCTCGGTGCGGCCTTGTTGCTGGTACTGTGGGAATTCTTCCGCGCACGGCATCGCGACCGCGACGGCTGCTTCCGCGCGTTCCTGCACAACCACTGGGTTGGCATGGCGGTGTTTGCGGGAATCGCGGCGAGCGTGATGGTGAAAGCGTAACGACGCATCTCGACAAGGTTGGAGGGGACAGATGATGGATACGTTTTCGATTTTGCTTGGGTTAGCAGGAATGATCGTCGGTTTATTCCTGTGGAACAGGCTGGTGCGCTATGCGATCTCCATTTGGAGTGCAAGCTGGAAAGGGAATGTTCCACCCGACATGACATGGGAACAGATCGCGAAACTCATGTCGGTCACGCGGATGTGCTTTGCCGGATGGGCACTGATTTTCGGTGGTGCATGCCTGTATTTCAGCCTGCATCAATCGCCGAATATCCATCTGGCTTGGTTCTTCGGCGGGATGGCGACGACCCCGATCTTTATCTGGCGGACAACCTCGACCATGCTTCGGCGCCTCAAGGCGCAAGCGACTCCGAATTCGTAATAGAAAAATTCACGGCACCCGCGCACACACCCACGCTTCCACGCGCGCGACACCGGCTTTCCGCAAGGCCTTCGCCGCGGCGTGCAAGGTCGCGCCGGTGGTCATGACGTCATCGACCAGCACGACGCACGCCGGCAAGGCGCAATCCGAATCGACTTCGAACGCATTGCGCAGGTTGCGCTTGCGCTGGTCCGCGTGCAGGCGCGATTGCGCGGCGGTGGCGCGGGCGCGATGCAGCAGGTCGTCGCGTAGAGGAAGGCCGCAAGTCGCGGCCAGAGGTTTTGCCAGTTCCAGCGCCTGGTCGTAGCCGCGCATTCGCAGGCGCTTGCGGTGCAGGGGAACGGGAACGATCACCGCGTCATGCGGGAATGACGGCGCGGTTTCGCGCATCAAGGCGGCGAGCAGGCGCCCGGCGGCGAGGTCGCCGTGGAACTTGAAGCGCGGCAGCAGGCGATCCAGCGGCGGGGCGTAGAGGAAGGCCGCATGGATCGCGTCCAGCGGCGGGGGCCGGTGCAGGCATTCGCCGCAGACCGAACCCGGCGTCGGCAAGGGCAGGGCGCAGCGCGGGCAGGCGGTCCGCAACCACGGCAATCCCGCGTGGCAGGCGGCGCAGAGGTCGCGTCCGGCGGCGCCGCGACCGCCGCAGGCGAGGCAATGCGCCGGCCAGGCCCGGCGCCAGGCACGACGCCAGCCGTCAACCATCGCCATGGTCGTGAAGTTGACAGCCCCGGGCATGCTTTCCAGACTGCCCGCCTTGCACCCGCCTGTCTGTCAGGGAATTCCGAAATGACGCCGCTCCGCCACGACTGGTCCCGAAACGAAATCGAAGCCCTGTTCGATTTGCCGTTCCCCGAGCTGCTGCACCGCGCGGCGAGCGTGCATCGCGCCCACTTCGACCCAGCCGAGGTGCAGGTCAGCACCCTGCTGTCGGTGAAGACCGGCGGCTGTCCCGAGGATTGCGCCTATTGCCCGCAGGCGCAGCGCTACCACACCGGCGTCGAGGCGACGAAGTTGATGTCGACCGAGGCCGTGGTCGAAAAGGCCAGGCAGGCCAAGGCCGCCGGTGCCTCGCGCTTCTGCATGGGCGCGGCCTGGCGTTCGCCGCACGACCGCGACATCCCCAAGGTCGCGGCGATGATCCGCGAGGTGAAGGCGCTCGGGCTGGAAACCTGCGCCACGCTCGGCATGTTGTCGAACACGCAGGCGCATGCGCTGCGCGATGCCGGGCTGGACTACTACAACCACAACCTCGACACCGCGCCGGAGTTCTACGGCGAGATCATCCACACCCGCGAAATGCAGGATCGCCTCGACACGCTCGCGCACGTGCGCGACGCGGGCATGAAGACCTGCAGCGGCGGCATCGTCGGCATGGGCGAATCGCGTTCGCAGCGCGCCGGCCTGCTGCAGGCGCTGGCGAATTTGCCGGCGCATCCGGACTCGGTGCCGATCAACCGGCTGGTGGAAGTGCAAGGCACGCCGCTCGGCGATGCGCATACCTCGACCTTGCTCGATCCCTTCGAATTCGTGCGCACCATTGCGGTCGCGCGGATCATGATGCCGAAATCGATGGTGCGCCTGTCGGCCGGACGCGAAACCATGAGCGACGAGCTGCAGGCGCTGTGCTTCGCCGCCGGCGCCAACTCGATCTTCTACGGCGAGAAGCTGCTGACCACCGGCAATCCCGACACCGAGCGCGACATGGCGCTGTTCGCACGCCTGGGCCTGCGCCCGATGCAGATCGAGAACGCGACCGACCACGCCATCGATGCGTGTTCGACCACCGTGCACGCCGGCATCACCGCGGCGGCCTGAGATGCAACAGACCTATCGCGCCAGCTGCCATTGCGGGCGGGTCGTCGCCGAGGCCGACCTCGACCTCGAACAGCCGAGCTTCCGCTGCAATTGCTCGATCTGCCGGCGCACGCGCTTCTGGCCGGCGGTGGCGCGGCCGGAGCAATTCCGCCTGTTGCAGGGCGACGGCGCGCTGGTGAAATACGTCTTCGCCGGCGAAAAGAACCACCACTTCTTCTGCGGCAGCTGTGGCGTGCGCGTGTTCGGCGTCGGCAACGACACCCCGATCGGCAAGATGGTTGGCGTCAACCTCGGTTGCCTCGAAGACGTGTCCGAGGAAACGCTGTCGAAGATCCCGGTCGTGGCCATCGACGGCATGCACGACCGGATGGACACCCCGGAATTCTTCGCCCACCTCTGACCGGACCGAGCCCATGGCCCGCACCGACCTTCGCCAACGCATCGCCGACGCGCGCGCGCAACGCGCCGCACGGGATCGCGTGCGCATGCGCCGCACCGCCAGCCGTCGCGACGGCGTGCGCTTCGAAGTCGACGGCCAGTGGCTGACCGGTTTCTGCGGCAACGACTACCTCGGGCTTTCGCAGCATTTCGCGGTGGTGAACGCGCTGCAGGACACCGCCGCGCGCGAAGGCGCCGGCGGCGTCGCCTCGCACCTGATCTGCGGCCACCACGCCGCGCACGTCGCGCTGGAACGCGAAGTCGCGGACTGGCTGGGCGTGCCGTCCGCATTGCTGTTCGGCAGCGGCTTCATGGCCAACCTCGCGGTGGTGCAGGCGCTGCTCGGCGAAGGCGACGTCTGCGTGCAGGATCGCCTCAACCACGCCAGCCTGATCGATGCCGCGCGCCTCGCCGGTTGCAGCCTGCGCCGTTATCCGCACGCCGATGCCGAAGGCGCGCTGCGGCAATTGCGCGGCGTGCCGGAAGGCGCGGCGCTGCTCGCCACCGACGGTGTGTTCTCGATGGACGGCGACGTCGCGCCGCTCAAGCAACTCGCGCTGGTCGCGCGCGCGCAACGCGCCGTCATGTATGTCGATGACGCGCACGGCGCCGGCGTGCTCGGCCCCGAAGGACGTGGCAGCGTCGCCGACGCCGGCCTCGGCGTCGATGCGGTGCCGCTGCAGCTGGTGACGCTGGGCAAGGCGCTGGGCAGTTACGGCGCGGTCGTCGCCGGCGATGCGGAGCTCGTGCGCCATCTCGCCGAAACCGCGCGCCCCTACATCTACACCACCGCGCTGCCGCCGGCGCAGGCCGCGGCCTCGCTGGCGGCGGTGAAGCTGGCGCGTCGCGACCAGTGGCGGCGCGACCGGCTCGTCGCGAGCATCGCGCGTTTCCGCGAAGGCGCAATGAAACGCGGTTTCGAACTGATGCCGTCGGACACGCCGATCCAGCCGCTGGTTTGCGGCGAAGACGCGCGCGCGCTGGCGTTCGCGCAGGCGTTGGAAGCGCAGGGCGCCTGGGTCGCGGCGATCCGCCCGCCGACCGTGCCCGAAGGGCAGGCGCGCTTGCGCATCGCCTTCTCCGCGCTGCATTCGGATGCGGATGTCGATGGCCTGCTCGAAGCGCTGGAATGGGCGCGGGAGGCGGTCGGCAACGGCTTCCCGGTCGATCGCGCAGCGCGCGCATGAGCCTGTTCGTCGAAACCCGCGGCGAAGGCCCGCCGCTGGTGTTGCTGCACGGCTGGGCGATGCACGGCGGCGTGTTCGCGCCACTGGTCGAACGATTGTCGTCGCGCTTCACGTTGCATCTGGTCGACCTGCCCGGGCACGGGTACAGCCGCGACAGCGGCGTGCCGCTGCGGCTCGATGCCTGCGTGGATGCGGTTCGCGACGTCGTACCGCACGCGCCGTGGTGCGGCTGGTCGCTGGGCGGGTTGGTCGCGCTACACGCGGCAGCGACGCGCCCCGGCGACGTGCCCGCGCTGGCGATGCTGTGCGCGAGCCCGTGCTTCGTGAAGGGCGAAGGCTGGAAACACGGCGTCTCCGCCGAGATCTTCCGCAGTTTCGCCGACGGCTTGCGCAACGACTACCGCGGCACGCTGCAACTGTTCATCGCGCTCGAAGCCTTCGGTTCCGATCATGCGAAGGACGACATCCGTTCCCTGCGCGGCGAATTGTTCGCGCGCGGCGAACCCTCGGCCGAAGCGCTCGCGGCCGGCCTGGAATTGCTCGAAACCAGCGACCTGCGCGACGCGCTGCCGACGCTGTCGGTGCCGTCGCTGTGGATCGGCGGGCGCCGCGACCGCCTGGTCGATCCGCGCGCGATGCAGGCCGCTGCCGCGCTCGCGCCGAACGCGTCCGCGCACGTGATCGAACACGCCGGGCACGCACCGTTCCTCACCCATGCGGACGAGGTGGCGACGTTGCTCGCGGATTTCGCGACGGAACACGCTGCGTGAACGCGCTATACGACGCGAAGCAGGTGCGCCGTGCGTTCTCGCGCGCGGCGTCCGGTTACGACGCGGCTGCGCGCTTGCAGCATGGCGTGGAAGCGCGGTTGCTGGAGATGCTCGATTACCGCGACGATCCGGCGTTGAAGCGCGAACCGCCGCGCGTGGTCGTCGACCTTGGTTGCGGGCCGGGGCGCGCGGCGGCGGCGATGCAGAAGCGCTGGCCCAAGGCGAACGTGCTGGCGCTCGACCTCGCCCTGCCGATGCTGCGCGAAACGCGCGCGGCGTCGAAGCGCGGGATCAACCCGTTCGCGCGACGACCGCAGCCGGTGTGCGCCGATGCGCGCGCGTTGCCGCTGGCGGAAAATTCCGTCGACGTGCTGTTCTCCAACCTGTGCCTGCAATGGGTCGAGGACCTCGATGCGGTGTTCGCCGGTTTCCGCCGCGTGCTCAAGCCGCAGGGCCTGCTGCTGCTCTCGACCTTTGGCCCGGATACGTTGTGGGAACTTCGCGAGGCCTTCGCGCGCGCGGACGAGGCGCCGCACGTCAGTCCGTTCGCCGATATCGCCGGCGTCGGCGATGCGCTGGTGCGCGCCGGGTTCCAGCAGCCGGTGCTGGAACGCGAAGTCGAAACCACGGCGTATCCCGACCTCGCGGCATTGATGCGCGAATTGCGCGCGATCGGCGCGACCAATGCGTTGGCCGCGCGCCGGCACACGTTGACCGGGCGCGCGCGTTTCGCCGCGGCCGAACGCGCTTACGAGCCGTTGCGCGGCAGCGACGGAAAGTTGCCGGCGACGTGGGAAACGATCACCGCGATGGCGTGGGCACCGGAAGCGGGTGCGCCGATCCGCGAAGGCGGATTCGATGTCGCGCGATTCCCGGCGAATGCGATTCCGGTGCGGAGGAGATAGTGTCGGCAGAAACTGATCGAGAATTAGTTCGGCGTGAGAGGGTTATCAGCGCCGCCTGCATTCTTTCGTCTGGCAATTTGTCGTAGTACGGATTGTTTGATCCGCCAATCATTGATTGGATACACAAGTCGAACAAAACCGTACATGGTTGCAATGATTCCCGCGGCGATTATGAGTCTTGCTGGCTTGCCGAGAGCGAGTTCCTTTGCGAGCCTCAAGCTCAATAGCGCCAGTGCGATCGGTGTGATGAGGGCTGCTGCGACGGACAAAAAAATCTCAAATCGATAACGAGAATCTGATTCAGCGGCTTGATAGAGAACGTCTACTTCGTCGTCTGAGAAACCTTTGAGTTCGGTTTCCATCAGCGAATAAAAGTCATCGTCCTTCATGGCGCGTACGGACTCGAACTATCAATAGACCGCGTTTCGCGGTAACTCATGATCACTCCGCATCCAGATACCGCACCCGCTTCGCATCGCGGCGCGCTTCCACCAGCGTGCGGATCTTCTCACGCACGGCTTCCGCATCCTTGATGAAGGTCATGCGGATTTCCGGAGAAGTCTCGTCGGTGGTGAACAGCACCACCTGGCCGAGGCCGAGCATGCGTTCGGCCAGGTTCTGTTCGAAGCGGCTGTCGCGCACGCGGTAAAGCTCCAGGTCCTCGGTGCTGCGGGTGAACACGCCGCGCGTGGTCTTCAACCGCTGGCCGGTGAGGGTGTAGGTCGTGTTGCGTGTTTCCAGCCAGCGCCAGAACGCCCACGGGATCGGGACCAGCAGCACGCAGGCGACGAACCACCACAGGTTCTGCCACTGCGAAGGATGGCCACTCCATTCGATGCGTTCGTCGTTCATCGCCGTCTCCCCGTGGACGGCGGCAGTGAAGCACGGCCGCGGGCGTGGCTCAACCGCCGCTGGCCGGCACGACGCGGAACAGAATCCGTTTCTGGTAGGGCGTGCCCTGCGGCAGGGCGCGATAACCGAGCGCGGTGAAGCGCGCTTGCACCTTCGGCCAGTTTTCCTGCTTGGTGATCCACAATGCGTCGGGATCGGCGTTGCCAGCCATTCGGCTGTCAGAGCCCGCCAGCGCATGCGCGACGTCGGTGTCGTTGACCGGGTTGAAGCGTGCAGCATGCGGGTCCGGCAGCATCGAAAGTTTTTCCACCTGCGCGCCGAGTTCGACGTGCAGCCCGTAGCGGGCCATGTCCTCGACGAAACGCACCTTGTCGATCGTGCCCGGGATGCGTTCGCGGATCGCCTGCGCCCATTCCGACGCATCCTTGTGCGTTTTCCAGAACCCGGTCGCCGCCGCCAGCGCCAGCAGCAACGCCGCCCATGCGACGATCGCGCGCCAGTCGGGCAGGCCACGGCCTTCGCGCTGGCGTTGCATCGCGACCAGCAGCGCCAGCGCGGGGAACAGCGGCAGCAGGTACAGCGGCATGCGCGAACGCGAGATGCAGAACACCAGCAGCGGCAGCAGCAACCACAGCGTGGGGAACAACCACGCGCGTTCGCCTGCGCGGCGTTGCGGGTTCCGCCACCAGCCGCGCACGTCGGCGGGCAGGCGCCGCGCCCAGCGCAGCAGCGCCAGCGTCCACGGCAGCGTTCCCAGCAACAGCGTCGGTGCGTACACCTGCAGCCAGCCGTACCACTGGCCGTTGCGGTTGAAGTCGTCGGTGGCGACGCGGTTCACGACTTCGTCGCCGATGAAGTAATCCGACAGCCCCGGGTTCGCGCGCACTACCGCGATGAACCATGGCGTCGCGATCGCCACGAACAGCGCCAGTCCGCCGATGTCGAAAATGCGCCGGCGTTGTCCGCGCGGTTGCAGCAGGTCGAATGCGAGGATCGCGATCAACGGCAGCAGGCCCGGCGGGCCCTTGGTGAGGAACGCCAGCGCGAAGCCGACCCACATCAGCAGCAGCCAGCGTCGCGTTCGCGAAGGAGCATCGAAACGCGATTCGACGAAGGCCCACATCGCCAGGGTTTCGCAGGCGGCGAGCACGAAGTCGGTGGTGATGTATTGCGAAGCGCCGAAGGGCAGGGCCATGGTCGCGAACGCGAGCGCGGCGGTGTCCTCGCTGCCGGGCACGAGTCGGCGCGCGCCGCGCCACACCAGCCACGTGCACAACAGGAAGGCCAGCGCCGACGGCAGGCGTGCGGCCCACGGGTTGCGCCCGAATGTCGCCACGCTGGCGGCGATGGCCCAGTAGGTCAGTGGCGGCTTGGTCCAGTGGCCGACGTCTTCGCTGCGATGCGGCGTGATCCAGTCGCCGCTGTCGAGCATGTTCATCGCGACATTGGTGTAGCGGCCTTCGTCCGGATCCCAGATGCCGCGCACGCCGAGGAAGCCGAGCGCGAGCACGACCGCGAGCAGGGCGATCCACGCGCGTGCCGGAAACCGCGAGTGCGTGCGTGCGGGTGCAGCGGAATCGGCGTTCATGGCGCAATGTTCCTCGCAGTTCGCTTCAGGATGCGCGCGGCATGGTGCCCGCGAGCAATGTCGGCAGCATGTCGGGATCGACGTTGCCGCCGCTGAGGATCACGCCGATCCGCTTGCCGCGCACGCGTTCCGGCTTCGCCAGCACCGCGGCCAACGCGATCGCCGACGAGGGTTCCACCCGCAAGCGCGGGTCCTGCCAGAGTGCGCGCAGGGCCGCGAGCGTCGCCTCGTCGTCGACCGCGACGACTTCCGCGTTGGCCGTGCGCAGCATCGCGAAGTTCGGTGCGCCGAGGTCGCCGCGCAGGCCGTCGCACACCGTCGTCGGCACGTGCGCGTTGGCGCGGCGTTCGCCTTCGCGCAGCGAACGCAACGCGTCGTCGGCGTCCGCGGGTTCGGCCAGCAGCAGTTCGCAACGCGGCGAACGCGCGGCCAGCGACAGCGCGCTGCCGGAGGCGAGGCCGCCGCCGCCGACCGGCACGACGAGAACATCGAGCGCACCGCATTCGGCGAACAATTCCAGCGCCGCGGTGCCCTGGCCGGCGATCACGCGCGCGTCCGCATACGGATGCACCAGGGTCGCGCAGGTATCGCGCTGCACCTGCGCGCACATCGCTTCGCGCGCGGCGATGCCCGGTGCGCAACGGTGCAGGATCGCGCCGTGGCGACGGATCGCATCGAGTTTCACCGGGTTCGCGCCTTCGGGCACCACCACGTGGCAGGCGATGCCGCGCAGCTTCGCCGCCAATGCCAGTGCCGCACCGTGGTTGCCGGAGGAATGGGTGGCCACGCCGCGCGCCGCGGCCGGGGCATCGAGCGATTGCACCGCGTTGCAGGCGCCGCGGAACTTGAACGCGCCGCCGCGCTGCTGGTGTTCGCATTTGAAGAACAGTTCGGCGCCGGCCAGTGCATCGAGCCGGGTCGACCGGGCGACCGGGGTCACCCGCGCATGCGCGGCGATGCGCGCCGCGGCATCGAGGACGGCGTCGAAATCGGGAAGGGCCGGCTCGGAAAAGGCATGTTCGCGCATGGCACAAGCGTAGCCGGATGCGGGCGCGGATTCATTTTCGCCGCAGGGGTTAAGGACGGATTCAATGGCGCGGCGGGAAGCTGCAGGCATCGATCCATCCGGCTAGCCAGGGGGCACGCCATGAAACTCGCAACCTTCCTGCCCGCGCTCGCCGTACTGGGCCTGTCCGGCTGCGTCACCGGCTACGGCTACAGCGACGACGGCTATTACTACGGCCGGCCCGCGGCCAGCGTCGGCGCCTATGGCAGCTATGGCTATGGACCGGGTTATTACGGCTATTACGACCCGTACCGCGGCTACTACTACGATCCCTACTACGGCTATTACTTCCCGCGCCCGCCGGTGGTGATCATCCAGCGCCCGCCGGGCGATGGTCACGGCCATGGTGGCCACGATCACGACCACGACGGCGACGACCACGACCACGATGGGCACGAGCCGCCGCCGTGGCGCGACCTGGACAACCTCGGCAACAACGGCCCGCGCCCGGTGCGCGCACCCGACGCCTCCGACGGCGGGGCGCGGCCGCGGCCGTTGGCGCAACCGCAAGCCGGGGACGTGCCGAGCCCACCGGCGAGGGTGCGCATGTCCGACCCGACGCCGCCGCGGGTGAATCGCGTCGATTCGCCGCGTCCGGCCACCGTTGCCCCGTCGATGCCGCGCATGGGCGACGACGATGCGCCGATGCGTAAAGGTGACCGCCGTCGCTGAAACTGATTCGTGGCCTAACAGCGTCGACGATTTGCGTCGCATTCCGACGCGTTGGGGTTAGACTCGCGCCGTCGACTCCCGGCGGGACGTCACGGATCCCCCCTGTTCCGCCTTCCCGCCGGGCGTCGGCGCTTTCCCGCCCGGCCTCGGCTTTCGGCGGGAAATAAAAATGGGGGCCGGACGTCCCCCGACATCCGGCCCCCAGCGCTCCCCCGGGGCACGCAATGGCCAGCCCCTGTTCCAGTCCCAGCCGACGCTATACGCGTGCTGCCCCGGGTGCATGGCGGGTAACGCAGGTAGCGTGCCAACGTTGACCCGGCCCCCGGCCCGACCTGACCCGTTCAGTCGGCCCGTCCGCGACGAGCGCCGGTTGAACCGGCATCATGTCCTTCGCATGAGCGATTCCTTCTACCAATTCGACGTGATCGTGATCGGTGGCGGGCATGCCGGCACCGAAGCCGCGCTGGCCTCGGCGCGCGCTGGCGCGCGCACGCTGCTGCTGACGCATGCCATCGAGACCGTCGGCGCGATGAGCTGCAACCCGGCCATCGGCGGCATCGGCAAGGGTCACCTGGTCAAGGAAATCGACGCACTCGGCGGGATCATGGCCAAGGCCGCCGACGCCGCCGGCATCCAGTGGCGCACGCTGAATGCTTCGAAGGGCCCGGCGGTGCGCGCCACGCGCTGCCAGGCGGATCGTTCGCTGTATCGCGCCTTCATCCGCCGCGCGGTGGAATCGCAAGCCAACCTCACCGTGTTCCAGGCCGCGGTCGACGACCTTGTCGTCGAACAAGAATCGGTGCGCGGCGCGATCACCAATACCGGCCTGCGCTTCCATGCGCCGGCGGTAGTGCTCACGGCGGGAACCTTCCTCGCCGGCAAGATCCACATCGGCGAAACCCAGTACGCCGCAGGGCGCATGGGCGATCCGCCTTCGACCGCACTCGCGCACAAGCTGCGCGAAGGCCGCTTCGTCGTCGATCGGCTCAAGACCGGCACGCCACCGCGCATCGATGGGCGCTCGTTGGATTATTCGAAGATGGCCGAACAGCCCGGCGACGATCCCCGCCCGGTGATGTCGTTCATGGGCCGCACGGCCGATCATCCCGAGCAGGTGAGCTGCTGGATCACCCACACCACCGAACGCACGCACCAACTCATCCGCGACGCGCTGCATCGCTCGCCGCTGTATTCGGGCCAGATCGAAGGCGTCGGCCCGCGCTACTGCCCGAGCATCGAGGACAAGGTGGTGCGCTTCGCCGAAAAGGCCTCGCACCAGATCTTCGTCGAACCCGAAGGCCTGGCCGTCACCGAGATCTACCCGAACGGCATTTCCACCTCGCTGCCGTTCGACGTGCAGCTCGACCTGGTGCGTTCGATCACCGGTTTCGAACGCGCGCACATTACCCGCCCCGGTTACGCCATCGAATACGACTTCTTCGACCCGCGCGGCCTGAAGGCTTCGCTGGAAACGAAAGCGGCCGCAGGTTTGTTCTTCGCCGGCCAGATCAATGGCACCACTGGCTACGAGGAAGCCGCGGCGCAGGGCCTGCTCGCCGGCGTCAACGCCGCGCGCTTCGCGCAGCAAAAGGACGCGTGGTCGCCGCGTCGCGACGAGGCCTACCTCGGCGTACTGGTCGACGACCTGATCACGCAGGGCACGAGCGAGCCGTATCGCATGTTCACCTCGCGCGCCGAATATCGCTTGCAGCTGCGCGAGGACAACGCCGATGCGCGGCTCACGCCGGTCGGCCGCGACCTCGGCCTGGTCGACGACGCGCGCTGGGAAAATTTCTCGCGCAAGCGCGAAGCCATCGCCGCGGAAACCGCGCGCCTGTCGGCGTTGTGGGCGGCGCCGAACAATGCGCTGGGTGCTTCAATCGCGCGCCACATCGGGGTCGAGGTGTCGCGCGAAACCAATGCCATCGACCTGCTGCGCCGGCCCGAACTCGACTACGCCAAGCTGATGCAAGTGCCCGAACTCGGGCCCGGCGTCGACAACGCCAAGGTCGCCGAGCAGGTCGAGATCGAAACCAAGTACGCCGGCTACCTCGACCGCCAGCGCGAGGAAATCGCGCGTGCGCGCCGACACGAAAGCGCAGCGATTCCCGTCGGGTTCGACTATGCGCAGGTCCCGGGCCTGTCCGCGGAAGTGCTGCAGAAGCTCGAACGCGTGCGTCCGGAAACGCTCGGACAGGCGCAGCGCATCCCCGGCATGACGCCCGCCGCGATCTCGCTGCTGCTGGTGCACCTCGAACGCCGCCAGCGCGAACGCGCGGCCTGACTCAGACCTCGCGCACCGCCTCGTCGTCGCGCGGCGGCCTGCGTCGCCACGGCAGCGGCACGTTGAACAGCATCAGCGCGATCCACGCGAGGCGGCTCGACCAGGATTCGCGATCCGGCGCCTGCAACGTGGCGCCGGATGACGCATCGGAATCCAGCGCATAGGCACCCGCGTCGAGATCGCGGATCACCTTGTGCGCGAAGTCGGCGTCGGACTCGTCCACCAGCACCCGCGTACCGCCAACCGCAAGCCGCCATTCCCAGTTCGCCAGTCCCATGTGCGCGTCCGCGACGTGCGCATCGATGCCTTCTGCACGCAAGCGGCCGCAGGCGATGTGCGCTTCAAGCGGATCGGCGAAACGGGCGACGGTGGTGAACATGCACGCCATCCTACGCCGGCTGGAGTAGGCTGCGCGGGATGAAGACACGCATCCTCACGCTCGTTTTCGCCATCGCATCCGGCCTCGCCGCCTGCGGGCGCGAGTCGCCCGCGCCCGCATCGCAGGCGGGCGAAGCGACCGGTTTGTTGCCGTGGAACCTGCCGGCGCCGCCCGGCAGCGGCGAGCCGGACCTCGCCACCGGCCCGAATGGACGCGTGGCACTGCTGTGGCTCAACTCCGAATCCGGCCGGCGCACGCTGCTGCAGTACGCCGAACTCGGCGTGCAGGATCGCTGGGAAGGGCCGCTCACGATCGCCGTCGGCAATTCCTTCGTGGTCAACGCCGTCGACACGCCGCACATCGCCATCGCCGACGACCGCGCGCTGTGGGTGCAGTACCTGCAGCGCCAACCGGAAGGCGGCTACGGCGTACGCCTGGTCACCTCGCGCAGCGGCGGCATGAACTGGAGCGACCCGATCGCGGTGAACGACGACAATGTCGCCGCCGGACATGCTGCTGCAGAGCACGGCTTCGCCGCGCTGTGGCCCGCGGGCGGCGACCGCATCGGCATCGCCTGGCTGGACGGCCGCGATGCCGGCGACGAACACGAGGATCACGACGAAGCCGGCGAACACCACGACGGACGTAGAGACGAACACGCGCACGCCGGCGCGACCGCGCTGCGCGCTACGACCTTCGGGCCCGACCTGCAGCGCGCGGGCGAAGCCGTGGTCGATGCGCGCAGTTGCGATTGCTGTTCCACCGCGGTAGCGCGCACGACGAAGGGCGTCGTGATCGCCTACCGCGATCGTTCCGACGCCGAAATCCGCGACATCGCCACCGTCGCGTTCGACGGCAAGCAGTGGAGCGCGCCGCGCCCGGTGCATGCCGAGGGCTGGCACATGACCGGCTGCCCGGTGAACGGGCCGTCGATCGCCGCGAATGGCGACGATCTCGTCGTCGGCTGGTACACGGCCGCGAACGACGAGCCGCGCGTGCAACTCGCATTGAGCCGCGACGGCGGCGCGCATTTCGGCGATCCGCTGGTGCTCGAACGCGGCAAGCAGGTCGATGGCCGCGTCGCGGTCGCACTGGACGGAGACAACGCTTGGGCATTGTGGCTGCGCGAGGAGTTCGGCGGTTCCTCCCTGTGGTTGGCACGGCTCACGCCGGACCTGTCCAAGGAACGCGAGCGGGTGAAGGTGGCAATGCTGAAGGTGCGCGGCGGCGCCAGCGGACACCCGAAGCTCGCGCTGCGCAACGGCACCGCCTTCATCGTCTGGACCGACAGCGACGGCACGCTGACGCAGCTGCAGGGCGCGCGGTTCGTGCCGAAGCCGTAACCCGCATCCGTGGGAGCGACGGAAGTCGCGACCAATCGAAGCCGCGGCATGTCCAGTCGCGACTTCCGTCGCTCCCACATGTCCGCTTTCGGCCCCCTTTCCCGCTAAGGAGGGGAACCCAAGCCGGAAGCCCGCCATGCACGCCTCGTTCCGCACCTGCCTGCCGCTCGCCCTGCTGGTGCTTGCGGCGTGTTCGCCCAAACCTGCGCCGCAGGCCGATGCCGTGCCCGTAGCGACGCCTGCCAGTGTTGCGATACCCGCGCCCGCGAACGTCGCCGTCGCGCAGGAAGGCGAGCAGAAATGCACCAACGAACCGCGCACGGACGAGAACGACAAGCGCCCGCGCTGCGGTGGCATGGGTGCGCCGCCGCCCGCGCCTTCGCACGCGTACCGCATCACCCTCGACAACGGCGAATCCTTCACCGCGTGCGACATCACCCAACCGTTCAGCGGCAAGATCGGCGGCGGCATGGTCACGATGTCGTTCAAGCCCGTCGATGCCAAGGGCGGCACGGTCGCCTGGCATTTCGCCGGCGGCGGAGGCATGGCCGATACCGCCTACGACTACACGCTGAGCGGCCCCGAGGAAAACATGACCGGCGATTTCCGCGCAAATTCGGCCGTCTGCGGCAAGGCCGCGGGCCTGGGCGCCTGCGCCGCCGCGAAGAAGCAGACGTTCAGTTCCACCTGGGCCCGGATCGAAAGTTGCGAGGCCGCGCAATGAACGCAACGGCGAAACATCGGCGCGGGATCGCATCGGCGGGCGCGTCCATCGCGTTCGCTGCGCTGGCACTGGTCGCGTGTTCGCCGAAACACGAAGAACCGACCGCTGCCCCCGCGTCCTCCAGCGTACCCGCGACCGTCGCCACCGTGCGGGAAGAAGAACCGAAATGCAGCGACGAACCGCGCACGGACGAAAACGACGAGCGTCCGCGTTGCGGCGGCATGGGCAACCCGTCGGTTGATGCGAAGAAAAGCGGCTATCGCATCGACATCGCCGGTGTCGGCACCCGTACCGATGGCAGCGCGTGCGTGGTCAAGCCGAACGTCGTCTGCGACGTCGGCAAGCCATTCACCAGCGAATTCTGCGGCGGCACGCTCACCCACACGCCGACCAGCGACAAGGGCGGCACGTTCGAGATGCATGTCTCCGGCAATGGCGGTTCCTTCACCCAGTCGGGCAGCTACACGCTGGGCGGTCCCGCGGAAAAGATCACCGCGACCTACGCCAGCGCCAAACTCTGTGCGCAGGCGGGTGGCCGCACGATCTGCCTGCCGCCGCGCACCATCTCCACCACCTGGACCAAGGTCGACGACTGCGGGGCCGCGCAATGAACGCAACGATGAAGCATCGCCATCGGATGGCATCGACAGCAGCGTCCGTCGCATTCGCCGTGTTGACGTTGGCGGCATGCTCGTCGAAACACGAACAACCAGCAGCTGCCGCGGCTGCGTCCTCCAGCGTGCCCGCGACCGTCGCCGTCGTGCAGCAGCAGGAACCGAAATGCACCGACGAACCGCGCACGGACGAAAACGACAAGCGCCCGCGCTGCGGTGGCGTAGCGACCGCGTCCGCGACGCACGCCTTCCACGTGGTCGGCGGCAGCGGCGACCCGGTGGACCAGGTCGTATGCGACATCACCGACAGCTTCGTGCTCGATGGAAAAATGTTCGGCGTGGAATTCAGCGGCGGCGCGGATGGCACGTACAAGTTCGTGCGCATGCCCGACATCCCGGGCCTGAGCTGGAAGGCCGGCGGGAGGTACCACATCGAATTCCCCGATGGCGAGGACATGCCCGGGACGATGACCACGGAAGGCGGCGGCACCACCACGGCCGGCGCGATCTCGCGCGACACCGCCGGCGCCGAGCATTTCACCCTGACGCCGGTCGAAGCCTGCGAGTAGGCGCTCAGCGCAAGCCGAGAGTTTTCGCCAGCGATTCGGCCGCGGCGCGATCCATCTGCCGCGGCAGCACCGAATCGCGCATGACCGGAAGCGCAAGCACGAGCAGGGTGCGCGCCTCGGCTTTGTCGTCACGCGCGGAACGCATCGCCGCCAGTTCCGCGCGGGCGGCGGCCACGTCGAAGCGATTACCCACCGCCTGCAGTTTGACGAGGGCTTCGCGCTGCTTCGCTTCCGCCGTGGCGAGGTCTCCGCGCAGGCGCGCGAAGGCCGCGTCCTTGCGCAGGTATTGCGCGAACTTCACGTGCGTCGGCGGCAGGCCGCGCTTTGCATAGCGTTCGCGCGCTTCGTCCAGCCATTTCTGCCCGTTCGCGGCGTCGCCCGAACGCAGCGCGGCTTCGGCCATGGCTTCCAGCACCAGCGCGTAGTTTTCCGAATCCACGCCTTCGGATGCGCGCACCCGCGGCAGCAGCGCGTCGAGCAGGGCGTTCGCTTCCGCCGTGCGATCGTTCGCAAGCAGCAAGCGCGCATGCTTCACTTCCACCGGCGTGCGGAATTCGTCGCCGGAGGCGACGTAGGCCTTGTCCAGCGTGGAGACAGCCTGCCGGGACAAGTCCAGGCCCTTGCCGTAATCGCCGACCGCGTACTCCAGCACGGCCTCGTTGACGAGGTTGACCGCGGTATTGCGCGGCCCGAGGTCCGCCAAGGGCATGAACCGCGTGGCGTCCTGGTGCGCGGCCAATGCCTCGCGGTAGCGCCCCAGGCCGGACAGCGCCTTCGCCAGCACCCCGTACAGGATGCCGATGCGGGTGTCGCCAGCGCTGCCGGTCTTGCCGGCGGAGGCAACGGCCTGGCGCGCGGTGGTTTCGGCCTGCGCGTACTGCCCGAGCTGGATCAGGGCTTCGGCGCGATTGCGCATCAGCTCGATGCGCAGCGGGGATTCCGGCGCGATGCCGTGCTTGTCGGCGAAGGCGATGCCTTCGTCGCTGGCCTGCAGCATGCGCGCGCGATCGTCGGCGATGCGCGCGCCGGCGCCGATCAGCGAATACAAGTGCATGACCACGTCGGTCGGCGGGTTCGGCATGCGCTTGGCCAGCGCCAGCGCCTCGTCCGCCTGCCTGCGGCAAGCGGGCAGGCCGTATTTCTGCACATGCGCCAAGGTGATGTTGGCGAGCGAACGCAATTGCTGTTCCGGGTCGTCGGGCGCGAACTGCTTGCGCAGGGCCGCCGCACGGTCGGATGCGGCCAGCACTTCCGGGAACCGCTCCAGCGCATCGAATGCGATCGCTTCGATCACCAGGTCGTCGGCCAGCGCCAGCGCTTCGGCGCGATTGCGCGGTTGCACGCCTTTCGTCCCGGCCGAGAGGAGTTCCGCGCCGCGCTTGTCGTCGTCGAGGGAGAAATAGAGGCGACCGAGCATGCGCTGCACCGGTTGCCGCACCTTCGGGTCGACGGCGCCGTTCTTGTCGAGCTCCGCCTGGGCATGCTGGAGCAACTGGCGCACGCTGACGTCGGACTTCAGGGTCTGTTCCGGCGACGTGGCCGCGAACGTGCTGGTGATGAATTGCATCGCCGCGTTCGCGCTGGCGTTCTCGCGCTGGGCGATCCGTGCTTGTTCGCGCGCCGCATGCGCCTGCCACAGCGCCACGCCGGCGCCGGCGAGCAGGGCGACGAGGATCGCCGCGGCGGATGCGGCCAGCACGCGGTTGCGCCGCAGCCAGAGTTTCGCGCGTTCGCCGCGCGACAGGCGCACCGCGGCGATGGGCCGGTTGTCCAGCCACGAACGCAGGTCGTTGGCCAGTGCATCGGCGGAGGCGTAGCGCGCTTCCGGATCGCGGCGGAGGCAGGTGCGCACGATTTCCGCGAGGTTGCCGCGCAGCGCCCGCGCCAATGCGATCGGCGTCAGCCCGCCGCGTTGCGCGGCCTGCTCCGTACTGGCCTGCGCGCCCGAACGCGTGAGCGGCTCGGGATCGCGTTCGAGTTGCTGCAGCTGCCTCGCGACCGGCGTGGCGTGATCGAGCCGGAACGGATGCGAGGCCGACAGCAGGCGGTGCAGGATCACGCCGAGCTGCCAGATGTCGGACGCGGTGGTGATCGGCGCGTCGTGCAGTTGCTCGGGCGAGGCGTATTCGAAGGTCAACGCACGATCCACGGTCGCGGTGGCTTCGGCTTGTTGCAGTTGCTTGGCGATGCCGAAGTCGAGCAGCTTCACCCGCCCGTCCGCGTCGACCAGCAGGTTGGAAGGCTTGAGGTCGCGGTGCACGACCAGGTTGCGATGCGCGTAGCGCACCGCGTCCAGCGCCTGCAGGAACAACAGCACGCGTTCGCGCAGGCCGAGACCGCGTTCGTCGCACCAGCGGTCGATCGGCACGCCGTCGACCAGCTCCATCACGAACCATGGTTCGCCCTCGGCGCTGATGCCGCCGTCGAGCAGGGTAGCGATGTTCTGGTGCTGCAGCCGGGCGAGGATCTGGCGCTCGCGCAGGAAGCGTTCGCGCGCGGCAGGCGTGTCCGCGCTGGCACGGATCAGCTTCAGCGCCGCGCGCTGCGCGTAGGCGCCGTCGCTGCGCTCGACCGCGTACACCGCGCCCATGCCACCGCGACCGACGATGCCGACGATCTTCCACGCACCGATGTCGCGTCCGAGCATGCGGTCCTGCGCGTCGTCGCCGTCGCGCGCCAGCGCCTCGCTCCATTCCGCGGCGCTGCCGCTGAAGGGTTCGGCATCGGTGGCATCCGCGGCCAGCAAGGCACGCACCTGCGCCAGCAGCGCGTCGTCGCCGGCGCAGAGTTCAGCCAGCCGCGCTTCGCGCTCCGCGTCGCCGAGATCCGCGACCTCGTCGAAGATCGCGAGCGCGCGTTTGCGCCGCTCGCCTGCGTCGTCGCTCACGTCGGCATTTCCGCCAGCAGGAAGGCGCGCGCCTTGCGCCAGTCGCGGCGCAGGGTGCGGTCGCTGATGCCGAGCATCTGCGAGATCTCGGTCTCCGAATAGCCGCCGAAGTAGCGCAGTTCGACGATCTGCGCGGCGCGCTCGTCCGCCTTGTGCAGCGATTCCAGCAGCTCGTCCAGCGCCAGCACCTCGATCACGGCCTGGGCGTCGTTGCCGCGCACGGCGCCGAGGGTGAGCGCTTCCTGCCCGCCGCCGCGCTTGTCCGACTTGCGCGCGCGCGCGTCGTCCACCAGCACTTGGCGCATCGCCCGCGCCGACAGCGCGAGCAGGTGGTTGCGGTCGGTCGCGGTCAGCTGTGCCCCCCCGGCCAGCTTGAGGTAAGCCTCGTGCACCAGCGCGGTGGTCTGGAAGCCGTTGCGCGAACGCCGCAGCTGCGACCGGGCGGAACGCTTGAGTTCCTCGTACACCGCGGAAAACGCCGCACCCAGTGCCTGTGCGTCGCCGGCGCGCGCGCGCGCCAGAAGGACGGTGACCTCGGGCTGCTGCGATGCCGGTTCCATGGCGCCTCCCCCCGGCGTGTCCGGATTCGGGCGGAGTTTCGCACAGGGCGAGGCGCGAGGGAGCGGTTTGCAACGGCGATCCGAGCGAGGCAAAAAACGTCGCGGCTGGAAGCCGCTCCCACAAAAGCCCTTACTTTTCCTTGCGCCAGTTCACCGAAGCGCGGTTCTCCACCGTGCTCGATTCGATCTGGATGTCGAAGCCCTTGCGCAACAGGTACTTCAGCATCATCACCTGCCCGGTGCCGAGCAGCGACACGCCGTAGCCGACGTAGAGCTTGGGCGACAGGTATTTGCCGACGCTGAGCACGTCGCTGCCAAGCGCGCGCGATTCGGTGACGCCGGCATCGTCGAGGCCGAGGCGCGAACCGAGTTCGGAGGCGATGAGGCCGGTGCCGGCGTTGAGCGCGGATTTCGCCGCGCCGAGCTGGCGCGCTTCGTCGCCGCTGAGGCTGTCGAGCGGACGGCCGAGCGCGAGGTAGGAGAGCGCTTCGGATTCGCTTTTCGCCGGATCCGAATACACCGTCGCGCGCGGCGCCGATGCGCGACCCTCGACCTTGATCCCGGCGGTGACGTCGCCGACCACGCGTTCGGCGCGCACGTCGAGGATGGGATCGCCGACCGGCGTGTTCGACCACAGCAATCGCCCGCGGGTGATGTCGAGCTTCTGCCCATAGGCGGTGTAGCGGCCGGCGACATCGAGCGCGCCGCTGCCGCGCATCTCGCGCCCCGGCACCGCGCGCACGCGCAGGCTACCGTCGAGGGTGCCGACCAGGCCGAAGCCCTTGATGTTCACGTCCTCGCCCATCACCAGCGCCAGGTCGAGGTCGAGCCGGCTCGGCGCTTCGCGCTTCGGGTCGACCGGGTCGAGCACGACCACGTCTTCCGATGCGGAAACGCCTTCGTCGAGGCGTTCGAGGTTGATGTCGGCTTCGGGAATCGTGACCGTACCGCTGACCTGCAGCGGATCGCCGGCGCGGTAGCGTACGGCGACATCCGGATTCGCCACCGCGCGCAGCTGCCGCGTTTCCGCGACCAGCACGTTCTCGCCGCGCAGGTTCAATACCAGCGGCGTGTCCTGGTTGCGCCAGCCCAGCGTGCCGTCGACGTGCAACACGCCATCGCCCGAATGCACGCTGCCGACGATGCGCGCGTTGCCGTCGGCCTGCGCCTGCAGCTGCACGTCGCCCTGGCTGAGCGCGATGCCGAGCGATGGCAATTCCGTGGCGAAATCCTGTAGCCGGCCTTCGCCGCCGACCATGGGCGCGGCGCGGGTGCCGGCGAGGCGCAGGTCGGCGTCGAGCTTGCCGGTGGGTTCGACGATGTCCGGCGAGAACAGCTCCATCCACGTCAGCTCGTCGGTGTTGACCTTCACTTCGCCCGAGAGCGGTGCGAACTCGTCCCAGCCGGTGGCGACGTGCGCGTCGATGCGGCCGTCGTCGTTGCCCATATTGCCGTGAAGCAGCGCGCCGAGCTTCGCGTCGATGCGTTGCGGGTCGAAGCTCGCGTCGAGCTTGAGGTCGCGATAGCCGACGAAATCGCGGCGCGCACGCGCACTGTTGCGCAGGCCGCCATTGGTCGAAGTCAGCGTCGCATTGCCGCGCCAGGCGTTGCCGGCGGCAACGACGCGCGCATCCAGCGCGATATCGCCGTTGAGCAGCCACGGCCGGCCGTCGCTGCGTTCGGGCAGGTAGGGCACCAGCAAGGCCAGCGGCAAGGCCTCGCCCTGCACGTTGGCGCCGCGCCGCGGCCAGTCCGCGTCCGCGCACAGGCTGCCGCCCGCGTTCGAGGCGAGGCAGGAGCGCGACAACGCGCCATTGTTCCCATCCCAGGACCAGCGCGTCGGCTGCTGCAATACCCAGTTCGCGCCTTTCGCCGGATCGAAACGCAACGCCGCCAGCGTGCCCTGCCAGCGCGCGCCCTGCCTGTTCGCATCGCCCTGCAACGCAATCGTGCCGATGTCGCCACGCGCATCGGCGTCGAAGCGCAGGCGTTCGATCGCGCCGCGCAGGTTGGCGCGCAGGTCGGCGAACGGCAATCCGAGCTGCAGGCCTTGCGCATCGAGCGCGAGCGCGCCGTCGCCGGCCTTCCACGGCAGTCGGCCCTTCGCCGCGAAATGTTCCGCACGGTAGTCGCCGAATGCGACGCCGCTGCCGTTCATGTCGACCGCGACGTCCGGTGCATTGCGCGCGCCGCGCAGTTGCAAGGTGCCGCGCAGCGTGCCGCGGCCGTCCGGCAGCAAGTCGTCCAGCTGCAGCGGCGCGAAGTTCGCATCGACCTGCATCGTCGACGCGATGCGTCCCCTGGCGTCGACGCGGCTTGCGCCCAGCGCCAGCGCGACATCGCCGCTGTAGTTGTCGCCGTCGATGTCGAACGTGCCGCGGCCGGACAGCGCCCGCTTGCGCAGCGTGCCGCCGAGTTGTCGCGCATCGACATGCGCCAGAAGCGACCCGCTGTCCCGCACTTGGCCGTTGCTCTGCAATTTCCCGCTGATCGCACCCGGCCAGTCCGGGGCGAAATAGCCGGGATCGAAACCGGCGAGCGTCGCGTCGGCTTTCCATGCGAGGTTCGGCGCCCACGCCAGCGTGCCGGTCGCGTCCAGCCGGCCCTGCGGCATCGTTGCCTGCAACGCGCGAATGCGCACGCCGTCGCGGTCGCCGATGCCGTCCAGCCGGATGTCCGCGCGGTCGCGACCGCGCTGCAACTTCGCGTTGCCGATCGCCGCCCACAGCTCGGGCTTTCCGGCGAGGCCGAAGTCCGCATCCCCGCGCACCTGCGTCGCGCCGTCCTCGCTGCGCCATTGCAGGCCACGCGCGTTCACCGCGAACTTGAGCGCCGCCTTTTCCGGATCGCGCAGGTCGGCGTAGCCGTTCGCAGTGACCCGACCGTCGAATACGTCCAGCACCAGCGGTTTCGCGCGCAGCAGGCGATCCTCGAGGCCGAGTTTCGACGGTTGCAAGGTCGCGCGGAAATCGCCTTGTTGCACATTGCCCCGAACGTTCGCATTGCCACCGACGCCATCGGCCTGCAGGTCGAACGCGAACGGGGTCGAGGCCTCGCCGCTGCCGGTGAGCAGCGACGGGTCCAGCGCCGTGCTGTTCGCGCGCAGGTGCCAGGTCGGCGCGTCCTTGTCCCCGCGCAGGGTCAGCGTCGCGCGCGTCGGTGCCGGCACGCGGCCGGCGATGGCGACATCCATCCGCGACAGATCGCCCTTCGCCACCAGCCCGAGCCGCGGTGCGGTGCGTCCCCCGGGCGCGGGCAGCACCGCGGTGGCGACGAGGTCGCTGCGGTAATCGTCGCGCGGCAGGTAATCGCCGTGCGCGGTGAACACGCCGCGGTCGCTGTCCACGCGCAGGTGTTCGACGTGCAGTTTCCCCGCGCCTGCATCGAGCCCGCCGCGCGCGCTGCGGATGTCGACGAGCGGTTCGCCTTCCTGCAGTACTTCCAGGTCGTCGATGCGGATCGCGCGCGCCTGCAATGCCAGCGGCGGCGCGATGTTCGGCAATACGTCCGGCCAGGTCGGCAGTTCGAAGGGCTTGTCGCTGCGCGGCAGGTTCAGCGTCGCGCCGCGCAGGTCGAGCGCGTCGAGGCGCAGGCGCTTGCCGAACAGCGGGCGGATCGCCGGATCGACCACCACCGTGTCGGCGTCGAACGCGATCCGGCCCATCGCGCAGCTGGCGTTCTTCGTCGGCACGCAATCCGGATCGCGCTGGCGCGGCATCGAAAAATGCACGCCGTGCAGGGTCATCGGCCCCGAAGCCGGGCCCTCCGCCGATTTCCACGTCAGTTCGCTGCCGGCGGGCAGGCGTGCGGCGATCTGCCGCAGCAGCACATCGCGGCCGCCGATCGTCATCAGCAGCCAGTACAGCAGCAGCGCGACGCCGACGACGATCGCGAGCGTGCCGAGCCCGCTGCGCAGCGCGACCTTGCGTTGCCGTTTTTTCCGCAGTGCGCGCAGTTCGGCGATGTGCGCTTCGCGCTGCGCGTCGCTCGCGTCGTCGGGCAGCGGATCGAGTCCGTAGCGGCGATAACGCGCGTAGCGTTCGCGCCAGTTCATGGGCGGGTACCGGTCGAGGCCACGCCGTTCGTCCTGAGCGTAGGGGCGAAGCCCCGAAGTCGAAGGACGAATCCATTGCCGCGCGCGTGTTTCGACTTCGCGAAGCTGCGCTTCGCTACGCTCAACACGAACGGAATCATGAAATCGCGCCAGTTCACATCCATGCCCCCGTGCACGGTTTCATAAATCGGCACCGATGTTGAGGCCGATGGTGAACGGCGAATCCGGGTCGTCGAGGCCGCGCGCGAGGTCGATGCGCACCGGTCCCACCGGCGAACGCCAGCGCAGGCCGATGCCGACGCCGGTGTGCATGTCGGGCGAGGTGCCGTCGAAGGCGCTGCCGCTGTCGACGAACACCGCCGCGCCCCACGGGCCCTTGAAGTAGCGTTCGTATTCCACGCTGCCGACGACGACGTTGGAGGCGCCGGTGTAGTAGAAGCCGTGGTCGGTTTCCACCCGCGGGCCGATCTCGTGCCAGCCGTAGCCGCGCACGCTGCGGTCGCCGCCGGCGTAGAAGCGCAGGCTGGGCGGCAGGTCGAGCAGTTCGCCGCTGAAGGTGTGGCCGAGTTCGCCACGCACGATCAGGCGACTGACCGCATCGAAGCCGTGGAACCACGACGCGGTCGCATCCACCTGCGCGAAGGTCGTGCCGTAGTCGCTGCCGCCGCGGCCGCCGCGCAGCATCAGGGTGCCGCCGGCACCGCGGCGCGGGGCGAGGCGGTTGTCGACGTCGACGTATTCCGCGCTCAGCGACGGATACACGAAGCTGGCGTAGCGGAAGGCGATCGGCGCCATCGCGCCGTCGCCGTCGTCGGCCACGTTGTAGGCCCAGCGTTCGCGCAGCGCGTGCATCGCGGCGACGAGGTTGAGGTAGTCGTTGTACTGGCCGCTGCGGCTGGCGACGAATTCCACGCGCCGGCTGTTGACGTAGTCGTCCTGGATGTCGGCGGCCTGCAGGCTGGCGGTGTACCAGCCGTCGAGCCATGCGAACGCGGGCACGCGGTACTGCAGCGTCAACACCTTGCGCTTGTTCGCATAGTCGACCTGGGCCAGCGCCTTGTGCCCGCGCGAATTGAGGTAGCGGCGCTCGACGCCGAAGCGCACGCCCGGCCCGCTCACGGTGCCGTAACTCAGGCCGGCGCTGTAGATGCTGCGCGGCGCCGGGGTCAGGTCCACCTGCACCGGCACGCGCAAGTCGTCGGCGTCCTCGGGTTTCGACGACACGTCGACCACGCCGAAATAATCCAGCGCGACCAGCGAGCGGCGCAGGCGGTCGAGTTCGGCTTCGTCGTAGGGGTCGCCCGGCGTCCAGTGCACCAGCTTGCGCAGCAGCTTGTCGCGGATGATCTTCTTCGGCGTTTGCGAGAACGCGGCGTCGCCGAGCAGGTGGCGTTCGCCGCTGCTCCAGCGCAGGTCGATGTCTGCGGCATGCTCGGCGCGCGTGACTTCGACCCGGTGCGAGGAGAAATCCGCATCGAAATATCCGTGCGCGGCCAGTGCGCGGCTGACCTGCGACTTGCTGGATTCGTACAGGGCGTGGTCGAGCACCGCGCCGGGCCTGGGCACGAACGCATCCAGCGCGGCGCGCACGGTCCTGTCGCCCGCGCCGGCGCCGTCCACGCCGACGTTGAAGCCGCGCACGCGCACCGGTTCGCCGAGTTCCACGCGGATCGACACCGACAACGTGCGGTTCGCGCGTGCCGCGCGCGCTTCGGGAGTCGGAGCCGCCGCATCCGCCGCGGCGGGCGTCGTTGCCGGGGCGGTCGCATCGTCCGCGCCTTCCGGCGCGCTGCGGTCGCTGCGCTGCACCGTGATCGTCGGCGAGTAGTAGCCGAAGGGTTCCAGCGCCTCGCGGGTTTCGGCTTCCGCCTCGCGCAGCAGGTAGCCGAGGCGGCGGCCGCTGACGTCCTTGCCGACCGCATCGCCGAGCGACAGCGAGACGCGCACGTTCTCGACCATCTCCGGATCGGCGAGGCCGCCGATGTCGACCTTGGTCACCGTGATCGCCTGCGCCGGGATGGCCACTGCGCAACACAGGAGCAGCAGCGGCAGGCGGAGGGGGGAAGGGCGCATCGGCGCAGGATAGCCGTCGCGCGTCAACGCGCGATTAACCTTCGCGAACGCGTTCAGCGCGGCAACTGTTTCGGCGACAGCGTCCGCGGCACGTCGGTCGCGCCGAGGCCGAGCTTGAGCGCGATGTTTTCCCAGCCGGCCGGCGTCTGGACGTAGATGTAGGCGAGGTCGATGCCGGTGCCATCGAGTTCGATTTCCCAGTACGTGCGTCCCTCGCCGTCGGCGTAGGGTCGTGCGTTGGCGCGATCGTCCC
Source organism: Lysobacter lycopersici (assembly GCF_007556775.1). Taxonomy (GTDB): domain Bacteria; phylum Pseudomonadota; class Gammaproteobacteria; order Xanthomonadales; family Xanthomonadaceae; genus Pseudoluteimonas; species Pseudoluteimonas lycopersici. The sequence continues at coordinate 1,958,203 of NZ_CP041742.1, forward strand.
AGACCCGGGCGATACCCAGGTCGTGGACTTCGATCGCAGTCGCCCGTGCATCGCCGCAGGGCGCGCAGAACGCTTGGACCTCGCGCGGGGAACGGTCGAGCGCATCGAGCGCGGCCATGGCCTGTTTCAGGTCGAGGTAGGCGAACTGGTCGGCGCTGGCGGCGAATGGCAGCAGCGCGAGGAGCGCGGCGAATGTGATGGCGAGGCGGTTCGGCATGGTCGGAGGATAGCGGTTCTGCAGGAAAGGGCGATCCACCCAGTCACCGTTCGTCCTGAGCGTAGCGCAGCGAAGTCGAAGGACGGCCCTTCGACTTCGGTGCTTCGCACCTACGCTCAGGGCGAACGGAATCCTTCAGGCCGACAAATGCTCGATCGCGGCGACGCTGCCGAGGCGGTCGGCGAGGCGCTTGAGCAGGGCGAGGCGGTTGCGGCGCAGCGCTTCGTCGTCGACGTTCACCATCACCTGGTCGAAGAAGGCATCGACCTGCGGCCGCAGCCGGGCGAGGTGGGCGAGCGCGTCGACGTAGTCGCCGTGCGCCAGCGCGTGGCCGGTTTCGCCGTAGACCGCTTCCACCGCTTCGGCCAGGGCGAGTTCGGCCGGTTCGCGCAGGAGATCGGCGTCTTCGACCTGCGGAATCTCGTCCGTGGCCTTTTTCAGGATGTTGCCGATGCGCTTGTTGGCCGCAGCCAGCGCGGCGGCTTCTGGCAGTTGCGCGAAGGTGCCGATGGCGTCGATGCGGCGGTCGAAGTCGTAGAGCGAAGCGTCGACGATCATCCGGACGCGCGCTGCGACCGCTTCGAAATGTTGCGCAGGAACGCCCTTGTCGGCGTAGTAGCCACGAAGGCGGTCCAGGACGAACTCGAACAAATCGAGGTGGATCGTTTCGGTATTTCGATCCGCATGCGGCTGCACGCCTGCGGGCAAAAGCTCGACGGCCTTGTGGATCAGGCCGCGCGCGTTGAGTCCGAATCCACTCTCGATGATCGTCCGCGCCAGTCCCAGCGCATTGCGCCGCAGCGCGAACGGATCCTTGTTGCCGGTCGGCTTCAGCCCCGCGGCGAACCCGCCGGCAAGCGTGTCGAGGCGTTCGGCGATCGCGAGGACTTTCCCGAGCGGCGACAACGCGATGTCGTCGCCAGCGAAGCGCGGCTGGTAGGCCTCGTCGATGGCGAGCGCGACTTCGGCCGGTTCGTTCGCGGCTTTCGCGTAGTAACGGCCGGCGATGCCCTGCAGTTCCGGGAACTCGTTGACCATGCGGCTTTGCAGGTCGTTCTTGGCGAGCAGCGCAGAGCGCCTCGCCAGTTCCGGATCGACATTGACCTGCGGCGCGATGCTTTCCGCCAGCGCGGCGACGCGCTCGGCCTTGTCTTTGACGCTGCCGAGCTTGGCTTGGTACGTCACGGTCGCGAGGCCCGCGCCCATCGCTTCGAGACCCTGCTTCAGGTCTTCGTCGAAGAAGAACTTCGCGTCGGCGAAGCGTGGGCGAATCACGCGTTCGTAACCCTTGCGGATTTCGCCCGCATCCTTGGATTCGACATTCGCGATGCCGATGAAATGCTCGGTGAGCTTGCCGCCGGCATCGAGCACCGGGAAGAACTTCTGGTTTGCTTCCATCGTCGCGACCAGCGCTTCCTGCGGCACCGCGAGGAATTCGCGTTCGAACGCGCAGGCGACCGCCACCGGCCACTCGTTGAGGCAGTTCACCTGTTCGAGGTTGTCGTCATCGATGCGCGCGACGCCGCCGGCCTGCTTCGCGGCCGCGTTCACCTCGGCGACGATGCGTGCGCGGCGTTCCTCGACATCGACCAGCACGTGCGCGCTGCGCAGCGCGTCGACGTAATCGTTCGGATGGCCGATCCACACCGGCTTGTCGTGCAGGAAACGGTGGCCGCGGCTCATGCGGTCGGCGCGCACGCCGAACAGTTCCGCATCGACCACGTCCTCGCCCAGCAGCAGCACCAGCCAATGCACCGGCCGCGCGAAGGCGTAATCGTGGTCGCCCCAGCGCATCGGCTTGGGAATCGGCATCGCGGCGATGGCTTCGCGCAGCACCTCCGGCAGCAATTCCGAAGTCTTCGCGCCGGATTTGGTCGAACGATGCACGAAGCGTTCGCCCTTGGCGTCCGAAAGTTTTTCGAGCTGCGTCCACTCGACGCCGGCTTTCGCCGCGAAACCTTCCAGCGCCCTGGTCGGCTTGCCATCGGCATCGAGCGCGATGTTGAGATAGGGGCCGAGCACTTCGGACGCCTGTTCCGGCTGTTCGGTCGCGACGCCCGGCAGCAGCACCGCGATGCGGCGCGGCGAATAGAGCGGTTTCGCATCGCCGCGTTCGACCGCGATGCCGCGCTTTTCCAGCGCCGCGAGCACGCCGTCGAAGAAGGCCTGCGCAAGCCCGGGCAGGGCCTTGACCGGGAGTTCCTCGGTGCCGAGTTCGATCAGGAGCGGTTGTGTCGCGGTCATGCGGGGCGCCTTGGCTTTTTTGCTCGTCATTCCGGCGAAAGCCGGAATCCAGTGGTTGCTCTTAGCAGGATCGAAAGCTGGATCCCGGCCTACGCCGGGATGACGGCTTCAATATTCTTCAATCCCGGAAAACCCAATTTCTCGCGTTGCGCGAAGTAGGCCTTCGCCACCGCCTGCGCCAGCGCGCGCACGCGCAGGATGTAGCGCTGGCGTTCGGTCACGCTGATCGCGCGGCGCGCGTCGAGCAGGTTGAAACTGTGCGAAGCCTTGGTCACCTGTTCGTAGGCCGGCAGCGGCAGCCCGAGTTCGACCAGCTTCATCGCCTCTGCTTCGCAGGCGTCGAAGCGGTGGAACAGTTCGGCGACATCCGCGTGCTCGAAGTTGTAGGCGCTCTGTTCGACTTCGTTCTGGTGGTAGACGTCGCCGTAGGTGATCGGCGTGCCGTCCGGCCCATGCGTCCAGACGAGATCGAACACGTTGTCGCAGTTCTGCAGGTACATGCAGAGCCGTTCCAGGCCATACGTGATCTCGCCGAGCACCGGGCGGCATTCGAGGCCGCCGGCCTGCTGGAAGTAGGTGAATTGGGTGACTTCCATGCCGTTCAACCACACTTCCCAGCCCAGTCCCCAGGCGCCGAGCGTCGGCGATTCCCAGTTGTCCTCGACCAGGCGCAGGTCGTGCACCAGCGGATCGATGCCTAGCGCCTTCAGCGATTCGAAATACAGCTCGACGATGTTGTCGGGCGAAGGCTTCATCGCCACCTGATACTGGTAGTAGCGCTGCAGGCGGTTGGGGTTCTCGCCGTAGCGGCCGTCGGTGGGGCGGCGGCAGGGTTGCACGTAGGCGGCGTTCCACGGCTCCGGGCCGAGCGCGCGCAGGAAGGTGGCCGGATGGAAGGTGCCGGCGCCGACCTCTAGGTCCAGCGGCTGGACCAGCACGCAGCCTTGGTCGGCCCAATAGGCATTCAGGCGCTGGATGAGCTGTTGGAAGGTGATTGCAACGCGGTCGGCGGGCATGGCAAGGCCGGGAAATGCACTTTCGCTAGTATAAGTGGCGCGTCCTTTCGTCCCGCACCGCCGCCGCCAGATGTCCGCGCCATTCCTGATCCTCGAAACCGGGCAACCGGTCGCCTCGATGCGCCGCCACGGCGGTTTCCCGCACTGGATCCGCGTCGCCGCCGGGCTGGCCCGCGACGAAGCGGTGGTGGTGGACGTGGAACACGGCAGCGAACTGCCTTCGCGCGACGGGTTCGCCGGCACGATCGTCACCGGCTCGGGCGCGATGGTCACCGAGCGCGCCGACTGGAGCGAGCGCAGCGCCGAATGGCTGCGCGAAGCCGCGCATGCCGGCATGCCGCTGCTCGGCATCTGCTACGGCCACCAGTTGCTCGCGCACGCACTGGGCGGTGAAGTCGGCTACCACCCCGACGGCCGCGAAATGGGCACGGTCGAACTCGACCTGCAGCCGCCGGCCGCGGACGATCCGCTGTTCGCCGGCCTGCCGCAGCGCTTCCCGGCGCAGGCCACGCACCTGCAGTCGGTGCTGCGGCCGCCCGCGGGCGCGACCGTGCTCGCGCGTTCGGTCCACGACGCCTGCCACGCCTTCCGCTGGGGCGAGGCTGCGTGGGGTTTGCAGTTCCATCCCGAGTTCAGCGCCACCCACATGCGCGGTTACGTGAATGCGCGCGAGGAAGCATTGCGCGAGGAAGGCCGTTGCCCGAGGCGGCTATCGCGTACCATTTCCGCGACGCCGCAGGCGCGGCGCGTGCTGCGGCGCTTCGTGCGCCATGCACGCGGACATTGACACCCCAGGGGAGAACGCGGGAATGGAGATTCGCAGGCTGCCCATTGGGCAAGGCATCGCCTGGTTCAGGCAGGCCGCCAATCTTGGCGCATCCAACCCGAGGGCGGTGTTCGGCGCGGCGCTACTGTTGATCGCGACGCTCTACGCGGTGATGTTCGTCGCGATGCTGCCGATGATCGCGCGGCTGCAGCACCAGGAAATAGGCAGCATCCAGTCGTTGCTGAAATGGATGGTGCCGTTTTTCCTGGTCGTGATGTGGTTGACGCCGGTCCTGATCGGCGGGTTGATGCACGTCATCCGCGAATCCGAATCCGGTCGTCCGGCGCGTGCACGGGACGTGTACATCGCGTTCCGCGCCGGCAAGGCGTGGCGCCTGGCCTCGTTGGGGCTCGTGCAGATCGGGTTCGGGATCCTTGGCGGCATGCTGGTGACGGTATTGGCGGGCCAGAATTACTGGCACGACTACATGGCCGCGATGCAGGCCGCGATGAGCGGTTCGGTTCCGGTGATGCCGGAGCCGCAACACCCCGGCTTGTTGTTGCTGACGCAGTTGGTATTCAACTACTTCAGCTACGCGATCATGCTGTTGTCGATTCCGCTGATCCTGTTCTCGGGCCTGAGCTTCGGGCAGGCCATCTCGGCGAGCTTTCGCGCTTCGTTGCGCAACTTCTTCCCGTACCTGTTCGCCGGCATCCTGTTCGTGCTGGCGATGATCGTTGCGGTGCTCATGATCATGTTGGCCATGGTGGTGGCGCAGGTGGTGGGCAGTTTCCTGCACCCGGCGGTTGGCACGGCCCTGACCCTGGTGCTGTTTTTCGTCTTTGCGGCGATGGTGTTGGTGGTGCTGGTCGGCAGCGCATACCTGGCCTGGCGGGACACCTTCGAAGCCGCGGTGCAGGCGGTCGGACCCGCCGACCAGTTGCAGGCCTGACGCATGGAACACTTGAAAGCGCTGACCGCGCAGCAGTTGGCCATCGCCGCCTGCGGCGCGTTGATCGTCGCCGGCGTGTTGCTGTCGCACGACAACCGGCTGGGTTACGCGTTGTTCGCGCTCGCCGCGTTGTGCGGAATCGGCGCCTTCGCCAAGGCCAAGGGCCGCTGAGTCAGCCGATCGAGGCGAGCAGCGCGAGGTAGCGCGCGAAGGCCCAGGCCAGTGCGGCGAGCCCGGCCAGCACCTGCAGCCACAACCACAATTTCGCCGGCAGCGGCATGCGCTGCACGTCGCCCGCGCGCAGCACGCGGGTGCCGGCGATGTAGTCGTGCAGCGCGCGGTGTTGCGGCGGCAGCATCGCCAGCAGGTGGCCGAGGTTGAGCGTGAGCCACGAGGCCACGCCCGCGAGCTGGCGCGCGAATGCGCGCGCGAACCCGAGCCGATTTCCGTCGATGTCGGTGGCGATCAAGCCGAATGCGCGCTTGCCGGGCGAGCCCTGCCATGGCGAGGCTTCGCCCAGCGCGTGCCAGAGCAGGGCGATGCCGGCGCAGGCGAAGGCGAACGGCAGCGTCGCCTGCACGATTCCGTCCTGCACCGTCCCTGCGGCCGCGCGCAGCGCGGGATCCTGCATCAAGGCCTGCGACAGGGAATGCAGGTCGCGGCCGGACAGCAGCGCGTCCGACATCGCCTGCGATGCGCGGCCGAACAACTGCTGCCACCCGGCGAGCGCCGCGTCGAGGCCGGCATGCACCCGCGCGCGGGTAGCGAACCAGGCGATCATGGAGATCACCACGAAATCCAGCGACCACGCCGCGTAGCGATGCCAGAACCCGCCGGGCACGCGCGTGATGGCGGCAGCAGGCGCGGGCGCGTTCACGCCGCCCCCGGTTTCGGCGCGACCATGCGCGCGGCGATGATGCCGAGTTCGTACAGCGCGATCATCGGCAGCGCCAGCAGCAATTGCGAAACAACGTCGGGCGGCGTGAGCACCGCGGCGACGAAGAAGATGCCGACGATGGCGTAGCCGCGCCATTCGCGCAGTTGCGCCGGCGTCACCCAGCCGAGCAGCACCAGGATCACCAGCGCCACGGGCAGTTCGAACGAAATGCCGAAGGCGAGGAAGATCGCCAGCACGAAATCGAGATAGGCGCTGATGTCGGTCATCATCGCCACGCCTGGCGGCGTGACATTGTTGAGGAAGGTGAAGACCGCCGGCAGCACGATGAAATAGGCGAACGCGCAGCCGGCGTAGAACAGCGCCAGCGCGGAGGCGAGCAAGGGCAAGGCGAGACGTTTCTCGCGCTTGTACAGTCCCGGCGCGACGAACGCCCAGGCCTGGTAGAGCAGCCACGGCATCGAAACCATCAGCGCGACGCAGAAGGCCAGCTTCATCGGGGTGAAGAACGGCGAAGCGACCTGGGTGGCGATCAGGCGGCTTCCCGGGGGAAGTTTCGCGAGCAGCGGAAGCGCCAGCCAACCGTAGAGCTTGTTGGCGAGCGGCAGCAGCACGATCAGCACGGCTAGCAGGCCGCCGATTGCACGCAGCAGGCGCGAGCGCAGTTCGACCAAGTGCGCGATCAGGCGCGAACCGATTTCGCCGTCGCCGTCAGTCGCGTCGTTCGCCATCGCTCTCGCCGGTGGTCGATGCATCGGTGGAAGCCGGCGACGATGGCGCGTCGCGCAGGGCATCGCCGGTTTCGTGCAGGGTGTCCCGGGTTTCGCGCAGGCTGCGCTTCAATTCGTCGGCGGCCAGTTCCTGTTCGAACTCCGATTTCACCGCATACCACTGCGCGCGCGCGCGGCGCACCCACAGCCCGGCGAACCGCGCGGCCTTGGGCAGGCGCTCGGGGCCGAGCACCACCAGCGCCACCAGCGCGATCACCACCAGTTCGGAAAAGCCGATGTCGAACATCGCGCCGGCCGCCAGGCCGCGTCAGCGCACGACCGGGGGATTGCGGTCGTCTTCGTCCTTCGGCGTGGGCGCCGCGGCGTCCTTGTCCTGCGCGGGCGGCGCGGATTCGTCCTCGCGCATCGCTTTCTTGAATTCCTTGATCGCGGTGCCGAGGTCCTTGCCGGCGCCGCCGAGGCGCTTGGTGCCGAAGATCACGACCACGACCAGCAGCAAGACCAGCCAGTGCCAGATGCTCAAACTACCCATGACGCGTTCTGCCGGTGAATCCGTGTGGGCATCAGTTTACCGCAGCGTCACTGCGCCGGCGGCGGCGTGGTTTCCGGCAGCGGCGTGGTGCTGGCCGGGCCGGTCGTGGCCGGCGCGCTTGCGGCCGGCGCCACCGGCACCGGCGCGCCCACCGTCGTGGTCGCTTGCGGGGCCGGGGCATCGCCGTCGCTGCGGCGCGCGCGGGCGGTGGCGGAAGCTTCCTCCAGCGCGTCGCGGAAGGAAACGACATCCGAAGACGGCGCCTGCGGCGCGCGCGATTCGAAGATCATCCGCGGGGTGGTGTCGCGGCCGTAGACCGATTCGTCGGCGGCATCGTCGATGCTCAGCACCGCGCCATCGAGCGCCACGCCGGCGAACAGGCCGCGCGCACGCGACCACGACCAGATTTCCGCCTTCATGGCGCCATCGGTGGCGGCGCTGGCGTTGCGCCCGACCGGGCCGGCGGCGACGCCGGCGTCCGCGCCGAGGGTGAACTTGCCGTTGACGATGGAATCCAGCCCGCGATCGCTGCGGAACACCAGCACGATGTCCGCCGACTGCACGCCGGCCTGCAGGCCGATGCTGCCGCCGGTGAGGGTGACGAAGGCCGGGTTCGACCAGGTGCCGTCCGCGCCCTTGATCGACAACAGGCCGTGGCCGCGGCGGCCGCCGACCACCAGGCCGAGCTTCATCGCGTCGGGGATGACGATCACCGCGCGGGCCTCGTCGAACAGCTTGTCCGGGATCGCCGATTCCGGGATCGCCTGGATGTCGGTCAGCACCCGCACCGCGTTCTGCGCGCGCGCGTCCTCGTTGGGGCCGGCGAAGGCCGAGGCCGAGGCGAGGCTGGCGACGAGGGCGAGGCCGAGGGCGGCGCGGATCGGTCGTGACATGCGGTTTCTCCGGGGGATGGGTTGCGTTGCAGCGGACGTTTCGACCGCGCGGGACAGGCGGGGTTCACGCTAGTCCGCGGCCGATGAATCCGGTCTGAGCCGCGCGCCTGTCATCCTATGCGGATGAAGGATGTCTCCGGCCGCGTGCTCGTGCTCGCCAACCTCGGCACCCCCGCGGCGCCGACGGCGCAGGCGGTGTCCGCCTACCTCGACGAATTCCTCACCGATCCGCGCGTGGTGCAGTTGCCGCAGTGGCTGTGGAAGCCGCTGCTGCGCAAGGTGATCCTGCCGCGCCGCAGTCCGGTGGTGGCGGGGAAATACGCCTCGATCTGGATGGACGACGGTTCGCCGCTCGCCGTTTACACGCGGCGCCTCGCGCAGGCGGTGCAGGCGCGGTTGCCAGCATGGCGCGTGGTGCACGCGATGCGGTACGGCGCGCCACCACTGGCGGAAGTGCTGCGAAACGAACTCGCCGCTGGCGCGCAGGACATCCGCGTATTGCCGTTGTATCCGCAGTATTCGACCACCACCACGGCCTCGGTTGCGGACGCGATCGCGAAGGTCCGGGCCGACGATGCGCGCATCGCCATGCTCGACGATTACCACCTGCATCCGGCCTGGATTCGTGCCGTCGCCGATTCGATCCGCGCGCATTGGCAAACGCAAGGTCGCGGCGAACGCCTGCTGCTCTCGTTCCACGGCTTGCCGCAACGCGTGGTCGATGCCGGCGATCCCTACGCCGCGCAGTGCGAAGCCAGCACCGCCGCGATCGCGCGCGAACTCGGCATCGAGCGCGCCGGGATCGATCTCGCCTACCAGTCGCGTTTCGGCAAGGGCAAGTGGTTGCAACCGTCCACCGATGCGCGCCTGCATGCGCTCGCCGCGCAGGGCGTGCGCAGCGTCGATGTCGCCTGCCCGGGCTTCGCCGTCGATTGCCTGGAAACGCTGGAGGAAATCGCGCAACAGGAAGCCGAACGCTTCCGCGCCGCGGGTGGCGAGTCGTTGCGTTACATCCCGTGCCTCAATGCATCCGGGGCGCACGCCGAAGCCATCGCCAGGATCGCGGAGGACGCATGGAACTGAGCCGCGGATTCCACATCGAGCTCCCGCTCGGTCGCATCGCCGCACTGCGTGCGGGTAGCGAAGGCGCGACGCCGGTGCTGGCCCTGCACGGCTGGCTGGACAACGCCGCGAGCTTCGTGCCGCTGGCGCATCATCTCGATGGCCTCGACCTGGTTGCGGTGGATCTGCCGGGTCATGGTCGCAGCGCGCACCTCGCGCCGGGTGCGGACTATTCGTTCTACGGCGCAGTGAACACGGTGCTCGACATCGCCGACGCGCTGGGCTGGGGGCGCTTCGCCCTGCTCGGGCATTCGATGGGCGCGGGCATCGGCAGCCTGGTCGCGGCGGCGAGTCCGCAACGGGTGGCGCGCTTCCTCGCGATCGAGGCGCTGGGTGCGCTGGCCGAAACGCCCGAACGCACCGCGATCCGCATGCGCGAGGCGGTGGCCGCGGCGCGCGCCTTGCCGCAGAAATCCCTGCGTGTGTTCCCGGCGCTGGAACCGGCGATCCGCGCGCGGATGCAGGCGAACGCCCTGAGCGAACCGGTGGCGCGATTGCTGGTCGAACGCGGCACGCGGCAGGTCGAGGGCGGTTTCGTGTGGAGCAGCGATCCGCGGCTGACGCTGCCCTCGTTCACGCGCCTGACCGAAGCGCAGGTGCTCGACCTCATCGCCGGCATCGAATGCCCGGTGCGGTTGATCCACGGCGATCCGGCGCAGCCTTATTTGCCCGATCCGGTTCGACGCGCGCACGCTGCCGCCCTGCGCGACGGCGAACTCATCGTGATCCGTGGCGGACACCACCTGCACATGGAACAGCCGGCCGAAGTGGCCGCGGCGATCGGGGATTTCTTCCTCGCCTGACTACTGTTTTTCGGTCGCGAGCTGGTAGCCGACCTGCACGCCGCCCTGGGCCTTGTCGCCGGCGATGGTCAACGTCGCGTGGCGTTCGCCTTTCTCCCACATCACGATGTGCGCCTGTTCAGATTGCGCCATCACCATCGTCTGCTTCCAGCCCTGCGCCTGCATGCCCTTGTCGGCATCGGACGAGATCGACGCCACGCTGCCTTGCGTCAGCACGTGGGTGACGATCGCGCCGGGCATTTCCAGCGCGCTTTCGACCTTGTAGTCCGAAGGCAGAAACACGTCCTTGGGGAAACTTGCCGGGAGCGCGGCGCCGTCGCCGGTGCTCACCGTCATGGTCTGCTTGCCGTCCTTGGTGCTGATGGTGGTGGTGCCGTCGTCGGCGTGGCTGACATCGACCTTCCCACCACTGGCGGCGGCGATGGCGGCATCGGCGGCGGCTTCCCCGGCGCGCTTGCAGCTGGCGATGGACAGCACCGCGATCGCGGCGCAGGCAACGAAGAACGAATGGCGGATACGCATCTCTGTTTCCCCCGACCGGTGGATCCGGCCTCCGAAAATGATCACGTCGATGGGCGCTTCAACCGGACACCAGCGCGCGCAGCGACGCCTTCAGTCGCCGGCCCTCGGCGTGGAAGTAGTCGCGTTCCTCGCGCCACGCCGGGAAGCGCGCTTCGACCTCGCGCCAGAAGCGGCGCGAATGGTCGGCGTGCAGCAGGTGGCAGAGTTCGTGCACCAGCACGTATTCGAACGCCGACGGCCGCGCCAGCACCAGCGCGAGATCCAGCATCAGGGTGTCGTCCGGCGCCAGCGAACCCCATTGCGAGCTGGTGCGCTTGAACACGATCCGCCGCGGCGCGCGCGGCAATCCCGAAAGATATTTCGGCAGCCAGCGGCCGACGTCGGCGCGGCCCTGCGCTTCATAGAAATCGCGCAACGCGCGCTGCAAGGCGGCTTCGCCGGCGGACGCAGGCGCGCGGAACAACAAGCCACCGCCATCATCGAAATCGAGTCGTGAAGCGCGCGCGCTTTCCCAGCGCAGCGGCAGCATCGCCCCGCGCAACGGAAGCGCGCTGGTCGCATCGCGCCGCAAAGGCTCGATGCCGTCGCTCGCCTGCGCCGCGAACTGCGCGGTCAGCCAGTCGCGGTGTTCGAACAGGAAGCGTTCGCCGGACACGAGGCTGGCACGCAAGGGCAGGCTCAGCCGCGCGCCGCGCTCGTCCACCGACAACTTGATCCGCCGCGCGCGCGGATCGCGCACGCGCAACACGTCAATGCGGCGGCCGTCGGCGAGCACGAAGCCGATGCTGTCGCGCTGGATCGCCGGTTTCGGCTCAGTGCGCGTGGTCGTCAGCAGGCGGAACAGGGAACGCATGCGGCGCATTGTAGGAGCGCCCGTTCGGGCGCGATATGGGGCGCGCCGAAATCGGCGCTCCTACAGGTCAATCGGCTTTGCTCAGCCGGAACGCCGATTCCAGCACCGCGAACAGGCGCTTGAACTCGCCGGCCATCAGCGCGAAGCGCGCGTCGAGCTCGGCGGCGACGTCCTCGCGGTCGGTGGATTCGAGCTGGTCGACGGCGCCTTCCAGCAGCTTGAACTTGCGCACCACCAGGTCCTCGCCGAGCACGAAGCTGACGTGGTCGTCGAGCACCAGCGCCAGCCGCGCGACCTGCTTGCCGGCCTCGAGGTGCTTGCCGATTTCCTCGCCCTGCAGCTCCATGCGCTGCACCTTCACCACCGCGCCGGAATCGGTCGGGTCGCGCAGTTCGCATTCGTCGCCCAGCGACAGGCCATCGGGCAGCGGATCGCCGGCGATCCAGCCGGTCAGGATTCCGCGCGGTGCGACTTCCGCGTTCACCGGCAGCGCCGGGAAACTGCCGAGCGCATGTCGAACCTCGGACACGACGGATTCCGCGTTCTTGCGCGAGGACGTGTCGACCGCGATGACGCCGAGCTTGGTGTCGACCAGCGCATCGCTACGCACCGGCCGCACGAAGGCGCGCGGCAGCAGTTCCGCGACCAGGTCTTCCTTCATCCGCTTGCGCGCGCGTCCGCCGGGCTTGCGGCCTTCCTTTTCCTCCAGCGCCGCGAGTTTCTTCTGCAGCAGGTCGTTGACCACCGCCGACGGCAGCAATTTGTCCTCGCCGCCCACGGTCAGCCACATCGATTCGCCGATGGCATGGCTCAGCGCCTCGCCGTGCTGGCCGAACGGCGGCACGAAGCCGCGGCTGGACAGTTCCATCGGGCCGACCGGCTTGAGCGCGCATTCGGCGAGTTGCGTTTCGAGGTCGGAGAGGTCGAGCGAGGTGGGGAAGCGAAACAGCGTGAGGTTGCGGAAGAACATCGGATTCCTTTGCTCCCTCCCCTTCGTTGAAGGGGAGGGTTGGGGTGGGGTTGTCGTGTCGCGATCAGCGAGGTTGCGGGTCGCGGCTGAAGCCGCTCCTACAGGGGGTCGGCGAGCCACGCATGCGCATCGGGCATCGCGGTATCGCCGTGTCGACCGAGGGCGAGGAAATCGAACAGCTTGGGATCGCTCAGTTGCGAGGGGCGGATATCGCCCAGCGCGCGCGCCATGGTTTCCACCCGGCCCGGCGATTCGCGTTCCCATTGTTCCAGCATCTTCTTCACCTGCTTGCGCTGCAGGTTCTCCTGCGAGCCGCACAGGTTGCAGGGAATGATCGGGAAGGCTTTCGCGTCCGCGTACTGTTCGATATCCGCCTCGCGCACGTAGGCCAGCGGACGGATCACCACGTGCTTGCCGTCGTCGCTGAGCAGCTTGGGCGGCATGCCGCTGAGCTTGGCGTGGAAGAACAGGTTGAGAAAGAACGTGTTCACCAAATCATCGCGATGATGGCCGAGTGCGATCTTGGTGAAACCGTTCTGTTCCGCATAGGTGTACAGCGCGCCGCGGCGCAGGCGCGAGCACAGCGAGCACATGGTCTTGCCTTCGGGGATGACGCGCGTCACCACCGAATAGGTGTCCTGTTCGAGGATGTGGAAATCCACGCCGATAGACTTGAGATATTCCGGCAGCACGTGCTCGGGGAAACCGGGCTGCTTCTGGTCGAGGTTGACCGCGGTGATGCCGAATTCGACCGGCGCCTTCTTCTGCAACTGCAGCAGCACGTCGAGCATGGTGTAGCTGTCCTTGCCACCGGACAGGCAAACCATGACCTTGTCGCCGCCTTCGATCATGCCGAAGTCGGCGATGGCCTTGCCGACCTGGTGGCGCAGGCGCTTGGCCAGCTTGTCCGCTTCGCGCTTGCGGCGCTGGGCGAGGGATTGCGGTTCGGCGAGGGGGAGGATGGCGTTCATCGAAACGGCATTTTACCCGCCGCCGGTGCCATGCCGCCGCGCTATGCTCGACGCATGAGCCGCATCGACGACCCCGCCGACCTCGCCCGCCTGTCCCACCGCCTGGTGGAATTGCGCGAGGCGCATCGCGACCTCGACGCCGCGATCGCGCGGCTGCAGGGCGATGCCGAGGCGGACGAACTGGCGATCCGGCGGCTGAAGAAGCGCAAATTGCAGCTCAAGGACCAGATCGCGCAGCTCGAGGCGCAGCTGGTGCCGGACGAACCGGCCTGACGATCACTCCGGCCGGCGGTAGCCGCCGCGCACGCCGTCCTTCGACAGCACCCATTGCCACAGTTGCAGGTCGCGCGCGCGGAACGCGCCGGCGCAGCTGAGCAGGTAATAGCGCCACTGGCGGTGGAAGGCTTCCCCGTGCATTTCGGCGAAGCGCGGCCACGCGGCTTCGAAGTTCGCGTGCCACGCCATCAACGTGCGGTCGTAGTCGGCGCCGAAGTTGTGCAGGTCCTCGGCCACCAGCACGTCCTCGATCGCGTCGCCGATCTGGCCGATGCTCGGCAGGTCGCCGTTCGGGAACACGTACTTGTCGATCCACGGGTCGATGGTCGTGTTGCGGCGGCGCTTGCCGATGGTGTGCAGGAGGGCGAGGCCGTCGTCGGCCAGGCAGCAGCGGACGACGCGCATGAACGCGCGGTGGTTGCGCCGGCCGACGTGTTCGAACATGCCGATGCTGACCACGCGGTCGACCGCGCCATCGAGCGTGTCCGGCGACAGTTCGCGGTAATCCTGCAGGCGGAATTCCAGCGGCAATCCCGCGTAGCGTTCGCGTGCGAACGCGACCTGTTCCTTCGACACGGTCACGCCGATGCAATGCACGCCGTATCGTTCCGCGGCGTAGCCCATGAAACTGCCCCAGCCGCAGCCGATGTCGAGCACGCGCATCCCCGGCTTCAAGCCAAGCTTGCGGCAGACCAGTTCGAGCTTGGCCTCCTGCGCCTCGGCCAGCGTGTTCGCATCGCGCCAGTAGCCGCAGGAATAGGCCATGCGCGGATCGAGCATGGCGGCGAAGAAGTCGTTGCCGAGGTCGTAGTGCGCGCGGCCCACGTCCCATGCGTGGCGGCGGTTCTGGCGATTGACGAGCTTCGCGTGCAGCGCGTGCCATGCCAGTCGCGGCGAATGCGCTTCGCGTTCGAGGTGCGCGCGCAGCAGGCGTTCGAAGAAGCCGTCCAGCGAATCGCAATCCCACAGGCCGGCGACATAGCCTTCGCCGAGGCCGAGGTTGCCGCGCGCCAATGCGTCGTCGAGCACGGTCGCGTCGTGCAGGCGCATGTCCCAGGGATTCGCGCCGTCGAGGCCGATGCCGGCGCGTGCGAGCAGTTCCGCCACCTGCCGTTGCGAGGCGGTCAATGCGGATGCGGGAACGAGTGCGCGCGTATCCATCGTCGATCGGCGGCCACATGGGCGACCGCCGTCCGCACAGGATGCCACCGCCCGCGTTAAGGCGGCGCTTGCGCCGGTCCGGCGGCTTCCGGGCTGACTTTCTCGATGGTGTGGCGCAGCTCGCGGCCCAGCACCACCCGCGCGTCGCGCGCCCATGCGTCGAGGCGCGCGTCGAAGGCGAGCTTGCCGTTCTCGTCCGCCCACACCAGTTTCATTTCGCGTAGCTTCTGGATGAAGCCGCGGAACAGCGACTTGTCGAAGAATTCCGGCGCGGTGTCGGCATACAGCAGCGACAGGCGCTGCGCGGCGAGCTGGCACAGGGTTTCCAGTTCTCCGGCGCCGAGCGTGCCCGGGCCGTTCTTCACCAGCACCGAAATCGCGATGTAGTAGCGCTCGAACGCCTGCTGCAACGCGTGGCCGATCGCGCGCAGGCGGAACACCTCGTCGGTCTGGCCGGCATTGCGGGCGAGGGTGCCGCCGTCTTCCTCGCCGACCTGCTGCAGCAGGCCTTCGCGCACGAACACCTCGATGGTGCGGTCGATGCGTTCGGCGAAGCCGTCCTCGTCCCAGGGCAGGAACAGTTCCGCCTGCAGGAACGGATACAGCGTGCGGCCCAGGCGCTGCAGTTGCGCGAGGCCCATGCGCCGGTTGTTCTGGAAGCACACCGCGATCCACGCGGCGGCGACGAACAGGTGCAGCACGTTGTTGCGGAAATAGCTGAGCAGCACCGCGGTGTCGTCGTCGACGCCGAGTACGTCGCCGAGCGGGTGCGGCGTGCGCGCGAGCATGCCGATCTCCTCGCCGTGGGCGACGATCTGCTCGGGCGTGTGCGGGGTGACGGTGACGTAGTCCGAATACGGCACGTCGCGCAGCAGGGTCTGCGACAGCGCGATCTGCGCCAGCAGGTCGGATTCGCCCATCGCGTGCTTGGGCGTGGACAGCAGCGCCATCGCCAGCAGGTTGACCGGGTTCACGTCGGCGGCGCGGTTGACGTTGACCTGGATGCGTTGCGCGAGGTCGTCGACGGTATCGGACAGCCACGCCGGCTTTTCGTCCTCCCCTACCGCCTTGCCGTCCCAGTCGGGCGCGTGCTTCGCCAGCACGTCGTTGAGCGGAATGCGCTCGCCGAAGTTCACCACGACTTGCCCGAAATTCTGTCGAAGCACCTTCGGCACGCCCCACAGCAGCGACCAGATCGATTCCTTTTCCTTGGGCTTGCCGGAAAGCTCGTCGAGGTAGCTGTTGCCTTCCATCAGCTTCTCGTAGCCGATGTACACCGGCTGGAACAGCACCGGGCGCGTGGGCTGGCGCAGGTAGCCGCGCAGCAGCATCGAGATCATCCCGCCCTTGGGCGGCAGCAGGCGGCCGGTGCGCGAACGCCCGCCCTCGATGAAGCATTCGATGGAATAGCCGCCGGACACCAGCTGCGCGACGTATTCGCTGAGCACCGCCGAATACAGCGCGCTGCCGCGGATCGAGCGACGGATGAAGAACGCGCCGCCGCGGCGCAGCAGGCTGCCGATCACCGGCAGGTTGAGGTTGACGCCGGCGACGATGTGCGGCGGCACGATGCCCTTGGTGTAGAGCAGGTACGAGACCAGCAGGTAGTCCATGTGGCTGCGGTGGCTGGGCACGTAGATGACTTCGTGGCCCGGCGCCGCTTCCTTCAGGCCTTCCAGGTGGTGCACCAGCACGCCGCGGTAGATGCGGTTCCACACCGGCGTGAGCAGGGAACTGACCGAACGCACCACCGGGTGCGAATAGTCGGCGGCGATTTCCCAGATGAAGCGGTGCGCTTTCTTCCACGCGTCGATCAGCGAGGACTTGTCGCGGCGCGCCTGCTCGGCGATGGCTTCCTTCACCGGATCCGAGGCCAGCACCGCGTCGGCGAGCAGCCGGCGCGTGGACAGGTCCGGGCCGATGATCGCGGCGCGGATGCGGTGGAAGTGCGCGCGCAGCACGCGCGAGAGCTTGCGTACGGTGCGTTCGGGGTCGAGCCCTTCGCCGACGATGCCGCGCAGGTCGACCGGCGGCGCGAAGCGCACGGTGGTGTCGCGGCCGTTGAGCAGGATCGCGAGCAGGCGGCGGAAGCGGCCGACCAGCGCCCAGTTTTCCGAGAACAGCACGCTGAACCAGCCACTGGCCTTGTCCGGCGCGCGGCCGACGAAGATCGACACCGGCACCAGCTGCACGTCGAGGCGCGGATTGGCGCGGTGCGCCTCGATCAGCCGCGACAGCGATTCGGAGCGGGTCTTGCCGTGCGCCGGGGCCGCCTGGCCCTGCTGCAACGCGAGTTGCTGCGCGAACTGTTGCGCCGCGGCCTTGAGCGCGCTGCCCGCGCTGCGCCGCGACAAGGCGACGTAGGCGCGCTTGCGGCCCAGCGGATCGCCCGGCAACGGGCGCAGCGGCGAGGGCAGGCCGGCTTCGCGGCAGGCGCGGTCGAGGATCAGCGCGTTCGACAGGCCGTAGTCCTCGAGCACGTAGCAGACCGGGCGCGCGTCGATCTGCTCGCCGGGATTCGCGGGTTCGACCTCGACCTTCACCCATGGCCCCATCAGCCAGCCGAGCAGGCCGACCCACCACGGCCGGCGAGCGGTCGATTCGGAAGGCGATGGCGGCGGCCCTGCCGGCGGCGCGGGTTCCGCCGGTTCCTCCATGGCTTCGCCCAGGGTCATCCGCGGATCCGGATCGAAGCGCTCGTCGGGCTCTTCGGGCGATCCGAACAGCGAAGGTTGGGAAGGGGGAATCTTGGGCATCGCCGGCATTATGCCCGTCGCGCCCGGCTGGCCGCCCTTACTGCGCCGGGGTCGCGGGCCCGGCGGCGGCTTCGGCGTGGCGCAGGAAATCGGCGACATACCAGCGCCCGTCGCGGCGTTCGACGGCGATGACCGCATCGATGTCGCGGCTGCCGAAGCGGTACTGCATCCGCACCCGGGCGTGGTTGCCGTCGCGTTCGACCTCGCTCGCGCGCATGCCGGCCAGGGTCGCGTCGAGGTCCAGGCCGTAGCCGGCGAGCACGCCCTTCATCACCTTCTCGAATGTCGACAACCGACGCAGGCTGTCGTCCATGCCGAGGCGGGCGAAATCGGCTTCGGAACGCAGGCCGCTGGCGCGGGCGGCGGTGGCAAGCCGTGCGATCGCGGCATGCGCGCGCTTCGCGTCCGACAGCGGCGCGTTCGCGGCCCAGCGGCTGGCGGCGGCGACCAGTTGCCGGTAGTGGGCGCGTTCGTCGGCACTGAAATCGCCTTCATTGGCGAGGTATTTGTCGCCGAACAGGCCCAGCGCCAGCGCCGCCGAGCGCAGTTCGCCACCGGCCCCGGCGAGTTGGCGGTCGTAGTCGCGGCCGAGCTTCGCCTCCGAACCGGGCGCCGCGAGCGCGCCGAGCATTGCCGGTACCTTCGCGCCCAGCGGCAGTTCGTCCAGCGGCCAACGGCTGCGTCCGCTGCGCCAGGCCACGTCCAACCGCACGTGCAACGCCGGCGGCACCGCGTCGCGGGCGAAGGCGGCGAGGTCGTTGTCGTGCAGGTCGCGGGTGGGCAGCAGCACCGCTTCGGCCGGCGTGGTCGCGCCGCCGGGACGGGTCGATGTCGCGGTCGACACGGACGTGTCGCCGCCACGGCAGCCGGCCAGCACCAGCGAGCACGTGATCGCGAACGTTGTCCAGTTCCGCATCGTTTCCCTCCCCGCAGACAACGATAGGCGATTCGCGCCCCTCATCCGCCTTCGGCACCTTCTCCCCGCAGGCGGGGAGAAGGAAAGCGGAGGAAAAGAAAACGGGAGACCGAGTCTCCCGTGAAGTCCGGCTCTCGCCGGAGGACGTTGCGGTTGTGGCATGGCTCCGGCCGTGGCCGGACGCGTTCAGGTTAGCCGAATCGAAAAGCTGAGGCAATACCTCAACTTTTCATCATTAACCAATTGATTTAAAAGAATTTCTGATCAATTCGCCAGATCCAATGCGGCCCGCTTGGCCGCCCGGCGCTTTGCCTGTGGCTGTGCCCAGTCGTTGTTGAACACCGCCGGCTCCCAGCTGCCGTAGCTCGGGTTGGGCAGCATCCACCAGCGCTGGCCGAACCAGTCGCGGTACTTGCCCGCCAATTGGCCGCGGTCCTTGGGCGCGTTCGCCAACACCTGCACGAAATCGCCGAGCTGGTCGCCGAACTGCATCAGCACCCGGTACTTCTGCCCGGCGAGGCGGCGGCGGCAGTTTTTCTCGCTGCCGTTCTGCTCGCAGTCCTTCACGAAGGTACCGAGGCCGAGGAACACGCTGTCGTCCTTCACCGGCAGCCCAACCGCCTTGAGGTTGGCGATCGTCGCGGCCTGCAGGTGTTCGTCGCGGTTGGAGAGGTAGAGCACGGTGATGCCCTTGGCCGCCGCGGCCTGCGCGAACGCGACCACGCCCGGCAGCGGCTGCGCCTTCTTCTCGGCCACCCAGGCGTCCCAGCTGACGTCGTCGTATTCCTTGCCGTTGGCGATCAGCCGCGCCTGGTAGGGCGAGTTGTCGAGCACGGTTTCGTCCACGTCCATCACCACCGCCGGCGGCAATCCTTCGGCGGCGTTTCCGCGCTCCTCGGGCACCAAGGCGTCGCGCGTCTTGTCGGCGAGTGCGGCGTCCAACTGTGCGGTCGCGGCGCGGTAGATGGTTTCGCAGACCGCGCCGTATTCGGCCGAGTCCTGCATCCACAGCACCGCATTGAGGTTGTCGTTCGGCTTGGCCGGATCCACCGCCGCGGCCTTGGGCGGCGGAATCTCGCCCGCGGCGGGCGCGGTGTACGAGGTCGGCTTGCACGCGGCCAGCGCGAGCGCGCAGGCGAGCAGCGTCAGGGTGCGGGGTGAAGGCATGTCGGGCTCCGTCGGGATCGCGCGAGTCTAGCCCGCGCTGGCGACATCCGTACCGTCGGGAAGCCGCGAAGCGTTCCGGCCGGCATGGCGTTTCGCGAACGCCGGGTTCTGGCCCATCATGGCCCCGATTCCGGGCGCCATCCCCGCATGATCGAGTCGCTTGGTGAAGATCAATCGCAACACCCTCGCAATCGCGATTTCACTCGCCGCGATCGCAGTTCTCGCATGGGCCGAGCGGCCGCATGCCCCCGGTGCCGGGGGAATCGATGCCGCGCCGGCTGCCAACGCGCGCCTCCTGCCTGAATTGGCGCCGGTCGCGGACGTGCCCGGCTTGCCCCGCGTACTGCTGATCGGCGATTCGATCTCGATCGGTTACACGCTGCCGGTGCGCAAGCTGCTGGAAGGAAAGGCCAACGTCCACCGCATTCCCTTCAACGGCCGTTCCACGATGGACCACGTTGCGGAGGTCGAGAGCTCGCTCGACGACGGCAAGTGGGACGTGATCCATTTCAACTGGGGACTGCACGACCTCAAGCTCATGCCGGACGGCAGGCATCAGGTTGAGCCGGGCGAGTACGAAAAAAATCTTCGCGCCCTGGTCAAGCGGCTGCGGGCGACCGGCGCAAGGCTCATATGGGCCACGACCACGCCCGTCCCGGAAGATGGGATCGATGCGGAGAGAAGGCCGGCCGACGTGAAGGTTTACAACGACATCGCCTTGGAAGTGATGAGGGAAAATGGCGTGGCGGTGGATGACCTCAATGCCGATGTCGTGCCCAGGCTCGCCGAATTGCAGAAGCCGCACGACGTCCACTACAGTCGGGCCGGATACGAATTCCTCGCGAAAAAGGTCGCCGCGCGCATCGAGGCGGCGCTCCCGCGCGAATGACTGGTTCGCCGCCGGCGTTTCAGCCGTCGAGCAACGCGCGGATGTCGGCGAAACCCGCGGCCGCGCGTTCGGCCTTGCGCGCCGCGTCCGCGACCGGGTCGTCGCCGTCGCGCTGGATTTCCGCCGCGGGCAGTTCGTCGAGGAAACGGCTCGGCACGTGGCGCTGCTTGCTGCCCCAACGCGTGGCCTCGCGCGCATGCGACAGCCACAGGCGTTCCTTGGCGCGGGTGATGCCGACGTAGAGCAGCCGGCGTTCTTCCTCCAGCCGGCCTTCGTCGATGCTGGCCTCGTGCGGGAGCGTTCCGTCTTCCAGCCCGACGATGAACACGTAGCGGAATTCCAGTCCTTTCGCCGCGTGCAGGCTCATCAATCGCACCTGGTTGCCGGCGTTGTCGCGGTCGGCATGGCTGAGCAGGCCGAGCTGCGCCGCGAGCTCGGCGATGCCGGCGCCACGCGCATTCGCGAACCAGTCGGCGAGCTCCTCGAGGTTGCCGCGACGCAGCGCGAACAGCGATTCGCTGCTGCTGTGCGCGCGCAGGGCTTCGAGCATTCCCGAGCGCGCGACCAGCGCACGCACGAGTTCGCTCGGCGGCAGGCGCGAAGCGTCGCCGCGCAGTCCGCGGATGAGGTCGGTGAAGCCGGCGATCGCGTTCGCCGAACGCGTCGGCAACTGCTTCAGCAGGCCGACCGATTCGGCCGCGCGCGCCAGCGGCAGGTGCGCCTCGCGCGCGAGTTCGCCGAGCTTGGCCAGCGTGGTCGCGCCGACTTCGCGCTTGGGCGATTGCAGCGCGCGCAGGAATGCGGCGTCGTCCTCGGGATTCGCCAGCAGGCGCAGCCAGGCCAGCGCGTCCTTCACCTCACCGCGATCGAGGAAGGCGGTGCCGCCGCTGAGGTGGTAGGGAATGCGCAGCAGCTGCAACGCCTTTTCCAGCGCGCGGCTCTGGTGGTTGCCGCGGAACAGCACGCAGAAATCGCTCCACGGTGCGCCGTGCTTTTGCGCGGTGAACTGCAATTCCGCCGCGACCTTCTCCGCTTCGTGCGCACCGTCGCGGCATTCCCAGACGCGGATGCGCTCGCCGTCGGCCTGCGCGCTCCACAAGGTCTTCGGGTGCTCGTGCGGGTTGCGCGCGATCAGCGCGTTCGCCGCGCGCAGCACGCGATTGCTGCAGCGGTAGTTCTGTTCGAGCTTGACGATCTTCAGCGCCGGGTAGTCGCGCGCGAGTTGCGACAGGTTTTCCGGATTCGCGCCGCGCCAGGCGTAGATGCTCTGGTCGTCGTCGCCCACGCAGGTGAAGTCGCCGCGTTCGCCGGCGAGCGCCTTCAGCAGCCGGTACTGCGCGTCGTTGGTGTCCTGGCATTCGTCGACAAGGAGATAACCGATGCGTTCACGCCATGCGGCGTTCGCTTCGGCGTCGGTTTCCAGCAATTGCACCGGCAGCCGGATCAGGTCGTCGAAATCGACCGCGTTGAACGCATGCAGGCGCTGCTGGTAGCGCGCGTACAGTGCCGCGGCCTCGCGTTCGCGCACACCCAACGCATTCGCTGCCGCTTCTTCCGGCGACAACCCGGCGTTCTTGGCCCGCGACACCAGCGATTGCGCGGCCTGCACCGCGTCGGGCTTCGCGCCCGGCATCAGGTCGCGCAGTTGCGCGAGGGAATCGTCGGCGTCGAACACCGAGAAGCCACGCCGCAAGCCGAGCTTCGCGTGCTCGGTTTGCGCGATGCGCAGGCCCAGCGCGTGGAAGGTGCACACGGTCAGGCCTTCGCCGGCATCGCCCTTGAGCCGGCGCGCGACGCGTTCGCGCATTTCCTTCGCCGCCTTGTTGGTGAAGGTGATCGCGGCGATGCGCTTCGCGGGAACGTGCCCGCCCTGCACCAGGTGCGCGATCTTCTCCACGATAACGCGGGTCTTGCCCGAACCGGCGCCGGCGAGCACCAGCAGCGGACCTTGCGCGTGCAGGACCGCGTCGCGTTGTTGATGATTCAAGCCATGCATAGGGTTAAACTCGATCGCGCGGGAATTGCGCGCGGAAGGTCATGCATTCCGTAGTGGGCCAAAAGGCGGGCATCTGAATGGACTTGCTGGAATGAAGCAGGTTGTCGTCATCGCATTGTTGGCATTGTTCACGTTTTCGACGTCGGGCTCCGCCCAGAAGGCCGCTAGCGTGGCGCTCACCGGAGAAGACATTCCGGCGGACATTCTGACGGATGGCTTCCTGGAAGCACACCCGGACTTGAAGTATCGCAAGGCGGGCATGCGCGCCGACGACTTGCATGATCCCGTGGTGGCGCGCCATCAGTACGCGCTCGCCGCTCGGTATGGCGACAAGCCTTCGCAGGCCCGGTTGGGGGAAATGACGTGGAATGGCGAAGGCGCTCCGCCGGACCACGCCCTGGGGTACCTGTGGATGGCGCTCGCTGCCGAACGCGGCTATGAAATGTTCGTCATGCTCAAGATGTATTACTGGCAGCAACTCACGCCGCAGGAACGCAAGGACGCCACGGCGCAGGCGCCTCGCATGCTGGCGAATTACGGGGACGTCGTCGCCAAACCGCGCCAGAGCGCGGTAATGCGCCGGGAAGCTCATCGAGCGACGGGTTCGATGCTGGGTCCCTCGTACGCGTCGGCGCTGTACATCGCGCTTCCCAATGGCGGCAGTATCGATGCGAATCGCTTCTATGCGCGTGAGTTCTGGAATGCGGACAGCTACTGGAAGTTGCAGGACCGCATCTGGAGCGGGGAACGCCATGCACGCATCGTGGTGGGCGACCTGCAGAACGTCTCCCCGATTCCAGAAGTGAAAAACGCGGAGCCGGCGCCGAAAGATCGGCCCTGAACTGCCGGCAATGTCGGTGCGTCACGCTAGACTGTCGGCATGGCCAAGCTCTACTTCTACTACTCGGCGATGAACGCGGGGAAGACCACGACCCTGCTGCAGTCCGCGCACAACTACCGCGAACGCGGCATGCGCGTGCTGATCCTCACCCCGCGCCTGGACGACCGTTCCGGCAGCGGCACCGTCGCCTCGCGCATCGGCCTGCGCGCGCAGGGACGGGGCTTCGGCCGCGAGGACGACCTCGAACAACTCGTGCGCGACGACATCGCCGCACGCGGCAAGCTCGACTGCGTGCTGGTGGACGAAGCGCAATTCCTCACCAAGGCGCAGGCCTGGCAGCTGGGCGAGGTGGTCGATGCGCTGCGCGTGCCGGTGCTGTGCTACGGCCTGCGTACCGATTTCCGCGGCGAACTGTTCGAAGGCAGCGCCGCGTTGCTGGCGTGGGCGGACGAGCTCGACGAGATCAAGACCATCTGCCACAGCGGCAAGAAGGCGACGATGACCGTGCGCGTGGACGAGCAGGGGCGCGCGGTGCAGCAGGGGCCGCAGGTGGAAATCGGCGGCAACGAACGCTACGTATCGGTGTCGCGCGCGGAGTTCAAGAAAGTGATGCGCGGCGAAGGCCGGGTCGAACTGCAGCAGGACGTGTTGCCGCTGGAGTAGGCGCGATCAGCGGCAACGCGTGGCGATCGCCGCGACCTTGCGCGCCACGCTGCCGCCCTCGGGCAGGGCCGCGCGGAGTTCGCCGTCGAGCGCGCGCAGCACATCGATCGCGGCCGGGCGCTGCGGGCCGTGGCAGCGCAGGCCCGCGGCCTCGGCGCGCGCCTGCCACGCGACCTTGCGCAGTTCGAAATCGTTCGCGGGCAGTTTGCCGAGCGCATCCAGTTGCAACAGCGCCGCGCCACTCCCGCGGCGCGCCTGGAACTTCGCCAGCGACAACTGCGCACGGCGCGCGGGCGCACGGGCCGATCCATAAGCCGCATCGAGGATCTGCACCGCGCGCTGCAGCTCGGCTTCGTCCTGCGGATCGCCGAGCGCAGCGTGGATCACGCCGAGCAGGCGGTCGCATTCCCCGACCAGGGCGTGGTTACCGCCGAGCAGCGGCACGCGCAGGCGGCGGCTGCGTTCCGCCAATGGCAGCGCTTCGGAATCGCGTCCAGCGTCGTGCAGGATCAGCGCCTTGTTGAACAGCACCGAGGCCAGCCGCAACGGTTGTCCGGAATCGCTCCATGTGGCGATGGCGCGGTCGATGGACGCGAGCGCGGCGGGGATGTCGCCGCGTTCCCAATCGACGATGGCGAGGCTGTTGTCGTCGATCGCCACGTCCTCGCTGTTCGCGCCGAGGCGTTCGGCCAGCCATTTGCGGCTGTGGTCGAACGCGGCCTCGGCCTCGCGCAGGCGGCCCAGGTCGACCAGCATCGCCGCCCATTGCCGGCCGGCGTCGATGGTTTCGCGGTGCTGCGGGCCGAGCACGGTGCCGGCCAGTGCCAGCGCGCGCTGGCAGTCGCGCTGCGCCGCGGCCATGTCGCCGTCGATGCGTTCGAGCGAGCAGATGTTGCGCAGCAGTTCCACCGCGAGCGGATGGCGCATGCCGGGACCGGCCTGCAGTTTCGACAGCGCATCGCGGTAGCCGCGCAATGCGCCGGCGTTGTCAGCCGCGTCCTTGCGCAGGTCGGCGAGGTCGGCGAGGTTCTCGATCGCGCCGGCCGCATCGTCGAGCGTGTCGCGGCGGATCGACAGCGCGCGTTCGAACAGGGCTGCGGCGCCGTCGCGGTCGCCCGCGCGGCGCTTGCAGCGCCCGAATTCGGAATAGAAATCCGCGGCCTGCACCGGCAGGCGTGCCTGTTCGCGGCGCGCACGCGCCTCCAGCGGTTGCAACGTCTGCAGGCATTCGCCCGGTTGCGCGAGCAGGCGCTGCACGTGGCCGATGTCGGTGTACAGCGCGAGCAGCAGCCCGGGTGGCGGGCGATCGAGGCTGGCGACGACCAGCGTTTCGCGGCGCAGCAGGTCATAGGCGGAACGGTAGTCGCCGAGGCCGATGCGCAGGCGCGCGACCACGCCGTAGAGTTCCGCGCGGGCTTCGGGCTGGCGCGCGAGTTCGCGGTCGCCGCGTTCGATGCCGGCATCGAGCAAGCGGCGCACGTCGACGCTGCCGGGATTGGGCGATTCGCCGGCGTTCTGGAACAGGCCGACGACGAAATCCTGCATCGCCTGCGCGCGCGCGGCTTCGCGCAGGGCTTCGCGCGCCTGCCAGGCGACGATGCCGAGCGCGGTGGAGAGCACCAGCAGCACCAGCAGCGCGGTCGACAACGCCCAGCGGTGCCGGTGCACGTACTTGCGCAGGCGGTACTCGACGCTGTGCGGTCGTGCCTGCACCGGCTTGCCGTCGAGGAAGCGGCGGATGTCCAGCGCCAGCGCCTCGACCGAGGGATAGCGACGCTCGGGCTGCTTGGCCAGGGCCTTGAGCACGATGTTGTCGAGGTCGCCGGCGACCTGGCGCGCGAACCTGCGCAACGCGTGCGCGTGCGCGTGCCCGGGTTCGGCGTCGGCCGTGCGTTGCAGCGCCTGCGAAGGTCGCTGCGGATCGGCGTGCAGGATCGCCTCTTCCCACTCCGCGTCGGTCGGACGCCGCGGCTTGTACGGCTTGCTGCCGGTGAGCAGTTCGTACAGCACCACGCCGAGCGAATACACGTCGGTCATGGTCGTGACCGGTTCGCCCCGGATCTGTTCGGGCGCGGCGTAGTGCAGGGTGAAGGCGCGCAGCCCGGTGCGGGTGTTGTCGAGCACGGCCTCGGGGTTGTCGAGCAGCTTGGCGATGCCGAAGTCGAGCAGGCGCACGTCGTCGAGCGCCGTGACCATGATGTTCGACGGCTTCAGGTCGCGGTGCACGATCAGGTTCGCGTGCGCGTGGCTGACCGCGTCGCAGGTCTGTAGGAACAGCGCGAGGCGTTGTGCCAGTGGCGGCTGGCGTTGCTGGCACCAGTCTGTGATCGGTTCGCCGTCGACGTATTCCAGCGCGAGGTAGGGCTGGCCGTCCTGGGTGACGCCGGCATCGAGCAAGCGCGCGATGTTGGCGTGCTCCAGACGCGCGAGGATCTGCCGTTCGCGGGTGAAGCGCAGGCGCAGGTTCGGATCGGCCAGGCCGGGGCGCAGCAGTTTCAGCGCGACCCTCCGCTGGTAGAGGCCGTCGTCGCGGCAGGCCATCCACACCTGGCCCATGCCGCCTTCGCCGAGCAGGCGTTCGAGCCGATACGGGCCGATGCCCGCGCCAGGGCGCGGGCCGGGCGCGGCCAGCAGCGGTTCGCTCAGGAATTCGTCGTTGCCGGCTTCCTCGGCGAGCAGCGCCTCGAGGTCGTCCGCGGTCTGCGGGTCTTCCTCGCGCATCAGCGCGAGGCTGCGCGCGCGCGTTTCCGCATCCAGCTCCAGCAAGGCGTCGAGCAGCGGGGACAGCCGTTGCCAGCGCTCGGCATCCATGCGCGCCGGGCTCAGGCTTCCTTGAGCGAGGCGAGCAGGAACATTCGCGCCTTCTGCCAGTCGCGGCGGATGCTGCGTTCGGAACGCTCGAGCAGGCCGGCGATCTCCAGTTCGGACAGGCCGCCGAAGTAGCGCAGCTCCACCACCTGCGCGAGCTTGGGATCGACCGCCGCGAGCTTGGTCAGCGCCGCGTCGAGGCCGAGCGTCTCGTCGTCGACGCGCAGTGCGGATTCGAGGTCCTCGGGCAGGTCGGTGACGCGGTGCTGGTCGCCGCCGCGCTTCTGCGCGAGGCGCTGGCGGGCGTAGTCCACCACCACGCTGCGCATCGCGGACGCCGCATAGGCGAAGAAGTGCGCGCGGTCGCTGAACTCGACTTCGCGGCGGCCGGTGAGCTTGAGGTAGGCCTCGTGCACCAGCGCGGTGGCGTCGAGCGTATGCCCGCGCTGGCCGGCGAGCTGGCGCCGGGCCATGGCGTGCAGCTCGTGGTAGAGCGTGGACAGCACCTGGCCCAGTGCATCGCGATCGCCATCGCGCGCGGCGCCGAGCAGTTGGGTGATGTCGCCGGAATCGCTCATGCGCGGATCGCGCCTCCCCGCGCGTGTGGCCCACTATACCGCTGGCCCGCGAACCTCCTTCAGCGCTGGCAGTGCCCGCACCAGACGCTGGCGCGCTGGCCGACCATGGCTTGCTTCAGCGGCCGGCCGCAGCGCGGGCAGGGTTTACCGCCGCGACCGTAGGCGGACAGTTCCTGTTCGAAGTAGCCAGGCGCGCCGTCCGGGGCGATGAAATCGCGCAACGTGGTCCCGCCGCGGGCGATGGCATGGGCGAGGATGCGCTTCGCTTCCCCGGCGAGCGCGGCGTAGCGCTCGCGCGAGACCTTGCCGGCGGCGCGCAGCGGCGAAATGCCGGCGGCGAACAGCGCCTCGGCGGCATAGATGTTGCCGACGCCGACCACGATCTTCTGGTCCATGAGGAAGGTTTTCACCGGCGCGCTGCGACCACGGCTGCGTTCGAACAGGTGCTCCCCGTCGAACGCCTCCGACAGCGGTTCCGGCCCGAGGTCGCGCAGCAATTCATGGGTTTCGCCCGGCTCCTGCCAGAGCAGGCAGCCGAAGCGGCGCGGATCGTTGAAGCGCAGCACGCGCCCCGAGTCGAGGGCGAGATCGACGTGGTCGTGTTCGCGTACCGGCGTTTTCGCCGGCAGCACCCGCAGGCTGCCGGACATGCCCAGGTGCAACAGGGCGCTGCCGGCCTCGGTGTCGAAGAGCAGGTACTTGGCACGGCGGCGCACCGCGACGATGCGCTGCCCCGGCAGGCGTTCGGACACCTCGGGCGGGATCGGCCAGCGCAGGTCCGGGCGACGCAGCAGCACCGAGCGCACCCGCCGGCCCTCGAGGTGCGGGGCGAGCCCGGCGCGGGTGGTTTCGACTTCGGGGAGTTCGGGCATTCGATAAAACCCTAAAGAATGAACAACATACGCCATTACTGTGCGGTCAGTCGCAAAATGCGCGACCATGGAATCGGCGAACGCGATGCGTGGACTGGCCTGATTGGACCGCGGATCGACGTTTCCAATGGAATAGGCAGCTTCTTGCAGGGGGAAGCCATGCGTGTACCGGCCTGGTTTGCGTTACTTGCCGGATTGGTCGTGGGCACGGCGCAAGCCCACGGATCGAACGATGCGCGCGCGCGGCCCGATTTCCGCCCGGTCACCGCGTACGTGGACGGCTTCGTCGGGTCATCGGCCGACGACCTGCTCCCCGGCGCGTCGCTGATCATCATCCAGGACGGCAGCGCCATCTATCGGCGCGACTTCGGCACCTATGTCGGCATCGCGCCGCAGGCGCCGGTGGCATCGGCGAGCAAATGGCTCTCGGCGCTGGTGGTCCAGCGGCTCGTCGAACAGGGAAAGATGCACTGGGACGACACGGTCGCCGATTATTTCGGTTCGAGCTATCCGAATCCCGATGCGACCAAGGGCGGGATCACCCTCGGGCAGTTGATGAGCCACACGTCGGGAATCGCCACCGCGAGCGATGCATGCCTGCAGTTCGCCAACCGCAACATGGCGCTCGATGCCTGCGCGAAGCAGATCCTCGGCGCGCCATTGGGCTGGCAGCCGGGAACCACGTTCGCCTACGGCGAGAATTCGATGCAGGTCGCCGGCGCGATGGCGCAACGCGCGACCGGCAAGGCCTGGGCGCAACTGGTCAAGACCGAATTGACCATTCCGCTGAAGATGACCAAGACCGATTACGGATTGAACGCCAGCGGCCTGCCGTTCAAGAACCCGATCATCGCCGGTGGCGCGCGTTCGACCCTGCGCGACTATGCCAACGTCGTGCTGATGGTCCTGCAGGGCGGCGTGTTCGACGGCGCGCAGTACCTCTCGCCGGAAGGCATCGCCGAGATGCAGCTCGACCAGACCCATGGCGTTCCGGTGGACGTCGCGTCCGATCCCTATCCCGAAGCGTTCGGCTACGGTTACGGCGAATGGCGCGATGCGGTCGATTGCGACGGCATCGCGGTCCGCGTGTCCAGCACCGGCGCCTTCGGCACGTCCCCGTGGGTCGACTACGGCCACGGCATCGCGGCCGTGTTCCTCGCCTACAGGCAGTATCCGCCCTCGCAACTCCGGGACACCCTCAGGCAATTGTGGGGCGTTGTCGACGATGCGGTCGGCGGCCCGGTCGGATGTTCGCCCTGACCTCGCCAGGCGCGCATCGATCCCGATTCCTTGCATCAATGGAGCACCAAACCATGGACAACGACACCCGCCTGTTCTTCGGCATGGCCGCGGCTTCGCTGCTCGTCCTCGCCGGATCGGCATCGGCGCAGACCCTGCCCGAGGAAATCCAGGTCGGAGCGCGCGTGATCAAGGACTTCGAATTCGATACCGCGCGCGACGGCGTTTTCTGCCCGAGCTGTAATGGCGGCGCGGGGAATTCCCGCCTCGCCTACATCGACACGGACCACAACCTCTGGGTCGGCGGCGTCAATTTCAGCAACGGCTACTTCAATCCGCCGGACGGAAAGGCCGTGCTGGTCGACACCAACGCGACCACCGCGACCGAGATCGGCAATGGCCCGGAGTGGGTGGATTCGGAGCAAGGCTCGCAGTTGGTTTACACCCGCTGGACCGATGGCGTGCCGCACCAGGCAGTCAACCTGCAACTGGGCTTGGCCGTCATGAACGGGGGCACCTGGATCGCGGGTCCGATCGACCATAGCAAGGGACGCGTGCTGCCCCTCGGCACGGACGATCCGAACGGCTCGTACCCGTTCCTGCATTTCCAGACGTTCTCGACGCAGTCGCGACCGACCACCCTGTACTGGCGCGGCCTGTATCCGGATTCGACCGAAACCGCGATCCCGATGCTGAACCCACAGGCGAACATCACCCGGCGCTGGGTTCCCGGCACCCTCGACATCATCCTCACCGCTTCCGAGAGTTCGGTCGTTCCGACCACGCCCGCGACGGTCTCGCCATCGACGCGGCAGGTGTTCCTCTACCACGCCTCGACCGGGACGTTCGAGCAACTGACGTTCGACGACGTGAACAAGTTCTGGGCCTTCATGTGGCCGGCGCCCGAGTTCGGCAACGAGCAGGTGTTCGTGGTCATGGTCGGCGGCAATCGGCTGCGCATCTACCGCAAGCTGGACAACGGGCAGGGCGAGGCGGTGTGGACGAACATCAAGACCATCAACATGCCCGACGACACGCCCTACGTGACCTCGCCGGAGCCGTTCGTCTACAACAACCAGTCGTGGGTCAGCTTCACCCTGTCCGCGGATCCCACCGGACGCGATTTCACCAAGCCGAGCCTGATCGCCATCTCCGGCATCGTCCCCGGCGTCGACAGCCTGCGGCTTCTGACCTCGGCCTCCGATCGCGTGCGTCGCGACCCGGAATATTTCATCACCGCGAACGGTCCCTACATCTACTACAACCGTTATCTCCCGGCATCGGGTCCGGGCGGCCATCCCACCAGCGAAGGTGTGTTCCGGGTCGATACCCAGCTGGGGCCGCCCGCGAACGCCACGCGGCCACGGTAACGGCCGCTCCCCGCCGAGCGGTTCCGCGGGGACGCAGCGTGGATTGATCGCGGTTCGTCGTGCAAGATTGCGCGGGGACTTCGGGGGAACGACGGATGTTGCGGAAGCGATGGATGATGGCGGCCTTGCTGCTGGTTTCCGCATGGGCGTCGGCGGCGACACCGGTTCCGGCCGCGGCGCCATCCGTGGGCGACATTCCGCCGCAGGTCCTGGGCATGGACCGCAACGGCGATCCGGTCGACTTGGGGCAGTTGCGCGGCAAGGTGGTCGTGGTGACGTTCTGGGCCTCCTGGTGCGGCTATTGCCGCAAGGAACTTCCTGCATTGAACGCCATGCAGTCCGCCACGGGCCCGGATTATTTCCGGGTGGTCGCGGTCAACGTGCAGGACGGGAACGATGAATACCGCGCCATCGTCAGGAAGATGCGCGACTACACGCTGACCTTTACCCGCGACCGCAGCGGCGGCATCGCCGAAAGCTACGGGGTGAAGTCGTACCCCAACCTGTGGATCATCGACCCGGAGGGCAGGGTCGCGGCGCGCCACATCGGTTATGGCGAGGATTCGTTCAAGGAGATCGTCGACGAAATCAGCCGTGTCGTTCAGGTTGAGGTCGATCGCCTGAACACGGCTTCCGCCAGCAAGCCCGCCGCTTCAGGCTGAACAACATACGCCGCCCACGGGTGACGTGGGCGGTGGCAGGCCCCATCATGCGCAGTGCGTTTCCCTGCGCCCCGAGATCCGACATGCCTGCTTCCCTGCTCGACTTCCTCACCGGTGGCCTGGTCCAGCCCGGCTGGATCGCCCTCGCCGTGTACCTGCTGGTCGCGACCCAGCTCACCATCTTCTCGGTGACGCTGTACCTGCACCGCAGCATCGCCCACCGCGGCGTCGACTTCCATCCGCTGCTGGCACACTTCTTCCGGTTCTGGAACTGGATCACCACCTCGATGATCCCGCGCGAGTGGGCGGCGATCCACCGCAAGCACCACGCGAAGTGCGAGACCGAGGAAGACCCGCACAGCCCGGTGGTGAAGGGCATCGGCAACGTGTTCTGGCATGGCGTCGAGCTGTACCGCGAAGCGCGCGCCGACCGCGCGTCCATCGAGCAGTACGGCAAGGGCTGCCCGGACGACTGGATCGAGCGCAAGTTGTACACGCCGCACGCGACGATGGGCCCGACCCTGTTGCTGTTCCTCAGCTTCGTGCTGTTCGGCTTCAAGGGCGTCGCGATCTGGGCGATCCAGATGGCGTGGATCCCGTTCTGGGCCGCGGGCGTGGTCAACGGCCTCGGCCACTGGTGGGGCTACCGCAACTTCGAGACCGACGACACCGCGACCAACCTTTCGCCCTGGGGCGTGTGGATCGGCGGCGAGGAACTGCACAACAACCACCACGCGTTCCCGTCCTCGGCCAAGTTCGCGCTGCGCAAGTGGGAGTTCGACATCGGCTGGGCCGCGATCCGCGCCGCGCAGGCGCTGGGCCTGGCCAAGGTGCTGCGCGTCGCGCCGGCGCTCGACGTGCGCCCGAACATCAACGTACCGGACATGGACACGATGAAGGCGCTGCTCGCGCATCGCTTCCAGGCCATGACCGACTTCAAGCGCGGCGTGCTGGCGCCTGCGTTGCAGGAAGAAGCCGCCGCGCGCGGCACGCGCCTGCGCCGCCTGCTGCCGCGCAAGCTGCGCCACGGCCTCGCCGACGACGGCCGCTGGCTGAAGCCCGAAGCGCGCGCGCAGATGCATGCGTGGGTGGAGGAATCGCCGCGCATCCGCGCGCTGGTCGAAGCGCGCGCGCGCCTCGCGCAAGTGCTGACCGCGCGCAGCCACGATGCCGCCGAACGCCTGCACCAGTTGCAGGCCTGGTGCCGCGAGGCCGAGGCCAGCGGCATCCACGCGTTGCAGGCCTATGCCGCGCGGCTCAAGGGTTATTCGCTGCAGGCCACCCGCGCCTGACCCGCGCATGCGGCGCGCATTCGCCGTCGCCTGCGTGTTCGGAATCGCATTCGCGCCGATCGTCGCATCGGCGCAGGTCGTATCCAGCAACGACTACCTCGCGCGCATGGACGTCGACCATGACGGCCGCGTGTCGCTGGCCGAATACCAGGACTGGCTGAGCTACGCCTTCGACGCGATGGACCGCGACCGCGACGGCGTGCTGTCGCCGGCGGAACAACCCGGCGGGCGCGGCGCGCCGATCAGCCGCGAACAGCATCGCGCGCGCCTGGCCGAGCGTTTCCGCAAACAGGACGCGAACGGCGATGGCTATCTCAACGCGAAGGAACTCGCCGCGCCACCGCGTTGAACCGGCAGGTCGCGGCATTGCGATCCACGCACGCAAAAAAGACGCCGGCACGAGGCCGGCGTCCATGCATCGCGCGGGGAGGATGGGTTTACTGGGTGATGTCGCGGTCCTTGGTTTCGGGCAGGAACAGGCAACCGATCACGAACGTCATCAGCGCGATGATGATCGGGTACCAGAGGCCGTAGTAGATGTCGCCCTTCCAGATCACCAGCGCCAGCGACAGCGACGGCAGGAAGCCGCCGAACCAGCCGTTGCCGATGTGGTAGGGCAGCGACATCGAGGTGTAGCGGATGCGGGTCGGGAACAGTTCCACCAGCCATGCCGCGATCGGCCCGTAGACCATCGTCACATACAGCACCAGGACGAACAGGATCAGCAGCACCATCGGCTTGTTCATGCGTTCCGGGTTCGCCTTTTCCGGATAGCCCGCCGCGTTGAGCGCGGTGCGCAGTTCGGCGCCGAACGCGGTGGTCTTTTCCTTCAGCGCATCCTTGGCCATGCCCGCGCCTTCGAACGAAGCGATGGTGCTGTCGCCGACCTTGACCTCGGCCAGCGAACCGGCCGGCGCGTCGACCACGGTGTAGGGCACGCTGGCCTTGATCAGCGCGCTGCGGGCGATGTCGCAGGAACTGGTGAACTTGGCGGTACCGACCGGATCGAACTGGAAGCTGCAGGTCTTCTGGTCGGCATGCACCGTCACCGGGCTGGCCGCGCTGGCGTCGTGGATGGCGGGTGTGGCGTAGTGGGTCAGGCCCCTGAACAGCGGGAAGTAGGTGAGCGCGGCGAGCAGGCAGCCGGCCATCACGATCTTCTTGCGGCCGATCTTGTCCGACAGCCAGCCGAAGAACACGAAGAACGGCGTGGCCAGCAGCAGCGCGGCGGCGATCATGAGCCAGGTCGTGGTGCTGTCCACGCGCAGGATCTGCTGCAGGAAGTACATGGCGTAGAACTGGCCGCCGTACCAGACCACGGCCTGGCCGGCGGTGGCGCCGAGCAGCGCCAGCAACGCGATCTTGCCGTTGCGCGAGAAGAAGCTTTCGGTGATCGGCGCCTTCGACTGCTTGCCCTCGGCCTTCATCTGCTGGAACAGCGGCGATTCGGCCAGTTGCATGCGGATCCACACCGACACGCCCAGCAGCACGATCGACAGCAGGAACGGCACGCGCCAGCCCCAGTCCTCGAACGCTTCCTTGCCCAACGCCTTCTGGCAACCCAGGATCACCAGCAACGACAGGAACAGGCCGACCGTGGCGGTGGTCTGGATGAAGCTGGTGTACAGGCCGCGCTTGCCGTTGGGCGCGTGCTCGGCGACGTAGGTCGCCGCGCCGCCGTACTCGCCGCCCAGCGCCAGTCCCTGCAACAGGCGTAGCGCGATCAGGATCGCCGGCGCCGCGAAGCCGATGCTGGCGTAGTTCGGCAAGGCGCCGACCACGAACGTGGACAGGCCCATGATCACGATGGTGATGAGGAAGGTGTACTTGCGCCCCACCATGTCGCCGATGCGGCCGAACAGCAGCGCGCCGAACGGGCGCACGGCGAAACCGGCGGCGAACGCGAGCAGGGTGAAGATCATCGCGCTGGCCTCGTTGAGCCCGCTGAAGAACTGCTTGGCGATGATCGCGGCGAGCGAACCGTAGAGGTAGAAGTCGTACCACTCGAACACGGTACCGAGCGACGAGGCGAAGATGACCTTCTTGTGGCCCGTGGTCAGCGTGCCTGGCGACGGATGCGCGGTGATGCTGGACATGGCGTTTTCCCCTAGAAGCTGTACTTGACGGTGGTCTGGATGCGCTTGAGGTCGCCTTCGCGGTCGTCCTCGAGCGAGCGCTGGCCCCAGGTCAGTTCGGCGCCGACGTCCAGCTTCGGGATCGGCGAGAAGATGAGGTTGGCGTGCAGCGACTGCGCGCGTTCGGTGGCGCCGTAGCCGATCAGCGACGGATCGTTGTCGAACAGCGCGGCCGAGTAGTACAGGTTGCCGCGCAGTTTCGGGTTGAACGCGTGGCGCCAGGCGACGAAGCCGCCGTAGCCGTCCAGCGCATGCAGTTCGCCGTCCGCGTCGAGCACGGCGTCGGTGCCCAGGCCGAAGGCCATGTAGCGGCCGATGCCGCTGCCGGCGTTGGCCATGTAGCGGATGTCGTCGTTGGCGCCGAGGTTGAACTTGCCGGAAACACTCACCGCGGCGCCGCTGCCGGTTTCGTCGCCGTACTTGAACTGGCGCAGCAGCGCGGCCACCGAGAAATGGCCCCATCCGCCCTTGGCGGTCCAGCGCCCGGTGAAATCGGGCAGCACGTTGTCGCCGCTGTTGAAGCGCGAAGCGCCGAGGTAGGAGGTGACCGTGGTCTGCGGGTTCTCCGCCGAGAACGACCATGGGCCCTTGCTGTAGCGCAACTGCGCCTGGCGCACGAAGATGGTGCCGTCGGTGGGGCCGACGAAATCCACCGCGTCCGGCAGCGCGGCGACGTCCTGGAAATTCGACCAGGTCTGGCCGGCGAGCCAGTCGTTCCAGCTCACGTAGGCCTGGCGCAAGGTGAGCGCATAGGTATTGGTCGAGGTTTCGTTGCCGGCCAGCGCGTTGCTGCCGCCGCCGTACATGTCGGCTTCGATGTAGGCCTTGAGTTTGTCGCCGCCGTCGGTGACGGTGTCGGCGCTGAACCAGAAGCGCGAGAACTGCGCGTGCACGTCGGTGTAGGGATCGCCGCCGTCGGCATTGGCGTCGCCCACCGGGATCTGGCTGGGAAGGTAGAACAGGCGCCCAGCCGAACCATCGGCGATGCGGCCGTCGCTGGTGTCGGTGGCCATCGCGTCGAGCTTGATGAAGCCGCCGTAGCTGAAGGTGGTGTTCGGGTTGGCGCTGGCGTTGATCGCGGTGGACTGGATCGGCTGCTTGCCCGCGGGCGGCGCGGGATGGCGCGCATCGACCGCATCGAGTTGCGTCTTCGTGTCCGCGATCTGCGCCTGCGCCTGCTGTTGCGCTGCAAGCAGCGCCTGCACCTGCGCCTCGAGTTGCGCGACGCGGGTTTCGAGTTCCTGTTCCTTCGCGGTCCCGGCCAGCGCCACTCCCGGCGCGAGCAGTGCGACGAACAGCGCCATCGCCAACGGCCGGCGTCGGCCGGCACGGAATTCGGTTTGCATGGGCCCCTCCCAGGGATGCGCGACCCGTTGCCGCGCCGCCAGACCATGCGCCGCGCGCATGGCGTCGTCGATTCGCCAATGGTCGATACGACCAAGGTCTAATCCGCCTTCGCGCCCGGTGGCGGAGGCCGGCGCTACACTCGAATGCCCGGTCGAATCCGCTTCGCGAGGAGCCGCCATGAGCGCCGACGTCTATCCGGTTCCCGCTGCATTCGCGGCCAGCGCGCGCGTCCGCCGCGACGATTACGAACGCCTGTACGCCGAATCGTTGCGCGATCCGGATGCGTTCTGGTCCAAGGCCGCGCAGCGCCTGGATTGGATGCGTGCGCCGACCCAGGTCAAGGACGTGAGCTATGCGCTGGGCGATTTCCGCATTCGCTGGTTCGCCGACGGCGAACTCAACGCCAGCGTCAATTGCCTCGACCGCCACCTCGCCACGCGCGGCGACAAGGTCGCGCTGGTCTTCGAGCCCGATTCGCCGGATTCCCCGGGCGAACGCATCACCTATCGCGAACTGCACCAACGCGTGTGCAAGCTCGCGAACGCGCTGCGCAGCCTCGGCGTGCGCAAGGGCGACCGCGTCACCATCTACCTGCCGATGATCCCAGCGGCGGTGGTGGCGATGCTCGCCTGCGCGCGCATCGGCGCGGTGCACATGGTGGTGTTCGGCGGCTTCGCGCCCAATTCCATCGCCGATCGCGTCGGCGACTGCGGCAGCAAGCTCATCATCACCGCCGACGAGGGTCGGCGCGGCGGCAAGGCCGTGCCGTTGAAGGCGAATGTCGACGCCGCGCTGAAGTTGCCGGGCACCAACTCGGTGGAAACCGTGCTGGTCGTGCGCCACACCGGCGGCGCGGTGGACATGCAGATGCCGCGCGACCGCTGGTACGACGCGGTGGTCGACGGCCAGCCGGCGCAATGCGAACCGGAGCGCATGAACGCGGAAGACCCGCTGTTCATCCTCTACACCTCCGGCAGCACCGGCAAGCCCAAGGGCGTGCTGCACACCACCGGCGGCTATCTGTTGTGGGCGGCGTACACGCACGAACTGGTGTTCGACCTCAAGGACGACGACGTGTTCTGGTGCACCGCCGACGTCGGTTGGGTCACCGGGCACAGCTACATCGTGTACGGGCCGCTGGCGAACGGCGCGACCGAAGTGCTGTTCGAGGGCATTCCCAACTTCCCCGATTCCTCGCGCTTCTGGCAGGCCATCGACAAGCACGCCGTCACCATCTTCTACACCGCGCCGACCGCGATCCGCGCGCTGATGCGCGAAGGCGAAGCGCCGGTGAAGAAGACCTCGCGCAAGTCGCTGCGCCTGATCGGCACCGTCGGCGAACCGATCAACCCCGAAGCCTGGCGCTGGTATTACGAAACCGTGGGCGATTCACGCTGCCCGATCGTCGACACCTGGTGGCAGACCGAAACCGGCGGCATCCTGATCTCGCCGCTGCCGGGCGCGATCGATGCCAAGCCCGGTTCCGCGACGAAACCCTTCTTCGGCGTGCAGCCGGCCATCGTCGATGCGAACGGCGCCCTCCTCGAAGGCGCGACCGAAGGCAACCTGGTGCTGCTCGATTCGTGGCCGGGGCAGATGCGCACGGTGTACGGCGACCACCAGCGCTTCATCGACACCTATTTCCGCACCTATCCCGGCATGTACTTCACCGGCGACGGTTGCCGCCGCGACGAGGACGGCTACTACTGGATCACCGGCCGCGTCGACGACGTGATCAACGTCAGCGGCCACCGCATCGGCACCGCGGAAGTGGAGAGCGCGCTGGTTTCGCACCACGACGTGGCCGAAGCCGCGGTGGTCGGTTTCCCGCACGACATCAAGGGCCAGGGCATCTACGCCTACGTGACGTTGAAGCAGGGCATCGCCGCCAGCGACGAACTACGCAAGGCGCTGGTGCAGCAAGTACGCAGCGAGATCGGGCCGACCGCGACCCCGGACCACATCCAGTGGGCGCCGGGGCTGCCGAAGACGCGCAGCGGCAAGATCATGCGCCGCATCCTGCGCAAGATCGCAGAGAACGCGCCCGACCAGCTCGGCGATACCTCGACGCTCGCCGATCCGTCGGTGGTGCAGTCGCTGGTCGACGAACGCAAGGACGCCTGACGCCGCGCGGCGGCGGGTTCGCGCGATGCCGACGATCCTGATCGCCGACGACCATCCGCTGTTCCGCGAGGCATTGCGCCACGCGGTCGCGCGGATCGTGCCGGACGCGCGGCTGCACGAAGCCGATGGCGTCGATGCGCTGTTCGCGCTGGTCGATGCGCATCCCGACGCGGACCTGCTGCTGCTCGACCTCAACATGCCCGGCGTGCAGGGCTACGGCGCGCTGGTGCACCTGCGCGGCCTGCATCCGCAGTTGCCGGTGGTGATGGTGTCCGGGCGCGAGGAACCGACGACGATCCGCCGTGCGCTGGAACACGGCGCCGCCGGTTTCATCCCGAAATCGTCGGATGCGGCGACGATCGGCGAAGCCTTGTCGCGCGTGCTCGAAGGCGAGCGCTGGATGCCGCCAGGGTTGCCGGCGGGCGAGGCGATCCGCGACGAGGAACGCGACATCGCGCGCCGCCTCGCCGAACTCACGCCGCAGCAGTTCCGCGTGCTGCAGATGCTCGCCACCGGGCGGCTCAACAAGCAGATCGCGGGCGAGCTCGATGTGTCCGAAGCCACGGTAAAGGCGCACATGACCGCGGTGCTGCGCAAGCTCGGCGCCGGCAACCGCACCCAGGCGGTGTTGCTGGCGGGCAAGTTGATGCTCGATCCGGATGCAGTAGTGGCGCCGGGCGACGCCGACGAGTAACGCGTGGTGTCTTTCCCTCTCCCCTTGAGGGAGAGGGTGCCGAAGGCGGGAGAGGGGCGTAGCTAAGGATGTTGGGTATCGCTGCGCTCAGCCTAACCTATGCGCTGCGCGGCCTCGGCAAAGTCCCGTAGGATTGTGACTCTGCCGTGGCCACGCAGCGGTCCGGCTTAACTCAGGCGTTAGGCCATGACACGGACAGTTCGGCAAGTTGCAGTCGGTTTGGCACTGATCATCGCCATGATTGCGGTTTGGAGCTGGTACATCGCCCACCCTTCGCTATGGCCTGAGTATCGGCAAGCCACTGTAATCATCGGGCAAATCGAGCAATTCAAGGCTGCGCACAATCGGTTGCCAGCCAATCTGGCTGAGATCAACGGCCAGCCAGCCCCTGAAAACGGCCCAATCTTTTATCAACCATCTCGAGATTCCAGCTACACCGTCTAGTTCGGTCGCTCACTTGGCGAGTCGTATACGTATGATTCGCTCTCAGGGTCGTGGCAATAGATCATGGCCTAACAATTCGTCCAAGCCGAGCCCGTTTCGTGGCGCGGCTTAATTCAGGCGTTAAGCGTCCGCTCCTGGCCGACAGTGGCCAGTCAAGCGGCCACTGGCTCAAACCCCATCTGTCGTCGACGGATAGCGCCGCACCGCGGCAAGGAACGCGCGTAGCGAAGCGGGTTTCACCGGCTTCGTGAGCAGGCGATAGCCGCGTTCCCGCGTCGCGTGCTTCAACGCATCGCTGCCGTCGGCGGTGAGCAGCGCGCCGACCACGCCATCGCCGCAGGCCGCGCGCAACGCATCCAGCGCATCCAGCCCGTCGAGGCGATCGTGCAGGTGGTAATCCACCAGCATCACGTCCGGTCGCCGCGCCGCCAGCGTCAGCGCCGCTTCCACGGTCGAGGCGCACAGCACTTCCGCCCGCCAGCGTTCGAGCAGCGCGCGCATGCCGTCGAGGATTTCCGGATCGTTGTCCACGCACAACACGCGCAGGCCTTCCAGCGCATCATCGTGCGCCTCGGGCTCCGCGCGTTGCGATGCCGGCGCGGTTGGCGACAAGGCGCTGGCGCGCGGCACCGAGATCGAGAACACGCTGCCGCGTCCGACCCGCGAACGCACGTCCAGCGGATGGCCGAGCACGTTCGAGATGCGCTGGCAGATCGACAGGCCCAGCCCGAGTCCGCGTTCGCCGCGTTCGCCCGGCTGCTCGAAACGGTGGAACTCCTCGAAGATCTGCCGCAGGTGGATCGCGGGAATGCCGGGTCCGGTGTCGACCACTTCGAGCGCGACGGCGCCCGCGCGAACGCGTGCAGCGAGCAGCACGCCGCCGTGCTGGGTGTAGCGCAGGGCATTACCGATGAAGTTCTGCAGCGCGCGCCGCAACAGGCGGCGATCGCTGCGCACCGGCAGCGTGGCCGGCACGTGCACGCGCAACTCCAGGCCGCGTTGCGCGGCGCTCGGCGCGTATTGCGCATGCAGCTCGTGCAACAGTTCGGCCGCGTCGAAGCCGGACAACTGCGGGCGCAGCACGCCGGCATCGAGCCGAGACACGTCGAGCAGGCCGTCGAGCAGTTCCTCGGCGGCGCGCAGCGAGGAATCCACGCGCGCGGCCAGCCGCGCCTGCTCGGCAGCATCGTCCTGTTCGCGCAGCGCGGAGGCGAACAGGCGCGCGGCGTGCAGCGGCTGCAGCACGTCGTGGCTGATCGCGGCGAGGAAGCGCGTCTTCGACTGCTGCGCGGATTCGGCCTCGCGGGTGCGCAGTTCGACCCGCTGCTCCAGGGTCTCGTTGATCTCGCGCAGCTCGCGCTCGACCCGCTTGTAGTCGGTGATGTCGCTGTAGTTGGTGACGTAGCCGCCGCCGGGCAGGGCGCGGCCGAGCAATTCGATCACCTGGCCGTTGGCGCGCACGCGTTCGAACACGTGCGGGGTGCCGGCGCGCAGGTGCTCGAGCCGGCGTTCGACCTGCGCCTCGATGTCGCCCGGGCCCATCTCGCCGCGTTCGGCGTTCCAGCGCAGGAGGTCGGCGACCGGGCGGCCGACGTAGAGCATGCCGTCGGGATAGTCGAACAGTTGCTGGTAGCGCGCATTCCACGCCACCAGGCGCATGTCCGCGTCGACCACGCTCACGCCCTGCGGCATGTTCTCGATCGTGGTGGTCATCACCTCGCGGTTGAAGCGCAGCGCGTGCGTGGTTTCGTCGAGCAGGCTGACCACCTCGCCCAGTTCCATGCCCGAACCGCGCAGCGCGGAGGTCAGGGTGAGGCGCGCGGACGCGGCGCCGATCGCGGAGGCGAGCAGGCGTTCGGTGAATTGCAGCAGCGCACGATCGGCCGGCGCGTCCATGGCCGGCGCGCTCCCGGACTGGCGCGCGTGTTCGGCGAAGGCGCGTTGCGCATGGCGTTCGCCGAGGATGCGTTCGGCCAATGCCAGCAGTTCGCCGGCGCGCACGTTCCAGGCCGCGCCGGGTCCCAGCGGCTGGCGCTGTGCGTAGGGATCGAGGAAGGGCGAGGCCAGCAACTGGTCCTGCAGCCGCGGTCGATAGCGCATCGACACGAACACGAAGGTGCCGACGTTGATCAGCAGCGACCAGAACACGCCGTGGGTGAGCGCGTCCCAGCCCTGCATGCCGAACAGGCGCTGCGGCCGCAACGCTTCGATGCCGAACGGGCCGGCGTCGATCCAGTGCGTGCCGAACCAGCCGCCGCGCGCGAGTTCCGGCAACAGCAGCGTGTAGGCCCACAACAGCGCGCCGGCGAGCAATCCGGCGAACGCGCCCGCGCGACTGGCGCCGCGCCAGTACAAACCGCCGATCAGCGCCGGCGCGAACTGCGCCACCGCCGCGAACGCAAGCAGGCCGTGCTTGGCGAGGCTGTCGCTGCCCACGGCGCCGCGATGGTAGACGTAGGCGAGCATCGCGATGCCGGCGATGGTCGCGCGCCGCACCCACAGCACGCGGCGGTCGATCGCGTCGTCGTGGCGCAGGGTGCCGCTGCGCAGCAACAGGGGCATCACGATGTCGTTGCTGACCATGGTCGCCAGCGCCACGCAGGACACGATCACCATGCCCGTCGCCGCGGAGAAGCCGCCGATGTAGGCGAACAGCGCCAGCGATTCGCGGTCCAGCGCCAGCGGCAGCGCCAGCACGTAGGCATCGGGCGACACGCCGTCGGCGGCGAGCAGGTGGCTGCCGGCAAGGGTGATCGGCAGCACGAACAGCGAGACCAGCACGAGGTAGCCGCCGAACAGCCAGCGCGCGGGACGCAGGTCGCGGGTGTCGCGGCATTCGACCACGGCCACGTGGAACTGGCGCGGCAGGCAAATGATCGCGGTGAACGCGATCAGCGTTTGCGCGACGAAACTGGGAGGCATGCCTTGTGCACCCACCGTCGCCGCGGCCTGCAGCACGCGGTCGGCCATGCCGCCGCTGCCGGGCAGGTGCAGCATCGCGAACAGGCCGATCGCGAGGAACGCCAGCAGCTTCACCAGCGATTCCAGCGCGACCGCCAGCATCATGCCGCGGTGGTGTTCGGTGGCGTCGATCTGGCGCGTGCCGAACAGGATCGCGAACAGCGCCAGCAACGCGGCCACGTACAGCGCCGGGTCGCCGAAGGCGCCACCACCGCGGCCCGGCGCCAGCACGTCCACGCTCATCGCCACCGCCTTGAACTGCAGCGCGATGTAGGGAATCGCGGCGATCACCGCGACCGCCGCCACCAGCGCGGCCAGGCCGGGCGCGCGGCCGTAGCGCGAGGACAGGAAATCGGCGATGGAGACGATGCGCTGTTCGCCGGAAATCAGCACCAGCCGTTCCAGCATGCGCCAGCCGAACAGCAGCAACAGCAGCGGGCCGAGGTAGATCGGCAGGAAGGCCAGGCCATCGCGCGCGGCGGTGCCGACCGCGCCGTAGAAGGTCCACGAGGAGCAGTACACCGCCAGCGCCAGCGCGTATACCAATGGCCGCAGCCGCGAGCCCGCCGGCGCGCGCTGGTCGCCCGCGTACGCCACCGTGAACAGCAGGCAGACGTAAGCCGCGGACACCAGCAGCAGGACCCAGCCCGGGATCACGGCATCACGACTCCAGCCCACCGATGCGCGAGTGTAGGCGCAGACGCGGCGTGACGCGGCGCAGCAAGCCGGACCCGCGCACTTGGGGCACACTCGCTGCGTGCGGCGCGCGAGGGGCGGCGCCGCGATCATTCCAGCCACGGGTCCGGGCACATGGCCGCCATGCGCCCCGCGCCGGGACTTGCGAGGAGAAAAACGATGAAGGCATTGCCGGCGATTTCCCTGCTGCTGTTGTCCATGGCGGTGCCGGCGCGCGGTGCAAGTGCCGCGAATGCGGCCGCGCAGGCACCCCATTCCACGGTGAATCGCGCGCCTGCGCATGCCGCCGTGGATCCGCTCGCGCCGGTCTACATCGTCACATCGCGCAAGACCTTCGACACCGTGCACGCGCTGGTTCGCGACCCCGCCTCGCGCCGCGACAGCCTCGGCAACGAACTCGTGGTATCGGAAACGAAAGCGCACATGCTCGACGCCGTGAGCGGGCTGATCCACCAGCGCGAACTGCGTTGCGGCGGTTTCTTCGCGTTCACCAGCCGCGCCGAGGCGGACCGTTTCATCGCCAACGATCGTTCGGCGCTCGCCGCGCGCGCGCTGACGATCAGCTACACCATCGACAATGCCGCGACGGTGGATCCGTGGCTGCCGCAGGCGACCGAATCCGGCATCTACGACACCATCAATACCTTGCAGGGCTACAAGAACCGCTATTACGCCAGCAGCTACGGCAAGTCCGCGGCGGAGTGGATCAAATCGCGCTGGGAATCGCTCGCCGCCGGCCGCGGCGACGTGACCACCGAACTGTTCACCGGCTGCACCAACTGCTCCACGCAGCCGTCGGTGATCCTCACCATCCAGGGCAACGAATTGCCGAACGAAGTCGTCGTGCTCGGTGCGCATCTGGATTCGATCAACCAGTCCGCGGGCGGCAACCCCGAGATGGTCGCGCCCGGCGCGGACGACGACGCCTCCGGCATCGCGACGCTGACCGAGGCCCTGCGCATCGCGCTCGCCAGCGGCTGGAAGCCGCAGCGCACGGTCAAGTTCATGGCCTATGCGGCGGAGGAAACGGGCCTGCGCGGATCGAACGCGATCGCCCAGCAGTTCAAGGCGAACGGCATCAACGTGGTCGGCGCGCTGCAACTGGACATGACCGAATACCAGCTCGGCACGCCCGAGGACATGCAGCTGGTCACCGACTATTCGAACGCCAGCCTCAAGCTGTTCTTCAACCGCCTGTTCGACGCCTACCTCGCGCCGATGGGCCTGCGCCGCGGCACCATCACCTGCGGCTACGGCTGTTCCGACCATGCGTCGTGGACCAGCGCGGGCTATCCGGCCGCGATGATGTTCGAGGCCGGCGACAACAGCGGCGCGAACACGCCCGCGTTCAGGGGCTACAACCCCAATATCCACACCACCGGCGACACGCTCTCCTTCCTCGGCGAATCGGCCGAGCACAGCGTCAAGTTCGCGCAGTTCGCGCTGGCTTTCATCGGCGAGGTCGGCAAGACCAGCGCCGCCGGGCCGACGAACGC
The DNA here is from genome assembly GCF_007556775.1 of Lysobacter lycopersici. Taxonomy (GTDB): domain Bacteria; phylum Pseudomonadota; class Gammaproteobacteria; order Xanthomonadales; family Xanthomonadaceae; genus Pseudoluteimonas; species Pseudoluteimonas lycopersici. The sequence goes on from NZ_CP041742.1 coordinate 2,003,073, forward strand.
GCCGCCGGTCGCGAACTTCCGCAGCAAGGTCGTCCGTCGCATCGTCGCCTTCACCGATCGTTCCAGCGACAGCGACGGCAGCATCGTCTCGCGCTCGTGGAATTTCGGCGACGGCAAGTCGTCGACGGCGACCAGCCCCACCCATGTGTATTCCACGGTCGGGACCTACAACGTCACCCTGACCGTCACCGACGACGACGGCGCGACCGCGAGCAAGACTTCGCCGGTCACGATCGTGCGCTGACGCGATCCCTGGCTGCAGAAAAAAGAAACCCGCCGGGAGGCGGGTTTCTTTTCGACTCGAACAATGATGAAGAGCTGGATCCCCGCCTTCGCGGGGATGACGTTCCGGCAAAGCCGTTCGCGCGTCGCGCGAACGGGCCGTCACGTCACTTGATCTTGCCTTCCTTGTAGATCACGTGTTTCCGGACGACGGGGTCGTACTTCTTGACCTCCATCTTGTTCGGCGTGTTCTTCTTGTTCTTGTCGGTGGTGTAGAAGTGGCCGGTGTTGGCCGAGGAGATCAGGCGGATCTTGTCGCGCTTGGAAGCCATGGTTCGATTCTCCTCAGACCTTCTCGCCCTGCTTGCGCAGGTCGGCCAGGACGGCGTCGATGCCGTTCTTGTCGATGGTGCGCAGGGCCTTGGTGGAAACGCGCAGCTTCACCCAGCGGTTCTCGGAAGCCACCCAGAAGCGGCGTTCGTGCAGGTTGGGGAGGAAGCGGCGGCGGGTCTTGTTGTTGGCGTGCGACACGTTGTTGCCGGTCGCGACGCGCTTGCCGGTGACTTGGCATTCACGGGACATCTGTGCACCTCGATGGTGTGTGGTTGTCGCCCGTAGCCCGGGCGGCGGCGGCCCCGCCGGCCGATGGAACCGGGGCGGGAATCGCTGCGGGACGCAGCGAGCCGGGCATTATGCCGACCCGGCCGGGCCCGGGCAAGCACTTATCCACAGATCCGTATTGCCGCCCCTCATCCGCCTTCGGCACCTTCTCCCCGCCAGCGGGGAGAAGGAAAAGGCGTTAGTGGCTGGCGCGATCCCGCTTCCAGCCGCGGTGGCGGATGTCCAGGTACAGGCTGTAGCAGGCGGTGAAGGCCGGGAACAGGTTCTGCAGGATGCCGACCGAGTCGTTCTTGCCGAACACGAAGTAGCTCAGCGTCATCAGGCTGCCGACGATGCTCATGTACCAGAACAGGCGCGGGATCACCGGCTTGCCCTGGCGCTTGCTGGCCACGAACTGCACCAGCCAGCGCCCGCCGAACATCAGCGCGCCGGTCAGGCCGATCAGCTTCCACGGGCTCATGTACAGCCCGGTCCATTCCAGCCAGACGATCGGCGAATCCATCACGCCCGTGGCCATCTCACAGCTCCTCGATGCCGGTGCGGCGGCTGCGCGTGATGAGCCACGCCACGCCGCGCAGATCGCGGATGCCGACCAGCGCGCGGTTGAGGTTGTTGTATTTCGAAACGCCGCTGGCGCGGTGGCGGTGGTTGACCGGCACGCTCACGGTCTTCCAGCCGGCGCGCTGCATCAACGCGGGCAGGTAGCGGTGCATGTGGTCGAAGTAGGGCAGGTCGAGGAAGGCCTCGCGCTCGAACAGCTTGATGCCGCAGCCGGTATCGGGCGTGGAATCGCGCAGCATGCGGCTGCGGATCGCGTTCGCCCATTTCGAGGCCCAGCGCTTGCTGCCCGAGTCCTGCCGGTTCACGCGCCAGCCGGCGAACAGCTTCACGCCCGCGTCGGTCTTGTCGCGTTCCGCGATGAGCTTCGGGATGTCGGCCGGATCGTTCTGGCCATCGCCGTCGAGGGTGGCGATCCACGCACCGCGCGCGGCCTTCACGCCATTGCGGATCGCGGTGCTCTGGCCGCTGTTGACCAAATGCCGGACGACGCGCAGTTCCGGCGTGGTGGCTTGCAACTGTTTCAGCCGTTCCAGCGTCGCGTCCTTCGACAGGTCGTCGACATAGACGATTTCGAAATCGCATCGCCCGCGCAGCGCAGCGAGTATTTCGCCGACCAGCGGCGCGACGTTGTCCTGCTCGTTGTACACGGGCACGACGACGGAGAGTTGCGGGGTCGAAGTCACGGGATCCTCGCTCAGGAGTCGCGACGCAGGCGTTCGAGGACCCCGTCGAGCATGTCGAGGTCGCTGTAGTGGATCACCAGCTTGCCGCGCCCGCCGCGCCCGGGCTGCACGTCCACGCGCGTGCCCAGGGTTTCGCCGAGCTCGCGCTGCAGCGTGGCGATGTCGGCCGAGGGCGATGCCTTGGTCGCGGCTGGCCTGGCCTTGCCCGGGACGCGGCCCGCGCCGAGCAGTTGCACCCGGCGTTCGACTTCGCGCACCGACCATTCCTGCGCGGCGGCCTGCTTGCCGAGTGCGACCGCGGCGGCCGGCGCCAGCGCCAGCAACGCGCGTGCGTGGCCCATTTCCAGCGCGCCGGTTTCGACCATCGCACGCAGTTCCGCCGGCAGCTCCAGCAGCCGCAGCAAATTCGTGACCGCGGTGCGCGAACGGCCGACCGCTTCGGCGGCGGCGGCGTGGGTCAGGTCGAATTCGTCGATCAGCCGCTGCAACGCCTGCGCTTCCTCGAGCGGATTCAGGTCTTCGCGCTGGATGTTCTCGATCAGCGCCATCGCGACCACGGTGCGATCGTCGACTTCGCGCACCACGACGGGGATTTGTTCGAGCCCGGCTTGCTTCGATGCGCGCCAACGGCGTTCGCCGGCGATGATTTCCCAGGTCTTGCCGCCGCGCGGCTGCACGACTTCGCGCACGACGATGGGCTGGATCACGCCCTGCGCGCGGATCGATTCGGCGAGTTCGGCGAGCTTGGCCGGATCCATCACCCGGCGCGGCTGGTACTTGCCCGGCGCCAGCGCATCGACCGGCAGCGTGCGCAGCGCGTCCTGCGGGGTGGCTTCCAGCTTCGGTGCCTCGGCCGCGGCCTTGGGGCCGAGCAATGCTTCCAGTCCGCGTCCGAGTCCCCGCTTCTTCACCGTCGTCATGCGTCCTGCTCCATTGTCGCCACCTGCTTTCCTTGCACCTGCTTGCGTTCGCGCTGGTGGCGCAGCACTTCGCCGGCGAGGCCGAGGTAGGCGATTGCGCCGCGGCTGCCCTTGTCGTAGCCGACGATGCTCTGGCCGTGGCTCGGCGCCTCGGCCACGCGCACGTTGCGCGGGATGATGGTGCGGAACACCTTGTCGCCGAAGTGCGACACCAGTTCCGCCGAAACCGCGTTGGCGAGGTTGTTGCGCACGTCGAACATGGTGCGCAGCACGCCTTCGATTTCCAGGTTCGGATTCAACTTCGCCTTCAGCGCGTCGATGGTCTGCAGCAGCGCGGTCAGGCCTTCCAGCGCGTAGTACTCGCACTGCATCGGCACCAGCACGCTGTCGGCGGCGGTGAGCGCATTGAGGGTGAGCAACGACAGCGCCGGCGGGCAGTCGACGACGATGAAGTCGTACTTCGCGCGCAATGGATCCAGCGCGCGCTTGAGCCGCTGTTCGCGGCCTTCCTCGTCCATCAGCTCGATTTCGGCCGCGGTGAGGTCGGTGTTGCCAGGCAGCAGGTCGAAACCTTCGGGCGTCCTGACGATCGCGGCGTCGGCGTGTTGTTCCTCGAGCAGCACGTCGCAGGTCGAGGCGGACAGTTCGCGCTTGTCCACGCCGCTGCCCATGGTCGCGTTGCCCTGCGCGTCGAGATCGACCAGCAGCACGCGGCTGGCCGATTGCGCGAGCGCGGCGGCGAGGTTGACGGCGGTGGTGGTCTTGCCGACGCCGCCCTTCTGGTTGGCGATGGCGATGATGCGGGCCATGCGGGAGTCAGTCTTCGCTCGCGGCGGATCGATGATTATGCCGTGGCCGCTGCGTCCCGGCCCACCACGGCGAGGTGGCGTTCGCCCTCCAGGCCCGGAACCGTGAGCCGGTGCAGCGTTTGCAGCCGCCAGCCGCGCGGCAACGCGGCGATTTCCTCGTCCGGGCGCGCGCCCTTCATCGCCAGCAGCCTGCCGCCGGGGGCGAGCAGGTGGGCGCCGAATTCGAGGATCTGCGGCAAGGTCGCCAGCGCCCGCGCGGTGATGGCGTCGAACGCGCCGGGCCGGTCCAGCGCCTCGATCCGCGATTCGGCGACCTCGGCATTGCCCAGGCCCAGCGTGCGCACCGCCTCGCGCAGGAAGCGCGCCTTCTTGCCGTTGGCTTCGACCAGCGTCACCCGCAGCCCCGGCCGCGCGATCGCCAGCGGGATGCCGGGCAGGCCGGGGCCGGTGCCGAGGTCGGCGAGGGTGGCGATGCCGTCGAGATAGGCGTTCATCGCCAGCGAATCGAGCAGGTGCCGCGACACCATCTCGCGCGGATCGCGCACCGCGGTCAGGTTGTAGGTGCGGTTCCAGCGCGCGAGCAGGTCGAGGTAGGCGAGCAGCGACGGCGCGAGTTCGCCCGGCAGCGCGAGATCGGCGAGGCCGGCGCGCAGCGGGGCGTCGAGGTCGTGTCCGTCGGTCATGCGCGGATTATCCCTTGCGCCACGCGATGGCCGCGAGCGTGCCGGGCGCCGGCAAGAGTTCGCACAGGCGCCAGTCGCGTGGATCGCCGAGTTCGGCGTCGCAGCGTTGCAGGAACAACGTTTCGTTTTCTTCCGCGAACGCCAGGCGGTGCAGGCCGAAGGCGAGCCCGCGGCCATGCGCCTTCAGCACCGCTTCCTTGGCGCACCACAGGCGCAGGAAATCCTTTTCAAGGGCCGCCCTTTCGAGCGCGGTCCGTCCGCTCCCTTCGCGCGCTTCGAGCCAGGCGATTTCCTCGCCAGCGAAGAAACGCCGCGCGACTGCCAGCGCGTTCGTCCGTGGCCGGATCGATTCCAGGTCCGCGCCGACGCAGAGTGCTTCGCCGGCGACGACCAGCAGGTGCCCGCCGCTATGGCTCCAGTTGCAGTCCAGCGCCGCGCGTTTCAATTGCGGACGCCCGTGCGCATCGCGTTCGAAGGCATACTCGCCGGCATTCCCGCCGAATGTATTTGCCAGCCAATTCTGCGCGAGGGGCATCGCCGCCTCGCCGCGCGAATACGGCAGCAGCGTCCAGCGTGGCGATGCGGGATCGGTCGAAGCCGGGGCGGTTTGGCGGCGCATGGCGTCGCCAGCGTAAGCTAGCGGCTGCCAGATTCCACGCCTCGCATCGCATGTCCGTCGCGTTTTCCCAGCCCGATGCCGCCACCGCGCCCATGGCGATCGCCATCGGTCCCGTGGATCGGGCGCTGGCCTTCGGGCCGCGCGGGGCGACGCCGCTATCGGCCTTCCTCGGCGAAGCGCGGGCGCTGGCCGCGCAACTGGACGCAGGCGAATTCGTCGTGAACCTGTGCGAGGACCGGCACCGTTTCCTCACCGGTTTCTGCGCCGCGGCGTTGCGCGGCAAGGCGACGCTGCTGCCGCCTTCGCGCGCGCCGGAGGTCGTCGCCGACGTGCAGCGCCGGCATCCTTCGAACCAGGTGCTCGACGATGCCACGGTCGCCGCGGTGATCGCGAACGCGCCGTTGGGCACGGATGCGATTCCCGAAGTCGCGGCGGATGCACTGGCCGCGATCGGCTTCACTTCCGGCAGTACCGGCGTGCCGCAGGCCAACCCCAAGACCTGGGGCGCGTTCGCGACCAGCACCGCGCAGAACCTCGCTGCATTGCGCGACCTGTGGCCGGCCGATGCACAGGCGCAGATCGTCGCCACCGTCCCGCCGCAGCACATGTACGGGATGGAACTTTCGGTGCTGATGCCGCTGCTCGGCGGTGCGGCGGTGCACGAGGCGCGGCCGTTCTTCCCCGCCGACATCGCGCGCGCGCTGGCCGATGCGACCGCGATGCGCGTGCTCGTCACCACGCCGGTGCATTTGCGCGCGCTGGTCGCGTCCGGAATCGAATTGCCGCCGCTCGCCGGCATCGTCTCCGCGACCGCGCCGCTGCCCGCGGAACTCGCGATGGAGGCGGAATCGCGCTTCGATTGCGAGGTGCGTGAATTGTTCGGTTCCACCGAAACCTGCGTGTTCGCGCGTCGCCGCACCGCGCGCGAATCGGCATGGACGCCGCTGCCCGGCGTGCGCGTCGCCGCGCTGGAGGACGCGACCGAAGTGCGCGCCGCGCATTTGCCGAAGCCGGTGCTGCTGGCCGATCGGGTCGAGGTCGATGGCGAAGGCCGCTTCGAATTGCGCGGGCGCCAGGCCGACCTGCTGGAAATCGCCGGCAAGCGCGCCTCGCTCGGAGACCTCACCCGGCGCCTGCTGGAAATCCCGGGCGTGGAGGATGGTTGCGTGTTCCAGCTCGATGCCGCATCCGGCGAAGTGGCGCGGGTCGCGGCGCTGGTGGTTGCGCCCACGCGCGACGAAGCGGGGATCCTCGATGCCTTGCGCGCCGGTGTCGATCCGGCATTCCTGCCGCGGCCCTTGCGCAAGGTCGCGGCCTTGCCGCGCAACGAAACCGGCAAGCTGCCGCGCGCCGAATTGCTGGCCATGCTGCGGCGTTGCGGCTGAACGACGAGGCCGCGTGCCGCGACGCGATCATCACGCCATGCGGGTCACAGTGGCCCGCGCCCCCCGCAGGGGAGCGAGCTGGCATTCCTTTCCGGAAAGAAGAAGAGGAGTTCGTGGCATGGGCATCATCATCTGGTTGATCGTGGGCGGCATCATCGGCTGGCTGGCCAGCATGGTCATGAAGACCGACGGCCAGCAGGGCATCCTGCTCAACATCGTCGTCGGCATCGTCGGCGCCTTCATCGGCGGCTGGATCGGTCCGATGCTCGGGCTTGGTGGCGGCATCAACGCCGGCATCAGCGTGATGAGCATCGTCGTGTCGCTGATCGGGGCGATCATCCTGCTCGCGATCGTCAATCTGTTCCGTCGCGGACGCGTGCGCTGAGCGTCGCGGAAAATTGACGGGGATGCGAAGGCCCGGCTTGCCGGGCTTTCGTTTTTTCGCGGTCAGGCGAGTTCGACGAATGCGGGCGCGTGGTCGCTGGCGCGTTCCCAGGTGCGCGGCGTGCGGTCGATGCCGGCGTTCGCGGTGGAACCGCGCAGGGCGTCCGACACCAGGGTCAAGTCGATGCGCAGGCCGAGGTTGCGACGGAACGCGGCCTGTCGGTAATCCCACCAGCTGAAGATCCCGCCCTCGTCGTTGTGCAGGCGAAAGCCGTCGTGCAGTCCCAACGCGAGCAGCCGCTGCAACGCGGCGCGTTCGGCGGTGGAAGTGAGGATGTGCTCGTCGTTCCAGGTCGCCGGATCGTGCACGTCGCGGTCGTCCGGCGCGATGTTGAAATCGCCGAGCACGACGAGTCGTTCGTGTCGCTGCAATTCGCCTGCGAGCCAGCCGTGCACCGCATCCAGCCAGCGCAACTTGTAGGCGTATTTCTCGGTGCCGACGTCCTGGCCGTTGACCACGTACAGGTTCACGATGCGCACGTCGCCCACGGTCGCGGCGATGGCGCGCGCCTGCGCGTCGTCGAAACCCGGAATCGCGATCTGCACATCCTCCAGCGCGTGGTTGCGGGCGAGGATCGCGACGCCGTTGTAGGTCTTCTGCCCGTGGAACACGCTGCGGTAGCCGAGCGCGGCCAGCGCGTCGTCGGGGAAGCGATGGTCCTCGAGCTTGGTTTCCTGCAGTCCGACCACGTCCGGCGCGAATTCGCCCAGCCACTGCTCCAATTGCGGCAGGCGCACGTTGAGCGAATTGACGTTCCAGCTGGCGATTTTCATGGGAAGGTTTGCCAAATGGCCGAATGCGATTGATCGCGTCTAGCGAACAGGTATCTGGTCGCCAGGCGGCAAGGCAAGGCCGCTAAGGTGAAGATTACCGTTTGTGTCGGCATTTGAAACGTAGAACTCAATGTCTCCGATACCGCCGGAACCGGAATAATCGCCAGAGATGTGAAAGTGCTGATTGGGATCGTCGCGAATCCGCAACAACAGTGCGATCAGCTGATCGATCTCCTGGGTTGACATTCCGAGGCTAACCCCATGCCATCCGTTATCCCAGCTTTCGATTTCGCCCAGCATCGCTTCGACTCCTGATTACCGCACGATCAGATCGATCAACCACTTCGCCTTCGAATACGGCGGCCTGAGCAGGTCGCCGCCGGTGCGCCGCGCCTGCCACAGCACCGGCAATTGCTTGCTCATCGCGTCGAAGCCCGCGCGGCCGTGGTAGGCGCCCATGCCGCTGGGACCGATGCCGCCGAACGGCAGCGTGGTGATGGCGAAATGGAACAGCGTGTCGTTCACCGACACGCCGCCGGCCAGCGTGTTGCGCAGGATTTTCTCGACCGAAGCCTTGTCGTGGCTGAAGGGATACAGCGCCAACGGCCGATCGTGCGCGTTGACGTAGGCGATGGCTTCGTCGAGCGTGCGGTAGCCCTTGACCGGGAACACCGGGCCGAAGATTTCGTCCTGCATCACCTTGGCGTCGTCGCCAGGATCGAGCACCAGCGTCGGCGGCAGCAGGCGCTGCGAAGCATCGGCTTCGCCGGCGAGCGTCAGCACTTCGGCGCCGCGCGAACGCGCATCGTCGAGATAGCCCTGCAAGCGCGCGTACTGGCCGTCATTGACGACGCGGGTGTAATCGCCGGTGTTGTCGAACGCCGTGCCGTAGCGCGCCTGCACTTCCTTGCGCAGCGCCGCGACCAGCGCATCGCGCTTGTCCTGCGGCACCAGCACGTAATCGGGCGCGATGCAGGTCTGGCCACCGTTGAACCACTTGCCGGTGGCGAGTCGCGCCGCGGCCTGTTCGACCGGATAGTCCTCGCAGACGATGGCCGGCGACTTGCCGCCCAGTTCCAGCGTCACCGGCGTCAGGTTCTGCGCGGCCGCGGCCATGACCTTGCGCCCGACCGCGGTGGAACCGGTGAACACCAGATGGTCGAACGGCAGCGCGGCGAACGCGGAACCGACATCGGCGCCGCCTTCGGCGACGGCGACGCGGTCTTCGGGGAAGACCTCGGCCAGCAGTTCGCGCAGGAAGGCGGCGCTGCGCGGCGTGTGCTCCGACGGTTTCAGGTAGACGTGGTTGCCGGCGGCGATCGCGGTTGCGAGCGGCACCAGCGCGAGGTTCACCGGGTAGTTCCACGGCGCGATCACGCCGACCACGCCGACCGGTTCGGCGCGGATTTCCGCGCGCGCGGGCAGGAAGCGCCAGCCGACGCCGACGCGCCTGGGTTTCATCCAGCCGCGCAAATGCTTGCGCAGGTGGTCGATTTCGTTGAGTACGGTCATGCCGTCGGCGATCAGGCTTTCGGCTTTCGCGCGCTGGCCGAAGTCGGCGGAGATCGCCGCGGCCATGTCGTCGAGCCGGCGCTTCAGCGCATCGCGCAGGCGCTGCAGGTCGTCGCGGCGTTGCGCGGCATCGGGCTTGCGCGCCTGCCAGGCCGCGCGCAGGCGGTCCAGCGTCGGGCGCAGTTCGGCGAGGGGCGTGTCGGCGGCGGTGTCCATGCGCCGGAGTGTAGCCGCGGGTTTCCGCGACGTGGCTCTAGAATGGGCCATGACCACGAAAACGTCCGTCCTGCGCCCCTACCGCGACCGCTTTCCCACCCTCGGCGAGCGCGCATGGGTCGACGAGTCCGCGCGCGTCATCGGCGACGTGGTGCTGGGCGAGGATGTTTCCGTCTGGCCGTTCACGGTGATCCGCGGCGATGTGAACTTCATCCGCATCGGCGACCGCAGCAACATCCAGGACGGCAGCGTCGTGCACGTCAGCCACGACGGCCCGCACGCCAAGCTCGGCGGTTTCGCCACCCGCATCGGCAGCGATGTCACCATCGGCCACAAGGCCATCATCCACGCCTGCACCATCGAGGACGCGGTGCTGGTCGGCATGGGCGCGATCGTGCTCGACGGCGCGGTGGTGCGGAAGCATGCCTTCATCGGTGCGGGTGCGCTGGTGGCGCCCGGGAAGATCGTCGGCGAAGGCGAGCTGTGGCTGGGCAATCCGGCGAAGAAGGCACGGATGCTCAGCGATGCCGAGATCGACGCGCTGTACTACAGCGCCAAGCATTACGTGAAGCTCAAGGACGAATATCTCGCCGCGAGCCTGTAGGAGCGCTCTCGAGCGCGACTCCCGTCGCTCCCACAAAAAGCGATCAGATCAATCGCCAACGTCGAGCAACCGCTTCGGCGCACGCTGCGCCCACGCCTGCCGCAGCAGTGTCTCGACAACCGCGGGTTTCGCTGCGTCGAGTGCGATGCGCAGGCCGCAAGCCTTTTGTCCCCAGAACAGCTTTTCGACGGACTCCGGATGCAGTGCCAGCGCGGTTTCGCGTTGCTCTTCGCCGACGAAGACGTGCAGGTGCGCGCCGTCCGGAGGCATGGTGGCGAAGATTTTCCCGCCGACGCGGAACGAGGCGTAGTCGAAGTGCGGCGCTTCCACCGCTTCGGGCAGCGACAGCGCGCAGCGACGGACGCGGTCGGCGTTCATTGCCGCGCGATGGTCAGTCGGCGGTCACCAGTCGCGCGCTTTCCGCGCGCAGTTCGCCGTAGATGCGGTCGGTGTCCGGGCGCGTGCCGTGCCAGCGCGCGAAGCTTTCCGCCGCCTGTTCCACCAGCATGCCGAGTCCGTCGATGGATTCGTGCGCGCCCTGCGCGCGCGCCCAGGCGAGGAAGGGAATCGCCGCTTCGCCATAGCTCAGGCTGACCGCGGCGCTGCGCCGGCCGAGCAGGCTGCGCGGCAGGGTCGGGAAACTGCCGCCATCGCGGGCCGCGGTAGTGGCGTTGAGCACCAGGTCGAATTCGCCGAGGTTGCGCAGGTCATCGAGATAGCGCACGTGTACCCGGCCAGGCTGGCCGAGCATGTCGGCCAGCGCGTCGGCGCGGGCGGGCGTGCGGTTGACGATGAACAGGTCGCCGATGCCGGCATCGAGCAGTGCAGGGGCGACGCCGCGGGCGGCGCCGCCGGCGCCGAGCAGCAGGGTGCGGCGCGCGCGCAGGTCCAGGCCCTGGCGCTCGGTCAGGTCGCGCACCAGGCCGACGCCGTCGGTGTTGTCGCCGTGCCAGGCGTCGCCGTTGCGGATCAGCGTATTCACCGCGCCGGCGCGACGCGCGCGTTCGGTGGTGTCGCTGCACAGCGCATATGCAGCTTCCTTCAGCGGCAAGGTGACGTTGGCGCCGGCGCCGCCGCGCGCGGCGAAGTCCTGCAGGGCCGCGTCGAAGCCGGATGGTTCGACGTCGATCGCGGAGTACTCGATGGCGATGCCGGCCTGTTTCCCGAACGCGGCGTGGATGCGCGGCGACAACGAATGCGACACCGGATGCCCGAACACCGCGTAATGCCTACTCATGCCGATCTCCTTAGCGCTTGCGGACGAGTTTACTCCCCGCGTGTCGCGATCACGTCAGCGCCTTGCGATAGACGTGCTGGGTCTTGCTGCGTTCGAAGCCGAGCGCCGGATAGAACGCATGCGCTTCCGGTCGCACCACGTTCGAGCGCAGGAACAATTCGAGCAGGCCGCGCGAGTGGGCCCAATCCTCGGCCGCGGCGACCAGCCTGCGCCCGGCACCGGTGCGGCGTGCATCGGCATCGACGACGAGCCCGACGATTTCGGCCTTGTCGCCGGATTCGATCATCAGCCGTTGTTCCAGACCGATGAAACCCGCGAGTCGTCCGCCTTCGCCTTCGCACACCAGTACGGCATGCGTCGGCGAACGCGACATGCGCTCGAGCCGACCGGCGAACACGCCGACTCTGGCGGGATAGCCCAATTGCGCGGACAGCCGCGCGATCTCCGCGGCATCGGCGATGATCGCGGCGCGGATCAGCGCGCTTCGCGCAGCCATTGCGCGGCATCCAGCGCGAAGTAGGTCAGCACGCCATCGGCGCCGGCGCGCTTGAACGCGAGCAGCGCTTCCATCGCCACCGCGCGTTCGTCGATCCAGCCGTTCGACGCCGCCGCCTTGATCATCGCGTACTCGCCGCTGACCTGGTACGCATACGTCGGCCGCTTGAAATGCTGCTTCACCCGGTACAGCACGTCGAGGTAGGGCAGGCCGGGTTTCACCATCACCATGTCCGCGCCTTCGGCGAGGTCGAGGCCGACTTCGTGCAGGGCCTCGTCCGAATTCGCCGGATCCATCTGGTAGGTATGCTTGTCGCCCTTGCCGAGTGCGCCGGCGCTGCCGACCGCGCTGCGGAACGGGCCGTAGAAGGCGCTGGCGTACTTGGCGCTGTAGGCCATGATCTTCGTGTGGACGAAGCCGGCGGCTTCCAGCGCGTCGCGGATCGCGCCGATGCGCCCGTCCATCATGTCGCTGGGCGAGAGGATGTCGACGCCGGCCGCGGCGTGCGCCAGCGATTGCTTCACCAGCGCGGCGAGGGTTTCGTCGTTGAGGATGTAGCCGCTGTCGTCGATCAAGCCGTCCTGGCCATGCGTCGTGTACGGATCCAATGCCTGGTCGCTCATCACCCCGAGTTCGGGGAAACGCGACTTCAGCGCGCGGATCGCGCGCGCGACGATGCCGTCCTCGTCCCAGGCAATGCAGCCGTCTGCGGTCTTCGCCGAAGGATCCGGCACGCCGAACAGGTCGATCACCGGCACGCCGAGTTCCAGCGCCCGTTCGCCGACCTTGAGCACTTCGTCGATCGACAGCCGTTCCACGCCCGGCATCGAAGGCACCGGCGCGCGGCCGTTTTCCTCGTGCACGAACACCGGCAGGATCAGGTCGTTCGCGGTCAGCACATGCTCGCGCATCAGCCGGCGCGAGAACCCGTCGCGGCGCATCCGCCGCGGTCGCGAGGAGGGGTAGCTCATGCGGGCATTTTACGCCGCGCCGGTCCGGGTCGAAAAAGACCGGCGCCACGAGGGCGCCGGCCGGTGGAGCGGAGCGGTTGCGTTCGGTCAGGGACGCAAGGCGCAGGTGGTGATCGCCGTCTGCTGGGTCGAGGTGATCAGGCCCGCGGCCTTCAGCTTCGCGGCGAAGCTGGTGATGCAGGACTTGCGCCCGGTGGTGGTCGGGTACGCCGCCGTGCACAGCGTATCCGCCGCCTGCAGGTTGGCGCCGGTCATGATGCCGGGTGCGGTGTACAGCGGGACCTTGGTGTCGCAGGCCTTGCTGCCGAGCTTGGCGGTACCGGACTTCAGCACCCAGCCTTCGTCCGCGAATACGGATGCGGTGAGGTCGGTGTCGAAGTTCGCCGCCAGGTCGTCGTTGATGAACGGCTCCATCAGCGCATTTGGCGTGAGCGTGGTGTCGAAGTGCGAGAAGGTCGAGCCGCCCGCAACCTGGGTCGGGGTGTACAGCAAGGGACGACCACCGCTGTCGGAACCGACGTACTGGCCTGCCACCGCGCCGAGTGCGGCATGCATGCCGGTGGCCTGGGTGCGGATCGTGTCGGCGTTGGCAAGGTTCAGGCTCACCGTCGGAACGGTGGTGTCGGTGATGGTCGGGTCGTCGGCCATGCCCGGCGCGGTGCCCGGGGTGCCCGAAGACGCCACGTTGCCGATGATCACGGCCGAGGCGCCAGCGCCCTGGGCATTGCGAGCCTTGAATTCGAAACCGCAGACGCCGCGATTGATGAAGGCGACCTTGCCGGTCAGGCTTCCGGCCGTCAGCGGTTCGCAGGCATCGGCGGTGTCGGGGCCGACGCCGTCGTTGACGATGACCACGTCGCCATCGAAGTTCGCCGAAGTCGCGGCAGCTCCGAACGAAGCCGTGCCGTAGGCCGGGAAGGTCGCGGTGATCGAGCCGGTGATGCCCAGGGTGTAGGTCTGGTTGAGGAAGGCCGGGGTCTGCGCCTTTCCGATGGGTCCATCCCAGGACGTGCGGCCCGGGGTCTTCATCGCGACGCGGCGCAGCGGGTCGGTCATGGCGCCATCGTCGAACCGGGCGCCGGTGAGGTTGTCGTACGCGAAATGCGTATAGACGTCTGGACGCGGCGTGCCGTCGTAGTTGCCGAGCGCGCCGGTGTTCTTGTTGAGGAAGCCCGAGAAGCCGAGACCGTGGCTGATCTCGTGCATGACCACGTCGAGGAAGCTGATCATCCCCGCCGGGGTATTGCCGTCCAGTCCGTAGTACCAGCCGCTGCCCTCGAGGCAACCGGTCTGGCCGAGGTCGGAGTTGAACTGGCTGGCGATTTCGGGAGTCACTCCATCGCCGATCAGGTCCACGCCCGCGAGCTGGTCGGCGAGCGCGATGTGGTACCAGGTGCCCTGCAGCGGGAAGGAGTTGTCCCAGTAGATCGTCGTCGCGCCCGCGGAACCGAGCACGGCGCTGCCGGCATCGCAATCGAGGGAGGCGAAACTGGCGCCGACATGGACGTCGATATCGCTGGTCAGGACCGAACCCCATTGGTCGGCTGCGTACTGGTAGACGATCTTGCGCTGGTCGCCGACCGTGGTGCCGGGGTTGCCGCCTTCCGGCGCGCGCGGGGTGGGATCGTTCAGGCCGACGCCGGGATCGTCGTCGTTGACCGGGATGATGGCGGCATGCGCGGCAGGCATGCCGAGGCAGGCGGCAACGACGGCCGCAAGCAGGCGGATTTTCATTCGGACACCTCCTGCTTCACGACCGGGGCGTTATCGCCCGGGCTTCCTTCGTTCGTTTGCAGGCGGCCTTCCGCATCGCGCGTGACGGAGATTTGATTCATCGTCGACAACGGAACACGGACCGATACCCCGCCATTGGCATGGCGGCGAACCGTCGCGCGGGACTGGGCGTCCGTGCGCGGAATGGCGGCAAAGGAGCCGTGTCCACGCGGCATCGCCGCCGCCCTGGCGGACAGCGTGCGTGCTTCGGCCGCCGTCAACGGACGCAGCTTGCCGGTCCTGGCATCGATGCCGACCATCACCGCGTTGCTGGTGTCGGCAGTGGCTTCGGGCTGCGTGGTTTGTGGTTCGGCGGCCTGGGCTTGCAGGCAGGCCGAAACGGCCAGTCCCGCGAGCAGCAGAGCAGGTGTTGCCTTTTTCATGATCCAGATCCCCTCGTCTGTAGAGATGCGTTCCCCACGATCTCGCCTGATCGAGACAGTCGGCCGTGTGGTTGGTTCGGCAGGGAGACCCCCCGCCCGGGCCCGAGTGTGCTCCGGATCACCATGCGGCTCAATAGTGCGTTGCAGCAGTTCGCGCCACGCCCGGCGCATTCACGGGTCGGCGATGGCAACGGTCCCGTGCACGCCGTCGATTTCGATCGCGAGATCGCGACGGCAGATCACCGCATGCAGGATCAGGTGCGGCACGCCGCCGCCGAAACGGTTGGCGAACGCCTCGGCCACCAGCGGCAGGTCGTCGCGTTGGCGCACGTAGACCTTGAGCCGGGTGTCGGCGCCGAACTTCGACGACAGGCCGGGCGCATGCGCGCGTGCGGCGCCGATCAGGCTGTCGAAGTTGGCGAAGGTCTCGTCGAGTTGCGCCAGCAATTGCCCCGCGTGCAGCGAACGGTGGCCGACCACGCTGGCAGTGCCCGACAGCAGCAGCGGCATGGCCGAACCCGGCGGCGGCAGCATCGCGCGGGCGAAGCTCGGCGGTTGCGGGCCGTATTCGCGCGGATAGCGGTAGGCGCTGACCTGGCGCGGGTTCTCGACCGGGGTGCCGGGCACTGCCGAGGCCAGCCAGTAGATCTGGATCACGCGGTCCGCGTCGCAGCGGCCGATCGCGGTCGCGGCCGGCAGGGTCTGCGCGTCGAACGTGCCGAGCCCGCGTGCGCGCCCGACGCAGAACTGGCGGTAGCGTTCGGAATCGCCTTCGCCCTCGGTGATCGCGTCGAGGTAGTTCCAGATCCGCAGCAGGTGCGGGGTGCGGCTGTCGGCGATGAAGCGCGTGAGCCGCGCGTAGGCGTGTTCGGCCGCGGCGATGATGCCGCCTTCGCCCTCGGCCACTTCGATGGCGCCGAAGGACAGGTCCGCGTTGCGGGCCCAGGCGATGTCCCCGTCGCGGCCGCGTTCCACCGGTGCGTGCGTGCGCCAGACCTCGAGCAGGCCATTGCCGTGCGGCTGCAGCGGCACTCGCAGGTAGCGCGGGTCGTCGCCGGGCGGGGCGGTGTCGCCGAAACCGAACACCGCGAGCACGTCGTCGCGGGCCAGCCATTCAGCCAGCGTGCCGGGCTCGGCGTAATCGACCTGCAACGCGGCGGAACCGGGAATGGACAAGGTGCTTGGATCGCTCACGGATTGCCCGGTTGCAGGGTATCGCCGGCGAAGGCTTCGCCGACCTGGCGCTTGCGCCGCCACCAGCCGCGCAACGCGCGCGGCGCCAGCTGCAGTGCGGTCAACGCATACACGATGCGGAACACGCGCAGCTTGCGCAGCACTACGCGGTTGTCGAAGACGTCGCCGGCGAGCATCGAGATGACGGCCTGTTCCAGTTGCCAGTCGTTGCGCGGGTTGGCGAACAGGTGCTGCATCACCGGCGTGGTGAAGCGGTAGATGAACCACGAGAAATGCTTGAGCCCGCGTCGCAGCCGGAGATCCATCGCCGCCTGCATGGCGGCTTCGCGCGCGGGTTCGCGCAATGCCGCGTCGACCACGTCGGCTGCCTGTTCGGCGCTGTTCATGCCGAGGTAGACGCCGGAGGAGAACACCGGATCGACGAAGGCGTAGGCGTCACCGGCCATCACCCAGCCCGGGCCGGCCATGCGGCTACAGGTGTAGGTGTAGTTGCCGGTCACGTGCACCGGCGCGACCCGCTGCGCGTGTTGCATGCGGTTCCACACCGACGGCGTGGTCTGCAGCGTGCGCATCAGGAAGGCTTCGTTGGGATCGCCGCTGGCCGCCTTGTCGCCGCGGTGCGCGCTGCGCTGCTTGAGGTATTCGGGGAAGCAGACGGCGCCGACGCTCATCACGCCGCCGGGCAGCGGGATCAGCCAGAACCAGCCGTGGTCGAAGCGGTCGACGGTGATGTTGCCCGCGTCCTCGCCTTCGCGGCGCTTGACGCCGGTGAAGTGGCTGAAGATCGCCGCGGACTGGTGCAGGTCGCTCTTGCGCTTGAGCTTGAGCTTGTTGCCGAGGAAGGTGTCGCGGCCGCTGGCGTCGACCAGGTAGCGGACGCGGAAGGCGAGCGCGTTGCCGCCGGCGTCGCGGGCGTGCACCACGCGCGGGCGGTCGTTGTCGAAATCCACCTTCTCGACCACGACCTGTTCGCGCGCGTCGACGCCGTTGGCGAGCGCGTTCCGGAACAGCAACTGGTCGAATTCCTCGCGCTTGACCTGGAAGGCATAGCCGAATTTCGGCGAGATCGCGCGGTCGAAGCGGAACACGTGGGTGTTGTCGGCCTCGTCCTGCAGCGGGAAATCGGCACCGAGCTTGTGCACGCCGATCGCGCGCACCTGTTCGAGCACGCCCAGGCGTTCGAGGATGGGCAGGTTCATCGGCAGCAGCGATTCGCCGATGTGGAAGCGCGGGTGCCGCGCCTTTTCCAGCAGGGTCACCTTCCAGCCCTTGCGCGCGAGCAGGGTCGCGGCGGTGGTGCCGGCGGGGCCGCCGCCGATCACCAGCACGTCGGTTTCGATGGCGTCGGCGGTGTTTTGGCCTGGCGAGGAGTCGGTGGCGAAATCCATGCGGTCTGGCGTTCCTGGAACGTGCGTCCCCGCGTTCATGATAGCCGCCGCACGCCACCGCTGCCGTCCGCGGTTGCCAAGCGCCGCGCGATGCCGGATCGTTGCGCCCCTGTACAAGGGGGAATTCCGAGGATGTCGCCGCAAACCGATGCCGAACGCGCGCTCGCCGAGCTGCTGGTGGAAAGCCTGAACCTGGAGGGCGTCGATCCCGCCGGCATCGATCCGGAGGCGCCGCTGTTCAACGCCGGCCTCGGCCTGGATTCCATCGATGCGCTGGAGCTGGCGCTGGCCATTTCACAGCGCCATGGCTTCCAACTGCGTTCCGACAACGAGGACAACCGCCGCGCGTTCGCTTCGCTGCGGGCGCTGTCGGCCTACGTCGAACAGCACAAGACCGGCGGTTGAACCGCGACGGCGCGCTTGCGCTCGGCCGCGCCGCGCTCGTCGCCGCGTATCCGTTCCTCGCGCACGCGGCCAGCGCGCGTTCCGATGGCACGCTCGCCGCGCTGGCGACGTTCGACATCGCGCTGATCCTGCTGCTGCCCGCGCTCGCGCACGGTCGTGTGCGTGCCCTGGCCTCGCTCGCCTGCGTCTCGCTGGCGCTGGCGTGGCTGGCGCGCACGCACTACGCGCTCGTGCCGCTGCTGCTGGTGCCGGTGCTGTTCGTCGCGCTGGTGGCCTGGGGGTTCGCGCGCACGTTGCGCGCCGGGCGCGTGCCGCTGGTGACGAAGATCGCGACCGCGCTGGAAACCGGCGGCACGGCGCAACTCGAACCCGACGTCGCGCGCTACACGCACAGCCTGACCCGGTTGTGGGCGATCGTGCTGTTCGCACTCGCGGCGATCAACTTCGTGCTCGCGCTGCTTGCGGTGCCGCGCGGCCTGCTCGCCACCTTCGGCATCGCCACGCCGTGGCCGGTGGGCGAAACGCTGTGGTCGTGGTGCGCGAACGCCGCGACCTACGGCCTGATCGGCGGTTTGATGGTGGCGGAATTCGCCTGGCGTTCGCGGCGTTTCCCCGGCCGCTACCACGGCCCGGTGGATTTCGCGAAGCGCATGGCCGCGCTCGGCCCGGGCTTCTGGAACGGGCTGTTCCGGGACGGCAAGTCCCGCTGAATCCTTCATTCGCCGGCTTGCGGCCACGCCGGCCGCGACGCATCCTTGCGCAGGCATGTCGTTCGTGATCGATCCTTCCCATCCCAGTCTTCCCGGCCATTTCCCCGGCGCACCGGTGGTGCCCGGCGTGCTCGTGCTGGAACAGGTGTTCGCCGCGATCGAGGCCGCGCATGGCCCCTTGGGCGCGATTCGGCTGCCGCAGGTGAAGTTCGTGCAACCGCTGCTGCCGGGCGAGCAGGCCGACGTGGAGCTGGCCGAGGTCGCGATCGAAGGCGAGGCGCCGCGCTGGCGTTTCCGCGTGCTGCGTGGCGATGCGCTCATTGCCAGTGGCGAGGTCGCTTCGGCATGAGCGGCGACTGGAAGCAGCGGCGTGAAGGCGGCGGGCGTTTCGCGATCTGGCTGATCCGCAGCATCGGGCGTTACGGCGGGCGCGGTGTCGCGCGTTCGCTGCTGCCGTTCATCACCGTGTATTTCCTGTTGCGACGCAAGGCCGAACGCCGCGATTCGCAGGCCTACCTGACCCGCGTGCTCGGCCGACGCGCGAGTTGGCGGGACGTGGCGCGGCACATCCACTGCTTCGCCTCGACCATCCTCGACCGCGTGTTCCTGCTCGGCGGCCAGCTCGATCGCTTCGATGTCACCGTCAACGGCCTCGACGGCCTGCACGGCGCGCTCGACCGGCGCCGCGGCGTGTTGCTGCTCGGTTCGCACCTCGGCAGTTTCGAAGTCCTGCGCGTGCTCGCGCAGGAGCGCCCGGACTACGTGATCCGCGTGGTGCTGGACAAGGGCCACAACCCGGCGATGACGCAGTTGCTGGACGAACTCAACCCGGAAATCGCCGCGGGCGTGATCGACGCCGGCCAGGACGGTCCCTCGCTGATGCTGGACATCCAGCACGCGGTGCAGTCCGGCGCGCTGGTGGCGCTGCTCGCCGACCGCGTGCACAGCGGCGAACACACCGCGGATGCGCCCTTCCTCGGTTCGGCGGCGCGCTTCCCGCTGTCGCCGTGGCTGGTCGCGGCGGCGCTGAAGGTGCCGGTGGTGCTCGGTTTCGGCCTGTACCGCGGCGGCAACCGCTACGACCTGGTGTTCGAACCGTTCAGCGATGGGCTCGACATCCCGCGCGAGCGGCGGCGCACCGAACTCGCGGCGCTCATCCGCCGTTACGCCGAACGGCTGGAACATCATGCGCGCTCGGCCCCGTTCAACTGGTTCAACTTCTATGACTTCTGGGACCACCCCGATGCCCGTGCCGCGCAACCGTTCGCGGCGCACGCTGTTGCCGCTGGCGATGCTGGCGGCGACGACGTTCGCGTCCGCGGCCACGCCTGACGCGATCGACAGCGGCTGGATCCTCGCGCAGCTGGCGCGCCCGGCGCCGATGAGCACCGCTTTCGTCGAACTGCGCGACTCGCCGCTGCTGAAGGCGCCGCTGCGCATCGGCGGCGAATACCGGCGCCCGGACGAAGCGACCCTGGTGCGCGAAGTGCAATCGCCCTACGCCGAAACCACGACGATCCGCAACGGCCAGGCGACGATCGTGCGCGGCACGCGTTCGCGCAGTTTCTCGCTCGCGCGCGTGCCCGAGCTCGCCGGGCTGCAGGCCAGCTTCGGCGCGATGCTCGCCGGCGACCGCGCCACGCTGGAACGGCACTACCGCATCGAGGCCGCCGGCACGCGAGCGCACTGGACGCTGACCCTGGTTCCGCGCGACGCGGCGCTGGCGGCGAAAGTGCGCGACATCGTCCTGCACGGACGCGGCGCGGAACTGCGTTGCTTCGAGACCGAGCCCGCGCGCGGTAGCGAAGTGCAACGCACGCTGCTCGCTTCCGCCGCGCGCGCGGCCGATGGCGTCGCCGACGGCAAGGCGTTGGCCGCGCTCTGCACCGCCGACTGAGCGAAGTCGCTACGCTATGCGCGGTCCGTTTCGAATCCGCGCATGCCTCGCTCCCTGACGGCGCCCGTCCGCCTTTCCCTCGCGCTGCTGTGGCTGGCGCTATTGCTGCTCGGCGGCTGGTGGCTGTCGCAGCGGCTCGCGCTCAGCGGCGACCTGCGCAAGTTCATGCCCGAAGCGCGCACGCCGGCGCAGAAGCTGCTGCTGGACGAACTCGGCGAAGGCCCGGGTTCGCGCCTGCTGCTGGTCGCGATTTCCGGCGCGGAACCCGAAGTCCTCGCCGCGCAATCGCAGGCCCTGCGCGAAGCCTTGTCGCACGACCGGCGCTTCGCCTTCGTCGCCAACGGCGGCGAGGTCGGCCTGGATGCGATTTCCGAACGTCTGCGCCCGTATCGCTACCTGCTCTCGCCGACGCTGGATAGCGAACGCTTCGACGCGGACACGCTGCGCGATGAACTGCAGCAGCGCGTGCAGGACCTCGGTTCGCCGGCGTCTGCGCTGATCGAACCGCTGCTGCCCTCCGATCCGACGCTGGAAACGCTGAAGCTCGCCGAAAGCTGGCAACCGGCGAACGCGCCGCAACGGCTGTACGACGTGTGGTTTGACACGAAAGGAAAAGAGGCGTTGCTCGCGGTGCAGACGGTCGCGCCGGGTTTCGATCCGACCGGGCAACAGGACGCGGTGAATGCCTTGCAATCGGCATTCGCGAAGGCAAAAGGCAGCAGCAAATCGCGCATGGAAATCAGCGGGCCCGGCGCGTTCTCGGTCGAGATTGGCGGCCGCACCCAGCGCGAGGCGAGCTGGATCGGCAGCTTCGACACCATCGGCCTCATCGTGTTGCTCGTGCTCGCCTATCGCAGCTGGAGGCAGCCGCTGTTCGGCGTGCTGCCGCTCGCGAGCGCGGGGCTCGCCGGGCTCGGCGCGGTCGCATGGTGGTTCGCCGGCGGCGTGCACGGCATCACCGTTGCGTTCGGCTTTACCCTGATCGGCGTGGTGCAGGACTATCCGATCCACCTGTTCTCGCACCAGCGCGCCGGCATCACGCCGTGGCAGAACGCGCGCGCGATCTGGCCCACGCTCGCCACCGGTGTCGCGTCCACCTGCATCGCCTACGTGACGTTCCTGCTGTCCGGCGTCGACGGCCTGCAGCAGCTCGCTGTCTTCACCATCGTCGGCCTGCTTACCGCGGCGCTCACGACGCGACTCCTGCTTCCTGCGCTGCTCGATCCATCGCCGCGCGATCCGGCTTCGTGGCCGTGGGTGGAGAAACTGTGGAACGCGATCGAACGCGTGCCGCGTCCGCGCCTGCGTTGGTGGGCGCTGTTCGCCGTCGTCGCCATCGCCTGCATCGCCCTGCCGCGCGCGCCGTTCTGGCAGAACGACCTGTCGAAACTCACGCCGGTGCCGCCGGCGGCGCTGGCGCGCGATGCGCAATTGCGCAGCGAACTCGGCGCACCCGACGTGCGCTACCTGCTCGCGATCCGCGGCCGCGATGTCGAATCCGTTCTCGAGCAATCCGAAGCCCTGCGTCCCGCGCTGGATGCCGCAATCGCCAGCGGCAACCTCGCCAGCTACGACATGGCCGCGCGCTACCTGCCCAGCGCGAAGACCCAGCGCGAGCGCCAGTCGCGCATTCCGGATGCGGCGCGGGCGCAATCCGCGCTCGCCGATGCGTTGCAGGAATTGCCGTTCCGCGACGATGCGTTCGCGCCGTTCCTGTCCGATCTCGAAGCCGCGCGCAAGGCGCCGCCGTTGCAGGCGGCCGACCTCGCCGGCACTCCGCTCGCGGCCAGCGTGTCGGGCCTGCTGTTGCAGCATGCAGGCGACGCGACCGCGCTGGTGTCGCTGGCCGGCATCCGCGATCCGCAATCGCTGGCAAAACTCGCCGTCGCGCACGGCGCGGAATTGCTCGATCTGAAGGACGCATCGGAATCGCTGGTCGTGGCCTATCGCGAACGCGTGCTGTGGGCGCTGGCCGGCGCCGCGGTCCTGCTCGCGCTGACGGTGTGGCTGGCCTTGCGCGCGCCGCGCCGCGTCGTGCGCGTGCTGTTGCCGATG
Organism: Lysobacter lycopersici; assembly: GCF_007556775.1. Lineage (GTDB taxonomy): Bacteria > Pseudomonadota > Gammaproteobacteria > Xanthomonadales > Xanthomonadaceae > Pseudoluteimonas > Pseudoluteimonas lycopersici. The sequence goes on from NZ_CP041742.1 coordinate 2,025,635, forward strand.
GCACTGACCACATTGCTGATCCTGGCGGTGCTGCGCGTTTTCGGGGTCGAACTCACCCTGTTCCATCTCGTTGCATTGATCCTCGCCGCTGGCCTCGGCCTCGACTACGCGCTGTTCTTCGACCACGCCGGCGACGACCACGCCGACCAGCTGCGAACGCTGCATGCACTGGTCGTGTGCAGCCTGACCACGCTGCTGGTGTTCCTGCTGCTTGCGCTGTCGTCGATCCCGGTGCTGCGCGCGATCGGCAGCACGGTGACGATCGGCGTCGTCGGCAACTTCGTGCTCGGCCTGCTGATCGCGCGCCACGACGTCGCGGCGGAACGCGATGTCTGAGCGCATCGACATTGCCGCGCTCGTCCCGCACCAGGGCGCGATGTGCCTGTGGCAAGAGGTGGTCGAACACGACGCGAATCGCGTGCTTCTGCGCACGGCATCGCATCGCGATCCGGAGAATCCGCTGCGCAGCGACGGTCGCCTGCGCGCGCTGCACCTCTGCGAATACGGCGCGCAGGCGATGGCGGTGCACGGCGGACTGCTCGGCCGCGAAACCGGCGTAGCCGTGCGCGCGGGCATGCTGGTCGCGTTGCGCGGTGTGGTTCTGCATGTCGCGCGCATCGACGACCTGCCGGGCGAGCTCGAGGGCGAGGCCACGCTGCTGGCGAGCGGCGTGGACAGCCAGCAATACGCGTTCCGCATCACCCACGCCGGCACGCTGCTGGCCGAGGGCCGCGCGGCGGTGATGCTGGGCGATGCGCTTGCCGGTTAGGATTCGCGCATGAACGACACCATCAAGCGCGCACTCGTCACCGGCGGCAGCGGCGGCCTCGGCAGTGCGATCTGCCGGCGCCTCGCCGCGGACGGTTTCCACGCCATCGTCCATGCGAACGCGAATCGCGACCGTGCCGAACAAGTCGTCGCGGACATCGTCGCGAACGGCGGCAGCGCGCAGGCGGTCGCGTTCGACGTCGCCGACGCGGAAGCGAGCCGAAGCGCGATCGAAGCACTGCTGCGCGACGGCCCGGTGCAGGTCGTGGTCAACAACGCCGGCATGCACGACGACGCGCCGATGGCCGGCATGAGCGAAGCGCAGTGGAAGCGCGTCATCGACGTGTCGCTGCACGGTTTCTTCCACGTCACCCAGCCGCTGCTGCTGCCGATGGCGCGCGCGCGCTGGGGCCGCATCGTCAGCGTGTCCAGCGTCGCCGCGGTGCTCGGCAACCGCGGGCAGGCCAACTACGCCGCGGCCAAGTCCGCGTTGCACGGCGCGACCAAATCGCTGGCGCGGGAAATGGCTAGTCGCGGCATCACCGCCAATGTTATTGCGCCCGGCGTGATCCGCGGCGGCATGGCCGACGACACCTTCAGCGACGAGGCGATCAAGCAGATGGTGCCGGCCGCTCGCGCCGGCACGCCAGGAGAGGTCGCCGCGCTGGTCGGCTTCCTGTGTTCGGACGCCGCCGGCTACATCAACGGCCAGGTGATCGGCATCAATGGCGGCATGGGCTGAGCTTCAGCCACGATCGCGCGAACCGGGCGTAACATCGGATCGACCTCGCAATCCACGGGTGAACGCATGAATCGCACCTTCCGCCTGCTGTTCCTGCTGCCGCTCGCCTTGCTCGCCGCCTGCGCGACCTCGTCGATGATCACCGGCCGCGTGCGCCCGCCCATCGATCCGGCGCAGGTGCGCATCTACCAGGCGCCGCCGCCGGGCGGTTTCGAGGAAATCGCGCAGCTGGAAACGCAAAGCGGCGCGTTGATCTACGGCGAGCAGAACAAGTTGAATTCGGTGCTGTCGCACCTGCGCAAGGAAGCGGCGAAGCTCGGTGCGAACGGCGTGCTGCTGGTCGGCACCGAGAACGGTTACGGCGGGGGCAACACCAGCGTCGGGGTGAGTGGCGGCAGTTTCGGTTCGCACAGTTACGGCGGTGTCGGCGTGGGCGTGGACATCACCCCGACCAAGAAATACGCGCACGGCATCGCGATCTACGTGCCGAATCCGCCGCCGCCGGCACCGCAGCCCGCGCCCTGACCTGGTGTCGTTGCGGGAGTCGCGCGGCCGGTTACAGTAGCGGCCACGTGATCGGCGCGACGCTGGTCGCGACGGGGATTTCGAACTCAACCAGGGGAAACACGATGTCGAAGGGATTCTTCCGCCTCGCGGCGGTTGCGTTGCTGCTGGCGGTCGCGCCGGCGATGGCCAAGTCCAACAAGCTGATGCAGCCGGCTGCGTCGCAAACCCAGCCCGTGCCCGCCGAAGGCAAGGCGCTGCTGATCATCATGCGTCCGTCGTACTACGGCGGCGCGATCGCCGCGTCGGTCTACGATGCGCCGGACGACCGCACCACGCTGATCGGCGTGCTCGGGCCGAAGGACAAGATCGCCTACCAGGTCGAGCCGGGCGACCACCGCTTCATGGTCATCGCCGAGAACGCGGACTTCATGGACGCGCACCTCGACGCCGGCAAGACCTACTACGCGGTGGTGCGCGCGCGCCCCGGCGTGTGGAAGGCGCGTTTCTCGCTGTTGCCGATCCGCGCGACATCGTCTGACCAGTACAACCTGCAGAGCGCCGATTTCAAGGAATGGAACGCGGCCAGCGAGTTCGTCGAGTCGACGCCGCGCGCGGATGCGTGGTTCGTCGAGAACCGCGCCAGCGTCGAGGAGAAGAAGGCGGATTACCTCAAGAAGTGGAACGTGATGCTGCCGCAGGATCGCGCCGAGCTCGTGCTGCATGCGGAGGACGGCGTCGCCGCGCCGTGAGTCGTACCGATGGAGTGAAAACGGCGCCGAAAGGCGCCGTTTTTGTTTGGGTCGTCAGTGGCCGCGAATCTGAATCGGCCTGAACGAATTGTTAGCTCTCAGTATGGATCAGGTTTTGCGTAGTGGAGCAGATACGGGTACATGGCCGGCCACAGAAGGATGATGGCAAGAAGCCATCCTTTCTGATCGAGTGAGTGCGCTTTCATCATGGCTCCGAACCATGCCAGAAGCGATGGAATCAAGAACATCGCCCCAAGGACGCTTCCTGTTGGTGTGGAGTCAGTAGCCGAGAAACTGGTGCCGGTCTTCTGCTGATAGGCGGTAAGAATCACAAGCGTGACCAGCGATGTGATGGCAAGTGCCTTAGTCACTCTCATGAGGTCTAACGCCTATTAGATCCAGAAACGGGGTGTATCCGGAATTCTGTTCCCGCCGCGGAAGCCAATCAACCCGCCGAATCGACGCCATCGGGAGCCGGAAACTTCGCGCCCGCGCCGCGCATGCACAACGCGAGCATCGGCGAAGTCATCATTGTCGTGACGATCGCCATACCGAACAGCATCGTGAACAACTCGCGTCCGACCAGGCCGGCGTCGAGCCCGATCTTGAGCACCACCAGCTCCATCAGTCCGCGCGCGTTCACCAGCGAACCCACCGCGAAACTGTCGCGCCAGCCATGGCCGGACCAGCGCGCGCCGAGCGCGCCGCCGATGACCTTGCCGGCCACCGCGACCACCAGCACCAGTGCGAACGCGCCGATGCCAGCGCCGACGAAGGCATCCGGCGTGGTGTTCAAGCCGGCCAGCGCGAACACCACCGGCATCAGCACCAACATGGCCACCGGTTCGAAGGCCTTGGCGAAATACGCGGCGAGGCGGTCGTCGCGCGGCAGGCAGGCGCCGAACACGAACGCGCCGAACACCGCGTGCAGGCCGATGGCTTCGGCGAACGCGGAACAGGCGACCAGGCCCAGCACCACCGCCACGAACGCGCCGTGCGTCGGCGCATCGCCATGCGCGTGCCGCAGCAGGCGCGCGAACAATGGTTTGAGCAGCAGGAACGCGATCGCGACCAGCGCGACGGTTCCGCCAGCGATCAGGGCGATGCCGTGGCCGCCGCGCGCGCCACCGAATGCGAGCACGGCAGCGAGGAAAATCCAGACCACGGCGTCGTCGATCGCCGCCGCGCCCAATGCGAGCCGCCCCGGATTGGTCTGCGTGAGATTGCGATCCTTGAGGATGCGCGCCAGCACCGGGAACGCGGTGGCCGAGATCGCCGCCGCGACGAACAGCGCGAACGGCCAGAACGCGAGGCCCGGCGGCGCGAAGCGCGGATACAGCGACGGCGAAATCGCCAGGCCCAGCGCCAACGGCAGCAGGAAGGCGAGCGATCCGGTGCGCGCAGCCGCGCGCAATTGCATGCGCGTGCCTTCGATGGCGCGCAGTTCCAGCCCCACCACGAACATGAACATCACCAGGCCCAGCGTTGCCAGCGCCGATAGCGGCGGCAGCGATGCGGCAGGGAACAGCCAAGCCTGCGCCTGCGGCGCGAGTGCGCCGAACACGATGGGCCCGAGCAACAGGCCCGCGGCCATTTCTCCGATCACCGGTGGCTGGCCGAAATGCCCGAGCAGCCAGCCGCAGGCGCGCGCCACGGCGAGGATCGCCAGCAACTGCAGCAGCAACGAAGTCACGCGCCCGCCTGCGCGGGATCCAGGTTGGTTTCGAACCATTCCAGCGGCAGCATCGGCGCGTGCGCGGCGGTGTCGTGGCCTTGCAGCAATGCGTCCAGTCCGTGGTCGTCGATGTCGGCGAACTTCGAACGCACGAGCGCGAGCGTTTCCGCGGCGAGTTGGCGCATTTCCGCGACGTTGACGCGGGTGCGCGCGACATAGGCATCGTCGTCGAGCGTTTCGGTCAGCGCGCCGTTCATGCGCCGGCACCAGTCCAGCGAATGCTGGTCGTACGCACGCGCGCCATGCAGCGACGCCGCGGCATCGCGCGTGCCCCAGTCGCGCAGCAGCGCCTGCATCGCGAGGTTCAATGCGCGGCCCTCGGCGAAATAGGGGCGCAAGCGCGACAGCACCGGCAGCGCGGCCTGTCGCCCGCTGAAGAACAGCGGCGCCAGCAGCGACCAGTAGTAGGCGTAATCCCACAGGATCTTCGCCGGCATCACCCGCGGATGGCCGAAGACCGGGTACTGGTCCTGGTAGAGCGTCAGCGTGTTTTCGTAGAACGAGAAATACAGCTGCTGGTACACCTCGGCGTAAGGCCCGACCGGTTCGCCGGCGAAGTCGTGGCGGATGAGTTCGCAGATGTAGGTGTTGCTGATCGCGATGAAGTCGCTGCCGGGCGAATAGAACGGATCGAGGAACACACCCGCTTCACCGGTGAGCGCCCAGCGGTCGCCGGAAAACACCCGCTTGCAGCCGTGCGAGAAATGGCGCAGGAACAGGAAGTCCTGCAGCCGGTGTTGCGGTTGCTCCAGCGCTTCGGCCGCGCGCGGCTGGTGCCGGCGCAGCCAGGCCATCGCCTTTTCGTGGGTGTTCATCGCCTCCATCGGATGCATCTTCGCGTCGCAGACGATGCCCAGCGAATGCGAATCCGAGGCCAGCGGGATCAGCCAGAACCAGTAACCCGGGCCGCACAGGTGGTTGGTCGATTTCCAGCGTTCGGCCGGCTGGAATCGCGTTCGCCAATTGCCCGCGTCGGTCCATGCGTCGAGGTCGATGCGGCCGTTGACGCGCCACCACGCCGCGTTGGCGTCATGGTCGTTGGTTTCGGCCAATCCGAGCTTGCGCTTGATCAGTCCGGCGCGGCCGGCGGCATCGACCACCCAGCGCGCGCGCAGCGCATGGCCGGCGCCCTCGTGCTCGAATCCCACGCGATGCATGCCGTCGCCATCGGTGAGATCGATGGTTCGCACCACCGCGCCATGGCGGAAGTCGACGCCGAGTTCGAGCGCGCGTTCGCCGAGGAAATTCTCGAAGCGGCCGCGGTCGAGTTGCCACGACGGCGTCGGCAGCAGGCGGCTGACGCCCATCTCGTTGCAGTCCTGCAGGTCGCGCTCGCCGTCGCAGAAGAAGTAACGCAGGCCGTACTTGCGGACCTGCTCGCGCTCGAGGTGCTCGCGCAAGCCGAGCACGTGCGCGAAGTAGTGCGCGCCGATTTCCACCGTCGATTCGCCGACCTTGTGCGCGGCTTCGCGCACCGGGTGCGCGCGGCGTTCGAGCACCGCCACCGCCAGCGCCGGGTCCTGTTGTTTCAGCTGGATCGCGAGGCAAAGCCCGGCGAGGCCGCCGCCGAGGATGGCGACATCGGCACTTTCGACATCCGTGTCGTCGTTCGCGTTCATGCCATCCGCGGCGCGATGCCTGCCGAAAATTCGCCGTCCGGATCGTCGATCACCGGCGGATTGGCGTGGATGCTGCGACGCACGTCGCGGATGCCGCCGCGACGCAGGCACTGCATCACGATGTGGCTGGTGATGCGCCACAGGTCGCGCAACGGGCGGAAATGGCTGGGGCGGAAATCCGGCGCGCCATGGATCTGGTTGTAGCGCGCCTCGATCGGAATCGACACGCAGCGCGTGCCGAGTTCCTGCGCCGCCGACATCACGATCTGTGCTTCGAACACGAAATCCTCGCCGGGGATGCCGCTGCCGGCCAGCGCGCACACGTTCGCCGGATACAGGCGTTGCCCGCTCTGGCTGTCGGCGACCTGGTAGCCGGTGCCCCAGGCGATGCCCCAGTCGCCGAATTCGTTGGCCAGGCGCCGGTACATCGGCTGGTTCGCGCGATGGCGCAGGCGTGCGCCGATCACCAGCCAGCCGGGCCGGCGGTTCGCCGCGGCCAGCAGTCGCGGGATGTCCCCGGCGTGGTGCTGGCCGTCGCCATCCATCGTCACCACCGCCTGCGCGCCCTGGCGCAGCGCTTCGGCGAAGCCGTCGCGCAGGCCCGCGCCCTTGCCCATGCGCGCGGCGTGGCGGAGCAGGGTGACCGGCAAGTCCGAAATCGCGTCGGAGGTGCCGTCGTCGGAACCGTCGTCGACCACGATCACGCGGTCGCAATGCGCCAGCGCGCCCTCGACCACGTCGCGGATGCGCAGTGCTTCGTTCAGCGCCGGGATCACCACGGCGATGTTCTCGCGCGTCAGCAGGGGAGCGGTGTCAGCCATGCGCACACTCTACCCGCAAGGCCCGGCCCGGTCCCGCGTGCAGCAGCGCCCGATCGCCGCCGAGGGCGAGCGCATCGAACAGCGCCAGCATCGGCCGCATCGCGTTGCCGGCGCAGCGCTGCGCCAGCGCGCCTTCGGCCGCCGGCGCGGGCGTCGGGATCGACGTCACCCGCAGCGAGCTCGCGGCCGCCTGCGCGTCGGCGACCAGCACCAGCGCGCCGCCGAGCAGGCCTTCGCTGGGCGAGACCGCGGCCAGCGGCCCGGTCGCCGCCGCGTCGAAGGCGGCGAGCAGCACTGCCTCGCGCCCGGCCGCGAGCAGCGACAGCGCTTCCAGCAGGCCCTGGGCGAAGCTCGCGTCGTAGGCGGAAATCGCGGTGGTCGGCGCGGTGCAGCTATTGCCGATGGTCCAGTAGCCGGCGGCGGCGTTGTGCACCGAGTTGTGGAATTTCGTCGGCGACAGTGCGCGCGGTTCGCTCGCCAGCGTTGTGGCGACATAGTCGGTGATGGCGAGGTCGCCATGGGTCGAAGCGAACACGCTCGGCAACGTCGCCGGATCGCGTCCCGACGCCGTGCATGCGGCCAGCGCCACTTCCAGCGCGACCGCGACCGATTCCGGCGCACGGCGGCGTTCGTTCGGCGCCAGCAACTGCGGCGAAGGTTTCGCCGGAGCGTTTTCCGGCAGCGTTCCATCGCGGACGAACGTGAGCGCATCGTTCCACGAGGGCAGGCCGTTGCCCCAGAAGCCGATGCCGGCGATGCCGGCGCGCAGCGCACTCATGATGCCCTCCCGAACACCAGCGAGCAGTTGTTGCCGCCGAAGCCGAAGGAATTGTTCATCGCGAATTCGATATCGCGCTGCGCGTTTTCGAACCACACGTGCGGCCCATTGCCCGGATCGTGTTCGCCGCTGTTGAGCGTGCCCGGCAGCAGGCCGTGTTCGAGCGCGAGCAGCGCGAACACCGATTCGACGATGCCGGCCGCGCCCAGCGTGTGCCCGGTCCAGCCCTTGGTCGAACTTGCATGCAAGGTCGGCGGGAACAATGCGGAAATGGCGATGGCTTCGACCTTGTCGTTGGCCGGCGTCGCGGTGCCGTGCAAATTCAGGTAATCGATGTCGCCCGCTTCGAGTCCCGCGCGTTGCAAGGCTTCGCGCATCGCCAGTTGCGCACCGAGGCCTTCGGGATGCGGCGAGGACATGTGGTGCGCGTCGCTGGATTCGCCATAGCCGCGCAGCTGCAATCCGCGTTCGCCGGGAATATCGCGTTCGAGAATCGCGAATCCGCCGGCTTCGCCCAGCGAGAGTCCGTCGCGGCGCGCATCGAACGGCCGGCACGGCAGGGGCGACACCAGCCCCAACGCGTTGAAGCCGTACAGCACGCTGCCGCACAAAGTGTCGACGCCGCCGACCAGCGCCGCGTCGGCGAGCCCGGCGTCGATGAGCCGCGCGGCCTGCGCGAAGACCTTGGCGCTGGACGAACAGGCGGTGGCGACGGTGATGCACGGCCCGCGCAAGCCGGTCGCGGCTTCGACGAAGGCGCCGAGCGAATGCGGGGTGTGGATGCGCGGACGGTCGAGGTCGGCGGGGAAGCGACCGTCCTCCAGCCGCGCGTAGGCTTCCTCGGTCGCGCCGATGCTCGAGGTCGAGGTGCCGAGCACGAGTGCCACGCGATCCGCGCCATGCTTTTCGCGCAGCGCGGCGACGGATTCCATCATCCCGTCCTGCTGCAGCGCCAGCCATGCAAGTCGGTTGTTGCGGCACTCCCAGTCGGCGAGCTCCGCCGGGAGTTCCACGTCTTCAACGCCGTCGACCCGGCCGATCCAGGTTGCGAGCAGGTCGCTGCCGGTCGGGTTGGGGAAATCGTTGGCGCGCAAGCCGCTGCGGCGCGCGCGCAGCGCTTCGAGTTGCGCAGCGCGGCCGGCGCCGAGCGCGGTGGTGGCGGTGTAATTGCCGATCGAAAGCGGTTGCATCTGCCAAAGCGGGAATCGTCGGAAGCGGCGGAGTATAGCCAGCGAACGGTCGCGGATTGGTCGATCCCACGATGCGGCGCAGCCTGGTCCGCGGCCTGTCGGACCTCTACGCGGGCGGCAGCGAAGCGGTGGACACGCAAACCGGCGCGGGTTGCCTGATGGCCATCCGCGACCTCGCGAAATCGAGCGCTGAAGATGCGGGAAGCGCGCGCTTCGGCATCGGTGCGCAATCGCTGATGCTGCATCTCGCCGCACGGCAGCGGCAGGACCAGGGAACGATCGAATCGCCGGCCGGAACGCAATTGCGCATCGAACCGGAATTGCGCGCGAACGAGCCGGCGAGCTACGTGGCCGAATTCCGATATTCGGAAGATGCCCGGATTGCCCGCGCTTCGGCGGTGGGGCTCGCGATCGATCGTCGCTACGAAGTGTTGCGCGATGGTGCATGGGTGCCGGTCGCGCAATCCGCGCTGCGTGAAGGGGACTGGATCCGGATCACGCTGGTCGTCGACAGCGGTGCCGCGCGGCACTTCGTCGCGCTGACCGATTCCGTGCCGGGCGGCTTGCGCCCGACCGATCTCTCCTTGAGCGCCGTGGGCGGATTGGACCTGCACAAGGTCGACGATGTCGGCAGCGGATATTTCGCGACCCGCCACCTGGATGCGCGCAACCCGAAGTTCTATGCCGAGTACCTGCCCGCGGGGCGCCACGAAGTGCATTACTTCGCGCTCGTCGGGAACAGCGGCGATTACCTTGCCGCGCCGGCGGTGGTGGAATTGATGTACGGCAAGGCGACGAGGGCGAGGACCGCGGCGATGCGACTGGTGGTTCCGGATCAGGCCAAAGGGCACAGCGGGAATTAATGCTGCTTAATTGCCTCCGTCCCCATTGATCGATTACATCCACATCAATCCGGTCAAGCATGGTCATGCCGCGCGGGCGACGGATTGGCCGTACAGTTCGATCCACCAGCATGTCCGCCGTGGATGGGTACCGTCGGATTGGGCGGTCGAGAAGGACGATGGACTCGATGCAGGAGAAGGATGAGATGTTGGGGTTCGCTGACGCTCACCCCAACCTATGCGGGCTTTATCAGTGCCGCAATTGCTTCGAATCGTACCCCCAAAGGCTTTATGAATTATTTCATGAGGGGAGGCGAAGAAGGATGGAGAGCTGCGCAATTGGGGCTAGTTAAGGCAGGTTTTAAAGTATCCGTCACAACGTTGAAAGACGGCGGCAATCTGCAAATTCTTACAGGCGCATTGAGAGATGGAACGAGCATAGAGGTGAGAAATTTCAGTGCGGGAGGTGGCAAGAGCTATCTCACCATACAAATTACACAAGCGGGTTCATTGATAAAGCAAAAATTTCGTTGGGAGCTGCACTAATGAACGACTCACTGCTATCCATGCTTCCTTACACGCCTGATAGTGACGGCGCGCCTATTGTCCAAAGTCTGCAAATTCACGATCAATGCTTTGCGGCTGCGATAAGCGAATTCGATGCCGAGCTGTGCGCTAAGCTTGTGTCCAAGATGCTTTACTCGGAGCTAATTCAAATAACTTTTTATGATCCTGTTTTCAGTACGTTTGCAAGAATAAATGCTCCGCGATCTAGCATTGACTTTCATCTATCGCCCGATAAATGGTACTCATCACTATGTGTTTTATTTCGCACCACAGTTTCGGATGATTTCATATTCATCAGTCACGACAAGTTGTATGGGATTTTTTTCGGGTCAAAAAAATTTGTGACGCGCTGCTTAGACGAGTTTCCTTCTGGAGTTGTATCGGAAGCAAAAAAAATTTTCGATAGCTATTCGTACGATTCGGAAGAACGTGAGGACGGATTATCATTCATACGGAAATACACAAATTTATAGCGAGGTAGGATGGGTTGAGCGCAGCGATACCCATCGCTAATCTCTGGTTCCGGTTGCGACTTCCGTCGCTTCTACATAAGCGCCAGCCCGCAACAGAAAACAAAAACGCCGCCATTCTGGCGGTGCGAAAAGGGGCCAGAGTTAATTTCCGTTTGAAATAGGGCCGTGGAAATTTATTCGAGCCTCTTTTCGTTTCGCCTAGACGCTACACCTTCGCCAACTGCGCCCGCGTCAACGCGATGTGCCGCTGTGGGCTGATTGGGTCGAAGTCCTGCCGGACCGCGCCGCCGCGATGGCGGAGCACCGCGAACATGTTCGACGCCGGGTAGTCGCCGCGCTGCACGCGCGTGTCGTCGGTCGTGGCGAAGCGATCGAGCAATTCGGTGTCGGCGCCATCAGCCGTGAAATTGAAGCCGAAGCGACGTTCGACGAAGGGCATGATCGCCGCGCCGAAGGTGAGGAACACCTCGAAATCGAAGGCATCGGCGAGGCAGGCGACCACGTCCTGCGCGCGCACGCCCTCGTTCGAATACGCAGCATGGTCCACGGCCTCGTAGCGCGGCTTGGGCTTGCCGTCGCCGCGGTCCACGGTCTGCGCCGGCGACAGCTCGCGCCAGAACGCCTGCACCTGCGCGTCCACGTCCGGCCACGGCAGGTGGCCGTTGCGGCCGACCACGTCGCTGCTGAGCAGCACGCCGTCCGGCGCAAGCAAACGTGAAAGCGCGGCGCAGAAAACTTCCAGTTCCGCGACGTGGTGGAAGAACTGGTTCACCACCAGCACGTCGTAGGGTTGCGGGTCGCGGAATCCGGTCGCGTCCGCGGCGATGAAGCGCATGCGTTCGTCGAGGCCGAGTTCGCGCGCACGGGATTCGCCCGCCTGCATGAGCCGCGGGTTGAGGTCGACGCAATCCATGCGTGCGTCGATTCCGTCCTGCTGCAGCCACTGCATCAGCCGCAGTTCCAGATCGCCGGCGCCAGCGCCGAGGCTGGCGATGCGCAGTTCGCGCCCGGCAAGGGCCTGCGCATGCCTGCGGATCTCGACCCGATACAGGTCTTCGGGCGAGGTCGCGCCGAGGCGTTCGAACTTCGGCCGCACCCAGCGTTGCGACCACGCGTGGAAGGCCGGCGGCAGGGTGTCGCCCTGGTGCGCCGGGGTCAGCGTGAACGCGAGCTTCTCCATCGCGAGCATGAAGCGCCGCGCCAGCGGCGCCGGCAGCAGCGACCGCAGCGCGACGATGGCGCGCTTGGCCGGTGCGCGATGCCGGTAAACGAAACCCTTGGCGGAATCGCGCAGGGACAAAGGCTACTTCTTCGCCATCTGCTGCGGCACGAACTGTTCCTTCACCGCGGCGGCGAGCAGGTCCGGCGGCAACATGCCCTGGCCGATCACGAAGTTGTTGAACGCCTTGCGGTCGAACTTCGGGCCCAGCGCGAGCTCGGCGTCCATGCGCGTCTGCAACAGGCGGCTGTAGCCGTAGAAATAGCTGCCGGCCTGGCCGGGCATGTTGAACATGTAGCGGTCGAGTTCCTGCTTGGCCATCGCCGCCGACACGCCGACTTCGCCTTCGAGCACGCGATCGGCGCTGGCGCGGTCGATCAGGCCGAGGTTGAGCATCGGGTCGAGGATCGCGCGCGCCGCGCGCAGCAGGCGCAACTGCAGCGCGATGAACTGCCCGTCGACCGGTTCGTAGGGCACCATCTCGGCTTCGGCGTACAGCGCCCAGCCTTCCACGTTCACCGAATTGAACGCGAACATCGAGCGCGCCAGCGACACGCCGCGTTCGATCATCGCGGTGAACTGCAGTTCGTGGCCCGGGCGGCCTTCGTGCGCGGACAGGGTCCACGCCGCGGACGCGAAGTTGAAGTCGTCGTACTGCAGCGCCTTGCCGTCCGCCGTCGGCACCGACACCGGCAACACGAACTGGCCCTGCTGCCCGGTGTTGCCGACCAGCGGCGCGGGCAGGAAGTGCGGCGCGGGCTGCGCGGCGCTTTCGGCCGGCGAACCCAGGCGCATGATCATCGGCCGGTTCGGCACGTCGACTATGCCTTGCTTGCGGATGATCGGGTCGATCGCGTCGATGACCTTGCGGTATTCGCCTTCCAGCCCGTCGTTCGGGATGGTGTCGCGCTTCAACGCGTGCAGCACCGCGATGTAGTCGTTCGGATCGTCGACCTTCAGGCCCTTCGCCGCGGCCACCTGCGGCGCGAGCTGGCGCATCGCCGCGCGGGTTTCCATGAACTCGACCTCGGCGCGCTGCATCAGCAGTTGCGGGTCGATGTCGATGCCCATCTGCTTGAGCTGGAACGCGTACACCGGCGCCGGCAGTTTCGCGTCGTCGCGCGCCCTGGGCAGCACTTCGCCGCGGGTCCAGTCGGCGTAGTCGCGCAGCTGCTTGCCGATCGCGTCCAGCGCCGGTTGCGCGCCTTCGATCTTGTACTGCGCGAACAGGTCGGCGATGCCCTTGATGTAGGTATCGCTGTTCGCCAGCGCCTGCTCGACTTCCATCTTGCTGGGACGCGTGAGGTTCGCATCGCCGGCGCGCTCGGCGTAGCGGTCCTTCGCCAGTTGCACCAGCGGCGTCGTATCCGCGGTCAGGCCGGCATAGCGCTGCAGGCGCGCGAGCGCGTGCGCGCGGCGCTCGGGCGGGGTCTGGTCGGAGAGCAGCGCCTGCAGGCCGGTGAACACGTTCTGGCCCACGTCCGACCACGGCAGCAGGTACTGCTCGTTGAGCTGACTGTTCTCGATGTTGCGGCTGGCGGCGTCGATCAGGATCTGCAGGTCCTGGCGCACGTTCGGATCTTTCTCGACGGCAAGCTTGCCCTGCAGTTCGGCCTTCGCCTGCGCCATCGCCGCGCGGAAGCGTTCGCCGACCTTGGGTTTCAGGTCGAAGACCTGGTCGTCGTAGCCCGGGATGCCGAAGAACGAGGCTTCCTCCGGCGCGAACGGCGCCTGCGCCTTGAGCAGGATCTGCGAAAATTCGTTGCTGCGCGCGACCCAGGCCGGTGCCGCGGGCGCCGTGGCGGCGGGCGCATCGGCCGCACGCGCGGTCGGCGCAGCGGGAACGGACAGGCCGATGGCGAGGACGATGGCGAGGCTCAGCGGCAAGGCTTTCATGGCGGGCTCCGGCAGGCGTGGACGCGCCAGCATCGCGCGCCGCGCCGGCCAAGCCAAGCGCCGATGGTCACGCGCTCAGCGTGCGCCTTGCCCGAACAGCACCTGCTTCTCCGCGTCCGTCAGCGTCTTGCCGGCGTCCGGGTTCACCTGCTTCGACAGCGCATAGGCGCGCTGCGTCGCCGGGCGTTCGCGGATCGCCGCCTGCCAGCGACGCACGTTGGCGAACGGCGCGAGGTCCAGCGGCGCCTTGTCGTAGGGGCTGATCCATGGATACGCGGCCATGTCGGCGATGCTGTATTCGCCGCCGGCGATGAAATCGCGGCCACCGAGCTGCTTGTCGAGCACGCCGAGCAGGCGTTCGGCCTCCTTGCGGTAGCGATCCTTTGCATACGAGATGTCTTCGGGCGCGTACACGTGGAAGTGGCCGTACTGCCCGGTCATCGGCCCGAGTCCGCCCATC